>NZ_FIZY01000018.1 GCF_900060185.1 Grimontia marina | reverse complement strand
GAACTGAGTGCCGTCGACTGAAAGTAAACTTAGGCCAAACCATTTGTCATCGCTATCTTCCTGCTGGGTCCAATGGGCTGCTGTCAGTTTAAAAAGCGCTTCCAAAGGTTGGGCGGTGAGGCGCTTTCTCGCTTGAGGGATAGCACTTGGTGCAACAGAATCCCCTAAGTGGTTGGAAAGCTTGAGGTCTAATTTATCTAAAACTTCCGTGATGGGTTTATCCCGATACAAGCCAATACCGACAATCAACCAAACGACAAGTTCGGCGGGTAACTTACGCCGTCTCATACTGGCTTTGTTGGTCGAATCAAGGGCTTGCTCTATCCATTCGAGCGGGAGTTCTTTTTGGAAGAGGGCCATTGATTCGGGTGCAGCAAACGTATCGACATCAATCAGCCAGTGAGCCAACATAAAAAATACCCTCAGCAATTAGTGTACTGAGGGTATTGTTAACCATCTGTAGGATCGTTCAACTGATCAATGCCTTAACTGATCGGTGTTAACCATTTAGGTGGCTTTTGTAAAGCTTGGCGCGAGGCTGTTATTGCTTGTCGCAGCTGGTTTCGGCCAGTTTCAACATCGCATCGTTGAACTGAGTCAACGGTACATCGATTTCTTTAGGGTGGCTGAGCAGAGAGGCGAGGGCAGAGCGAAGATCGTAGTTACCTTCGTGTGCTTTACCCTGACGGAATTCGAATACTTTCTTCGCTGCATCCGCGAGTTCGCCTTGTGAGCTACTAAGTGTCTTTACGTCCTCTTGAGACAAATTCAACCAAGATTCCACAGGGGCATCAAAGTTAAGTTTGCTTGGGTCGTTTTCCAGATAGTAGTCAAACGCTTCTTCGTTAAGCGTGAAGTGGTTACGGCGACCTTCAAGGAACCAACCCGCAACGCCTTCCAGTTTAGGGTCTTTCTTAATGGTCAGGTCTACGAGATTTTCGTACCAAGTGATCGAAGCATCCACATAGTTGTGATACTTCTGGCTAACACAGAGCTTGTCCAGTTGTTCGATGTCTTTCGCAAACGAAATGCCAGGCACCAAAGTGGCAATGAGGATCAGGGCTGAACGACGCATTTTTAAATCCTTTTGGTCGAAGGTTGTTTCTGTGGCGTTCTTTCTTTGGCATTGACGCTACAGATATTTTTTATAGTCGTAATGGTAATGTTAGCGACCGAAGAATAAAAACGAAAATTTTCTCTGGAATTAGTGGATTGTCACAATCCAAGCGAGAGATCTCTCTGTTGCTCAGATTGTGACAAATAGAGGGGTTAGCTTTCGATGCGTTTTTCAGTTTCTCTATCGAACAGGTGAATGTTTTTAGTGTCGATAGTCAGAGGTAACGATGCGCCATCTTCAACCACCACATGACCTTCAACGCGAAGTGTCATTTGTTGGTTTGAGTCGGAGAGTGTACCGTACACCAGTAGATCGGCACCTAAAGACTCTGTCAGTGTCACCTTCATGGTGAGTTGTTTGTCTTTTGGGTTTTCTGCAATTTGCAGGTGCTCAGGCCGAAGACCAATGAAAAGCTCTTTATCGGAAAGGTTGGAGTTTGCAATTGAGTCACCATTAACCTGGACTATCTCCGGTTGCTGTTTCGCACGTAAAGCGGCGACAGCGCCAGTCATTGTTTCTGTCTAATTGCCTTTATAAACCGGTTTTGCAACGTACTCACTTTGGCTCGCATTAAACTTATCTGCAATCTCGTTGACCTTTTCACCGAGATTACCTCCCATTGCATGCCACCATTCGATTTCTGTTGCAGCGTAAGATGGGGATGCCAGCAGCAGTGATACAGAGGTGAGTGCAGCTAATTGACCTAGCTTCATGGTTTACTCCTTGTCTGACGAACTTTTTTATGCCAGAACGGCTTTCTATTTCGAAAGTGAGATCGCTCGTTCGAGCGGGAGGGTGGAGCACATGAGCGAAATGTTACGGTTTTGTTATAGCGCTACGGAGATTGCGTGTCTTCAAGCGAAAATAAAATGTGTGATTTCCCGCCAACTTACAAAGCGTTATGAAGAATAGACAATTGAATTGACAGGATTATTAATTTCCGATGTCGAAAATGCGAATTGTGAGCGAGACGCTCGAATCAACAGATTGGGGAGTTGCGCCCAGATAGTTAAGGGCGCAATAGAGTCACAATTAGAGTTTATCAGCGAGCACTGCGGCTCGAATATGTCGCATGGTCTCGTCGATATCAACGTTATCGTCATTAAAGAAACGACTGATCACATCGAATAGCGCAAACTGGGATGCTCGGCCAATGGCCATATTGTGGGACAAACTTGCAACCAGGTTGTCTGTCGCAGCAGCGCGCAGAAACGCCTGCATAGAATCTTTCGCGCAGGCATCAAAACCTTCCATGTCGATATCCACACGGACCGGTATAGAGCCTTTACTGAGGTTAAATTCGCGTTGGAAGTCCGGTTCAAGTATCAGTTTAGCCAGCATCTTTTGTGACTCTGTTGTTTGTGAGGCGCCATTTTTGAAGAATACGAAGCTGTCAATGTTGAAAGAAAACTGGTTAGCTGTTCCGGGGGCTGTTATACAAAGGAAGTCCTTTCCTGCTTCTTTTCCTGCTGCGAGGAATTCGCCTTTTGCCCAGTCCCCCATCATCTGCATAGCGGCTTTGCCATTGATCACCAAAGACGTTGTATCGCTCCAGTTCCGCCCTGGAGCATCTGCATCCGTGTATTGCTTCATTCTGCGGAAAACCTTCAGAGTTTCGCGCATTTTTTCACTCGTCAATGCATTACTGTCTTGCTCAATAAAGGCTTGATGGAACGCTTCAGTACCCATCACTGACAGTGCTATCAGTTCAAACAGCGTGGTTTCTTGCCAAGGCTCATTACCTAATGCAAGTGGAATGTAGCCAGCAGCTTTTATGTTCTCGGCAACAGCAAAGAAGTCGTCGAGTGTTTGTGGTGGTTGAACACCAACCTTGTTTAAGACATCTGTGTTCGCCCATAACCAGTTTACGCGGTGAATGTTAAATGGCACTGCCACGTAATGATCATCCACTTTCAAGTAATCACTGACGCGGCGAGGTACCAGTTCGTTCCAGTGTTGTTGTTTGGCTACGTCATCTAAGCTGGCAAGAAATCCCAGCTTTCCCCATTCCTGGATTTCAGGACCTTTTATTTGGGCTGCATCAGGAGGGTTACCTGAAAGGGCACGTATCCGAAGGGTATTGATGGCACTTTCCCCCGCTCGGCCAGCGACAGCAAAGTCTTTCCATACGTGGCCTTCGTGCTTCATGAGTTCTTTCAAAGTATCAACTGAGCGAGCTTCGCCACCACTTGTCCACCAATGCAGTACCTCAACGTTGTTGTGGTCGTGCGCCAAAGCTGGCAAGGAAAGGCTTAATGCCAGAAACAGCGATGAGATTCTCTTCATAATTCAGGTCCTGGGGAAAGCGATGTCGATTTGCAGACCGCCTTCCTTGCGGTTGGAAAGAATGATTTCACCACCATGTGCGCGAATGATATTTTTTGCGATACCAAAACCTAGGCCGGTACCGTGCAAATCTGTATGTAAGCGGAAATAAGGGTCGAACACTTTTTTCAGGAACTCATCTGGGATGCCAGGGCCTTTGTCCATCAGGGTGATATCCAGTGATTTTTCGCCATCATGGACATACACCATGACCTCATCACCGTATTTCACACCGTTGTCGATGAGGTTGGTCAGGCAGCGTTTGAATGCGAGAGGTTTGCAATAGAATGGGCGTAACTGCTCTCCGGTAATGTTCACCCGCATGCGCTGCTGGTTGTGGACTTCAGCGATACTACTCAGTATTTGAAGCACATCCAGCGCCGTCACATTCTCGTGGATATCTGTATCTTTTACGGTTTGAAGTGCCCCTTTCACCAAGATCTCGAGTTCATCGAGGTCTTTGTTAATTTTGGTCGCCTGAACTTCATCATCAATCAACTCTGCACGAAGGCGTAAGCGAGTGATCGGCGTTTTCAAATCGTGCGAGATAGAACCAAACAGCTTTTCCCTGTCGTGCATATAGCGTTGCAGTCGTTTCTGCATCAGGTTAAAAGCACGGGTCACTGTCGTGATCTCGCTGGCACCTTCTTCAACCAGTTCTGGTTGTTCGATGTCTGTACTCAAGCGATTTGCTGCCTGTGCGAGTCTTTTTAACGGGCGTGTTTGGTTGCGGATCAACGTGAAGGTGAAGACCAACAGCAGGGTAGTGATCGCGAACAGGAAAACGATTTGGTCTGCGTTAATCAAGTCGTTTTCCAACGTCACGTATGGAGCAGGCAGAATAGCTGCGATGTATACCCATTGCCCTTCAGTTAGCTCAATTTGTACTACCAGGATCGGTGGGTTTAATGGTTCCAGACTGAGAGTGTGGTGTGCCCAGGATTTCGGGAGGTCAGACAGCAACAAGCTGTTGTTGAGCACTCGCAGTGTTTCAGGACGCGAGAAGTCCACTTTGATTTGGTCAACGTTAGGTAGTTCTTTTTTTAGTACGTTTTCGATGGTGCCTATCGCTTCGAGCTTTGAACGGGTCTCCGGGATTGGCGTAATGTGGATTTCCTCAGTGTTAAACGATACGAAGAATCGCGCACCACCCATATTGCGGAGTTGGTCTAGGGCGATATGACGGTATTCGAGGGGGAGTGACTGGAAGAAAGTGGTGGTGGAAGCAAACATCTGCGCCATGCTTTCAGATGCTGATTTCAAACCTTCAACTTCACGCTCTTTGGACTGCGCATACCAGAAAAAGCTCGCGACGCTCTGTGCGAGGATCACTGACAGTACTGTGAGTAGCAGCGTCCGGGTAAGCAGTGAGCGGGGCCAGAAATAGGATTTTAAATCAAGACTCATAGGTAATGTCTGCGACAAACATGTAGCCGTTGCCACGAACGGTTTTGATGATGGTAGATTGGCGGCCATTATCTTTTAATCGTTGCCGTAAGCGGCTGACTTGAACATCAATACCACGTTCTTGTGGTTGAGCATCGCGGCCGCGTGTTGCGTTGGAAATTGCGTTTCTGTCCATCAGCGTGTTTGGATTTTCAATAAACATCATTAAAAGAGCAAAGTCAGCGGAAGTCATTTCTACTTCTTGGCCGGTGACCTGATGGTTTAAACGTTGGGTCACGGGGTCCAGACGCCATTGTGCAAATCGAATGCCTTTCGGCTTGGACATGGTAGTTTCCTGCAACTGTTGCGTTCTGCGGAGCAGGGCACGGATACGGGCGACCAATTGGCGTGGGCTGAAAGGTTTTGCGATGTAGTCGTCTGCACCCAGTTCCAAACCGATGATTTGGTCTGTTTCGTCTGATACGGCGGTCAGCATAATGATGGGTACGCTTGAATCTTGACGAACGTACTTACATAAGGTGAACCCATCATCGCCAGGGAGCATAATGTCAAGGAGAATAAGGTCAGGGTACTGAACAGCCAGCTTGGCTTTCATTTCCTGTCCGTTTTGCGCGGTTGTCACATCATATCCGGCTTTAGACAGATATTCTTGAAGCAGCTCGCGGATTTCTAAATCGTCATCCACCACCAGAATCCGCTTCTGATTAACCATGAAAGGCCTTCCCCTGATACTTCTACAACTAGTTAAACAGCTTTTTATTATCTAAGAGAATAAGTCCTCTTTCTAGCGCATGTTGACCAAATAGGGTGCATGGGATCAAACAAATGGTTAAATGAACAAAAAAGAACCCCGGTATTTGCCGGGGTTCATGTCTTTCTGGGTTCGGATTACTTATCCGCCTTCATTGCACGGCTGATGCAATAAGCTGCGCCGCCCCAGGTAATGCCGAAACCAATCAGCATCATAATGATTGCACTTGTTGTCATACGTTTGTCTCCTGTGCATCGTTCTCCGCTGAATCCTTAGCAGGACGCGACACGATGTTGACGATGATACCTACAATAGCCAGTGCTGCAGTCAGGCCCCAGCCCAGCATCAGCAGGTCGCTTTGCTCGTAACCGCCATAACCTTCTTTGAATGTGTTAACCAGGTTGGTACCGACGATCCAAGCCAGCATCAGTGGGCTAACGAAACGTACACACACATCTAGCCATGCACCGACAGAGAACTCAGAAACCTTGTTTACGTGGTCACGGATGTCAGACACTTTGATCAACCAACCTAAGATAACTAGTTCAATCAAGCAGCTCGCCAGCAAGGCAACATTGTTCATGAAGTAGTCAACCAAATCGAGCAGCAACAGACCGCCGTTGGTTGCAAACGCCATAGAAACTGCGAAGCCGGTACCACAAACTACAGAGGCTGCTGCTTTACGGCTGATGTTTAGTTTGTCGATGATGGCTGAAGTTACGGCCTCAATGATTGAGATGTGCGAGCTCAGACCGGCGACAACCAGTGCCAAGAATAGCAGTGGGCCAATAATGTATGGTGCTGGAAGCAAGTTAATCGCCTGAGGAAGGGTGATAAACGCCAGACCAACACCGCCGCCAACCACTTCCGTTACTGCTTTACCTTGCTCTTGTGCCATATAGCCCAGGATAGAGAAGATAAGTACACCGGCCAGAATCGAGAAACCACAGTTGATTAGAACGGTCATGAACGCATTGTTCGTGACGTCAGACTTCTTCGGTAGGTAGCTCGAGTAAGCCAGCATGATGGCGAAGCCAACAGAAAGAGTGAAGAAGATCTGTCCGTAAGCTGCAGACCAAACTTTCGCGTCAGTCAGTTTGCTGAAGTCAGGCGTGAACAGGTAGTTCAAACCTTCTACCGCACCTGGCAGGAATGCAACACGTGCAATCAACAACAGAACCATGATGAAGAGTACAGGCATCAAGATCTTGTTTGCGCGCTCGATACCGCCTTTTACGCCCGTAAATACAGCAGCAAAAGTGATAGCCCATGCAATGGCCATCGGAATTGCAATGTGGAGCTGCCAACTGCCCAGATTACTTGGCGAATTCTCCCCGAGTTTCAGGTATTCGCTGAAGAAGAAGGCATTGGTGTCTGTCCCCCAGCTTTGGTCAAATGCAAAGCCGACATAAGACATTGCCCAGCCGATAACTGCCACGTAGTAAACCGCGATAACAGCAGCGATACCGACCTGGAACCAGCCTAGCCATTCGAACTTAGTATTCAGTTTTGAAAAGACAACCGGCGCAGAACCACGAAGTTTATGGCCAAGACCAAACTCCATGATCATAAATGGGATACCTGCAGTAAGCATGGCGAAAAGATAAGGAACAAAAAATGCGCCGCCGCCGTTTTCGTAAGCCATATACGGGAAACGCCAGATGTTCCCCAAGCCGATTGCGGAGCCCACTGCCGCCAGGATAAATCCTGCGCGAGAGCCCCATACTTCTCTAGTCATAACTTCTCCTTGTTGTTGATTGCACACGCCTTTTTTATGCGTAGACAACAAATTGTAGTCTTCGCTGTATTATCAGCGGCTATCTAAGTGAACAGAATTGAGTGTATTTGTTGCTGTTCTGGAAGCGCGTGGTGCAGGTGCTAATTCAACCATGTTGTGTTTGGAATTTTTCCCGTCACTTAAGCAAAATAATCTTCTGCCTGTGAGGTTAATGGCAGATTAAGCATTGGTAATATCTAAATCAATAGCGCAAATCTCTTATTTTCATGCTGTATCTATTGCGATGATTCCGCATATTTTGCTGTTGACGGTGTGTTTCTGATTGTAAATAAACTATTACCAGTGTATTGGTCTATTGATAACTTATCTGTTAGCAGAAAGTTGTGAAGTCCTTTTTCTGTTCGTTTGAGTGAAAAGTGAACAAAAGTGCGTGTAAGTTTGAATAACCAATATAAGTGTAAGAAAAAATATCTATTCGTAGCCTAAAATTTGATAGATAGGCAATTATCAAGACCAAATAGTACAGATTTATAGTCATTTTGAGGTGTATAAAAAATGCATAAAAACATAACGTTAATTTATTCCCGTAAGGAAAATTATAGTTAATAAAATGTTAATAAATTAAAAAAGCCAAGATCCATACAACTAACAATAAAAGTAGTCAATATCACTGGATCAATACATGTCTATTCATGATTTTTTGTGCTTGCAAGTTGTGACAAAGTTTTTCGCGAACATACTTTTTCTTCAGGATAAGATTCTGCTAACGATTGATATGTAGGTTGTTTGCTTTTCGTCACAAAATGAAATATTTGATTCTTCGCCGAAACGATCTTAGATTGGGAACTGAATATTGAGGCTTGCGGTGGTAACTTCTATACATTATGAATATGTAATGTGAGTGTTACTGCAAGGAGCAGAAAAATGGACACTAACTTAAAAATCGCACTATTCACCGCTTGCTGCGCACTTAGCGGGATCCTGACTTTTGCTACTGTGGCGATTGTCTTTTCTTAGCGCTCAATTTGTATAAAAGTATTGGCTCTGTACGAGTGAGTAAGCCTAAAATAGCGCGAACTCATTGATTACACCGAGAGGTGCTTGTGCAGAGCCCAAAAGACACTGATCTTACAGCGTCTTTTCCGTCCAAAAGTGTTTCGGCAACTCCTATTCCAACCCAAACTAAAGGACGAAAAAAACGTATTGCTCTTGTTGCTCAGGGTGGTGGGCAACGTGGCGTTTTCACTTCCGGCGTATTAGATAGCTTTCTTGATGCTGGCTTTGATCCTTTTGAACTCTACATCGGCACTTCTGCTGGTGCGCTGAATCTCGCTTCATACATCACTCGCCAGCGTGGTTTTGGTCATCATTTCATCACCCAATACACAACCCAAGATCGCTTCTTCAATCTTATGAAATATGTGCGTCGTCAGCAGTTTATGGATTTGGACTGGGCGCTTGAAACGGCGTGTCCAGATCACCCAGAAGGGCTGCGCGTTGAAAACGCACGTGACACCCTCGTAAACCGCACAGCCTACGCTTGTGCAACAAATAGTCACACACTGGAGCCAAACTTCTTCCGTATGTTTGAAGATGACTGGTTGAATGTAATGAAGGCAACTTGTGCGATCCCTATGCTTTATCCCAAGGCGATTCGTATTGCAGATCAATTTTATGTTGATGGTGGAGTAACAGGAGCAATACCTGCTAGAGAAGCTTTCAACCGGGGTGCTGATATCATTGTGGTCATTCGCACAGAACCTGTTGCGGTAGATAAAACGCTGATGAGCGCGGTACTTACTGAGAATTTCCGTGGGCGCATGGAAAAAAGACTTCCAGACTACCTGGCACGGCTCAATATAGAAGATCGTATTGAAAAGCTATCAGAGTTCCATCACCAGCTTGCGCACCGATTGGAAGGGATCAGGGAGCGTTACCGAGATAAAGCGCCTGAGCCTCTGTGGCAGAAATTCAGAGAGATGATACATCAGAAAAATCAGAACGGGGGCCGTTGGTTGTTTGGCGGCGATTCTATCTATCGTCTTCATGCTTTGACCGGGCAAAAACTTAATGCGGACATGTTAGAGATGCTGACTAGGCACTTTCAGACTTACCAAGATGCCATTGAGTTTATGTCTCATCCGCCGGTACGGACAGAGCTCATTCAACTGGCTCCTAAACAGCCACTATCGAGCAGTGCACTGCTTAGTAAGCCCTTCCAGCTTGAACACGACTATCAGGATGGCCTGGTAACCGGCCGTCTATTTGTTGATGAATATGCGGCAATGCTCAGTGAAGTTTCGACGGTAACGCGCTAACTTATAAAAACTACTGTACTTTCAAGGAAGAAAGATTGACCGAATTTGAAAAAATGCAGCACGGGATGCCATACAGCCCTGTTGATCCTGAGCTTACCCAGTTCCGTTATGCCTCGAGGAGGCTTTGCCAACAGTTCAATACGATTGACCCCGCGGATGTTGATGCCCATGAAATGCTCATTACCAAACTGTTTGCGATTCGGGGAAAAGGCGTTGTGGTTGAAGCGCCTTTCACTTGCTCCTACGGAATGAACGTCAATGTGGGCAATAACGTCGCGTTTGGACCAAATTGCACCATTATCGACAGTGGACACGTAGAAATAGGCAATAACGTGTTGATTGGTCCGGGAGTAGGGATCTACACGATTATACAAGGCCTGCTGCCTTTGGAAGTACGTGATGGTGAGATGGAGATTTCTTTGCCTATAATTATTGGCAACAACGTCGTTATTGGTGGCAACAGTGTTATCAAAGCGGGTGTTTCGATAGGCGAAGGAGTCGTTATCGAAGCGGGTTCTGTGGTGGAGGGTGATATCGAGCCCTTCTCCGTTGTGTCCGGAAACCCAGCAGCCGTGATTCGTCGCCTCCGTTGATGGGTTGGCAGTGTTATCAGAGTTCTGTTACGATTGCCCGCCACGACAGTAGAAATGTTATATTATAACAATTTCATAGAGACGGTGTTGATATGTATCCGGCGCTCAGACACTTAGCGGCTCAATCCGGATATACAGGGCAGTAAAATTCGGTATCCCCGAATTAAAAAGAGAATTGCAGTCGATGGCAAAAATTAGAGCAAGAGTCCCATTGAAGGTGGGTGTAGGGAGTAAAATTCCTGCAGAAATACTTTCGTTCGAAGGTTTGGGCTCGGAAAAAGAGCACGTCGCTATTATCTTCAAATGTGCAGATCAGAAGCAAGGAGCTCCACTGGTCAGAATGCATTCAGAATGCCTCACAGGCGATGTATTCCATTCCTCACGCTGCGATTGTGGCGAACAACTCGAAGAAACCATCCAGAAAATGGGCGAAGAGGGTGGGATTATTCTCTATCTTCGTCAGGAAGGCCGTGGTATCGGCCTATACAACAAACTGGATGCTTACAGGCTTCAGAGCGAAGGGATGAATACTTACGAAGCAAACAATCACCTAGGTTTTCCGGATGACTTACGCACGTTTGAAGACGCTGCAGACATGTTGAAAGCACTAGATGTGAATGCGATTCGCCTTATCACCAACAATCCAAAGAAGGTTCGTGAGATTCAGGACCACGGTATCAAGTTGGAGGGTGTTGTTGGGACTCAGGCCCACGTCAAAGAGGGAAATGAGATGTACCTGAAGGCGAAGGTATCACACGGCAAGCACAAATTGACGATCGATTAAGCTCGACCAGAGTCAATACCAAAAAGCAGCGTTCAGTCGCTGCTTTTTTGATCTTTATTGTCCGTTCTCATTTTTATTCTGGGTTAACGAATACTCAGGCAAATCAATAGCTGTAGTGTTACATTAGAATAACTAATCCTTTCTATGATTTCTTATCGTGCGTAAATCACGTTTTATTAGTTGTTAGAACCTCACCTCACTACTAAACTCTCCGAAAAATAAGGGGCAGTGGCATTCTTAGCATTAGATATCTTTTTTCTTGTTCGCTCCCTCACATAAAAGATTCTTAACGATTATTTGCTTTCGGGAGTGCAGGTTGTGTCTTCGGCAACGCCTTTATCCAAAATTTTACTCATGATTATCATCTTGGCCGCTGTAGGTCAGATGACACAAACCATGTATGTGCCTTCAATGGCAATGATGGCTGAAAGTTTTGCTGTGCCCCCAGCTTGGCTTCAAGCTGTTATGGCGTGCTACCTTATCCCTTATGGACTTTCCCAGTTTATCTATGGTCCCCTGTCTGATCGCTTTGGCCGTAAGCCCGTTATTCTGGTGGGTTTGGCGATCTATATTGCTGGTACGATTGTCACTCTGACGGCAGGCAGCTTTAGCATTTTCTTGTTGGGCAGCGTTATTCAGGGCGCGGGTATTGGATGTGGTGGCGCGATGGCGCGCACATTGACCCGTGACTGTTTCGATGGAAGCCGCCTGCACAAAGCGAACAGCCTGATTAGCATTGGCCTGATTTTTTCACCGTTGATGGCACCTGTGATTGGCGGATTGCTTAGCTCGTATTTCAGTTGGCAAGCAAGCTACGCATTTCTGTTTGCTTTGGCTGTTGTGGTTTATCTGGTTATGTCACTCTACTTTAAGGAAACGCTGCCAGCGGACGCTCGCCGTAAGGACTCGGTGCTGAAAAGCTATCACCATGTGATGAGTAACCGACAGTTCCAAGGTTACCTGATTTGCCTGATTGCTGTTTTCTCCGGTATTTCAGTGTTTGAAGCTGCAGCGGGTGTATTGCTGGGAAGTACATTAGGTCTTAGTGCTACGAAAGTTAGCCTATTGTTTGTGCTGCCACTGCCAGGCTTTATGGCGGGTTCATGGCTTTCTAGTGTGATTGAACAGCGGCTGTCTTCAGGTAAATCGCTATTAGTGGGGTCAGTCATTCTGTTCATGGGAGCGTTGACTGTGGTAATTCCGGGCTATTTTGCCACCGTTACCGTAGAAACCCTGATTGGTGGAGCATTTGTTTACTTCATGGGCGCGGGCTTATTGTTCCCAGCTGCAACAACTGGTGCTATTTCACCCTTCCCACGCCATGCGGGCACCGCGGGTGCTGTCATGGGAGGCGTGCAAAACATGGCTGCGGGTGTATTTACGCTATTGGCCGCTCAGATGAATGTGAACGATCAGTTCTCTCTGGGCGCAATTTTGCTGGCAATGGCCGTAGTTTCGGGGCTTGGTTTGCTACTGTGTCGTCGCCAGAAAGTGGCGCCAGATACACCCGTTACAGCATAGTGTTGTGGCTTGGATATAAATACGACCAATTAAGTAAAAAGGCGGCTGATCCAACAGGATCTCCCGCTTTTTCTATCTTAACTGGGATTGATTTAGATCAAGTTAAGTATGATGCATATAAATATATATACATAATATTTGCGACATTGATCAATTTGGTGCAATGTGTACCGCCTGTGGCGGAGTTTGAAAGGAAAAGGAGGACCTAGAAACTCCCGCTTTAATAATCATAAAGGCGGTAAACACACAATGAATGCAAGCAGACAGTCTGAATGGCTGGGTCATCCTCGCGGTTTGTTCCTCCTCTGTGGCACAGAGTTATGGGAACGCTTCTCCTTCTACGCGATGCGCGCCATCCTGGTACTTTACCTCACTGATAAAACGATTAACGGCGGTCTTGGATGGACGACACAAGACGCGTTGAACCTCTACGGTATATACACCGGACTTGTCTATCTGACACCAGTAATTGGTGGTTGGATTGCAGATAATTTCGTTGGTCAAAGACGTTCAATCATCGTCGGTGGTGCTCTGATGGCGGTTGGCCAGTTTACGCTGGCGTTACCAAACAGCGTAACCGATCCGTTTGAACTTCAAGCATTCTATGTGGGTTTGGCATTTCTTATTATCGGTAATGGACTGTTTAAGCCAAATATTTCAACTATGGTGGGGCGCCTCTACAACGAGGGTGATAACCGCCGTGACGGTGCTTTCACCATTTTCTACATGGGTATCAACTTGGGCTCATTGCTGGCAGGCATCATTGCAGGTACCGCTTCTATGCATTTCGGATGGAAAGCAGGGTTCTTGTGTGCTGGTGTGGGCATGTTGATGTCGCTGGTCATTCAGTTGTTATTTGCGAATCGTCTTCTTGGAAATATTGGTATTGAACCAGCAGCGAAAGCACATATGAACAAAAGTGGCGATAATGGCAAACAACCGCTGACTAAAGTTGAGCGTGACCGCTTGAAAGTGATCGTGGTGATGAGCCTCTTTGTTATCATCTTCTGGGCTGGCTTCGAGCAAGCAGGTGGCCTGATGAACATTTACTCTCAGGAATACACCAACCGTATGCTGGGAGGCTTCGAAGTACCTGCGGCCTGGTTCCAGTCTCTTAACCCAATGTTCATCATTATTCTTGCACCATTGTTGGCAGTTCTCTGGCGTCGTCTAGGTGCAAATGAACCAAACTCTCCGATAAAATTCGCCGTGGCAATGGGATTCTTGTCTCTCGGCTTTGTCTGCATGGTGGGTGCAGCGATGCAGCAGGGCGGTGACATGTCTGTGAAAGCTTCAATGTGGTGGCTGGTGGGGGCGTATTTCTTCCATACACTGGGTGAACTGTGTTTGTCTCCAATCGGTCTTTCCCTAATCACTAAGCTGGCACCGCTTCGTCTGATGTCAGTGATGATGGGTACTTGGTTCTGTGCTAACGCGGTTGCTAATTATGTAGCTGGCTTCATCGGTAGCCATGTTGGTGATGCCGGCCCGTTGGCAATTTTCGGTGGTATTGCGGTAACTTCTGCGGTTGCTGGTCTGCTCCTGGTTCTATGTTCAAGCAAGCTGGTAGACTGGATGCATGGTGCGGAGGAAAACAAACAGGATTCTGACGCAAGTTTGACAGAGAAGTCTGTTGTTACAGCGTAATATGTAGTCATCATATAGTGTTTCTTAAAAAGCCATCGGTTGGTGGCTTTCTGTCTACTCCCCCAAGTAGGACATTAAAAACGTCACATACTTCGTACGGTTTAATACCAATATCACACAAGAGTATTGCATCATGGCCAGTGCAGCTCTAATGCCTTTTGAGTCTTTTCTAAAAGTCGGCTAAGGCCGTTCCTACCAGTAGCCTTATATTAAGACTAATTGCACATCACTCTATTGCCGTAGAGTCTTCATTCCGCCACCCTGATATCGCGTTGAAACAGCGGTACCAATGCTTTACGAGCTATAGGCTCCCATCATTTAAGATTCATCAATAGGACAACTAACCGGAGTTAAAGCCAAACCTGTTGTGAAACAGGGACGGAAAGTTACGGGTCTCAGGTTTATGGTGGTACTGAGATGGCTGGACCGCCTCTAAGCTTGGTTAGCTAAAAGAGGGACAGACAATGTCGGATTTTATCGGAACAAATAACGCAGACACCATCAACGGCACACTTGGAGATGATTACATCGAAGGTAGAGACGGCAACGACGTTATCTACGGTGATGTGGGTGATTCAACGGGTACGGGTTATGTTGGTGCTGTTTTTGTCATGGGAGCGGATTTTTCTGCATCCAGCGGTGAGTTTCACACGTTTAACTTTCCACCAACACTCAATTTCTCTGGTTCAACGACAACCGCGACATTTAATGATGACGACGGAAAATTGAACGGCGATGACAACTGTAATGAGTATTCAGATGATTCAACCCAGTCGGTAGAAATTGGTGGCCAAGAGTTCAACGTTAACGTCGACTACCAACTCCAATATTGTGATTCTGCAGGCAACATCTATACCTTCGCAGTGGTTGATATCGATGCGGACAATTCTGGTAATCACTACAACAACGTTGGTGAAAACGGCAAGATCCTGATTCAAACCGATGGCCCAGAAATCACTTCGTCTACTGATCTTACTTTGGTACCTAACTCTTACCAAAACATCAGCAGCCTGGATTACTCTTCTTTCACTTCTCCAGAAACTGTCGATCCAAGCGTTGGTGGTGATGACGTTATCACTGCGGGTAATGGCGATGACACCGTTTATGGCCAAGGCGGTAATGACTACATCGAAGGTGATAACGGCCAGGACGAGATTTACGGCGGTGATGGTGATGACATCATCTACGGAAACACAGCGGCACCAAACTTCAGCGATGACCCATGCGTCAATGTTTTCCAGATGGGTGCTGATTTCACCATGCCGAATGGTGGTGAGTTCCATACTTTCTGTTTCCCACCAAAGCTGTCTTTCGACGGTGGTTCAACGAAAGTCACTTTCCAGGATGATGATGGTTACCTGAATGGCGATGATTACTGCAATGAGTACTCTGATGACAAATCTCAGACCGTAACCATTGACGGTAATACCTATGCGGTCAATCTGGATTACACCCTGCAGTACTGTGATTCTGAAGGCAACATTTACCAGTTCGCTATCCTGGATGTGGACTTGGATGGTAACGGCCACCACTACAACAACCTGAACGAAAATGGCAACCTGCTGCTGCAATTGAGCGGTCCAGCTATCACAGACATGACTGACCTGTCTCTGGTGCCGAACTCTTACTGCAACATCAGCTACATCGATTACAACAGCATCTCAGAAGACACCACTCAGGTTTCTAACGATGAAGATTACATTGACGGCGGTGCTGGTAACGACACCATCTACGGCCAGTGGGGCGACGATGTTATCTACGGTGGCGAAGGTGATGACGTTATCTACGGCGGTACTTATGGCCATCAAACCATTGAGCTGGATCGTGGCCAAGATGGCTACTGGGATATCAGTAATGGTGACGCTGTCACGCTGGATCTGTCCAGCATCACTTCAAGCGCGTCATACAACAACAGTGTGGGTTACTACGTGTTGGATGAAAATGGCAACGTGCTGAAAGCGGTGATTATGGCGGATAACGCCAAGCTGGATAACGAAGCGCAAGCGGTTATCGACGTGGAAGGCGCAGATCGTCTTGGTCTGTTCATCATCCCGGATGGCGACACCAAAGGGTTTAACGAAGGTGAAGTAACACTGAGTTTTGCTAGCGGTAGCCCAGTCTTTGGTCAGGGTAGTCTGTCTGCCGGCGGCTATGTGTCTGAACAAGGTAAAAACGGCGACCGTCAGGATCATGAAATCAACTCTGGCGAGAACTCTTGCTGGGAAGATCTGTGGTGTCTGGGCGACAAAGACTACAATGACGTGGTCATGAAAGTTAACGCGACTCAAGTTATTGAAGAGAGTGACGCTGACACCATCTACGGTGGTGAAGGTAACGACACGATTTTTGGTGGTGACGACGACGACCACATCATGGGTGGCGTTGGTGATGACCTTCTTTACGGTGGCGAAGGCGACGACGTGATTGAAGGTGGTGAAGGTAACGACCAACTGTTTGGTGGTTTGGGCAAAGATACGCTGTTGGGCGGTGCGGGTGATGACCTCCTGCACGGTGGTCCAGGTAACGACGTCACTATCGATGGTGGTGAAGGTGTTGACTCTTATCGTGGTAGCAACGGTGATGATTTGCTCATCTTCGGTCAGGACGACTTTGTTGGTTTGACCACTACTGCCAATGGTGAAGTGATCAACCAGCACATGTACTACGGTGATACCGGCTTCGATACCATGCTGGTCAACGGCGATGCCATTGTGGACTTCACGGGTGTGGCTTATCAGTCAGATTCAAGCGTTACCGGCAACGTGATGGCGCAGATTGAAGCAGTGATAGGTGACGAAGGTAACCAAATCCTGACTATCAATCCAAATGCTATCGAGGCGCAGTCTGACGTACCAGCTGGCGAAGACTTGGGCACACCGGACGATTGGGACGGCTTCATTGCTCACTTGGGCGCTGGTGATGACGTTTTCGACGTATCTGGTGTTCCTTGGAACTTCGTTGAAGACGGTACAGTGAACGCGCCGATTTCAGCAGAGATGATCAGCTTGATGGGCCTGACCGATACCCAGGTTGGTGAGTTGAATGCGTACGTGTTCGAGCATGATTATCTGGATCGTACCATCACTATCTGGACAGATGCAGAGACAGTAACCCTTAACGGTAACGATCTGTTCTAAGTTGTGCGGTTAAACGGAAAGGGCGGCCTTGTGGCCGCCCTTTTTTCTTGCAATGTCAGATGCCAGGTTCGTTTTCCAGATACAACACGGTGGCAGCAACGCGGGATTCCACCCCCAACTTCTTCAAAAGGTTCTTCAGGTGCACTTTGACTGTCGCTTCTGAGATATACAAAGTTTCCGCTATTTGCTTGTTCCTGAGCCCTTTTGCTACCTGATGAAGGATTTGCATCTCGCGTTCAGTCAGTACGCTGAGTGGTGAAGTCTGATCACGACTCTGGTTGAGAAATTGACGAACTTGGTCGCTGTAAGCTTTTTCGCCGGTCATGGCGAGTTTTAGCTGATCGACCAACTCTTCCGGCTCAGCGTCTTTGAGAAGGTAACCATCTGCGCCGGCCTGCACAATGGCGTGAATATCGCTGGGGCTATCAGAAACCGTGAGAATAACGATGATAGAAGTACAACCGTCGTTCCTCAGCGCTTTCAGCGTATCGAGACCAGAGAGACCTTTCATGTTGAGATCGAGAATAACAAGATCTGGTTCATTGCGTAGGACTTCGGCAATCGCGTCTGCGCCATTGCTTGCTTCCGAAATAGCAGAAAATTCCGGTTCAAATTTCAGTAGCTGTGAAAGACCCTTTCTCATCAGAGGGTGGTCATCGACCAGCAATACGCTCCATGTTTCCATGTGAAAGTCACTCCGTGTTAGTTAAGGTCAAAGGTGAGTGTGACCTGACACCCCTGGGAAGGTGCCGTGGTAATTTTTAGTTCGCCACCCAGCATCTCCGAACGTTCCTGCATGATATTCAGCCCGTAATGATCAGGCTTTTCTTCCCGCAATGAAAACCCAACGCCATCATCTATGATTTCGACACATGCTTGATGATTGTGTTGGAAGCAACGCACCTGTATGTGCTGTGCATTGGCATGCTTGATGGCGTTTGAGCACGCCTCACGGATGATTTGAAGTATATGCATCTGGCGTTGCGCATCCATCGACAGCGTATCCATATCCGCTTTCACCGTCAGTTTTGCATCGGTTTGCCCCTGTAAGGCATCAATCATTTCCCGCAGGGCAAGGCCAAAATCCGCATGTGTTAAAGAGAGTCGGAAGGCGTTCAGAAGCTCACGCAGTTGGTCGTAAGCAATACGCAGTTGCTCACTAATGTCGTCTGCAATCTCTTTGCAGTCTGGTGCATCAACCGCTTTAAGGTGACGTTTCAGTAAACTGGTTTGAATTTTTAAGTAAGACAGGGATTGAGCAATGGAGTCGTGTAGCTCCCGAGCCAAAGTGGCGCGCTCTTCCATCACGGCCAAATGCATCGCCTGTTTCTGGGCGTGATTGTAGTAAACGCCACGGGCGAGAATCGAGGCCAAATTGGCAAGCAGGGCATGGTCAACAAGTGTCTTATCACCTTGCCATCTGAGCGTTCCCAGTTTGTCTCCATCCAGCTCTAGTGGCAGAGCATGCCATTCAAGCCCGGTAGGCGTTCCGGCTGAGAGTTCCCAGTCTGTCTGGTTTTCGTTGTGAGCTTGCAATGCCAGCGCTTCTACGCCGTCAGCTTTCAAAGTGATGGCTAAGATTTTCTCGAAGCTCTCCCGCGTAAGGAAGGTGGAAGAAAGTTGGGTTGAACAATCATATAGCACATTGAGTGACTGGTTGGCTTTGGTGATCTTTTGGGTTTTGCTCTCAATTTTCTGCTCTTGGTTGCTATACAGGCCTTTTAGTTCGTTAGCCATCAAGGCGAAGCTGTTGGAAAGCACACCCAATTCATTGTTCTTAACAGGCGGTAATTCGGCATCAAACTCGCGGTTTTGAATCATCTGGCTGGCTTTCACCAACATGTTGAGAGGATTCACGATATGACGTTGAGTGTAGTGAATCAGAAACAGCACCAACGCCAGAATCAACCCAAGACCAACACTTCCGACCATGGCGAGCACTTGCAGTTTGTTTTCTGAGTGCTGCTGAAGGGCATATACAAAACGGTCGATATCATTCACAAATAAACCGACTTGCTCAACGTAGAAGCCTCTATCTTGGCTCTCCAGCTCTGGGCGGAGTAGAACCCAGCGAGAAATGAGCGAGTTATAACGTTCTCGGATTTCCATGGGCACGGCGAAGTTATCCAGAATAACGAGTTCCGGAGAAAGCAGTGACGCTTCGAAGCTTTCGATATGCTCAGGCAGGCGAGGGGAGTCCAATACGATGTCGTAAGCAATTCGGTAGCTTTGCATTCGCAATGAACCAGAGGTATTGATGGCCGCAGCGTCATTCAGGCTGGAAGCAAAGGTAAAGATTGCAAAACCCGTGATAATCACCGCGAGGAAGAGTATGCCAATAAGAGAACGGGCGACGATAGTGGTAACGGATTGTTTTACAGCTATATCTTTCTTTTGAGCATTCATTTTAAGATTCAAGCGTACGGTTTTGATTTCATAATGTGAACTATATCAATTCGATAAATTGATCTAGCGCAATACCACCCCCTATATACCCCCTAAGAGGTATATATACACCTCTCATTTCTTCATAACGTGGCCTTAATTAAGAAGTAGCTCATGAAATATGAGCTTTAAGGATTAAGGTCCAAGATGGTCGATACTCGTCGCCGATTCTTTCTTAGAAGCACCGCTAAAGCGAAGGTTCAGCCTTTGCCATGGATTGCTGACCGCGACAATTTCACTGATCAATGTACCCGTTGTGGTGATTGCATTCGCGCGTGCGAAGAGCAAGTGATCGTGAATGGCGACGGCGGTTTCCCTTCTATCGATTTCTCAAAAGGCGAATGCATCTTCTGCTATGCCTGCGCTGACCACTGCCCGGAGAAACTATTCCGCTCAGAAAATGAGAAACCGTGGGAGCAGGTCATCACCATCAAGGATACCTGTCTTACCTACAAAGGCGTGGAATGTCGCAGCTGCAGTGATGTGTGTGATACGCGCGCCATTCGATTCCAACTGACACAAGGGCAAGTCGCCCAACCTCAATTTAACCTACAGGACTGCTCTGGCTGTGGTGCATGCATCTCGCCTTGTCCTGTCAACGCCATCGCCATGGAGAACACTGGCAATGAATGAATATCACGTAAGCAGTCTGGTGGTTCACGCTGCGGCTGATCAAATAGAAAGCGTTACCTCAGAGATTGAAAAGATCCCCGGCGCGGAAGTGCCAGCTTCCAGTGAAGTTGGAAAGCTGGTCGTGGTGATTGAAGGCGAAAGCCGTGGCGGTTTACTGGACAAATTTGAACAGATTAAAGCGTTGCCTGGCGTACTGGCAGCGACACTGGTTTTTCATCAGGTCGAGGAAGAAGAGCCTGAGAATGCATTGGAAGGAGTGGGACAATGAACCTAACACGACGTAAATTTTTGAAAGCAAACGCCGCTGCTGCGGCTGCAAGCGCAGCAGGCGTAACCTTGCCCGTTTCAATCGCGCAAGCTGCGGGATCTGATGAGCAGGTAAAATGGGATAAAGCGCCTTGCCGATTTTGCGGCACTGGCTGTGGCGTATTGGTAGGCACTCAGAATGGGCGTATTGTTGCGTCTCAAGGTGACCCGGAAGCCCCGGTTAACCGAGGTTTGAGCTGCGTGAAGGGCTATTTCCTGCCAAAAATCATGTACGGAAGCGACCGTCTGACCCAGCCTTTGCTGCGTAAGAAAGACGGCGTTTACGACAAAGACGGTGAATTCACCCCGGTTAGTTGGGATGAAGCACTGGATTTAATGGCAGACAAGTTCAAAACCGCTATTCAGCAAAACGGCCCAACCACAGTAGGTATGTTTGGCTCAGGTCAGTGGACGGTTTGGGAAGGCTATGCCGCAGCGAAGCTGATGAAAGCGGGTTTCCTGTCAAACAACATTGACCCGAATGCGCGTCACTGCATGGCATCCGCGGTAGTGGGCTTTATGCGTACCTTTGGTATGGATGAGCCAATGGGTTGCTATGACGACATCGAGCAAGCCGATGCGTTCGTGCTGTGGGGCTCAAACATGGCGGAGATGCACCCAATCCTATGGACGCGTCTGGCAGATCGTCGCTTGTCCGCAGATCATGTTAAAGTCGCCGTGCTTTCCACCTATGAACACCGCAGTTTTGAGCTGGCAGACAACGGCATTATCTTCACGCCGCAGACTGATCTGGCCATTCTGAACTTTATCGCCAACTACATTATTCAAAACGATAAAGTCGACAAATCCTTCGTTGAAAAACACGTGAACTTCCGCCAAGGCGCGACCGATATCGGTTATGGCTTGCGCCCAACACACCCACTGGAGAAATCCGCTGCGAATGCAGGCAGTGGTGCGTCGGAAGCAATCGACTTTGACACCTTCGCTAAATTTGTTGCTGATTACGACGTGAAGTCGGTTTCTGAGCTTTCAGGTGTGCCTGAAGATCAACTGATCGCACTGGCTGAACTCTATGCCAACCCGGAAACCAAAGTGGTTTCTTACTGGACGATGGGTTTCAACCAGCACACCCGCGGTGTATGGGCAAACAACCTTTGCTACAACATCCATCTTCTGACAGGAAAAATCTCAAAGCCAGGTTGTGGTCCGTTCTCACTTACTGGCCAGCCTTCTGCCTGTGGTACCGCGCGTGAAGTGGGGACCTTTGCTCACCGTCTGCCTGCAGACATGGTGGTGGCGAATCCTAAGCACCGCGCCATGGCAGAGAAAATATGGAAACTGCCGGAAGGTACCATTCCACCAAAACCGGGCTACCACGCGGTTCTGCAAGATCGCATGCTCAAAGACGGCAAGCTGAATGTGTACTGGGTAATGTGTAACAACAACATGCAGGCAGGCCCAAACATTAACGAAGAACGCTTGCCGGGCTATCGCGATCCTCGCAACTTCATCATCACATCCGACCCATACCCAACCGTAACGGCGATGGCGTCTGACCTTATTCTTCCTACGGCAATGTGGGTGGAAAAAGAAGGTGCCTACGGTAACGCAGAGCGTCGTACCCAGTTTTGGTACCAGCAAATCAAAGCACCAGGCCAGGCAAAATCTGACCTATGGCAGATTGTTGAACTCTCCAAGCGCATCAAAGTTGGCGAAGTGTGGCCTGCTGATCTGGTCGCGAAAATGCCGGAGTACAAAGACAAGACTCTGTTCGACATCCTGTTTGCTAACGGTCAGGTGAACGAATACAAGCTGGATGAAATCCCGGTTGACCGCCTGAACGATGACGCGCGAGACGCTGGTTTCTACATCCAAAAAGGTCTGTTTGAAGAGTATGCGGCGTTTGGCCGTGGAAAAGCGCATGACCTCGCACCGTTTGAGGTTTACCACCAAGCCCGCGGCCTTCGTTGGCCTGTGGTGGATGGCAAAGAAACTCTGTGGCGTTACGCAGAAGGGCATGACCCTTACGTGAATGCGGGCGAAGGCTTTTCGTTCTATGGCAAGCCGAACAAAAAAGCGGTGATTTTCGCATTGCCTTTCGAGCCTGCCGCAGAAGAGCCGGATGAAGAATACGATCTGTGGCTGTCTACTGGCCGAGTACTTGAGCATTGGCACACAGGCACCATGACCCGCCGCGTCCCAGAGCTTTACAAAGCCTATCCGGATGCTGTGGTTTACATGCACCCGTTGGATGCAAAACGTCGTGGCCTACGTCGTGGCGATGCAGTGAAAGTGATTTCCCGCCGTGGCGAGGTGGCAACGCATGTTGAAACGCGCGGACGTAACCGTGTGCCTGAAGGGCTGGTATTCATGCCGTTCTTTGATGCCGGACAGCTCGTTAACAAGCTAACGCTTGATGCGACTGACCCGCTTTCTAAAGAAACCGACTTCAAGAAAGCGGCAGTGAAGATTGTAAAGGCGTAACGACTTATCCAGGCTGTGCTGCGGGAGTGTCCCGCAGCACACTGAAAGAATTTGATTCGAAAGGATCCGACAATGAAAAAGAAAATCTCCATTTCCCTGATTGTTGCGGCACTGCTCAGTTCTGTCGCCATCGCTGAAGTCACTTCCCTACGTGGCGATCAGGAGATCGCTGCGAACAATGAAGTGCCAAAAATAAAAGCGGTACCCAAGAACCAGGAACGCTTCGCGCTGAACTATGTTAACCAACCGCCAATGGTTCCTCATTCGGTCGACGGTTATCAGGTCAATCAATCCAACAACGCGTGCCTGCAGTGCCATGACGTGGATGTTTACCGTAAAACGGGTGCGCCGCGTGTTAGTCCAACCCACTTTATGGATCGTGACAACAAGGTGCTGACGGAAGTGTCGCCACGCCGTTATTTCTGTCTTCAGTGCCACGTTCCACAAGTGCAGGCTGAAGCGCTGGTTGAGAACGAGTTTGTTCCCGCCGGTAAGTTTGGCCAATAGGAGGTGATGATGAAACTACCGGGATTCATCACCAAATTCTGGACTTGGTTCAGAACGCCGAGCGGCTTGGCTATCGGCACGGTGCTGACACTGGGCTTTGTTGCGGGGATCATTTTCTGGGGCGGTTTTAACACCGGGATGGAAATGACCAACCGTGAAGAGTTCTGTATCGGCTGTCACGAGATGCAAGACAATGTGTATCAGGAGTATGTGGGAACCATTCACTACAGTAACCGAAGCGGTGTAAGGGCGACGTGTCCTGACTGCCACGTGCCGAAAGAGTGGGGGCCAAAAATGATACGTAAGATCCAAGCGAGCAAAGAACTCTATGCAAAAGCGTTTGGTATTGTTGATACACCTCAAAAATTTGAAGATCACAGACTGGAAATGGCAACGCGAGAGTGGAACCGAATGAAAGCAAACGACTCTCAAGAATGTAGGAACTGCCATAACTTCGAGTTTATGGATTTCAGTGCTCAGAAATCCGTTGCCGCGAGCGTACATGATAAGGCAGAAGAGGCGGGACAAACCTGTATCGACTGTCACAAAGGTATTGCGCATAAATTGCCGCGAAACCACGACGCGTCGAAAGACTTCCAGTTTTAACTTGCCAATGGGCCAGCGGACTTTTTTGCTGGCCCCCATTTTTCCAATTATTCAGCTGCTCGCTTCCAAAGCATATGACAGAACTTCTGTTCGGGGTCGCGGCTGATTAGCATTCGTACCAGCACGTCATCTAAAGTATCGCCTGATGTCAGGCCGATGCGGACTTCCACAAACACTTCACGGTCTACTTCAAACGCAACGTGGCTTTCCCAATCGCTTTCTGCTTTGACAGCGACCGCTGCTCCTTCATCGTCAAAACGTTCCTGATAGGCGAGCAAGTCGTCATAGTCGAGATTGTCTTCAGCCATCTCGTAAAAGATCTCAAAGGCTGTTTCTAACATTTCATCGATTGAAAGTAATTGAGTTTCCATAGTTATCTCTCAGGATTTTTTAATTTTACCTATTACATCACGGTGTTGAAGTTTTCCCAATCACCACAAGTACCAATTGTTTACAAAGGCAGCGATAAGTCACCCGATTTTATATTGAAACCAGCACCTTGAACCTCTTTGGGTATAGAATAAAGGAATTGTTAGCATCGCGCCGAATGAGGATTTCTCTTTGTACCAGAACAAGCCGCGAGGTGGCCTGTTACCTGAGTTGGATAACGAAAAACCGTTTCAACCCGTTTATGTTGAGCCAATTGCTGCTGCAACGCGACAGATCCAATCTGCCATGAGTGCTGAGCTTTTTCATAGCCTTTACCTATCTGGTAATGTCGCAAGAAGGGAAGCGGGGGAGACAGAGGATCTCACACTACTGCTGGTTAGCACACGTTCTTTAAACGTGCAGGAGTATGCAGCGTTAAACACTGTCCGCTGGCGTATAGAGCAATCCAGTGATGCGGTTAAGCGCGTTCTTATAGATGTGGTTCCGCTGAAAGAGATCACCAACTTGGCTAACATATTCCGTTGGGGCTTTTTTCTTAAACACTGTGCAGTTTGTATCGCCGGGGATAACCTCAGTAAAAGCTTCGGACACTTCGAAGTCAGTTGGGAGGTGTCGAAGGCGATGAATGATGACTTGGCGCGGAGATTGAAAGATCTTCGCCACAAAATTGCCATTGCAACTAAGTGGGGAGCCCAACTTGATGCTAGTCATGAAGTAGCAGAACGCCTGATAAGAGCAAGTTTTGGGTTGGTGGCGCACAAAGTACAAAAATGGGAGTTCGATTTAAAGCCAGCATCTGAGGCTTTTCTTGCTTACTACCCAGATAAGTCACTGGAAATTGAGCGTCTTTTTTATCTTATTGAACGTAAGCCTGTGAAAAAACGTGCCGTTGTCGCCTTGATTGACAGCTTCAGTGCATGGGTTGAATCCGAATATGCAAAAATTGACCGCAAGATTGGATAGATATTCATCTATATGAATATTCAAAAAGGTAATAAAACCGACCTTTAAATGGTCGGTTTTTTGTGTTTAAATTTAGTGATTTTTACAGATTATTAACAATTTATTCGTTAAAAATATACATTAAATGACTATTTAATGGTCGATTAAACCTTGTGGAGTAATTTATTCAATATAAATGACTATTTATTATTTACATGCAAAACAGGTTGCATTAATCTTGCGCTCAATTAGTCACTTTTAGTGAATAGATATTTCGCTCTACGCATTGCTCAGGAAGTTTCGCCATGCAAAAAACAGAAGAACTAAAAACGTCGTCTTCATCAACACGGAATCTGTTGATGTTCCTGATCCCATCTTTGCTGGGTGTCTTGTTGTTTATGACACCAGTAATGATTGATGGTGGGTTTACGATTCCTATCGCAGTTCTGGCAAAGTCACTCCTTGGCTTGCTGGGTCAAGGAGCAACAATTATTGTCACCAGTATTATTCTGATCAGTGCAATTGGCTCCGTATTGGCCCTGGCGACAAAACCTCGTTTTATTACTGAATCAAAATTCCTGTCAGGCCTCTTTTTAGCGACGCCAGTTTGGCTGACAGTACGTTTGTTGGGTGCGGCATTTGTTGTAATGACTTTCTTCGGTTTTGGTCCCGATCATGTAATTGGCAGCGCAACGGGTGGCTTCGTGCTGGCTGATCTTCTGCCGACGTTGCTTTCGGTGTTCGTTTTCGCGGGTCTATTCCTACCTCTGCTGACTAACTTTGGTTTACTTGAGCTGATTGGTACCTTCATGACCAAAATCATGCGTCCCCTGTTCGGTCTACCAGGTCGTTCAGCGGTTGATTGTGCAAGTTCATGGTTGGGCGATGGCAGTGTGGCAATCCTGATGTCGAGCAAGCAGTATGAGCAGGGCTACTACACCGAACGTGAAGCGGCAATTGTTGGCACGACGTTTTCAGTTGTTTCTATCAGTTTCAGCTTGGTGGTGATCGCTCAAGTTGGTCTTGAGCATATGTTTGTACCTTTCTATCTGACAGTGTGCCTGGCGGGTTTTGTGGCCGCTGTGGTTGTTCCACGTCTTCCTCCACTTTGCTGGAAAAAGAACACCTTGGTCAATGGCGAGGAAAAAACGTTCGAGCATGAGACTCTGCCAGAAGGTGAAAACTTGTTCTCTTTTGGTGTGAAAAGTGCAGTGAATCGCGCCTCTCATATTCGTTCGCTGGGTGATGTTCTGAAAGAGGGCTTCCAAAACGCAGCAGACATGGTATTCGGTGTACTGCCAGTGGTAATGGCAATTGGTACATCTGCGTTAATCATCGCGGAATACACGCCAGTATTCACTATTTTGGGTATGCCTTTTGTTCCTCTGCTGGAAATGCTGCAGATTCCTGAAGCTGTTGCAGCCTCAGAAACCATGCTGATTGGTATCGCGGATATGTTCATTCCGGCCGTTCTTGCGGCGAATATTGATAACGAAATGACACGCTTCGTTGTGGCAACACTGTCAGTAACCCAGTTGATTTACATGTCTGAAGTGGGTGCACTGCTGCTGGGCAGTAAAATACCTGTGAAGGTTTGGGAACTGGTGATGATTTTTATTCTGCGTACTCTGGTGACGCTGCCAGTTATCGCGGGTGTTGCTCACCTCATCTTCTAAGTAGAATTGCAATAGAAGGGCGGTCTAGTGACCGCCTTTCTATATTTAAGAAAAGCAAACTATTCGCTTACTGCTTCTGATGCATCTTTCTTGGCGTCTTCTGCCATTGCATCAACATCCTTTTGAGCTTCCTCAATCAAGATTTTTGCCTCTGCCTCGGCAGAATCAGCTTCGGCTTTCATTTCTTCTACACGTTCTTGTGCAACTTGTTCAGCTTGTTGTCCGGCGGTTTCGGTAGCATGTCCAACAAAAGGCGCAGCAACAAACAGCATGCTGAGAAGGGTCAATTTTGATGATTTCATTATGACGTTCTCCGAGTAACTAATTACGTTCTTCTTGGGTATTAAGCCCAATAAAAAGTACTTAGTGAGAGCGTGCTGCGGACGTCTCATTTTCGGCAATCATAAATAGATTATGATGGTTGCGAAAAACCGAGCAGAGTAGTGGAGTTACAAAAACAATGAAAATCATTCTATTACATGGACTTTACATGCATGGTGTAGCCATGATCCCTTTGGAAAAGCGCTTAACAAATGCAGGACATGCGGTTCTGAATATCTCTTACAGCACTGTTATGCCAAATCTTAAAGCCTTGTTTGGTGAGATGGATGCATTCATTGATGGTGAGGAGGCCGTCATTGTGGGGCACTCTATGGGTGGCGTGATCACTCGTGTTTATCTGGAGAACGAGAGTGAGATGTCCAAGCATGTGAAAACCGTGATTACGCTGGGTACGCCACATAAAGGCTCCAAAGTGGCGGCGTTTTTTAAGGGGATTGGGATCAGCGATTTTATGTTTCAGGAGTCCAGTCGATTCTTGCTGCCTGATTATGAGCCCACATGGCCTGAAGGTTCGACCTTATACAGCATTGCAGGTGACATGCGTATTGGCCCAGCCGCTGTGCTGTTAAGAAGTAAGGAATCGGATGGTACGGTGCTGATTGATGAAACCAAGATTGAAGGCATGGCTAGCCATGAAATTTTTCCGGTAACGCACACTGCGTTGATCTTTGCGAAAAGAGTAGCTGACAGAATTATTGAAATTTTAGAGTAAGGTAATTTCAGCCATCATTTTCATCATGTAAATGGAGTAATCAATGCGACTGGCCACATTCAGAAAGCGTTGACTGATTTGATTTTCTCCTTTTACTTGGTGGTTTTTAGGGTAAGAAAAAGGCGACCTAAGGTCGCCTTTCACACTTGTTGATGTTCAAAACTTCAGTAAACTTTCTGACGATTTCGAATTCGCCCATTTCTTGACGAATGTACCATCAGGA
Organism: Grimontia marina; assembly: GCF_900060185.1. GTDB lineage: Bacteria > Pseudomonadota > Gammaproteobacteria > Enterobacterales > Vibrionaceae > Enterovibrio > Enterovibrio marinus. The sequence goes on along the minus strand of NZ_FIZY01000018.1, from coordinate 63,327 downwards.
TCGTAAATCTCGGTTTGCTTTTCTAGATTGAAATGGCGTTGACCCCGCGGATCGGCGCCGACACCTGCCAGGTATTGCCAGTTTCCATAGTTGGTAGCGACATCAAAGTCGATCAACTGCTGCTCGAAGTAAGCCGCACCAAAGCGCCAATCCACACCAAGTTCATTGACTAAACAGGAAGCGACGATCTGACGACCCCGATTCGACATATAGCCGGTTTGGTTCAATTGTCGCATACAGGCATTCACAATGGGATAATCTGTGGTGCCTTGTTCCCAGGCTTTGTAGTTTTGGCAGTAATAGGTGGTGAGTGGACGTTTATTCTTAATACCTTCAAAGGCAAACATGCTGGCGCCATGGTAATGCATCATCCATTGGAAGTATTCACGCCACAGGAGTTCTGAATACATGGATTCAGTGGAGTCTGAACGCCCGTGACGATATTCGTAGTTATCCAGTTCCGCAGCGACAATACGAGGTGAAATTGAACCGTTTGCCAGCCAGGCGGATAATCGTGAAGAAAACTGCCATCCATCTAAACCATTTCGGGTTTCTTTGTAGTTTTTGAGTCCTTGAGTTTTCCAAAAGAAGTGATTGAGCTGGACCATACCTGAGTCTTCGCCACCTTGATAAGGCGTCAGGTCGTAGACAAATTCCTGCCCACCCCAGATGTCGCGTCGTTCATCAATATGCTTTGGTAAGGAATCCGGGGCACTGATAGGAATACACGGTAGAATATTCTTATTTTCGACGTGTTTCTTAAACTGGCTGAACGTCGGCGGATAAGAGGTTTTATCGAATGTAAGTTGGCTACGGAGGAAGAGAGAAAAGCTTTCGCCGACGCTGACTTCACAGCTAAGTGTTCGAGATAAATAGGCAACTTGCTGACGCTCATACACACCGGGATGATCTGTGACTGCCAAGAGGTTTATGCCATGCTTTTTACACAGATCTGGGATGACATGAAGGGGATTCCCGACTTTCACCACCAGTCGTTGTTTTCGTTTTTTTAGTTCGCTCTCCAGCGCACGCAGAGATTGGTAAAGGAACTCTTCCCTGAATCGTCCCAAGTGACGGGATTGAAAGTGAGCAGGTCTAAACCACTCAGGGTCAATCACGTAGACCATGAGGGCTTCGCTGCAGCGCCGGGAGAGGGCGACGAGTGATGGGTTGTCTGCCAGTCGTAAATCGTGTCTAAACCATATAAGCCCTTTCATACCGTCTCTCCTTAGTTATTAACATTGCGAACAGAAAGGTTGTCATCTTGTCGGCGGGGGTCACCTCCTTATTTATTGGTACGCAGTCAAACGTCAACGGAGTGCAGACGAGTATATAGATGAGATGTGTGTCTCACTGTTAAAGCGTAGTGCAGCATAAACAAAGTTAATAAGCATTGGGATTGAATTGTGTGCGAGATCAAACTGATGAAAACTACACATTTTTCTATTGCTATACGATTGACAGTATTCTTTATGGTTTAACTATGTTTGGTACCAGAAACTGATGCTTTTTCCCTAAAAACTTAATAATGATGAGTTGTGCTTTACGAAGTTGATTATAAGTCTGTCAGACTTTTTGACGATTTTCTTACGAATATTGATGTTTTGGGCTCAAAAGAGCGTTTCATATAACTATAGTGGTGGCGAATGTCGTTGTAATAAATTTATGGATAAGAACAATGAGTGTGACTGGGCTAGAGCTATCAGGTTTTGTTCGCCAAGCACTGCTAGGTGTGTCAGGAATTCGGGAAGAAGTCGAGAACGAGCGTGTGTACTTTTATCAGCACGGGCGCTTATTCAGCATCGTCGATGATGACGGCCTGCAGTTTGTCGTTGGAGATGAATGCATTAAAGAAGCTTTACGACGTCCTGGGGCATTTCTGGAGCAACCGAGTGGTAAACGGTGTAAAGGCGTGATTCGCGTAACACCGGATAAATGTACTGAAACTGACTTAGATTTTTGGCTGCTGCTGGCATTGCCAACCAATCAGGGAACCATTGACCCTATTACCCTTCATTGAATCTCCAACCACTTACGAACGATAACAACGACAAATGAAAAAGGGCCAAATTGGCCCTTTTGCGTTGTATATCTTTCGAGGACTACTCATCTTCAGGTGAGGTTGTGTAAATCGTCCATTTCTTAACAATGTCCGTTTCAGAAACTTTCACGCTTGCCGTTACACGTCGGCTCAGAATGTCGGATTGTTCCTGGGTCTGCGCTTCAACAGGTTCAGCCTCGCCGTAGCCAACAATGCGGACACGGTCTGGTATGATTCCTTGTTCAATGAGTGCACTTTTGACAGCCTTGGAACGGCGTTCTGATAGCGTGAGGTTGTAATCCGGCTCGCCAATAATGCTAGCATACCCTTTCAGTTCCACCACGATGGAGGAGAAAGACTTCATAAAGCTGGCAAGGTCATTGACTTCGCCAATGAAGCTTGCCGGGATCCTTGAAGAGTCATTGGCAAACAGGATATGGAGGTCATCACGGGCACTGATTTCAAACTCTTCTGAGCAACCATCATTGTTAATGACGGCGCCAGCAGGGGTGCCTTCGCAGTTATCCCGGGCGTTGATGACTCCATCGCTGTCATTATCCAGTAAATCAGCTTGTTGGCTAGCGACGGGGGCTTGCGGCGCGCTGATGGAACATCCTGTCAACACCAGCGCTGCGATGATCAGAAATATACTGCTGAGAACTTGACGAGACAGGACAGCGTATCGCTGAAAAGCGTTCATCATTCTGTGTCTCCTTGTTGGTTTCCATTGTTTTTGCCGTAGATAGAGGTCTTCCACTCTTTTGGCGTATCTACGCGTAGTTCGTCAAGCAGCAGGCCAGTGGCGTTCAATACACGGTATTTTGAGTAGATACCGGTGTAGTGAGAATCAATGTATGAGCGACGCGCATCGAACAACTCGTTTTCCGTGTTGAGGAGATCGAGCAGGGTACGACGACCAATTAAATACTGTTTCTCATATGCTTCGAGCGTTTTAGACGCAGAATCAACGTGTTGTTGCAGGAACTGGGTTTGTTTTTCTGCCAACTCTTTTGCTGTCCAAGCCAAACGTGTACTTTCTATCAAAAGACGATGCGCGTTGTGTCGAATGTTCTTTGCTTTATTTATTTGGTATGCAGCGCTGCGCGCTTCTGCCGCATCCGTACCGCCATTAAACAGGTTGTAGCGCATGCGCAGCATGGCTTGGAATTCGTCGGTCTCGCCCGGTTGGCCGTCCAACTCTTCCCCCCATTCCTGTGATGCTTCAATACTGAAAGTTGGCAAGAAGTCTCCTTTCGCCTGCTTGTATTGACGGTGTGCTGCTTCAACATCGTTGGCTGCTACTTTCATCACCGGGTTGTTCTCTTTCGCCGTGGTGAGTGCTTCTGAGAGCGTTGGGGGGATATACTTCGCATCCACTTCTGGTGCGACCAAATCAAGCGGGGAAGCACCGACAATACGCTCGAATTCAATCACTGCGTCATCGACATTACTCATTGCTGAGAGCAAGTTGGTTTGAGCTTGTGCTAGACGACCTTCTGCTTGTGAAAGATCTGCTGTAGAGCTGATACCTGAATCCGTGCGCTTTTGGATGTCTCCGACAATTCGTTCATGAGTGTCGAGATTTTTCTGCGAAAGGTCACGAATAGCCTGAGTGCGAAGAACCTCAATATAGGCATCCGTAACAGCTAGTGCTGTATCCTGCGCGTCAGCTAGCAGTTGGAAACGTTGCGCTTCTGCTTCTGCTTGGGTGCGTTTGATGTCGTTGTAAGTAATAGAGCCATCCCAGATTAACTGCCGTAGACTGATGCGAACGTCTCTGGGGCGATAGGTTCCATCGTTATTGTCGCTGTCATATTGGGCGTAGCCGATGCCTGCATCGAGATCAACAGATGGAAGGTATCCGCCTCGTGATGCATCTATATCAGCTTCGCGACTTTTTAACTCGTTATAGGCTTCTCTGATTGTTGGGTTTTGTGAAAGTGTCATTGCTACAGCTTGTTCTAAGGATTGCGCTTGAACCAAAGGTGAAATACCAACTGAAACAAGCGCAAACACGATGACACCTAATGTAGGTTTCCATGCATTAGGAATACCGGGTGTGCTTGCCAAAAACCGCAGTCTATAGTTGGTGTTACGTTGCTTCATGAATGCTCCCTTAAAGCGAAACTAGACCTTGCGTGAGAAAAATTAAATGCGTCAAAATGTAGTGATTTAACCTAGAAAATTCCTTTTGATTTATCTGTTTGGGTTTTCATGAAAATGCCTTTCTGCTCAGATAAATAGACAATTTCATCATCAGAAATTGCTTTAAATCACATATTTGCATTACCGACGTAAAAAATAGGGCATGTTTGAACAGATTTAAGCCCTCTAGCTTGTCTATATCGCCTTTATATCAAAAATGAGACAGGTCAAAATAAACCTCTAAGGGCCAAACTGTTTGTAGGGCATTAATTTTTTACTAAATTGAGTACGTCAGACTTTCAAGCGCAGTAATGGGCGGCTTCAATTCAAAATAACCTCACACCGCAATTTTGTTGGTAAAACTAGACAGATTGGTCAGTCGGAAGGGAGATTCGTAAGGGCTAATAGGTACCGTGATGAAGCTAGCAGAAACAGATATGCTGACGTCGGAAGATATCGAAATTGTGTCAGCGTCAGTCGCCGTAGAAGAAGGTGTTGTTTATCTCGTTCGGAATCATACAGCTAACCCCGTCAATGGTAATGCAGAAGCGCAAATAGAAGATATTGTTGTTGCCTCCCCCAACGCCCGATATGTGGTAATGAAAGATGGTAATCCGGTTTTGGTCTCGGAGCCATGCGCTACCTGTATTCCTATCGGTAACGAAGATATTGAAATTATCGGTCTTGGTGAAAATGTTACGCTTGCAGAAAGTGAAGACGCTATAGAGCTACTGGATGGTGACATTGCCGCTCTGCAGGAAGCCATTCTCGGCGGTGTTGACCCTACGTTGGATTTTGAAGCGACTGCAGCTGGGGGGGCGACCGCTGCCAGTTCATCAATTGGTGATTTCGCTGTCATCCGATATAACAATGCCAGCGTTTTGGCTGAGGCTGGTTTTGATACGACATACACTCCCAATGCTGCAACGGCAGCCGCTGATGACAATCTCCCTATATTACCGCCTTCGGGTGGAGAGTCTCTGGCTATCGTCATTACTGAAAGTGATTTGCAGCCAGATGAATACCCAGTTACAACGAGTTCAAAGGTAACGGTCTCAGCAAGTTCACTGCCTCTGGATGCAGACAGTTTTGTAATTGAACCCACAGCAGCAACTGCATTAATCGAAGAGCTAACGGCTGATATCCAAAGTGGCGGGGAGTCCTTGACTTACTTGTTATCAGCAGACGGCAAAACCATCACTGGTAGCCTAAACGGCGAAACCATTCTCACTATTTCTGTTTCAGGCGTTCAGGTAGGACGGAATGTCGAAGTGACAGTTTCTTTAGCTTTAGATGCCCCCCTCGATCATAACGCAGACGGTGATACTGCAGGACTGGTGTCAGTGACGGATAATGCCATCAAGATAGAGATGGCAATCCAGGGGCAGGATGTCAGTGGCAACGAGTTGGATACGCCTATTACAGCAAATATGTCTGTGCTGGATGGCGCTGACCCGGAGTTGAACCCTGAAAGCCTGACGATTAATGAAAATAATGTCGACTATGTGTCCGAGCCTATTCCTATTAATCTCGACGTAAATAGTGATGCTTTGAAAAGTATCGGATTTATTTCTACAGCCCAACTTAACGAAGTGCTCGGTACTATCACAAGCAACGGGCAACCAACCACCTTTGTCGTTGAGGCGAATGAAATCCGAGTGTCTTTGAAGAGCGACCCTTCTACACCCCTTATAAGCATTTCTCTTGAGCGTGTTTCTGGCACTACAGATCAATACGCCTATGTTGTTACTCAAAATGCCACTATCGATGAGAAGGGGAAGAATGACGACACCGTTATTCCTGTGACGGTCGAAGCGTTAGATCAAGACGGTGATATTGGCTTAGGTACATTCAATGTCACCTTCAAGGATGGTGACGACGCTTCGGGTGAAAATGCCACAATAACAGGCCAATACGATCTAACTGAAGACCAACTGGAAGAGCCCCCTTTAGTGGCCAATGGAACGATTACGCTCGACGCAGCGGCAGACAGGTTGGTGCCAGATACTATAGAAGTGTCGAATCTGGCAGGTCTTCAGAGCGAGCTGAACGAGCTCACATCTGGCGGAGAGCCACTCAATTTTGAAATCAGTAAATCCGGCGGTGTGATTGAACTGGTGGGCAAGAAGCCTGACGGCACCGAAATCGTCAATATCACTTTAACCACTAGCCAAACTTCTGGTTCTGGTTCTGGTTCTGGTTCTGGTGCGGAAGGTATTTCGATTACTTCAGTGTTTACGCTGGATGGTCCACTCGATCATCTGAATTCGGGGCGGTTTTCTGATAATCAATGGGTCACTATTTCATCTGCTTCTGGGACAGACGAAGAAGTCTTCGATATTAAGGTGGAGCTTCAAGTACAGGATACTGATGGCGACCTGCTCGATACGCCAATCAGCTTGACCTATCAGGTAGAAGATGGCATTAAGCCACGCATTGACGCTATGGATTCAACCGTTACAGATCCAATGGTTGGCGAGCCCGCTACGACCACGACTGAATCTCTGGGTTTGGAAATTGGCAGCGATGGCATTGCTTCAGTAACATGGCAGTTGGATAGTTTCTTTCAAACTTTGATAGAAGGCTTGACCAGTAACGGTAGCCCGCTGTCATTGCTTTCACCACTGAGTGAGCTGAATACAGATGGAAAGCCGATTCAGATTGGCTATACCGAATCAGGCACCACGATTACCGTGCTTACCATCGAACTCGACCAAGCCAATAACGAATATAAAGTGACATTGGCCAAGCCTGTTGATGAACCGACGGGTGACATGGTCAAAGTGCCGTTAACGGTGAAAGTGACCGACGATGATGGAGATACAACGACATCTGATTTCACGCTCACCATAAAGGATGGCGCACCACCTAGTATAGATCCTGTCGATTCTACGCTGATTGACCCTGTTATTGGCAACACACGCTCGCAAGAAAATATTAGCCTTGGTATCACACAAGGCGCAGATGCTATTCAGTCTATCGAATTCTATGCACCTTCAGGGCTAGAGGCTGCGCTTAATGCGATTACCAGTAGCGGTTATCAGACCAGTGTTCAACCTCAGCCATTTTCTTCACTCACAGACGAAATCATTATTGTTATTGATGACCCCAGCCTGTCTGTGTCCTCTTCGCCAGCAAATGGCGACAGGGTGCTTTCAATAAAACTCGATACCGATGCCGATGGAAAGCCAACGGGTGAGTACACTGTCATTCTGGATTTAGCGGTGGACGAAACGGCAAATGAGCTTGAGTTTCCAGTTGGAGTCAAAGTCACTGATATTGATGGCGATGAAGTGACGGGCGAGTTTACGGTCACTATCAAAGATGATGATTCAACGATCGTTCCAACGACAAGCAAAGCGCTAATTATTACTGAGCCGGATCTCACACCGAATGACTCTCAGGTTGGTTACCCCGATAGCTCTAGCGTGAGTTTTGATGTGAGTGCGCGAACGGATCGGCTGATGCCCGATGATGTCAGAATAAGAAGTTCTGAGTTGGCTGGCCTGATCAAAGACATGGAAGAGGTGCTGACCAGTAACGGTAAGTCGATCGACTTCGAATACGATCAGACAACCGGCATTCTCTCGGGACGCGCTGGCGGTGAGTTGGTGATGGAGATAAGCTTTCCTGCTACCCAAGGCAGTGATGGATATGGCTTGGTGATCGAGCCTTCTATCACTCTCTACAAACCTGTTGATCATAATGCAGACGCGACATCAAACAGTAAGGTATCGATTGACGGTGATAAGATACTTATTGCCATCTTATTGGATACCAAAGACTCAGATGGTGATGTGGTCAATGGCATTGCGGCGATAAACGTTGATATTCAGGATGGCGCAGCGCCTATTATCACTAAAGTACCAGCCTTGAATGTCGAAGAGAGCGACATCAATGAAAACGGCTCTGGGTCTGGCAAAAACCGCCCTGGAACTACGCCGGGAGGTGTAGGTAAAGACGAAGACACTGCGACCGGAAAGTTGGAGGTCAATAGCGGTAGCGATGCCGTTGCGGATGTGGCCATTAATGTTAATGGCTTCGCTTCTGTTAACCGCGACAACAGTGAGGATGCTGCTGGCACTCCGGTTTCCCTCAGTTCAAAAGGCACTGCGGTTACGCTCGAACTGAGCAGTGAAACTGCTGCAAACAAGGTTTACACGGGCATGGCAGGGCAACGGGAGGTGTTTACCCTTACCGTGTTCCCGAATGGCACGTATACTTTTGCGCTACTTGGTGCTTTAGACCATCCCCGCGGTGAAGAGAAAAATTCACTGGCCATTAATTTCCCCGTTGAAGTCACGGATGCAGATGGCGACAAAGCAACAGCCAATATTGTCGTCAATGTACTGGATGATGTGCCATTCTCGCTGGAAACCGATGGTGTCGGCACTGGCGGAGGCAGTTTAGTGGCGGAAGAAGGAGGTTCATCTTCGCGCATCACTGTTTTGCCTGCGCGCAATCGGGGGGCGGATGATGCGACGATCAAGTCAGTTACTGTTAACGGTGAACAGCATGAACTGAAACCGGGGATTAATAATAGCTTTACTGTCACTGAGGGTACGGGCGGACAAGAGTTAGGTGATCTGGTCATACATAGTCGCGGCACCGTAGAATTCATTGCCAACGATGGCATTACGCATACTGGGTCAACCAGCAACAGAATTACTGAATCATTCAGTTATGAAATTCTCGATGGTGACGGCGACATTGTTGTGGGTACCACTGAAATTGTCGTTGTTGATGCCGAGCCACAGCTCATCGTTAGCAATGCGACAGGACTAGAAGATCAGGGCAGGGAGCCAGACCCTAATGATGATCTCGTTGCGAATCCAACTGACGGTATAGCCATCAACATGACGGTTGATGCTGGCGATAATGATCAGGGCGAAACCGTTGATCGTGTTTTAATTACACTCCCTTCCAACCCCCACGGTATCTTTTATGCAAACGGCACTGCCCTTGCAATTTCTGGGAATCAAATCGAATTGCCAGACAACCTGTTTACTCCTGATTCAGCGAACGAACTATGGACATTGCAAGGCGTAACTTTCGTGCCGGATCAGGATTATTCGGCAGCGAATGGTGTTCCAACATTTACCGTTACAGGGTTTGTAAAAAATAGCGATGGATCTGAACGTCAGCTAGAAAATCAAACCTTCACTATTACTGTTGAAGGTATTGCTGATGTCCCCATCTGGGACAATTCCACAACGGATCTTTACTATAGAATTGATGAGGACAGTGAGGGAGCGACGCTTAGTCTCAATGCGGAGCTTGAAGACAGGGATGATTCAGAAGCGTTGAACTACATCCTGACGCTTGATAGCGGCAGTGCGACTTTGTTGCTCAACGGTGCCGAGTTAACGCTTACAGACGGTAAATATACTGTCGCTGCGGCAGATATCAATAATGTGTTGGTGAAGCCAGACGCCCATTTCTCCGGCGATATAACGCTGACCGCAGTTGCTCAAAGTAAGGAGAAATCCAATTTTGCCTCCGGTCAGCAAACAGCTGACTCTGAAGCTCAAAAGATTACCATCGCTGTCAATCCAATCGCAGACACTACGACGCTTAAACTGACCCGTATCAGTGGGTTAGAAGACGATCTCATTGATCTCACGCCACATATCTCCCTAAGTGATTCTGCAGATACAGACGGTTCAGAAGTGCTTTATGTCTGGATTACGGGATTACCGATAGGGGCAAAATTACTGTTGGGAGACGGGACTGAAGTACCTGAAAGTGGTGGGCTCTATGAGATTGCTTACACAGATATTGGTGGGTTAAAGCTGCAGCCACCACCGGAAAGTAATGTCGATTTCGTGCTCGATGTGCGAGGCGTGGTGAAAGATACCATGACGGTTACCAACGCCAGCGGAGTGGCGGAAACCGTCACTAATATTTATGAGACCGGAGCAAAAACCCTCAATATTGCGCTGAAAGGTGTAGCTGATGTGCCAGATATTGAAGCAGATTTAGGGAATGTTTGGCAGCCAGTCATCGAAAATGGCGTGGAAACAGGGATTGAAACGACAATTCTTGAAGACGGCGAAGTCGCGCTTTCATTTACGATTAAGTCTGGTGAGAAAGGGAAGTCACTCCCCGATGATAACTCTGAGACCCTTTCGACATTGGTCACCAATATTCCCAAAGGCGTCACTTTATTAGATACCAACAATGACGAAATCAACTTAGTCTATGCCGGTCTGGGTGCAAATGGCGAACCACAATACCAAGCAAAGGTAGACGGGCTTTCGGAAGTTAAATTGGTTCCTCCTCCCGGCAGCACAGACGACATTACTATGACTATCACCATTGTCGTCACTGAAAATGACGGTGATTCTTTGACCGTCGATAAAAATGTCATTGTCCATATCGAACCGGAAATTGATGCGCAAGATTACACACTCAACAGCCGTGGATTCGAAGACCAGAATGTGGTTGTTAATTGGCGCCCAAACACGGATGAGGGGTTCACTGATAACAACGAATCCATCACCGCCATTACCTTCTCAATGTCCCAGGCCGCGATTGACGCTGGCTATACCTTGACGATTGCCGGTGAATCAGTCCCTATTACCTTCTCTGGAGGCGAGGCGGTACTTAGCACTGACCAAGTCAGTAAGCTATTAGCGGGTAACAATTTGTTACTTAGGGCACCAATAAACTCTGATCTCGACAGGGATCTCGACTTGAGCGTCAAATTAACCGTTGAGCAGAAAGACACTGACTCAGCGGTCGTTGATACCAAAGAAATCATTGGAGACCTGAATGTTCGGATCATCGCGACGGTAGAGAACACTGGAGACATTGAGCTTGTTGATGCATCTAACAACATCCTTTCAACGACTATTGTCGGTGAGGGTGGTGGCTCTATCTCACTTTCCAGTCCTGATAGGCGTCTGGCATTTGTCACGCCAGAAGGTGTCAATACCGATGGCAGTAGCGAGGAAATCATTACCCAGGTGGTGGTCACTTTTGTCGCTGATGCCAGTGGGACGCCACTGACAGAAGAGCAACTTGAACTCTTTGCTCAGTTTTATGTGACGGGTGGGATAAACAATGGAGACGGCAGTTGGACGGTGCCTGAGAATGCATTAGACACATTAGCCATAACTACGTCTGCTAAAACAACTGAGCCGATATATGTTCAAATCACCGCGTTGGTTCAAGATCAAGGGGATGGCTCCGAAGGTGATGCAAGCCGCGAAGTCGAACAGAAGCCTATCATACTGACACTCGACTTCCAGGGTGAAACAGACCAGACTGAGTTGGCAGGTGTCATATCGGTCAACTTGCAAAATGTGACCGGAACTGAAGATAAATCGATTAAATTTGGTGACCAAATTGACGATTTTATCCAAGTTAATGCCACTGATGCTCTCAATGATGAGTTGACATTGGTTATTGATTCCTCCGCGCTGTCGGCGATTGGCGCAGTGGCTTCTGGGATGGAGTTCAACTTCGAGACCAGTGAATATGTTACCAAAGTGCCTGTGGCTGCGGATGGGTCTGTTGATCTTTCCGCCATTGTTTTGTTAATGTCCAGACATTTTGCTGGTGACGCAATACTTCCCATCAAATTGGTCACGACAGACAAACTGAGTGGGGACGTCAAAGAGCTTGATACGTCGATCACTATTGTGATTGCCCCAGTAGTAGATGGCGTGACGACCGAAGTGAAAATCATCCAAACCGATGGATTGAATAGTGAAGAACAGCCTGTCGATAACCAATCCGAATGGGTGCCAGTGCCAGACAAAGGACTTGAAGATGGCATCATAGAACTGGACTTCACTTCTAAACTGATTGACCCAGATAAAACACCTACATCCGGCGTTGAATCAATCACCCAGGCAGTATTGACCGTTGACAGCTCCGTAGGCTTTTTTGTTGATGAAAACGGTCAGAATCCGCAAAGCTCAGTCACAGTCTCCAGTGCTGATCTGTCGAAGGTTTACTTTAAACCCGTAGAGGATTTCAGCGGTGATGTCAGCATCAAAATCGACACGACGGTTGAAGATCGGGCAGTCAATGACCAGACGGGCTTACCTGACTCTGTCACGGTTAAAACTATCTCAACCAGCGTTTCGTTCGAAGTGTTGCCGGTCAATGATCCGGTTATCTTCAGTGGTAATACTTCACCCATCACGGGGAACGAAGATGAGCAAATCGCACTAACAGGCGTCACGGCAACGCTGAAGGACACCGACGGCTCTGAGAAGATTGTCTCGATGAAACTCACTGGCGTACCAGATGATTTCCAGGTGGTTTCTAATGGAAGCCAATTGGTTCAGAACAGTGGTAATGGAAGCTGGTCGATCAGTGTGCCCGCCAACAGCCAAAGTTTCACGCTTGATGATATTGCCTTCATTCCGCCTAAGAACTTTAGTGGCTCGATGACGGTAGAAATGGTGGTTTATGCCAAAGAAAACCAGTTAAGTACACCGAAAGAATACAGCACGACGATCGATGTGGTGGTAAATCCAATTGGCGATGGAGTAGACACGCAAATCACCACATCTGTATCCGGCGCAGAAGATGAAAACATTGAGCTACCGTTGAATATCACGGTGTTGGATAACAAATCGTCTTATGATGGTACGGGCTTGTTGGCAACAGAAAATGGGCCGGAAGTGGTCAAAGTCGTACTGAACAATGTGCCTGACAGCTCCACCATCAGCTTACCGCCCGGTGTCGCGAGTGGCAGTAGCGCGGAAAAACAACCTGACGGGAGTTGGATTGTGATTGCCAATCAGACCACTCTGTCTTCGTTGATACTCACACCGGGCGATGCTAACGAAAATAACTGGAATGGTCAGCTTGAGGTCTCGATTCGCGCGGTAGATAACGGCGTAGAAGCAGAGAGCTCGCTTTGGGTGAATCAGGTTATTGATGTTACTGTCACGCCGATAAACGATGCCCCCGAGCTTACGTTACCGACTTCTCTTGAAGCAGATGAAGAGACTGCACTCCTCATCGAATCCATTCAAGTGAAAGATGTTGATGCCAAAGAGACAGCAGGTGGGAGTATATCGATTCGTTTGAGCGCAATTGATGGAGTTATTGGTTTACCTGACTCGGCACCGTTGCCTTCGGGTGTCACCGTGAGTGGTCAGGGCTCTAATAACATGACGCTTGAAGGGCCACTGGATGCCATCAATGAGGCGCTATCTACCGGTGTGACTTACTTGGGCGACATCAACTTCAGTGGCGAAGATACCCTGACCGTGACGGTGAATGACAATGGAAATACCGGCAGTGGCGGGGCAAAGACAGACACAGAATCGGTCAGCATCAATGTGCTGCCTAAACCTGATATTCCAACCCTGACATTGAACACGCCTCAGACTGCGGCGGTTGCTGGTAGTGTGTCATCCTTGATTCCTTTACTGGGATTGGCGGCCGCTCTCACTGATCCTTCAGAAACGCTTTCCATTGAAATTAGAAATGTACCTGCGGGACTCATGTTTGTAAACGCAGATGGTACAGCGGTGGGCACCGGTCCTAGTGGCGGTGTATTAACACTGACGCCAGCTGAGCTGGGTCAGCTTTATGTCACTGGCTCATCGGTGTTGTCGAGTACCGTCGACGTGGTCGCGATTTCCACAACCTCTGCCGGTGATTCTGCAGAATCTGACTCCATCGAGCTTTCCATTAATGTCGCTAATGCGGGAGAAGGAGTGATAACTGCCAGTGATCCCTCGGTAGACAATTTAGTGGTGTCGGGTACTGAAGATGCAACTCTTGAAGGCGGTGCTGGTGATGACATCCTTATCGGTGGGTTAGGTGCCGATATTTTTAGTGGTGGGGCGGGAGATGACAGCCTGTGGGGAGGTAAAGAGAGCGAAGCGGACAACAGTGTAGACAGGTTTGTCTGGGAAGCTACCGATTTCGGCTCTGCGGGAAGATCTGCGACGGACACTATCGAAGACTTCAATACTTCTAAAGATGTGGTGGACTTGAGTAGTGCATTGGCGCTAAGGAACCTCCCGAACTTTTCAGCTTTGACAGATATCCTTGATTTTACGGAGAGTGACGGTAGCGCATCGCTAAGTATATCTGTAGGTGGAAACAAAGTTCAGGAGATTATTTACAGCGGCGTGAGCCTTGATGAAATGGTCAACGGTACTGCGTCTGGAATGACGCAGGAAGAAATCCTCACTTCAGTCATCGATAACGGTCAACTCTATTTAGGCGCTAACTTCGGCAACGAGTCCGCTAATACGCTGGTGGCAGATGATGCTGGTGAAAGCCTGTTTGGCATGAATGGTAACGACACGTTGCAGGCGGGCAAAGGCAACGACATTCTGACGGGCGGCGACGGCAGCGATATTTTCGAATGGCTTGAATCTTCGTTAAGTGCGCCATCGAACACCGATAGAGTCACCGATCTTATCTTGGGTCAGGACAAACTCGATATATCTGATTTGCTGACGGGGGTTGGTGCAACCCCCGATGTGTCCGACTTGCTGCCATTCTTTGATGATGCTTCTGTAGCAGAGGATGGTACCGTTTCACTGACTCTGACCTCAAATGGCCAAACACAAAATATTGTTCTAGAGAACATGGATATATCCAGTTCAGGCCTTGATTTGGCTGTGGGTTCCAGCACGTCTGCCATTGTCACCGCGCTCTACGAACAGCAGGCTTTCAGGGTGGATTAAGTTGTGATCTGTGCCAAATAAAATGGACTTTTAAACCCAAGGCGTTGAATTGGAGGTAACTAATTTCGCTAATTGAGTCGTCTGTAGATAGATTAAGACTATGCTGTTAAGGGACATAACTGTTTATTGCCCCTACATGCATTGAGATCTGGTATGAGCATAGAACCTAAAACATCTATTTTGACAGAAAGTGGTACCAATGAGCTCGAGATTATAGAGTTTCGATTAGAGAAAGTATTACCCGATGGGTCTAAGAAATTATGCTATTACGGAATTAATGTGGCCAAAGTACGCGAGGTTATTCGTGTTCCGGATACAACAGACTATCCGAATGCGCAGCCGAATGTCTTGGGCGTATTTTCTCTCCGTGGAAAACTGATTCCTTTAGTGGATTTAGCCAGTTGGCTTAACGTTCCTACGACGAGCAATATCGACAAAAAAGTAGTGATAGTTACTGACTTCAACAAGATGTCGAATGGCTTCTTGGTCGATAGTGTAAGTCGAATACACCGTATTTCTTGGGAAGAGGTGGAATCTCCCAGCCAATTCCTTGAATCTTCTGATCAGGACTGTGTGGTGGCGGTTGTCCGTCAGAAAGCCAATCTCATTATGATCCTGGACTTCGAGAAAATCATAGCTGACATTAACCCAGAGCTCAGCATGGAAAAATACGATGTCACCAAAGACAGATCCGTGGTCATAGATGATGCCATGATGGCAAGACGAGAGGCGAAAACCATCCTTGTTGTTGATGATTCCGCATTTATCAGGCGTCTGATTGAGAATACGCTGAGGTCTGCCGGTTACAACGTTATCACTGCGAAGGATGGTCAGGATGGTCTGGATAACATGATGGAATTCGTTCGCCTTTGTACCGAGGAACAGCTCCCCATTTCAGAATTCGTTGATGGCGTTGTGTCTGACGTAGAAATGCCAAAAATGGATGGCCTGCATCTAGTGAAAAGGCTAAGGGATATTGGCGAATACAAAGATATCCCCATTGTCATGTTTTCATCCTTAATGAGTGAAGACAACCGCCGTAAGGCACTTGAGTTGGGCGCTAATGACACTATCACTAAACCGGAAATTGGACGTATGGTTGGTTTGATGGATAGTTTGGTGTTGGTCGATGAAAAGAAGTAGTGTCCCTTTGGTTAAAAAAGCACCTTAAAGGCGCTTTTTTGCTTTTGGTTCAATCGGTCAGTTTAAGCTGTGGTTAGTGTTGGTGCTTTTTTATAGGAGTAAACAACTAACGCAATGAATAACGCAGCACCCAACACGCGAGCCCAGAGATCAAGTCCAGGCCACATCATCAATGCCGCCATGCCAAATGTCGCTGTTCGGAATAGAGGATTAATTGGACCTTCAAGATAACCTTCCAGACCTGCTACAAGCGCCCAGGTGCCCAGAATTGCAAATAGGGTCACTATCACCATCTGTTGGAAATCCCCAGCGACCAATGGCGTATAGGCCATAAGTAATGGCACCAGATATAGCCCTTTGGCGATTTTCCACGCCTTGAATCCTGTCGCCATTGGCGGGGTGCGGGCAATGGTTGCGGCTGCAAAGGCGGTTAAACAGACGGGAGGTGTCACGTTACTGTCTTGTGATAGCCAGAATATGATGAGATGGGCAGCTAATAATGCTAAGCCAACAGTTACTGGACCAAGAGACTGCTCCAGAAGCGTTGCTTTAAAGTCATCAGGGATTTTGCCGACCAAGTCGACGGCCATTTCAAATGACATTGGCGAGCCGAGAGCGGCGAGTTGTTCAGGCGCAATCAGCATAAATATGGTTTTGGCTTCTTCTGGCAGTTGGCCTGTAATGAGAAGCTCAAGCAGTTGCTGCTCTGCAATCAACCCATATAGTGCTGGAGCGGAAAGGGTACCCAATACGATGTAGGACGCAGTAACGGGCAAACCCATACCCAATATAAGAGAAGCGAGGGCAACTAATACAATCATAATGAACAGGCTACCCCCCGCCCAGTCATTGATCATCAAGGAGAAGGTATTCCCAATGCCAGTGGTACTAATAACATTCACCACTAATCCAATGCCTGTAAGTAATACGGCGGTGGTCGCCATGTTGCGAGCACCTTGGGCGAGCGCATCAAAGATATCCGCAACACCCATTCTATTCGGTGAAAGCCAAGATGAAACTACAACGGAAATAATCGAAATGCCTGCTGCATAGGTTGGTGTGAAATCCATTACCAGCAAGGCGACAAGTACAGCGAGTGGAATGAGATAGTGCCAGCCAGATGCCAACACGGAGAACATCGAAGGTGTGTCGGTCTCCAGTTGATGAACACCTGAACGTTTTGCTTCAATGCGCACGAAAAATGCTACCGACAGGAAATAAATCAGCGCTGGAGCAAATGATACCGCGATGATTTCGACGTACGGGATTTGGGTGTATGACGCCATGATAAAAGCGCCAGCCCCCATAACAGGTGGCATAAGCTGCCCGCCTGTAGATGCTGCGGCTTCCACGCCTGCTGCAAACTTAGGTGGAAAGCCAGCTTTCTTCATCAGGGGGATGGTAATTACCCCGGTAGACACCGTATTGGCGACACTGGATCCGGAGACGGAACCCATCAAGCCAGAACCCAATACGGCGACAAAACCTGGGCCGCCGATGATTTTACCTGCCGCCGCACGGGAAACATTGATGATGTAATCACCCGCACCGGATTTAACCAGAAACGCTCCAAACAAAATGAACATGAAGACATAGCTCCATGATATTCGGGAGATCGGGCCAAACATGCCTTCAGAACTATAAAAGGCGCGGTAAAGCATGGTTTCGGCAGAAAGCCCAGGGAAGGCGAATATTCCATCCAGCCAGCTTCCCCACCAAACTACATAGCTCAATGCGACGACAATCAGGCAAGGGATAAACCAGCCCATGGTGCGTCGGATAAGTTCAAGTGCAATCAATATGGCAATAACAGAAAACACCCAGTCGCTGGTCACGAAGGTAACACCACGTTCGTAAAGAGCGTCTTCCGCGAAAATTACGTAAACCAAACAGGCAATAGCGGCGACTGCAATACCAATGTCGATGGCCAGAGCAAACCGGCTTTTACGCCATTTAGCCGCTGCAGGGTAGGTCAAGGCACACATCACTGAAAAACCAGCGAAGTGTGCAGCGGACACCCAGAGTTCAGGTAAGGTGGCGAGCGTGTTAAACCATATGTGAACGAGTGAAAGCGCAATTCCGAACACAGTGACAATGCGGGTGATTAGCGGAAAGTCGGACCGCTGGGTGAGTTCAAACTGGTTGAGTTCGGTTTCGAGTTCCTGAGGCGAATCTGCGCTGGAAGATTTATCGGTCATATTCCCTCTAGCGTGCGGAGAAGGCACGACGTCCTGTTGGGCTGAAAATAAAAGGAGGCGCTGACCGGTCAGCGCCTTTTTACTTAGGATTTATTGACTGACAAGGTGATCAGGAATCGCTAGGCCTTGCTCTTTGAAGTAGCGCGCCGCACCAGGATGCAGTGGCACTGGCAGGCCATCAATTGCTTTCTGAAGTGACATCGCTTTAGTTGCTTTGTGGATGCCGTTCAGGAATGCCAGATTCTCATAGATGGTTTTGGTGAGCAGGTATACATCTTCGTCACTGATATCACTGCGTACTGCCAGAAAGTTTGGCTGCGCGATAGTTTCAACCGCTTCGGTTTGTCCCGGGTAAGTGTTTGGCTCAATCACAAAGCGGGTCCACAAGTTGTAGCTGCCGTTGGCTTCTTTCACTTGCTCATCGGTAAAGTTCAGGATCTTGATTTTATCGCCCATGGCCGCATATGCACGGGTAACGGCGCTGACTGGCACACCTGCTGGGGTGTTCATACCGTCGATGTTACCATTTTGCAGCGCATCAGCACTGGCACCATAACCAAGATGGGCCATGTTAAATTTGTCGGTGTTGATATCCAGTCCCGACAAAATTTGAAGGCCAGAGCCTTCAGTGCCGGAATTCTTCTTACCGATCGAGAACTTCTTACCGTCCATCGCGTTCATATCCTCCATGGTGCCTGTTTTCGCGACGTCACTCAGTACGATAAAGTGCTCAACGTTTTGCCAAAGCATGGACACAGAGCGTAGCTCTTTCTGAGGACCTGCCTGCTTCACCTTGCCTTCGCCGTTCCATGCCCAAGCTCCGTAAAGACCTTGCAAAATAGCAAACTGAGCTTCGTTCTCACGCAGTAACTTCACGTTCTCACCGGATCCTGCAGAACTGATCGCGGAAAGGGAGAATTTATGCTTGGGTTCCAGCTTCACTTTGCTCAGCGTTGCCAGCGCAACACCAACTGGGTAGTAGGTACCACCAGTCGATGCGGTTGCGAGGATATAGTCGCGGTCTTGAGCGCTAGCGCTTCCCATTCCAGCGGTGATAATTGCTGATGCGAGTGAAAGTGTCTTCACCAAGTATTTGATTTTCATACAACACTCCAATGTTAGAGGTATCCGTAGCCATGGAATTTAGCAGGGAGGACGAGTGATCTTCCTGCTGCAGATATCTCGCAAAGGATAGTTGAGATTGTAAATGTAATGTTAATTAGCTCCGATAAACATAAGCTTTCTCTCAGTTTTTTCTTGTCCTAAGACTTTGGTCTGATGCTTTCTTTGAGATAACATCAGCGGACTAATCAATGGAGGTATTGTGGCGAAACCCAAAAAGAAATTGCCTGAACGTTCTGCCGATATCATCTGTGCTAAATGCAAAACGATATTATTCAAATACAAGAAAGGCGGTAAAGGGTCTTTGGTGAAGTGTTTCAAAGAGCGTATTGTCGTTGATTACACCGAAACGCCATGTGAATGTCCTTCTTGTGGAAATGTGTTTGCAAGAGAAGCCTTGGTAAGGGGAACGCCCGCCTACAAGATCATTAGTGGTAAAGCAGCAATGAAATGACAAGAAGAAATGAAAAAGGCACCTTGAGGTGCCTTTCGCGGTGTTGAAGCGAGGCTTAGATGCCTGCTCGCTTGAACAGACCCGCCATCAATTTGGAGCCAGATTTCACGCCAGTAGATTTACCTTTGAATTCACCCGCCAGTTTGGTATTGCCCACTTCACGAGCAATGTGTTGCATGGTGAGGTACATATCTTTTGCTGACTTCATACGGTTCTGGTCGTTTAGCGGAGCCAGAAGTTTAATCATGTCAGTGCCGGACATTTTGTTTGCTACTGCATGCTCTTCAATGGCAGTTAGCAGTCTATCTAAATCGTTGGTTGCTTCTGAGCTCTCGATTCCTTCTTTCTTCATTGCCTTCAGATTACGGCGGCGGATCTGCTTGATAATGAAAGTAGGACGGCTTACCAGTTTGTAGCCCCAAAATCCCGCTGCGACGACAAGAGCGATACCGCCAACCACGTATGGCCAAACAGAACCGGAAGATTCAGCAACGGTTTGTGCATTAGCTGCGACTTCTACTGCAGCTGAAGGTACGTCAGACATCTTTTTACCTTTGTTCTTTTTGAATTGGGCGTAGTTTCGCACTGTGGCACGAAAAAACGCTGTTGCGCTTCACATTAAAGGAAAAGACCTGTCTTTGGGAGGTTTGATTGCAGAATTTTTATGCAGTTTTAAAACAATCATATACTTATAGAGCAGAATTTCGTCAAAGATTAGTGAATTTTATGAACGTAAAAGTGAATGAAAGGGATTTCTTGTTGCAAAGCGAATTTGGTAGGTATTTTTTATGGTTTGGAAATGAAAAAGCAGGAGAGGACTCCTGCTTTTACCAGTTAAACGTTCATTCTGACCAGCTTACATACCACCCAAGCAGATATATTTGGTATTAAGATATTCATCGATACCTTGTTTCGCGCCTTCGCGGCCAATACCGGACTGCTTAACGCCACCAAATGGAGCGACTTCGGTAGAGATAACACCTTCGTTAACACCTACCATACCGTAGTTCAGTGCTTCGGCAATGGCGAAAATACGGTTGATATCTTTACTGTAGAAGTAGCTGGCAAGGCCATAAATGGTGTCGTTAGCCATTTGAACCAGTGATTCGTCATTACTGAAACGGATGACAGGTGCAATTGGGCCGAATATTTCTTCCTGAATAATAGCCATGTCGTGACTAACATCAGTGAGAACTGTCGGTGCAAAGAATCGACCACCATGATCTTTTCCTCCAACGGCCACTTTGGCCCCCTGTTCAGTTGCACCAGCAATCAGGCGTTGGACTTTATCTTTCGCGTTATCGTCAATCAATGGCCCAATAGAGATGCCGTCTTCAAGTCCATTGCCTATTTTCAACTCAGAGACGGCTTTGCAGAATTTATCGACAAATTCATCGTAAGCAGAGTCCTGCACATAGAAACGGTTGGCACAGACACAGGTTTGGCCTGCATTGCGGAACTTCGAGGCAATCGCACCCTTCACGGCGGCATCGATATCCGCGTCATCAAAGACGATAAATGGTGCATTGCCGCCCAGCTCCATTGAAACGCGTTTCACACTCTCAGCGCTCTGTTTCATCAGGATGCGGCCCACATTGGTAGAGCCGGTAAAGGAGATCTTCTGGATTTGATCACTGCTACAGAAATGTTCGCCCGCCATCACTGCATCCGTTGTCGAGATAATCGCTAACAAATCACGGGGTAAGCCTGCTTGGTAGGCGAGTTCCGCAACCGCGTATGCGCTGATTGGTGTCTGAGCAGCAGGTTTGGCCACGAAACTGCATCCAGCCGCTAATGCCGGCGCAGCTTTGCGGGTGATCATCGCAATAGGGAAGTTCCAAGGTGTAATAGCAGCAGCGACACCCACAGGTTGGCGTATTGTCATGATCCTGCGATCTGCCAATGGGGTAGGAATGGTTTCGCCGTAAGTGCGTTTGCCTTCTTCTGCAAACCACTGGATGAACGAAGCGCCATAGGCAACTTCACCGCGAGATTCAGCAAGTGGTTTACCTTGTTCCAGAGTCATGATGCGGGCTAAATCTTCCTGATTTTCCATCAGTAGGTTGAACCAACGGAGAAGAATTTCACTTCGTTGTTTTGCTGTTTGCTTTGCCCAGGCTTTTTGCGCCTCAACCGCTTTGCTGACAGCACTCTCGATTTCTTGTTTGCTGTGATTGGGAACAAAACCCAGAATATCGCCAGTGGCAGGGTTATCAACGGCAATTGCATTGTTCGAGTTTTCGCACATGGCGGAGAGTAGTGAGCGGTTCTTAATCTGTTCCATATTGGTTTCCATTCAATAAACCGAGTGATTTGTCAGCAGATTCTAGCCTAACTGCCGTGAAAGTGTGGTGCAAGGGCTCCTTAGAAGAAGAGGATTCGCCAAAGCAACAAGATAATAGGATTGTGATCTGTGCAATATATCGAACGGGTGTTTGGTTGGTAAAGATATACAAGCTAGCAAAATCGATGGCTTTAAGCGGTTCATCATCGTGAGTATTATTTATTGATGTTGCCGGTCACGTTCATCATTTACTTTCACTCACAATGTCTTTCACGCGTCCACCAGTGTGAATATTAACGCCACCTTAAAAACTGTGCGTAGTAGGCTTCTTTTTACTCATTGATAGCATAATCCCAAATACGGGATCTCGTCGTGTAACACTTACAAAATCTGACGTGATAACTATCACACTACTGGCGGCGCTTGGTAACAGTCTCTGGTCTAGATTTAACTGAGGTGAACAACTCACCCGTTCTAGAAAGTAGCATCTAATTATAAGAAAAATAAACAATGATGATCTGGTTGATAGTCAGATCAGATTCAGTGACCTAGGGGATTAGCCGATGAACAAGTTCAATGCGGTCTTTTGTGCCGTCGCCTTTGCATCTTTACTCAATGCCTGTCAATCAACCAGTGAACCAAGACAGGTTACAGCTGAAACCAATACACCCACCCAGGAAAGCCAGAACACATTAAAGATCTACAAAGCATCAAAAGCAGACTACGAGAGTTGGCTGGCTAAGATGGAGGAAAGCAAGTCACTGAGGCTTTACGACGATGACTTGGTCGATGATCTGTTCGATGCATGGGATGACGCAGTGGATGTTTACGAAGACTTCGCATCAAACCCAGCAAAAGCAACAGAAGACTATTCTCTCTTCTCTGATGGGACATATGCTGAAATCTTCGACAAACGCCTGTCAAAAGTTGATGGGCTCTTTGACCAATTGCAAACACTCAAAACGACTGCAGATTCATTGCTGGCTGAATCGATCGCTGAGATGGCTTATCTCGGAGAGATAGGCGCAGACGAGTTGTATGCATCACGCTATAACCGCTTGGCTTCTGATTACAGGAAGTTATTCGCTTATGTTGCGGATAACGACATTGATGATGCGCAGGTCAAGCAAGTCGTGTTCCTTGAAAATGCAAAGAAATTAGAAATTGCCGTTGTTCTCAAAACCCACGTTGAGCCACTGAAAAATCAGATCACCTTGCTTCGCCGTGAAGGGTTTAAGTCGGTAGCGCCTATCAGTTTTACAAAGTCAGAAGCTTCGCTCGAACAAGCGGTCGCCAGCGTCAATGCGAATCCTCGCGACATAGATGCCATCAATGCCGCTGTGGCTGCCGTTCAATTTGAAATTGACCACGTGAAGCATATCGGTCAAGAGGTAAAGCGGTTTAGAAATGTTGATAATGGCAAGTTTGAACCACTGATCCTTGAACTGGAAAACCGATTGCATGCCATTGCGCAAGCGCTGGAAGGGTTAGATCTTCGCAATCAACCTATGCAGCAACAAGCCCTGGTGCTGGAAGAAAAGGCTCAGATGTTAAATACCGCTCTCACGTCGAAGCCCGACGTCGATCCTCAACTCGCGAAGCTGATGAGTGAACTGGATAAAGTGCAGTCAGATTTGTCGATGTCGCAGCAGGAAAAAGCATCGCTAACAGCACAAGTGACGACACTGGAAGAGCAAAACAGCAAAAACGAAGGGCTGATTGACGACCTCAAGATGGTGATTGATACCATCAAGCCAAAGGGAGATAGCAGTGTGACAGAAGTGAGTGCGGAACCCATTGACAGGCTTTAGACTCCAATTAATCGAATAAAGAAAAGAGCGCTTTACGCGCTCTTTTTCATTGATTGCGGTTTAAGCCACCAAGTAATAATGATTATTGGCTTTCTTGGCAATGAGGCCACCAAGCATCATTTGCTCAAACAAAGCGTCCACATCATCCGTTGAAAGCAGGAAATGTTTACCAACGGCTTTCTTAGAGCAAGTGATCACGCCGGCTTGCACCGCTTTTTTCACTTTATCTTCAAGTGACAGTGCTTCTTCTGCGGAAGCAGCACCCGCGGTGACAGGCTCATTTAAAGCGGGTTTATGTTCCAGATAGCCAATCGGCTTGCTAACGTCTTCCGGCGTGATATCAATTTCAGTGTGGTGTTGATAGAAGCGTCGGAAACGCAACTCTTCACCAATCACACCGACAAAGAAAGCCGCAAACAGGTCGAGCAAAATAGAAAGGAATACGACAAGACCGAATTGCGCAGCTTGCTGAGAAACGCTGAACGCATCGGCTAGGCTGTCAATCAAACCAATCGCAGAGCTTTGCGTTACAGGCGGCAACGAATCGCGTTCAGTTGCCAACTTGATTTGCTCTTCACGAAGCTTGTTGTTTTGCTGCTGAATACGGGTAACGCCTGTCGCGATGCGTTCCATTTCAATGTACTTTTCAGCGGCGAGGTTATTGAGCTCAATTTGTTTTTCGATGGCCGCGATTTGTCTGTCGTAGGCCGCGACTTTAGCTTCCTGAATGGAGATAACACCCTGCGCCTTGTTGGTTGCACTGTTGATGCCGCCAATACTCCCGCCAATCGAAATGGCAGCCAGCACTAAATAGAAAACCAACGCTGTGATTGCACCTGTGTAGTTTTTGTGTGCGCGACGTTCTCCAAATTCGTACCAAGCGTAGAATTTTCCCGCTTCGAAAATGATCGCCAGAGTACCAAACAACACCTTCATCATGGTGTTGTCATCAATGGAAAGGAATAGCAGCAGCGAAAAGACCGTAGAGGTAACAACAGCGGCACCGGTGAAGGTGTACACGCTGATCATGGCAAACGGCCCTTTAGGGTAACGATAACCCAACATGTTTTTGTAATGCATAAATGTGTCATTGATCACGGTACAAGGGCGGGAAGCATACCGTAATGATCATGTGGGTTCCGCAACTGTGGCACGTTAAGATGTTCAAGTGCCTGCTAATGCATCAAATTGCTAGAGAAGTGAGCGGGTTAGTAGCTCTTGTCCGAATCCATCGCCCATAAATGTGCAGCGACCAAGGCGCGATAAGGAGAAAAAGACGCAAGCCATTGTTGGGTTTCTTTCTCCGTTGGCTTTTCTTCCAACCCTAATAACTGTTGAAGGCTTCTGCGGACGGCGACATCGCCATGAAGTGAACCATCCAACCAGCCGAATCCACGCAACAGGGTATAGCTGACCGTCCAAGGCCCCACACCTTTGACAGCAAGAAGCTGTTTGCCTATCTCTTCGGGGTCTGCATCTAACGACAGAGACAGGCTGCCGTCTACCAAGGCTTGAGCGATACGTTGAATCGTTGTGGCTTTACTGTTTGAGTATCCGCAGCTTCGGTATGTTTCAATCTCTGTTCGTGCCAGAATCGTCTCGTCGGGCAAACACCACATGCCACTGCTGTGCTGTATGCCCGTGGCTTCTATTAATCTGCGTCGAATAGAAACGGCAGCTTCTACGCTGATAAGCTGCCCCGTAATCGCCCAGGTAATGGCTTCAAAAGGCGTGACAGTTTGTGGAATTCTCAGCCCTGCAGAATGGTTTAACAGACGAGATAGTTCAGGGTGAGCGCGATACTCAGATTCAAATTCATCCGTGGTTTGGCGCAGTCCGAGCATGTGCTTCAGAACGTGCTGAAGTTCTTCTTCTGTCATTGGACATGCTTTGCTGTCTAATTGAATACTCAAGCTAGCCGTTTTGTCAGAGAGGGTTAGATGAAGCAAGGTGGGTACACCTTGTAAAGTGATCCCTTTAATGACCTCACTGCCGTCAACTTTTTCCGCAAGTTCGGTTTTGTCCCTTCTATGAAAAGTCAGAAAATCTTGGTGTCGAAAGCTCTCAGGTAGTGACGTTTTCACTGAAAGGGGAGCATGGCTCATAGTATCTGACTCCGTTGAGAAGTGTTGGGTATATTCATTGCCAAAGCACGAATGACAAGACTAAGCAATCCGTGAATGGAATGCGATAAATAAGCTTTTAACGCACTATAACTAAATATGACTTATTTGAATTATTCAACCGGGATCACAGGCGCACGAATGTTTTCTTAGTCTGCAAAGGGTTATGCGGAAATGTATCTACGCTCAGGTCGGCCTACGCTGCCGTAGTTAACCTGTGCTTCTAATTCCTGGGTGCTGACCATGTATTCGAGGTAGCGTCTTGCCGTGGTGCGGCTCGCGCCAATCATGGTGCCGACTTCTTCTGCATTGAGTGATTCTTCCGAATCAGAAAACACAGTACGGATTTTATCCAGCGTGATGCCATCAATACCTTTTGGAGGACGCTGGTTGGAATTGGTGATTTCCTGAGGGGCGGCAGTATTGGCCACTGCACGTTGTGGCAAAAGGGTATCGACATCCGTTTGCACTAAATCTTCCATCGCATGAAGCTTCTCTAAGTGGGCCGCATATTGGTGAATGGCATCTTGCAGGCGCTCAAACACCAGAGGTTTAAGTATGTAATGAAATACGCCGCTTCTCAGTGCTTCGCGAAGGGTATCCACTTCTTTGGCGGCAGTAATAAGAATCACGTCGGTTTCACTGTTGTTAGCGCGAAGTTTTCGCAGGAGCTCCAGGCCAGTGCCTTTAGGGAAGTGGTTATCGAGTAGCAAGAGTTCCGGTTTGAATACATCCACCAAATCTTCGGCGTCTTCGAGGGTATGGGCGATACCCACCAGCTCAACACCATCAATGCGCTCTAGAAAGCGTTTTTGAATCTCTGCGATTTGAACGTCATCTTCTGCGATAACGACGCGGATGCTTTGTGTCATAGGTACTGCTGACTCCGGTGTAGACTTTTCTTATAGTTTAGCTCTGATTTTCAAAGGATTTAGGGATATACCCAAACGACCTGAAGATGCAGGATTCAGCGAGATTGACTGGTGTTGTGATCGCGGCGTCCCTTTGCAGGTGTAGTCACCTCCATCAAAAAGGGATAACAAAGAGCACTGCGTCAGTCAACTCGCCCGAGGGGAGGCCATCAATGCGCCCACTTCTTCGTTAAATTCCACGGAAATAGAACCACTATTCCTCGCGAAATTTGCCTCGAATTGAACGCATTGGTGACGTCTGAATACAAGTATCTTCAGGTTGTTTGGGTATATACACGGTAAACCGGCTGCCCATTGTATCTCCGGGCTCTAACAAAATGGTACCGCCAAGGTTTTGCAGAAGCTTTTGCACCAAATGCAGGCCATAACCATGGCCTTCGCCTTTCTTAGTGGTCACCCCTTTACGAAAGATACGGGAATGGTCTTCCTCATGGATTCCCTGACCTTCATCTTCTATTTCGAAAATGAGGTCGTTGCCTAGATCTGTCATCGATAGCTTGACTTCCAAGCGTTGGTTGCTCAACGTGGCTTCGAGAGCATTGTCTATCAGATTACCAATAATACTTACCAGTTCTTCGCGAGGGATGTGATCAGGCATCTGTTTCATTGAACTTTCTGGGTCAATTTCGAGGCGTAGACCCAGCTCCTTTGCGCGGTTGTACTTCCCTAATAAACAACCCGCGAGTATGGGGTCCGGGACGGCTTCCACCAAGAGATGAATCAATGCTTGATGACTTTGGGTTTCTTGGCCGATCAGTGCCAACGCTTCGTCGGTTGCACCGATTTGAATAAGCCCTGCAATCGTGTGGAGCTTATTCGAGTACTCATGGGATTGGCTGCGAAGCGTGTCGGCATATTGCTGGATTTGAGTGAGCTGTTTGCTGACCGCATCGAGTTCGTCTTTACGGCGAAAACTCGATACCACACCTATGATTTCGTTGTCCTGCAGCAAGGGCAGGCGGTTAACAATGAGGTTTCGGTCCTGTAACCAAATCTCTTTGTCGAAATGGGGTTTGCCGGATTTGAGTACGTCCATTAACCGACTATCCGGCAGTACGTCCTCGATCGGACGATCGGTAAGTTTTGTGTTGGCATCTAGCCCAAGGGTTTCTACTGCAGCTCGGTTAAAAGTGGTAATACGGCCTTTGTTATTTACCGCGATAATTCCTTCTCTTACTGATTCAAGGGTGGCGTTTCGCTCTTGGAAAAGACGACCAATCTGCTCCGGCTCTAAGCCGAAAATAGCTTTTTTGAAATGGTTGGCAAACCACATGCCAGTCAAAACACTGAGTGAAAAGCTGACAGCGATAACGATATACAGCGTCGTGATATAGCGGTTGATGATGTCATCTACTGATTTGAGTAAGAAACCAACTGAAACAATGCCGACCACTGACTCGCTGCTTGAATCAAATATCGGGGCTTTTCCGCGAACGGTTGCCCCCAGACTGCCAGTGGCTTTCTGAATGTAGGGCTTTCCGTAAAGCAGGGCGGGCTCGTTGTAATCACCATCATCGTCATACATCGGCTTTCCTACCCGTTTCCAAGAGGGGTGGGCGAGCCGGATACCATTTTGGTCACCGATGACGACAAAGCGGGCATCATTCACCTCTGCCAGGTCGAGTGCGAGTGGTTGAAGGTATTCACTGTCTCTCTGTTCAGCGGCTTCAACCACGGCCGGCATGGCTGCAATCGTTTTGGCCACGTTTAGGGCGCGTTGGCTTATTTGTTCGTCGAGAGAATGAGAGAGATAGAAAAGTGCAAACAGACCAATAAATCCAGTTTGCAGCAAGGCCATCATGCCGAGTATCAGCATCATGCGGGTTTTGAGCTTGAGCGCGCGAAGTGAAAACATCCAGAGAATAAACCTTTTGTTTACTAAATAGGGTGAGAAAGAGGCCTAAACATAGTCGCTATTATCTATCTACTTGAAATAATGATTCTTTGTTCTTTATCACGCAAGTGAACAATATGAACAAAATGTTTTTTAAAGTTTAAAAAAACATTAAAACCAGAAGCTTTTCAGATTTTGGGCTGGCAAATAGGTTGAAAGAGTAGGGCAAAGATCCCGAAACGGCGCATTGCGCTTTAAACGCCATTCTGAGCGGAGTTTCGGCAAAAATCTAACTCGTCCAAAGGACGGAACGACACGAGGAAAAACCTATGATTTCTAAACTGTTCGCCAAAAAACGTTCTATCGTTGCAGCTTTGGCGCTCACATCTGCACTGAGTGCGGGACTGGCTAACGCTGCCGTAGATGAAATTCACTTCCTAATCCCTGGTGGTGCAGGTGGTGGCTGGGATGGTACTGCACGTGGTACCGGTGAAGCACTGTCTAAAGCAGGTCTGGTTGAGACTGTTTCTTATGAAAACCTGTCCGGTGGTGGCGGTGGTAAAGCGATTGCGCACTTGATTGAAACTGCTGATCAAGCCGACAACACACTGATGGTGAATTCAACCCCGATCGTTATTCGCTCACTTTCCAAAGTTTTCCCTCAGTCTTTTCGTGACCTGACGCCGATCGCGGCAACGATTGGTGATTATGCCGCTTTTGTGGTGCCAACCAGTTCCGAATACAAAACCTTCGCAGACGTTTTGGCAGACTACAAAGAAAACCCACGTTCTATTGCGATCGCAGGTGGTTCTGCGCGAGGCAGCATGGACCACTTGGTTGCTGCTCAAGCATTCAAAGCAGCCGGTGGCGATCCGAAGAAACTGAAATACGTCGCTTACGATGCAGGTGGTAAAGCAATGGCAGGCATCCTGTCAGGTGAAGCACAACTGCTGTCTACCGGTTTCTCAGAAGCACTGGCACTCAAAGATGCGGGTGAAGTTCGCATTCTAGCAATGACAGGCCCAGAGCGCTCTTCAGCAGCTGCGGATGTGCCAACCCTGAAAGAACTTGGCGTTGATGCAGAATTCACTAACTGGCGTGGTTTCTTTGCAGCACCGGGTTTGTCTGATGCACAAGCTGATGAATACGCCGCAGTACTGGAAAAAATGTATTCAACAGACGAATGGGCTGAAGTTCGTGACCGCAACGGTTGGATCGAAATCTTCAAGCCTCGTGCTGAGTTCGTGACTTTCCTTGAAGGTCAGGAGCAAGAAGTTGGTGCACTGATGAAAGAGCTTGGCTTCCTGCGCTAAGTCTCTACGAAAAGGGCTCGGTTCCCCGAGCCCTGATTCAATTGGTCAAATGACCCTTAGGCCTATGGATAAGGCCTTATCGCTTTTCAAGGCGGATACTGCCGTCTTATTTTGCAGTTCAAGGAGTGTCACATGGTTGTCACTAAAGACCATATCGGTGGTCTCATATTTCTCTTTCTTTCAGTGGCATACGGCTACTACGCTCGTCAAATTCCTATGCTGCCCGGTGACGAATACGAACCTTTCCACGCTCAGACTTTGCCTATTGCCTTATCTTCCATGGGTGTCATTTTGGGCGTGCTTATGCTGGTCACAGGCCGCAGCGACGCTGGGGCGAAGTTGTCTCTCGCGGGTCTGGATTTCCTGTTGGTGGCGAAACTGCTGGCGCTGATTGTTGCGTTCGCTTTTGCGCTTGAGTGGGTCGGCTTCCTGCTTTCTACCATTTTCTTTCTGGTTGTCGGTTACTGGATTCTTGGTGAGCGTCGTCCTAGAACTTTGTTCATCGCGTCTGTACCGTTTGCTGTGGGTATCTGGTTTGTACTGGCAAAGCTGCTAGACATCTATCTCGCGCCGGGACGCGCGTTTACCCAGTTGTTCGGAGGTTAAGGCTATGTGGGAAGGAATCGCGACGGGCTTAAGCACCGCAACTATGCCTTTTAACATTATGATGGTTGTTGTAGGCTGTTTTGCCGGTACCTTCATCGGCATGCTGCCGGGTCTTGGGCCCATTTCTGCAGTCGCACTCATGATCCCGATCACTTATGGTCTGGACCCTGCGTCTGGCATCATCTTGATGGCTGGCGTTTATTACGGTGCCGTGTTTGGCGGCTCTACATCTTCAATTCTGATTAACGCACCAGGTTGTGCAAGTACCGTTGTTACTGCTTTTGACGGATACCCACTTGCTCAACAGCGACAGGCTGGTAAAGCGTTGGCATTGGCTGCGTACTCATCGTTCACTGGCGGTACGATTGGTGCAATTATTCTGCTGTTTGCAGCACCGGCACTTGCAAAAGTCTCTTTGAGTTTCCAGTCAGCAGACTATTTTGCGTTGATGATCCTTGGTTTGACTGCAGTCGCTGCGTTTGCCGGTAAAGGTCAGGTGTTAAAAGCGATGGCAATGACGGTATTCGGTCTGATGATTGCGACCGTGGGTACCGACGTTATCACCGGTGCGCCGCGCTTTACGTTCAACAATATCGACTTGATTGATGGTATTAGCTTCTTACTTTTGGCAATGGCGACTTTTGCGCTAGCGGAAGTGGTGATGACGGTGCTGAAAGGACAGCATAAAGAAGAAGAGCCTGACATGGATATGGCTGCGCTAGGCAGCATGAAGCTGTCAAAAGAAGAAGTGAAAGAGGTAGCGCCAACGGTTGCCCGTTCTTCTATTTTCGGCTTCATCGTTGGTGTGCTTCCGGGTGCTGGAGCGACTATCGCTTCGTTCCTCTCCTATGGTCTGGAGCGTAACCTTGCACCGAAACGCCTGAAAGAGAAGTTTGGTAAAGGGGCATTGCGAGGCCTTGCAGCACCAGAGTCAGCAAACAATGCTGCATCGACGGGTTCATTTGTTCCGCTGCTTACCTTGGGTATTCCGGGTTCAGGTACCACGGCAATCATGCTCGGCGCTTTGATTGCTTACGGCATCCAGCCAGGACCGCGTCTGTTCGTCGATAATCCAGACGTGTTCTGGTCGGTTATCATCTCGATGTACTTTGGCAACATTGTACTGCTTATCCTGAATTTGCCGCTGATCCCATATATCTCACGTTTGTTGGTGATCCCAAGGCCAATACTGATCCCACTCATTCTGTTCTTCTCGATCACAGGTGTGTATCTGGTCAGCTTTAACACCTTCGATATCAATATGATGGTTATCATCACTATTGCGGCGATATTCCTGCGTCTTTTGGACTTCCCAATGGCACCGATGCTTCTCGGCTTTATTCTGGGCGGCATCATGGAAAACAACCTTAGTCGCTCACTGATCATCTCTGATGGCAGCTTGAGCTTCTTATGGGAACGTCCGCTGACACTCACCATCATGTGTATTTCAGTATTTGTGCTGCTACTCCCAGTGATCCGCACAGGTCTGGAAAAGGCAGGGATAGGCGCGTCGAAAAACCAACGCCCGAATGTGCAGGTTGATCGTGGTGACGGATAAGGAACAAGCAAATGAGTACAACCTTATCCAGCTTCCGTGTGCTTGATTTGACCAACGTGTTGGCAGGCCCTTTTGCCTGTCACCAGTTGGCACATATGGGCGCAGATGTTATCAAGGTCGAGGTCCCCGGGAGTGGGGATCTCGCCCGACAATTGGGTGCAGATCCTGACCTCAATGCCAAGAAAATGGGTGTGTCGTTTCTGGCGCAAAATACGGGAAAACGCTCCATTACGCTTAACCTCAAAGACCCTGAAGGAAAAGCGATTTTGAAATCGCTGGTAGAAACCGCAGATGTGTTGGTGGAAAACTTTCGCCCCGGAGTGATGAAACGCTTGGGGTTGGATTATGAAGTGCTGAAAGCTGTCAACCCAAACCTTATCTACTGTGCAATATCAGGCTACGGTGCTGAAGGTCCCATGAAGCACCTTCCCGCTTATGACCAAATCATACAGGGAATGTCAGGTGTGATGTCGATTACCGGCGCGCCGGAAAATGCACCTTACCGAGTCGGTTACCCGATTGCAGACACCATTGGCGGCCTGACCGCTGCTTTTGCGATTTCTTCTGCCTTGGCAGGACGTGCACAAAGTGGCGAAGGCTGTTTCATTGATGTCTCCATGCTGGAATCGACCATGGCGACCATGGGCTGGGTGGTTTCGAATTACTTAGTTGCCAACAAAGACCCCAAACCTATAGGGAACGACAATTTTACCGCCAGTCCTTCAGGTGCATTTAAAACTGCCACGGGCCTTATCAACATCGCGGCCAACAAACAGGAGCAGTTTGAGTCTGTCTGCGATGCGATCAATCAACCCGAACTTAAAATTGACCCGAGATTCTCCGAACGTCAGGCTAGGTTGCAGAACCGTGCGGCACTCACCGAGATTCTAGAAGCTGCGTTTTCGGCGTATCCCGCCGAGTTTTGGGAAGATACCCTGAACAAATTGGGAGTGCCTGCAGGTCGGGTGATGACGGTGCCGGAAGCGCTGGATCTTCCGCAAGTGAAGTTACGCGAATTTGAAGCAGTATTTGAGGATGTTGAAGGAACAAAAGGCGATGTCCATATCGCTCGCCCAGGTTTCCTTGTTGATGGAAAGCGACCCGAAGTCGATATGCCACCACCTGTTTTGAGTGAACACAGCGATATGATCCTTTCTGAGCTTGGTTATAAAGCGAGTGATATTGAACAACTGAAAGAGAAGGGCGTGGTATGAGTATTCGACGCCCTGAATCCGGGCCAGAGAAAGCAGTGGCAGACTGGTGGCGAACAGACATCATTGACATGAAACCGGGTGAAATCAGCTACTACGGTTATCCGATTGAATCCTTGATTGGTAACGTCAGCTTCACACAAATGATCTGGTTGATGACGCAAGGTGAACTACCTTCACCGGAAAAGGCCAAGTTGTTGGATGCAGCCTTGATGTCAGCGGTAGATCATGGACCTCAAGCGCCAAGTATCGCTATTGCCCGCATGGCTTCAACCTGTGGTGTTGGGCTGAATAATGCAATGGCATCTGCGGTAAATGTACTGGGTGATGTTCATGGCGGAGCGGGAGAACAGGCTGTGACCTTCTACCAGATGGTGA
The DNA here is from genome assembly GCF_900060185.1 of Grimontia marina. GTDB lineage: Bacteria > Pseudomonadota > Gammaproteobacteria > Enterobacterales > Vibrionaceae > Enterovibrio > Enterovibrio marinus. The sequence goes on along the minus strand of NZ_FIZY01000018.1, from coordinate 29,504 downwards.
ATGAAATTGCTGTGTCTAAAAGTTTGTCGATAGAAGAAGCTGTGATCGAAGGTTTGGCAAAACAACGTGAATTGCATGGCAAGTTCATTCCCGGTTTTGGGCATCGTTTCCATCCTGTCGACCCCAGAGCGCCGAGGTTGATGGAACTGGTTGCTGAAGCTAAAGCTGATGGCATCGTTGAAGGGCGTTTTCATTCCATCGCTTTACAGGTGGAAAAACAACTTCTGAAAGAAAAAGGCAAAGCGATACCAATGAACATAGATGGTGCGACAGCGGTTATCTATGGCGAATTAGGTATACCCGCCGAGTTGGCCAGAGGGTTATTTTGTCTTTCCCGATCAGTAGGAATTTTGGCACATGCCTGGGAACAAACTCAGCAAGGTGGCCGCAACAAAGGCCCGATCCCACGTGATCTTCTCTGGACATATGATGGCCACCCCAAACGGGACATGAAAAATAAAGACTAACCCTTGTGATCTCCAGACCCTAGTGTCAACTGAACCTGATAATTTGACATTCTCCTTGTCAAACCTTCACCGCCTTTACGCACATTTAAAGGCGGTTTTTCTTTCTCTAAATATTGAACACTGTTTTATATATTTGTTAGGGTGACTTGTAACTCGATTCAGGTTGTCTTTAATATACTGGCTTAGCAGCGGGTATAGACTGAAATGCTAAGCAATCATCAAGGGAGATCATGATGAATCCATTAAAAACGCTGGTGCTGTCGTTATTGCTTGTATTGCCTTTCGCGGCAAGTGCGGAAGAAGAAAGCAGCTGGGATAAAGCAAAAGAATCGGCAAGTGAAGCTTGGGGCTCAGCCAAAGAAGCAGGTAAAAGCGCTTGGGACGCCACCAAGGAAAAAAGCGAAGAATTACTGAACGGTGCTGAAGAAGGAAGCAGTGACCTCTGGGACAGCGCGAAAGAAAAAAGCTCTGAGCTGTGGAATAAAGGCAAAGAGAAAGGCAGCGAACTGGTCGAGGAAGCAGAAAAGAAAGCCGAAGAAATGCTTGAACCTGAACAAACTGAACCTGCGCCAGTCAAACCTTTAGAGCCAGAAGAGTCTGAAAAATTTAATCAATCAGCCTAAACACATTAAAAGGCATAATGAAAACCATTGTGCCTTCTTTCTTAAATCGCTTTACGAATCCCTTCTAGTTCATCCAGTCTGGCCTCGTGGCCAAGGATTGCATCAGCCTGTTCTGCAGGCGTTTTTAGTTTTTTTAACGCACCATCCAGCATCAAATCCAATGTGTCGATAGATTTTGCACGACGAAAGAAAATCAGCCATTCAGTGCGATTTTTAGGCAAGGCTTGAGACATGAAACTCCATTTATATATTTGGGTTTTATAATAAGAGCATTTTAGCAAAGTTTGTTAAAAGAGAGTAACGAAGTCACTTCTTTAATCTGATAACAAATAGAGACTTTAAAAAAGTTTTGCGAAATCTTCGTCTTTTTCTTTTCAGCTTCGTCTTATAGGTAAAGTCCCTAATAGAAGAAGCATTCTGATGATTAAAGTAGTTAGTTTTAAAATCTGCCCTTTCGTTCAACGTGTAACTGCGTTGCTGGAAGCTAAGGAAATCCCCTATGAGATTGAATATATCAGCCTAAAGGATAAACCTGGCTGGTTTTTGGAAATCTCCCCAAATGGACAGGTTCCTTTGCTTATCACCGATAGTGGTGTGGCTTTGTTCGAGTCTGATGCCATCGTTGAATACATCGAAGATGAATTCGGACCTTTGCAAGACAAGTTGAGTAACGAAGATAAAGCGGTGCAGCGCGCATGGAGCTATCTGGGTACCAAACACTACCTGATGCAGTGCGGCACCATGAGCAGCAAAGATAAAGCGACCTTTGATGAAAGGGCAAGTAAGTTACAATTGGTTTTCCAGAAAGCTGAGAAGCAACTGACAGGTGACACGCGATTCTTTGACTCAAACACGCTAGGCAAAGTTGATGTTGCTTGGTTACCGCTCTTGCATCGCGCTGCGATTATTAAAGAAAAGGCCGGATATGACTTCCTATGTGGTCTGCCAAAGATGCAGGCATGGCAGCACGCTGTTTTAGAAACAGGTTATGCCGTGAAGTCAGTATCATCGGACTTTGTTGAACGATTCAGCGATTTCTACCTTAAAAACACCTATCTTGGTGAAGGTAAAGATGTGGCGGCTAGTCAGTGCGGATCGTCAAGCTGCTGCGGTTAAGCGATTTAACTTTAAAAAGAAATACACTTGGCTGGTGGGAGACATTCCATCAGTCAATTTCCGTTTATTTAAGAGTGAGCAATGACAACAGAAGCTATTTGGTCTGAGTATCAGACAAGTCTTAAAGCCTTTATTCGTAGCAAAGTCAGCAATCCGGACGATGCGGAGGATTTGCTGCAGGACATACTGGTGAAGACGTATACCAGCCTGCCTTCATTGCATGAGCGCAGTAAGTTAAAGCCTTGGCTGTTTCAGATAGCGAACAATGCCATCATCGATTTCTATCGGAGAAAAAGGTTCGACAGCAATGATAGTGATGAGGTCGGTAACGAACTCTGGCTGGATGAAGAGTCGCCTTCTGTTGTCCAAGATCTTACCAAATGTATTCTCCCATTTTTACATGGTTTGTCTGAGAGTGAGGCTGAATTGCTAAAGGCGATTGAGATAGACGGCGTAAGCCAGAAAGATTACGCGGAAACTCACGATATTAATTATTCAACGTTAAAGTCGCGGTTAAAGAAAAGTCGGCAGAACTTGATGGGCTTATTCAATCAGTGCTGCAAGTTCTCGTTGGACAGCCAAGGCAATCTGCTGGAGTACGAACGTCGGGATGGCAATTGTTCAAAGTGTTAGCGCCTCGGAGAAATAACTGATTTGGGAGTTGAGTGGCGTTTAACGCTCAACCCTCTGTTATTTTTAGAATCAATGCAGTTGAATAAAACGCGTCAAATCAGTTGACCTTAATGCCATGGATGATGAGGTGAGTATGATTCGTAAAGTTGGCCCTACAGAAATAAAAGAAAAGCATAAACTTACTTGTCACTGTGGTGGGGTGGAGTTAGAACTTTTCTTGCCAAATGGTATTGAAAAGCCTCGCCGTTGTGACTGTTCAATTTGCCGCAGAAAAGGGGCCGTGGTGGCTTCTGTTAAATTGGATGGCATTAACATCGTCAAAGGGCAGGAGCTCCTCAAACTGTATACGTTCAACACCCACACAGCAAAACACTATTTTTGTTCAGAGTGTGGTATTTACACACACCACCAGCGTCGCTCAGATCCTTCAGAATATGGCTACAATGTGGGTTGCTTGGAAGGGGTTAATCCCTTTGATTTGGGTGATGTTGTCACCAACGACGGTGTACACCATCCCGCTGACCGCTAGATATAAGGATGTGCCAATGCGTTTAGCTTTGCTTTCGGACATTCACAGCAACGTTTTTGCATTGGATGCAGTGTTGCGTGATATTCGTCGAGAATGTGTTGATGTAATCGTCAATCTTGGTGATATCTTGTACGGACCTATCGCCCCTCGTGATACGTTTAATCTATTGATGCAGAATGAAATTGTCACCATTCGTGGCAATCAGGACAGACAGATTTATGAGGCGCAGGAAGCGGAGATAGCTTCAAACCCGACGATGCAGTTTATTCTGGATGATCTCGGTACAGCGCCCCTTGACTGGATGAAGTCACTGCCACCTACCATACAATTTAATGAGGATATATTTTTCTGCCACGGCACACCGGAAAACGATTTGGTGTACCTGTTGGAAGACGCGTCAAGTGGAAGTCCCGTATTGAGAAGTAACGATGACATTATGGCGTTACTGGCGGGCAATCCAAGCCACCTAATTTGTTGCGGTCATACCCATTTAGCTAGATCAGTTTCGACGCGCAGCAATCAACTCATTGTTAATCCTGGCAGTGTGGGACTTCCTGCCTACAAGGATGACGAACCTTGGGTTCATGCGATGGAAAACTTTAGCCATCATGCCTCTTACGCGATCGTAGAGGGAAGTGGGAGAAGTTGGAGCGTGAACCACAAGCGAATTGATTACGATGTTCGCAAAGCCGTTGAAGCTGCAAAAAGCAGAAATCGTGATGACTGGGTTTCGTTCCTAAGCACAGGACGTGCAGTTAACTGAGCAACGCGATTTCGCCGCCTATTAATCAATTTAGGGGACGTTAATGGCTAACAAATATCAGTTCTTCACCATTCCAAATTCCAACAGACAAAAGTTTACCTATTTGGATATGGCTTCAAACACCTTCCTGGTAGAAAAGGATGCTTTGCTGGCTCAGGGATATGAAGTAGAAGATGACTCGATATATGCAGATTCAGCTCATGAAGCGGTAGAGAAGTACAAATCGAATTACATCCATGCGCTAGAGGAATATAACGCTTCAACCAATCCGTACTACAGCCTGATTCTTATATACAAATGGCTTAAGGGTTTGTTTGTAAAATCCAGATAGAATCTGAAAGCGCCTCGATTGAGGCGCTTTCTCGTTTTAGGCTTCTTTTTCTGCTGGTGAGGGCAATTGACCTGATGCCATATGAAGGTGCACATCCTGTTGTGGGAAAGGGATAGAAATACCTTCATTGTCGAAGCGTATTTTCACTTCTCTCGTCACATCCCAGTAAACATCCCAATAGTCATCGGTCTTGACCCAAGGGCGAACGATAAAATCAACAGAAGAACTGTTGAGTACGTGTAATTTAATCATCGGCTCGGGTGCACGCAGAACAGCAGGATGGTTGCTAATAATGTCAGTCAGTACCTTTTCTACATATTCCACGTCATCACTGTAGCTAACGCCGAAAACCATATCGACACGTCGAACCCTTTCATGGGTCACGTTTTTAATCACGTCGCCCCAGATCTTGCTGTTTGGCACAATAATGATTTGGTTATCAAAGGTTTTGATGGTGGTGTTTACCAAGCTCATATGGCTCACCTTACCCTCAACGCCACCAGCCTGAACAAAATCCCCGACATCAAACGGGCGATAAATCAAAAGCATCATGCCTGCTGCGAAGTTAGAGAGTGTATCTTGCAGAGCGAAACCGACGATAACACCAGCGATACCAAAACCCGTTAGAATAGGTGTAAGGTTCAGACCAATCTGGGATAGGGCGATCAGAATACCAATAAACCAAACGGCTTTAGCGGACATAGAGATGAAAAAGTCCTGCATTAATACCGAGAACTTGAGGTTCTTCGCCGCCACTGCTTTCTTCACAACTTTGCGCGTCAGGTTCGCGATTTGTCGGGCAATAAGCAGAATGATCAAAAAGACGAAGAGCTGGAAAATATGTTGTGGCGCATTTTCAACAAACCAATTCCAGAACTTGCTTGACCAGGTCTTAACGATCGATAGAAGTACGTCACCACTCAGCAAATCCTGCGTCACACTGCCGGTCGCTTCAAAGTAAAGGCGTTTGTATTCTGCCGTTTCAAGGCCGACTCTGTCTGAAAGGTCAATCATCACAGAAAGACTGTGGGTGGTGATCGCCATACGACGTTGGGTGATGAGCTGCCTGAGCTGTATTGCGGCTTTTTCAGATTCCGGCGCGACTTTCAATTGGGCTTCATCCACGCTCAGTTGTTGGCGAAGGTATTCGACGTTGGCAGCAATTTGCTCGGTTCGACGGCTAATTTCTTTTTTAAAAGCCTCTTCTGCCGCCGGGTCGATAGCATTGAGTATTTTCAGCCAGTCGATGTTCTGTGCTTGCTCTTCGTACATGCTGTCGAGGTATTTACGGGATTCTTCGTATTCTGACAGAATGGCGAACTTGTCCTCGCTTTTTGCTTCGCTCAGTTGTGCGGAAAGTTTGGAAGTACGTTCTATTAGGTATTTTACCCCTTGCTCCGCGTAACTCTGTTGCTGTTTGATTTCTTTGATCAGAAATGGTCGGTCAAAGCTGTCATTTTCTACGCCGCTGGCGATGATTGAACGCAACTCCTCATTCTTCTGAAACATTTGAAGTTGCAGTGCCAACTTATCTTCGCCACTGGCTTTGGCTTGTAGCTCAACAAGATCACTGAGTTCACTATTTAGATTGTTGACTTTAGATTCCCACTGACTGGCTGCACTTGCTGTCTCAGTGGAGAGAGAGGCTGTTTCAGCGCTTGCAAAGCTGGCAAGTGAAGACGAAAAAAGAAGGAGTAATAAAGGCAAAGTTGATGCGGTACGCCAACGGGGGATCATGAAGGTCTCTCCAACGTAATAATTATTGATTAGGTAGTATGGCACTTAGGATTCATGCAAGCACTGTATGTCTCTCTCACATTTGAAGATTTTCCCAAATATCCCAAACCTTTTGAAAATTAGAGCCTTTCTTTGTTATTGCTTTGTTTAGTGCAAGGTAGGTCTTGGGCAAATATTCAGGGTTGTCAGATATCTGAATTCGATAGTTTCGTATTCACCATTCACCATTCACCATTCACTATGTGTCTGCCGTCCGCTGTTTCTGGGTATATTCGAGACACATCTTCACTTTTTCTTTTGCTGGTCTTGTTAAGCTACTGGTTGAGTATGCACAGTTCGTAGTCGTGCTGTTTCAAACCATTGGAAGGGAAAACGATGCGAAGAATCATCTTCAATCAGAAGGGCGGTGTAGGTAAGTCCAGTATTTCGGTTAACCTTGCAGCGTTAAGTGCGGCAAGTGGCAAGAAAACTCTGCTTATTGACCTCGATATTCAGGGTAACAGCAGCCACTATCTGGGTGTTGATATCAACGCGAAGAACGATAGAACGATAGCTGATCTTCTCGACCAAACTGTTTCCTGGTTTTCTGTATCAACCCCAATCAAAAACTTTCCCCAAGCAACAGCTTACGAAAACCTCGATATCATTCCTTCAAGCCCGAGGCTTGCTACCTTAGAGCCTGAGCTGGAGCGGCGATACAAGATTTACAAACTACGTGATGCGTTAGATGAGCTCGAAAAAGAATATGATCGCATTTATATCGATACGCCACCCAATCTCAATTTCTACAGTAAAGCGGGCCTGATTGCCGCCCATAAACTGCTGATCCCATTTGATTGCGATAGCTTCTCCCACCAGGCACTGTTGACCTTGATGGACAACCTTGCCGAGCTGCGTGATGATCACAACCGCAAGCTGATGCTGGAAGGGGTGGTGGTCAACATGTTCAACGCGCAGGCGAAGTTCCCAGGGCAAATCATCGAGAATGTGAGAGAGTTAGGTTTGCCGTTGCTGGAGCCTTTTATTCCGCAATCGGTCAAAATGAAAGAGTCGCATTACCACCAAAAGCCACTCATGCATTTTGCGCCTAAACACAAGCTATCCGAGAGCTTTCAGGCGTTATACGACCAATTAGAAAGCTCAGAAGAAGAGCCATTACGCGATAAAACAGCGTAACCTTTGACAAAGTTACACAAAGGCGTAACATTTAGTTATGTTACTTATTTATGTAACTTGGAGGTTGCATGAGCATCAGTATAGCTGGCGTGATCACCGGGGATTTAGTCGGTTCAACAGAAATGGAAGAAACACTGCGTCGCCGATGCATAGAAGCGATTGAACAGTGCTTTTCTGTATTTGGAGAATCCGCGAAAGGCGAAATCTACCGGGGTGACGCATTTCAAATATACACGGTTGAGCCTGCATCACTGGTGAAGATGGCAATCATACTAAGACTTTCCTTGTTATCGCTGGGACAGGATGCCAGATTGTCATTGTCTGTAGCAGAAGCCACCGAGCGAGAGCTACCCGTTCGTATATCGAATAACTCCGAGGCATTTACGCTGTCAGGCAGAAATTTGGATGCGATGAAAAGTACCAGATTGGCCTTTTCTGCGGACAGTGAACCTTTCACCAGCGATGTGAAAATCGTCTTGTCTTTTCTTGATGATCATTTGAGCCAAATGACGGCGAAAATGGCACGAGCTTTATTACTCTGGCTCGATAATCCATCAAAGCAGCATGCTGAACTGGCTGAGAATTTCGGTGTAAGTCGAAGTGCATTCACAAGAATTATCAACCGTGCCAATTATGTACGTATTGACGAAACACTCAGATGGTATGCTGACAGGCTGATTAGATATCAAAGGAATGGAATGTTTTGCTGACCTTAATACTCGTTCTGGTGGTCATCCACATATTCTCTGAGTTTTATCTTTTCCCAATCATGGAATCCAAGCGGAAAGGGTTATTTCTGGTGACTGTATTGCAGGCAGGCTTAGCGTTTGTCGCATTCACTGCTGTGGTAGCATCAATCCTGACCGTTTTCATCGCGACGTTCGCGTTAGCTGTCCAATATCTGGTGCTCAGCTACTGTATGACCATGCCTGCTGAAAGGCTTCGCGGTATGTTGCTCAAGTTTACCCTGCATATTGTTCTTATTTCACTTATTACTGCTTTTGCTGTGAATCCTGATCAGCGGCATATTGCATGGGAAGCAATGGTGTCCGTCAAATGGCAGACTTTGCTATGTTGGACCTTGGCTTATCTGCTTGCTCTCAAACCGTCTTCTTCAGCCATTGCTTTGATTTTGCAGAATTGGGCACAAGAACTAACCGCAACCGAAGATGCAGCTTCAAACCGCCCATTGAAGGAAGCAGGTACCTTCATTGGCTATTTTGAACGGACACTGATTGTGACTTTTGTGCTTTGGGGTCAATTGCCCGGGGTCGCTTTGGTATTAGCTGCCAAGTCGGTTTTTCGGTTTGGGGATCTGAAAGATCATGGAAGTAGGATGTTCACAGAATATGTGATGCTAGGGACATTCGCGAGCGCTATGTTTGGCATAGGTTGTGGTTTGCTCGGAGACTATCTCGGTAAGCTTTAACAAACTGACTTATAGAAATAAGGCACCTTGAGAGTGCCTTGTTTTGATTGTTAGTGTGCCAATTTTTCTACCTGACGTTGTTTCCAGATAGATGCACCAATACCAATCGCCAGTGAGCTGACAATCACACCCAGAGACACGGGCGTTGCGATAGCGAACGGCGTGTCAATAAGCAGCATTTTTACACCGATAAAGCACAGCATGAATGCCAGCGTATGGTGCAGATAAGCAAACTTGTTCAGCATACCGCCCAGCACAAAGTAAAGAGAGCGAAGGCCTAGCAGAGCGAATACGTTAGCTGCCAGTACCAGGTAGGGTTCTTGAGTTACAGCGAAAATCGCAGGGATAGAATCCAGTGCGAACATCACGTCGGTCATGGCAATCACCATCACCACTACCAGCATTGGGGTAGCAAGGATACCCACCGCATCGCGGATGAACAGCTTATTGCCATGGTAATCCGGGCTAACACGCAGGAAGCGTTTTACCAACCGTACCGCAAAGCTGTCTGAGAACGACTCGTTATCTTCACCATGCTGACGCCACATTTGTACGCCGGTCCAGATCAGGAAGAAACCGAACAGATACAAAATGACGTGGAACTGGGCAATCAACGGCGCGCCCAGTGATATCATAATACCGCGAAGGATAAGGGCGCCCACAATTCCCAACATCAGAATGCGGGGAACATTTTTCTCTGGCACTTTGAATTGGGCAAAGATCAGCGCAAAGACAAACAGGTTGTCGACACTGAGTGACTTTTCAAGCAGGTAACCGGTGACAAATGACGTCGCCGCTTCACCATTGGTTAAGCCACTGCTTGGTGCCATGTACGGCCAGAAAAAATAAATCGCTGCAGCGAAGGCAAACGCCAGCGCAAACCAGAAAACACTCCACACAGCAGCACTACGGAAACTGATTTTTCCGCGGGTCAGTAGCAAGTCGATGCCGAGCATCAGAAGTGTGAGAACTAACAGGCCTTCATAACCTGAGAAAAGTTCGCTTAGGAACATGGTACCTCCAGCATGCGGAGGTTGCAGGAGAGGGGGATCGCCTAACCAACCGCACAGCTAAAAACGAAAGTTAAAGCAAGTGTGTGCGTTGGTCTTGTCAAAACACTCTGTGTGAATGTTCTCGCGTGCCGGAAGCAATAAGCTACGGGATGACGACAGCGCGACGAAGTGACTACTCCCCAAAACGCCGCCATAGTAGTGCTTTTTCTCTAAATTAAAAACAAAAATCTTTGGGAACTTTATTTGTCTGTTTCGCTATCATCACTTTTCCCGCATGGGCGGCTTAAAGAAAAACACCCAGTCAACAGCCCCTAGCATCACCAAAAGAGTAAAGGCCGAGACGCTGTACAAAAGTTGCTTAAGGTCAGTGCGTTATTGAAGTGGCAAGAAGTGACAACAACCACCCCTTTGTGTATGTTCAATAAGTGGTTAAGAATCAGACTAAATGGACATAGAATCAGTTGGCAATCTCCTCGATTAAAATCAGTATGCTTTCGTTATCCTTCCTACTCTTAGGCTGCGATACTCCACCAGATAGCGTGCCACTGTCTCAGAAAAACCATTGTGATGGGCAATCCAAGATAGAGCGTCAACCCCTCTCATCCTACTTAGCACCTTACGAAGATGAACTTAGCGCTAAAACTGGCGTTTATGTTCTCGAGCAGGGCGCTGAAGCTATGATGTCGCGGGCTTGGCTGACCGAAAGCGCAGAGAAATCGATAGATATTCAGTACTTTATCTTTTCCGTGGACAACATAGGGCTGATTGCGAGTGATATGCTGGTTAAAGCGGCTGAGCGAGGCGTAAAAGTCCGTGTTCTTGTCGATGACCTTATGATAGAAGCCCGCGGTGACGAACTGCTTATTCTGGCCGGTCATGAAAACATAGAGATCAAGATATACAACCCCAATGTGAATATCGGAAAAAACCTCGCCGAAAAAATCAAAGTACTGCTGACCGATTTCCATGGTTTGAACCAAAGAATGCACAACAAAATTTTTGTGGTGGATAATCAAGTGGCCATTACTGGCGGGCGCAATATCGCCGACGAATATTTTGGCTTCGATCATGCCTATAACTTCAGAGACAGAGACGTATTCTTGGCAGGCAAAGAAGTTAAGTCGCTGACAACCTCTTTTGAAGAATATTGGCAACATGATTTAAGCGTTAGCGTTGAGAAGCTTTTCCCTGAAGACGCTTTCTCCACCAACCCTGATTTCTCTCGTCTACATGCTTATGCATGCAACCCCGAAAACTTTAATCCTGAAATTCGCGCTGAAATCGAGAAAGTGCCTGAGACATTTCGCCATCTCGAAAAGCAAGGTAAGTTTCGGTTTATTGAAGATGTGGAATATGTATACGATAAACCGGGCAAGAATGATAAGCGTGCGTTCCTTAGTGGTGGCAGTATTACTCAGGATAAACTGGTTGAACTCGCTGACAGTGCAAAAGACAGCATTCTTATCCAAACCCCGTATTTAGTAACAACAGCGCGTGACAGGGTATTTTTAAAGGAGCTTGTCGGACGCGGTATCTCGATAAAAATCCTCACTAACAGCCTTGCATCTAATGACAACTTGGAGGCGTTTAGCGGTTATCAAAGAGACCGAAAAGCACTGCTGGATACCGGTGTCGAGATCTACGAATTTAAACCTGATGCGAAGGTAAGACAGCGGGTGATGACAGAGCATATGGTTAAGCGGTTACCTTCCCAACCCATCTTTGGACTTCATGCAAAGACCATGACTATCGATAATCATACGACTGTCATTGGCACCTACAACCTTGACCCAAGAAGCGCAAATCTGAATACCGAGAGCATTACCATCATAAGTTCTGCGCCAATCACAGAGAATGTTCGCCGAGCGATGGAAGTAGAGTTAGAACCTGAGAATGCTTGGAGGATTACCGAAGAATTCAACCCGGACGATACGGTGTCGACATCTAAACAATTAAAGGTAAAGCTGCGCAGAATTGTGCCTAAAGACATCCTTTAATGTTGTTTCTACATGGGATCAAATTCAACACCTAAAGCACCTCAGTTCATGAGGTGCTTTTTATCGGGCTAGCCAATAAGATGAACGAAAATTTCAGCTCGCAACTGGCTTCGCTTCTGCTTTTTAAGAACAGCTCATAGCGATAAACTGCCATATCTACTTATCAGTGTTTATGGTAGAGCTGATTTATTTTCTCCATTAGCCAGAAGTTCTCTCCGCGCATCTTTAGGTAAAATGCTGAACTGTTTCTTGAAGGCGGCACTGAAATGACTGACGTTACTGTAGCCAAGGGTAACGGCCGTTTCGGTGACGTTTGATTGCCTTAATAGTTCGAGCGCTTTCTTCATCCGCTCTTGTTGGAAGCATGCATAAATACTTGTATTAAATAAGATTTTAAAGCCACGTTTTAACTTGCATTGGTTCAGGCCAACTAAGCTGGCTATTTCTGCAATCGTAGGGGGCTCGCTTAAATCTCTCAACAAATAACGCTTGGCTGCTTCTAACTGATGCTTTTCCCTATTATTGAAACTGCAATGGCAAACTGGGTCATTACAGGCTTCGAGACTCCAATGAATGTAGCTAAGTACCGCCGCGTGAAGTAGTAACTTTCTTTGGGGGGACTCATTCATTAGTGTGGCAATATTCAGGGCGGCCGAAACTATTTTGGGATTTTTTCCAACAGCTTTAACGAAGAAAGAAGTATCACTCCACCAGCTATCCTGGAGTAGCTGTTCACCCGCAATTTCCTGAAGGAGTTTAGGAGTAATCATAACAGCTAGATTACAAAACTCGGTTGGCCGTGGCATATGAAACTCTTCGCCATCAGAAAAACCTATGGTGACCTCACCTTCCCGCAGATGAATGTTGATGTTACGGACTCGGGCCTTAAACTCTCCCTGTAGTAGGCAATTTAAGTGAACGTATTCGCTGTCCCCAGGGAAAGTGCAAGGTGTTGAAGGTGCGTCTGAGCGCGAAATACATACAGCGAGGCCTGACATTACCTCGACGAAATTAACTGATTCTTCTTCCTCTTGATGATGTTTTTCTGTCACATCCCTCTCTTTCAAGAGATGACTAACCGAACTCATTTGCCTTTTCCTTTGTGTAGTTGACCTAGCTTGTTTCTATTCGCATATTCGCTTTTATTCTCAGTACATATTACATTAAAAAAAATGATAATCATTATCACTTGTGTGAAAAGTTGGCTTCTTAGCCCCTAGACGCCAATAGTCTTCGTGTTACAACGGACTAACGTGAGTATGACTTTATCTGTGAACATTTGATAACCGATTGGAAAAGTGCATCCATGCTGCAGTGTGGCGTTGAAAGAACGGCTCAATGAAAGATAGAGAACTCGAGAACTAGGGTCTACACCTGTCAATTTCGCGGTGTCAAAAGAAGCTATCACATTGATATATGGAAATATTGCTTTGTAAAGAGATTCCTTTGCCGAGAAAATAGTGGTGAGAAACAACTCTTCGTTTAAAAAGTGGTAACGGTATTTGAATTCGTCTTCGCAAAGGATGCTATCCCATATCTGGGAACAAGTTTGGGGCTTTATGAGAGGTTCAATATCTACTCCGAGATATTTGCAGTCGGACTGATAAGCAGCCACGGCAACAGCTTTACCTTGGCAGTGTGAAATAGAACCGGCAATGCCGGAAGGCCAAACGGGCTCTCTATTAGAGCCTATACCGACTTTGCTGGGTATTTCTATGCCCAGATTTTTCTGGGCATAGAATGCACAATAACGACCAGCAGAAAACTCACATTTTCTTTTTAAAACTGCTTCGTGATGCATTTTTTCAGGTAAATGTATTCCTCTTGACGACAAACGTTGCAAATAGCGGGCGTCATAACAAATGTCTGTCGACACCATCGCTATCTTTGATGTCGGAACCGCTTCACAAGTGAAGCGCTGCAAATTCTTGTCCTTCGGGGTCAGCATGTTTAACAATGTTCTCACTAGATGAAGGGCATATGAGAGCGGAAACGTTACCTTGCTCAAACACATCCCATTCAACTCTGCCACCATTTGAAAGCAGTATGTATTCGAATGCTTCCCGTTCCATCTCACGGACTAAATGAGAAAGTTCGGGGCAACCAAGGAAGCTAAACAGGTTTGCATAAAGGCAATCTTTGATGACAAAAAACGTATTTCCAATTTCGTCCACTTCAGATGATAGGGTAATGATATTGAGGTCCGCATAACTTTTCAGGTATGCAAGCCAATATTGAACTGCTCCGTGATGAGGGGATTCCAAAAGCGTAAACTGTTGCGCATCTGGCCAGAGCCACCGCATCTCCATTTTTCCAGTTTCAAGAAACATTTTACGATACATCTGATAGGCTTTGTCCTGCCCTAATGCGTCTCTGGCGCATGAATAACCAGATGTAAACATACTGATATCTTTTACCGCTTTTGCCCAAATATCAGGTGGAGGCAATGCGACGCTTGACGAGTATTCGCTCAGCATCTTTTGATGTTGGCGCCACCTAGAAAGTGTTTTAACGATGAAACCTGCAAAAGATAATGGGTTAAACTCTTTTCGAAGAGCTCCCCAAATATCCGACTCCAAGAGAAACATCTTTTGCAGAGGAATCATGCGAGGATGTTGTTTGGGTGCGGTATACCAGTTGCGTGAATAGTGTTTCATTCGCTGGGCGTATTTTTGCGGACACTCCACCCAGCCAAAATAAAGCCCAGCTTCTTTTAACTGCTCTAAGTCCGCTTCTTTAAAGTGGACGCCTTGTACACTGAGTCCTTCTATCAAAGCATACCTATGGGCCTTCGACAGGCTTTCAACACTCAAAACGCCACGGGTGTTAGAAAACTGATTGTTAAGATACAGTTCCGCGCAGCACGCAGCGACAAGTGCTGTTAGATCATAGGAAGAGATCATCCCATGAAGTAAGAGTCCTTTTTCTGGAGAATCATCAGGGTAGCACCAAAGTATGGTATCAGGGTCAGCGTCCCGCTTTTCTTTCATGGATTGCCCGCTTTTGTAAAACATGTCAGCGAGCTGGTTTTTACGCTTTTCGCTTGGTGCGATAGCGGCCAAAAATCTTGCAAAACCTTGGTGCAGATATTGAATGTTGTAACGACTATCGAGACTTTCTATCTTGTCCGAGATATTACTCTGCTCAGAGACGATAGCGGTATTCTCTACAGCCGAGTATGGGATGAGGTTGATTGCTTTGGTGTGGCCAGAAAAGGTAAATAGTTGTTTGCCATCTTTCCATGGTGTTTTCAACTTTTGCCTTTTACCATTTTTTATCCAAGATACATAGGGTTCGAAACTAGAGAGGATGGCATGTGGACTTGCCTTTCCACCACCATATGCGGCTCCCATGTAAGCGCGGATCGAATAATATTTCTGTGAAGAGCGCTCTTCTTCTGCAAGTCTAGCCAGCATCAAGCTTGAAAGCCCTGGCATAAACCCCATTCCTGTCAGGATAAGGCGATTTTGGTCTTTAGCGTTCTGATCCAATGAAAATATACTGTCTGCTGCCGTTATGCTGTCGTTGATGTCAATACAGTCAATTCCGGCATCAAGGCAGAGCTGATGGGCCTTTTCTCTAACCTTTTCCATGGGGCCAATCGCGATAATTGCCAAATCAAATGTTGATAGCGTTTTGATGGCTTCTTTTGGGGAGGCCAAATCGAAAGGGAGTAAAGGGGTATTGTCAGACGACAAATTAGCAGCGTGACGGGATGTTCCAACAACCTCCCAGGAAGTATTCATTGAACGAAGAAAATGAATGATGCGGTAACCCGTTTCCCCTTTACCACCCAGCACAATCACTCTTTTTTTATCTGCTGATGACGTCATGCGATTTTCTCCTTAACGCGCTGATCATAGTTCGCTATGTTGAATCCCCATTCGGCAATATTTTCTTCTTCCAGGTAGGGCATAAATATTGATGGTGCAATCGCCTGATGTAGCATTAGCACCCCTGTTTTTGAGCAGTGGCCTTCTAATACACATCTTGCGGCAATACCTATCATTTTGCCTGTCGCTTGATAGGTGTTTGTTAGCGTTAGTTGTGCTTGAGATTGCAACTGTTTTTTATTGAGTAAACTCACTTGAATACCATAGAAGGGCGAGAGTGACTCCAGGTCTTTTCTGGCACTTTTTTCAAGGAGTTTTGCGGCCAAATTAGTTGTTGAACGGAACTTATACAGCCCCAAGATCTTGGCGAAAATACAGGCTTTCATTGCCCTTGGGCCGATATTCGTTCCAAACGCGCGAAGGTGCGAGATATTGAATTCTTTTGCAAGTTCCAACGCTTCTTCCGAGTAAACAAGCATGGTTCCGATTTCTTCGTCGATGTTTGGGAATGTGACGGCACTTCGGGCCTGACGGAATGGTGCCCTTAAAATTTCATCATTTTGGAGGTATGCAAAACCTCGGTCATGGCCAAAGCCACCAAGACTATGGATGATGTCCCATGCTGAATTAAACGACCACGCATCACGACCAACATACTGAAGTTCAATCTCATCAATATCGGCTACTGAGCGAATCTGCTCTAGGATGTATTTAGGAAAAAGACCGGATAGTCCGGGTAATAGCCCTACGTTGATGACGAGCGGGACGTTTGAAGGAGTGAGAAATTCGTCCTCTCTGAGGCTTTTGAATACCGGGTCATAGCCACCTGCATCAATAAATGCCGTGTTTGATGCTTTACAAGCTTTTGCAACACGATCTCCGACAATGCCAGAAGGGCCGACACAAGAGATAACCAGTGCATAATCCTGACAGTGCGACTTCAGTGACTGCTCATCAAACACATCGATACGCTTTGTCGAGACTCTTTGCGCCAAGTGACTGGTTTGGGTGTTTGATAGAGAGGCCGAGCGGGATGCAACAACAATTTTTTGGGATGTGTTGTCGAGCAGGTATTGCATGACCTGCTGACCGACCTGTCCCATACCTCCCAAAATTAAAACATCGCGTTTTTGCTGATTGAAGTCCATGTCTATTGAGCTCCTTGCGAAAGTATTGTTGTCAGGTATTTAGAATTAACGAGCGCCCGCCACTCAGTGGTGACGGGCTCATTTAAATGAATCAGTAATAAGCGGTGAGGGTCATGCCAAAGCTTCTTGGGTCAGCCGCTTCTGCTGTTGGGCCAGTGCCAAAATCGTACTCCACGGTGGAGTAATTTTCGTCCAAGGCATTTTTTACCCAGAAATAGGCATCCCACGAAGAGGCTTCAATACCCAATTTGGCATTGATTAACTGGTAAGGATCTTGTTTTAGGGTGTTTAAGCTGTTGAAGTAGTATTTGCCAATGTGCATAGCGTCGACGCGAGTAAACAAATCTAGGCTATGTGTTAACGGCTTCTTGTATTGAACTGCAAGGTTTGCCGTAACATTTGGGGTGTTCACCATCTTTTTACCGTCACAATTGCCTGCCGACCCCAGAAGGTCACAATTTTCATACTTTTTGTACTCGGCATTAGTGAAGCTTCCACCCAGTTCGATAAACCAATTGTTCGCGGGAATGTATCGAGCTTCTATTTCGATACCTTGACTTCTGCCTCGGCCTGCATTGTCTGTGAGTACCTGATTAGTACTTTGAATAAGCTGCTGGACCTGCTGATCCTTTATATCGATAAGGAAGATGGCTGCAGAGAGATCGAGCTTGTTGTCTAGCTGGGTAGTTTTGAAGCCAATCTCATAGTTAGTGCTCGTTTCTTCATCATAAACAGGGTCTTCCTGGCTTGGATAAAGATGGTCAAAACCGCCAGCTCGGTACCCACGGCTCACTGATGTATAAAGCAACGAACCGTCAGTAAAGCTGTAAGACGCTCCAGCTTTTGGTAACCAAACATCGAAGTCTTTTGTGCCATTCACTACCACACTGGTGGTGCTTTGATTATTGGAGTTGATGTTTGCTTTACGCTTTTCTCTATCTAGACGCAATCCGGCTGTCAGAGTAATATTTGGCGTGATGTTGTAGTCAAGTTGACCAAAAGCAGCGTAACCAGAGTTATCTTTTTTAACGTTAGACATGTCAACGTATGGGCCGCCATAGCCAAAGGCCGTGTAGTCGACATTGTTTTTTCCGATCACTCGATATTCACTGGTGTAGGCGTAGAGCCCACCAAGCCACTTGAGCTCAGTACTGGTCGTGGAATTCCAACGAAGCTCCTGAGATAGCTGCTTTTGCTTTTCATCTGATTTTGAGTGAAAGACATAAAGCGGGTTGGAATTCGCGTCCTGATCTGCAGAACTTTTATTCTCCCAATCTCTCCACCCTGTGATGGACGTGAAATCGAAAGCATCAAAGTTCTTTGTCACCGCCAGTGAAATACCGACAGAATCTCGATTATCTATACCTTTAAAATCATTATTGATTTTCTCTGGGTTGTTCTTGATGAACTCGGCCAGACCAAGTGCGTAGGAGTCATCTCTGAGGCGCTGATAGTCAATAACGAAATTAGCTTCTAATGAATCTGATGGAATCCATCGAAGTGATGTTCTGGCGAATAGATCATCTTTTTTTCCGTAATCTGAGCCATCAAAAACATTTTCAATATGTCCATCACTCTGGATGCCGGCTAAGCTGAGTCCTGCAAAAAGTTCGTCTTCGATAATGGGTGTGTAAACCGTAGCGTTCAGTTTTCTCTCATTCAGGCTGTCGGCAGAAAATGAAACTCTCCCTTCGGTGAAATTGTCAGGTTTATTGGTGACGACATTGATGATACCTGCGAGGGAATTACCACCATACAAGGTACCTTGAGGTCCCCGCAAAACCTCAATTCGTTCGATATCAATGAGGTCGAGATCGAACATCCCGTTGTTCGTATAGTTCACGCCGTCGACGTAAAAACCAACAGTTGGGTCAGTGAATAGCCCTGGACCAATCCCGCGAATGAAGATATTGCTTTCTCGGCTTCCTCCCCAGGTGAAAATATGTAGGTTTGGAATATGCTGACCGAGTTCTTGAATCGAAGTGATTTGTGCGTCCTTGAGGTCTTGGTCAGTTTGAACAGATAAGCTAGAGGGAACATCCATTTTGTTTGCGCTGCGTTTGTCAGCAGTGACGGTAATGACTTCCAGTGCATCTTGCTCAGCAGCAATACTACTATGACTTATTGGTAACATAACCAGGCAGGCAATAGGTAAGCTCTTCTTCAAAATTGATGATTTTTGAATAGCCTTTTTTTTTGAAAGCAAGCTCGTGTTTTTCTGGTGTTTGTTATCTAAATGCGGGCTGAAGGGGGTGAGCGGCATGACTTGATACTCCTTGTCAAAGACTAGATGGTTATGGGAATCATTCTCATTATTCATCTAGTCTGCAGTGAGCGGAGGTTTGCTGCTACCCGATAAGGATTGCTGTTACCCGAATCCGAGCGTCTTTACCATCAGCGCGCTGGTGAGAACGTTTGTGTCTATTGACCAGCGCAAAGTGGTATGGCCACAGGATAGATTTTTTCTCCATCCCGATGCATTTGCATTTCCACCTTGACGCCAAATACTCTGTTCATCATCTCTTCATTGATGGTGTTAATTGGCGAGTCGTCAGCGATCACTTTTCCATCTTGCATAGTGACAATACGATCCGAGAACTGACTTGCCTGATTGATATCATGAAGCACCATGATGATAGTGGTCTTGTGTTGGCGGTTTATCTTTTTTAACAGTGAAAGTACTTCGTACTGATGACCTATATCGAGGTAAGTTGTGGGCTCATCCAAGATCAGTATCTTTGCCTGTTGAGCAATACATAGCGCAATCCAACCGCGCTGTCTTTCTCCACCTGAAAGGCTATTAAATGGCCTATCTCTGTAAGCAGTCATACCTGTTTGCTTCAAAGCCATCTCTACCGCTTCTATGTCCTTTTCTGACACTTTGCCCAGCAACCCTTGGTGTGCGAATCGGCCATGTGAAACGAGTTGAAAAACTGAAATGCCTTCGGGTGCTATAGGGTCTTGCGGTAGAAAAGCGAGTTCTTTAGCCAATGCTTTTCTGGACCATCTTGATAAGGAGGTTTCATTGAGCCTTACCTCGCCACGAGAAGGCCTGAGTATGCCTGCTAGCGCTTTGAGTAATGTCGATTTTCCGCACCCATTTGCACCCACGATGCAGGTTATTTCGTCATGGTTAATCGCTAAAGATACATCGGGTACGATAGTGTTCGACTGATAGCTAAGAGTAAGGTGATCAGCGAATAGTGTCATGATTGGTGCCTAACTTGCTTTTGTAGAAGAAAAAGTAATACAGGTATGCCCAGTAAGGTAGTAATGGCGCCTGCTGGCAGTTCAATTGGGCTAACAATAGTACGGGCAACTAAGTCGGCTGCTAATGTCAGACTGGCACCAACAAGGGCACAGACCCAAAACTGCCTCTTGATGTCGCCACCAACCAGCAATCTGGAAATATGCGGCACAATTAATCCTAGAAAGCCAATAGGACCGCTGACTGAAATTGCGCTAGCAGCAAAAATGACGGCGACAGCGATACAAGCGATCCTCCAAGCCATAACGTTCATGCCCAATGCCTTTGCTTGCTGTTCATTAAAACGAAGCAAGGACATTGGTGACTTCAAAAGAGGGAGTAGTAACAAGCCCAGAAGTGTCCAGGGCAACACCAGCATGATGTGTGAAAAATCCCTGGCATACAGGCTTCCTGCCAGCCAAAGCACAGTCGTTTCTGTTCTACCACCTCCCCATACAATCACCAGCCACATGACAATAGCATTAGTCATTGCACCAACCGCGAAGCCGTTTAATGTCAGGGTGACAGGGCGAAGGTTTGATTTGATAGACAGCAATACAACAAAGAGTGTCGATATGGCTCCTCCGATAAATGCTGCGAATGGCAGCCATTCAAGGGATATCTTCACTGGGGTGTTGAAGAGAAACATAGCGTTGACATAATCAACCAAGAGTAAGACGGTAACGATAGCCAAGCTAGAGCCGCTTGAAATGCCTATGATGCTGGGATCTGCCAGCGGATTTCTCGTCACGCATTGAAGGATAAGACCAGCAATGGCGAACTGAAGCCCAACCAAGAGTGCAAGTAATGTTCGGGGGAGGCGAAGGTTCCATATCACTTCATAAGCGGTGGTATGCGTTGTATTAGGAAAAAAGGCCTGCAGGACCTCAGTCGGTGAAAGATGAATAGAGCCCGACATAAGAGACAGTACCGCCAAAGCAAGGGCAACGAACCATAGCATAAGGAGAGTTAGTCGGTAATTATCTGACTTTTTATGCCTCCCTCCAGGCAAAGAGTCGGTTCCTTCTGAAGCAACTGTTGTCATGCTTTATTCCGCTTTTTTCTTAATGAGGTAAACAAACAAAGGGCCGCCAACTAAGACACACAAGATGCCGACTGGCACGTTTTGTAGTTTGGCAATGGTGTCAGCCACTCCAACCAATGTCGCTCCTAACATTGCAGAAACGGGCAGACTTTGTCTGTGGTCAAGACACTGAGCCTGACTTTTGTTCTGAAGCATTAATCGTGTGAGATGTGGCGCGATAAGACCCACGAAAGAAATAGGTCCAGCAACAGAGACTGTGGCTGCGGTCAGTACGACGGCAATGAGGCCAAGCAGCAATCTCCACAGATGGGCAGGAAAGCCTAAAGAATGACAAGTCACGTCATCGAGCATAAGTAGGTTAAGTGGCCGAGAGAAAGTGACTCCCATAACCAAACCTGCTATCGAAAAGGGGACAAGTAGACCCGCATGTTGCCAGGTTCGGTCCATCAAGCTGCCAGTTAGCCAGAAGTAAATCCCGTTAGCATCAGCCTTAGCGGTAATCAAAACGACGACAATAGCGGCATTAAAAAATAGCGCTACACACATACCTGATAGCGTTAGATGAAGTGGACTTAGCTTCGTTCTCCAAGCGATAAGAAATGTGGTCAGTCCGGCAACAAAGCCACCTAAGGTACCAGTCAATAGCAGTAGCAGAGGGGTTAGTGCCGACCAAGCCATACAAACAACAATCGCAAATGATGCACCCGCACTCACGCCCATCAAGTCCGGGGAACCCAGAGGGTTACGGGTTATGGACTGAACAATAGTCCCCGCCATCCCAAGTGTTGCGCCAACCAATACAGCAATGATGAACCGGGGCAATCTGAGTTCCAATACTAAAAATGATGCCAATGAATCAGAGGGCTGAATCAAAGCCTTGATCACTTGAGTGGCTGAAAAGGATGTTTCTCCGGTCATTAAGGATAACGAACCAGAAACGAGCAACAGCAAGGCGCAGGAAATAAGAATGATCACAAAACGCCATGCCCCTTCATGTGCCTTTAAAGCCACCGGTGGAGCCGAAGATGTAGGGGAAATCATTCAGTCGCTTATCCTTCAGATATAACCAACGGTTTTGCTCTTGCTTCTGCTGGGATATCAATGGGTTCGCGGAACGTTTCTGGGTAAAAAAGATGAGCAAGCTCTCTGAGGACCATATCTCGAGCTATTGGGCCATGAGTCATTACATATTGGTCACTAACGCGGTACGCTCTGGAGGTTTTCACTGCTTTAAGTCTCTTCCAAACGGGGTGAAAACTGACGGGCTTATCGTCACCTGTGAATGAGATGATCACATCTGGGTTGAGAGTAAGTAGCTGCTCCATTGAGAGAACGGTAGCGTCAGGTTTTTTAAGCTCAGGCGTCGGAGAGGGCCCCATCGAATACTCGGCCTTGAGGGATGTCATAATATGAGTGGCGATATGGTGGTCGTAAAACACATAAATGGTATCTGCCCAATGCCAGAGAAAAACAACACTGACCCCACCTGGAGCTTGGGCGCGATATTCATTGAGCTTTCTATCGAACTCATCATTAATATCAATACCTTGCTTGTGTTTTCCTACCGCATCGGCCAAGGCACTAATCGATCGATTTGAGTCTTCCAATGTCACCAGATCAAAGGTTAGCAAAGGGGCTATTTTCTCAAACTGCCCTGAAAAGGGTTCCGCATACTGTTGTAAGCCCACAATAAGGTCGGGCTTCAGTTGGGTTAACCTCTCCATATCCGGCTCATGGACTTCTCCGAGATCAACGGCGGTGTGAACCTGCTCGCCAAGGAAAACAGATTTACGATGTTGAAGTGTCGAAATCCCCGTTGCATTCTGGCCCAGTGCTTTAAGCGTGTCTGCACCAAAGGCTGAAACAGACGCGACGGAAGAAGGTGACGTTGATACTGTTACAGGCTTACCCCGATCATCCGTCACCGTAACTGGGAAAGCATCATTTGCACTTATGCCAGGACTTAATATCAGCGTTGCTAAAACTAACATTGAAGTGACAGATTTGGCGTCAAATGGCGCTTCAATAATTGGTTTCAACAGGATCTTCTTGACTAACTGGCTGTTCATTTTTGGCTTCCATTCACGTTCAGGTTTCATATCAAACAGATTTAAAATGGTGCTAACTTGGGCGAAGTTGTCCTTTCAATAGTGGTTGGTGACCCACTGAAATTTGGTATCTGATGTGATTTGGTTAGATAGGAAAACGATGTTAGATGTTAGGTATTGCTCTTACTACCCGAATCGGGATTGGATGCCCCGCAAAAGTGCGGGGCGTTTTCACTGAATGGGTCAAGGCAGCTGGAAGGAAAGGGAGGGACTTAACGTCGAACTATCTTTATAACTTTCCATGAAGACACGAATAACCGCTTCATAGTGATCAGCAAGATAAAAATGCCCCCCTGGAAAAGACTGCAAGGAGAAATTGGCAGAGGTTTGGTTCTTCCAGAGCAATGCATCATCTCTACTTAGCTCAGAGTCGTTATCCCCAATGAGTTTTTTGATAGGGATCGGCAAGGGAGGGCGTGGCTCGTTTCTCTTGCCGTAGGTCTCGATCAATTGATAGTCAGCTCTTAAAGCTGGTAGCACCATTTCCAATAGCTCCTCATGTTCTTTTAAGAATGAAAGTGAGGGGCTTAACCTGACGATCTCTTCTACGAGCTCGCTATCTGAACTGATATGAAATTGGGTCGGGTTTGCGTAGCCGGGGGCGTCTGTTGCTGAAGCAACAAGAGCAACAGGAAGCCTTAGACCTGCCTTTTGCAGCTCAAGGATCAGTTCATACCCAATCGAAGCGCCCATGCTATGGCCAAATATCACAAATGGAATTTGCAATAAGTGTGGGTTTCCGGTCAGTTGGTCGAAAAGCGCCCGTACCATATCTTCCATGTTGTTTATACATGGGTGATTCAGCCTTTCTTCCCTGCCGGGGTATTGAACAACAACGAACTCGGTATCTTCGGGAACAGCCTCGGGCCATTGTTTAAAATAGCTGGCAGCACCTCCGGCATGGGGGAAGCAAAAGATACGCCTCCTGATGTTTGGGTGTGTTTTCAGTACCCTGAACCATGAGGATGGCTTATTGCTTTTTACACTTTGCATTCTTCGAGGTTGAGCTGTGTATTCCAAAATTACGCCTCCTCTTCTGATGCGGAGTGCACGGTATTATAAGGCTGTGCGAATACGCGCTTGATCGTCTCTTGGTAATGAGCAACGAGCGGTTTAAAGTATTCCTGACTGATGATGTGAGGTGCCTTATCTACGAGGGCTAATGCGGATTCAGTATTATCGATACGATATTGGTGGTGTCCGCCTTGTTCCATACCATGTTTGAAATAGCGATTGATGAAACCACGGCCGAAACTATCCGCAAGTTGCTGATCCCATGTTGCAAAATCAACCGACTTGAAATTACATCCAAGTTCATTAAGCCAGCGATATATTTGCTCACCTGTATGGCTTTGACGTGAAACTACATGGAAGTTCTTTCCATTTTCCTCAACATCCATCTTGCTTATTTCTGCAATCGAGTCAGCGACAATGTTAACGGGTGTCGTACTAATCAAAATGCGTGACTCTGGATAAGCGCCGACGCTTAAACATGTGCGGAAGAATTTGACGAACGCATCATCATTGATGAAGGGTTTTTCTAATGTGTTATCCCAGGTAATAGCACCGGATCGGTAAATGTTAACAGGAACACCTTTTTCCCTGGCACGGTAGAAGATTTGCTCCGCCATGTACTTGGTGTGTTCGTAAGTAAGTTCTGGCTTATGCCAAGGGCCATCAGGAGCCACTGACTCTAGCACTGGCGGTTCATTTTCTTCATACGGAAGTCGATAATGGACGCCAATTGTAGACATATAGTGGATAGGCTTTATCTTCCCGGTAGTTGCTAATTCAATAGCATTGGCAGACCCTTTAACGTTGATTGGGTAAAGGTCAGACAGTGGTGCGATAAGGCTGATTAGCGCGGCAATATGCACGACCTTGTCTATGGTTTGTGCCAGGAAGTCGTAGTCAGAATCGCTGATGCCATAGTGATCTAAGGTGAGATCTCCTGGAATGATTTTAATTCTTTGGGTATCGAGCTCCCAGTCTAATCCTTGGTCAGCAATAACTTTCCGGATGCGCTCATAACCGGTTGCTTCGTCTTGGCAGCGTACAAGGCAATAGAGTGTATCCTCGGTCTTGTCGAGTAGTGCTTTGAGTATGTAGACACCCAAATAACCTGTGGCACCCGTCATAAATAGGTTTTGCGGCTTTCCTGTTGGAGTGCTTAAAGGCAACGCCTGCGGTAGATTTCTGAAGGCCTCTGCACACAACTGGTCTAGATCGATAGATTGACGGAAGGCTTCTTCTGCATCTTCTGATGCTTCTAATACGCCTACCATTTTGTCAAAAACAGCGTTGTTAAAAATCATATCAATGTTAACGATAAAGCCTGCCTCGGAAAGTCGATTTAGCAACTCTACAGCGGAGAGACTAGAACCTCCTTTAAGGAAAAAGTCATCAGTTCTTTGTACGTGCTCTACCTTGAGCAGTGCTTTCCAAATGTCGGCGAGTTTGAGCTCCAAAGGTGTTTCTAATGGCAATTCCTCGATGTTGGAATTCGTTGGCAACGCAGAGAAGTGCTCTTTGAGTGTATTTCTATCTACCTTTCCATTACTACTAAGTGGGATGGAATCCAATACCAAGACCTGTGATGGGATCATGTAGCCCGGCAGTAAAGAAGAAAGTTCTTCTTGAACGCGTTGAAGCAGGTTGGAACTTTCTCCATTCGTTTCTTCTGATTCAGAGTCATCTAGCACAATGGCGCAGACCAACTCCAATGGTTCTGGTTTTACTAGAGCGACGCCTTGTTTGATATAACTAAGTTCACTGAGTGCTGCTTCAACCTCACCTAGTTCGATACGATGACCTCGTATTTTGATTTGATTGTCCTGACGCCCCAGGATCTCGATGACCCCATCTGGTCGATAGCGACATATATCGCCCGTTCGATACATTCGTTCGCCAGTCTCCGGATGAATAATGAAGCGCTCTTCAGTTCTTGTAGGGTCGTTAATGAATCCTTTTGCAACGCCTGGACCACCAACTAACATTTCTCCCGGTACCCAGTCAGGGCAGTCCTCAAAGCGAGTGTTCTGGACATAAAGTCTGTGATTACTGAGAGGAAGACCATAGGGAATGCTGGTTGCTCCGTCAGGAACATCCATAATACGGTTTGAAATACAGGTGACGGAAATTTCAGTAGGCCCGCCCAAACTGTTCAGGTTCAGGTTTGGTAGCGCAGCGAGAATTTTCGGCGGCAACGTGACAGGAATCCAATCACCAGAGATAAATGCCAGCCTCAGGGTCGATAGACTGACTGAGCTATTGTTTTCGTGCCATGCCATGAGCATCTGCATATGTGCCGGCACAGAGTTCCAGATCGTCACTTTCTGGTTCTGCACTGTTCTTGCCCAAACTTCAGGATTATTGCGCCAGCCATTCCCCGGAATGACGAGGGTAGCACCTGCACTGAACGTGCAGAATATATCCAATACAGAGAGGTCAAAACTGAAATTAACCAAGGCCAGTGTTCTATCGCTAGCGGTGATACCGAACTCTCTGTTAAAACCGGCAATCGTATTGCTCACCCCTTCGTGTGTCAGCATTACGCCTTTGGGACGACCAGTCGTGCCTGATGTGTACAGTATGTAGGCGAGTTGTTCGTGAGTATTGGCCTGTTGGCCTTGTTTAATGATCTCTGAAAGACGGTCTTCCAATCGTTCACTCTGACTCTCAAGCAATGGCGATTCGGAAACAAAGAGGGCATTAACATCACTTGGCCATTCTACCTCCGATGTATCTGAAGAGGTGAGTACGAGGCGTATACGGGCATCTTCGAGAATGGTATTGCGCCTTTTCTCTGGCTGAATTACGTCTATCGGAACATAAGCGCCACCCGCCAGCAGTACACCAAGCACCGCAGCAATTTGTTTGGGTCCTTTGTCCATAAATATGGCGACGGGTTCTCCGGAAAGCAGACCTCTGTCGATTAATGTATCTGCAATGGACAAAGACCACTCTGCAAGCTCACGGTAGGTATAGTTCGCGGGCGTTTGTGTATCATGCACAAGTGCGATTTCATTAGGAGCTGCGATAACATGCTGACAGAATGACTCATGCAAATAGCCTGAAGGCAAAGAAGTGTCTTTTTCAGTATTAAGTTGCTCGCGCAGCTTTTTACTCTCAGGGTGCAGACTGACGGGCTTGTGGCTGCCCCAGTGAGACTCTGACGTTGCTAATGTCGCGAGCAGTGTTTTGAATGCATCAAAGGCTTGTTCGATGGCTCCCGGAAGGAATACGCCGCTTCGTATGTCCCAATCAACAAACAATAAGCCACGTCGCTCTGTCACTTGGCAGTCCAGCCAGACTTGTGGCGTCTGTGTAATACCGAAGTTCAATTTAGCGTTATGCATAAAGTCGTTTTGTGGGAGTGATTCACTCCCGACACCAACTGTGCTCGTGTAAACCACTGGGATCAGTGTGTTACTTTTTCTTTCTTTGGTGATGTCCCTAAGGACCTCTACACCTGTGTATGCATCATGCTCTAGGTCTTGCCAAAGCTGATGCTGGAGCGCCGCGGATCTGTCTTTAAAGTTTTCACCTCTTAATCCATTAACCTCCAATACATTGACTGCAATAAAGTCGCCGACAATTCGGTTTACATCGGGGTGGGGGGCTTTTCGGTTCAGTAGTGTCAGGTTGATACAAAAGTCATCATTTCTCGACCAGCGCTGAAGCACTTCAGCGAACGCATTCATCACTGCGCTGGAAGGGGTAATTTGATGAGTTTTAGCAATTTGACTAAACATCTTCCACTGAACTTCAGGCAATTCGAAAGACAGCCTTTTGAAACTGGGTGCTGCACCCGTTGCCAAATGATCTGGTTGCAAGTTTGGATTAACGGGTAATTCCGGGGCGCCGGGGAGGGAGCGAATGCGTTTCTGCCAATAGTTTTTGTCTAGCTGGTATTTTGAATCATCTTCTTGATGAAGCTTACTGTGTTGTTGATAGAGAACGACATCACGGAATGAGGCTTGGAGTGGTTCATGTTCCTTTTCAGGATGCAGATACATATCCCCAAGTTCAGCCAAAAGCAGCTGAATGCTGGCAAAGTCCGCGATCAGTAGATCAGTAGAGTGATGAAGAATTGCGCTGCTGTCATGTTGGGTCAGGCGCAACTCATAAAGTGGCCAGCACGTCGAATCATAACGACGATAAGCCATTTCTTCCCGTGACTTGGTGACCGAATCTCTGAACACTTCTTCAGGCTGACCTTTGGTGTCATCACATGATATAGAAGGCAGTGTATAGTTCTTCAACACCTGCTGTTGGCCGTTAGTGTCAATGACAGCTCTTAGCATGTCATGTCGCATGATGAGCTTGTGCCAAGCTTTCTCTAGCCTGGCGTGATCCAGCCTCGGCATTTCCAGCTCGATGTAAGAGTGGCACCCAACACCTCCCAATTCGTAGTTGTCTCTTCGACCTACTATGTAAGCCAACTGCAAGTCGGTGAGTGGGAAAGGTTCAAACCTATCTTCTGGATGGGTTGTTAACACAGTCTCCTCAGAGGCTTGGTTAAGTAAATCAATAACATCAGGTTTTTTAAACGAAAGCAGAGACTTGAGTTCTGAGGTAAGGACGCCTTTTGGCGCCTTAAATCTTAAATTGTTGTCTTCTACCCAAAGCTGGACGCCGCGGTTCTGCAAACTTTCAACGAGCTCAAAAGCGGTCATATCAGTCATTGGTTTGTTCATAGCGAACCCTCTTCAAAAATTTCAGTATCTTCCTTGTCTCCCTCAGAGAGAGCCTGCCACTGTGCTTTTATCGGCATTGCAAATTCCGCAACGCTTGGTGCTGTAAAGAGCATTGATAACGTTACTCCCGTTGGGCTTATTCGCTGTTGCTGCATCGCCTGAACGATCCTGGTTGCGGCTAAACTATCGCCGCCAATCATGAAGAAGTTATCGTTTCGTGATATCTGATCGACACCCAACTCTGAGGCCCAGATTTCTGCAATTTGTTCTTCTATCGAATCACGTGGTGCTTCATAACTGTTTTCTGTTTGTCGGTTTAGCAGACTGGAGAGCGTTTTCCGGTCAACTTTACCGTTGGCACTGAGTGGAATTTCATCAACCAGCGCGAGGGTAGAAGGAACCATATAGTCGGGCAGCAGGGCACGGAGTTGGTCAGTGACATCCGCCTTGAACTGCTCGGTGTCAGTATCATCTGTATGGTCAACCAACAGGGCAGCAGCGAGTGAGGCAGGCTGTCCGGCAGGAGAGAGCACGACGGCGACAGCACGGTGAATAGCGCTCAGGCTGTTCAGGGCAGTTTCTACCTCACCGAGCTCAATACGGTGTCCCC
>NZ_FIZY01000017.1 GCF_900060185.1 Grimontia marina | reverse complement strand
TGCAGTTCTGTCCCGGTGTGACCACTTTTTTCTGCTGGCCTTTTACCGTCCAGTCAGCCCCAATTTTGGGGTTAAGGTCGATATCAACTTCGTCTTCATAAAACACCGGATGGTCAACACTGCATTTGTCCAGCGCCTCACTTATCTGAGCGAGCTTTTCTTCCTTGTCAGGGTCTCGAATATTGAGGGTAGGTGCCGCCCTACGCCAGACGATCCCGATTTTCGGTAACCAACGCCTGACCGTAGAAGCCGCCACTGTACTTTGGAATACATCATTGAGCTGCATCGTTAAAAGCTCTGTACTCCAGCGGCTTCGCTGATAACCGAAATCCTGCGGGGAAAACTGAACCAGAATAGTCAGCATCGCACACATTTCGCTAACGGGAAGCGTTGGCGGTCTGCCAACAGGCAAAGCGTGCAGGGCATCCATACCACCTTGAGTAAACCAGTCAATCCACCTACCCACTGAGGAGCGGGCTGCACTGATAATACGGCAGACATCGACAATCGTTTTGCCTTCGTGGAGTTGCATGAGAGCAATAAGTCTGCGGGCATAATCCTTGTCCTTGGTAGTCTGTATCGCTTTTTTCATCCTACGACGTTCGCCACGAGGTATCGGTGCTATGATGGCCATCACTCAGTCCTTTTGTCGGTATGTTTCGGTTTGGCGATTGATCAGATCGCACAAAGCGGACTGAGTTTCTCTTATCTTTGAGATCTACTATTAGGAACAGCTATTTAGTCCCTAAACTACTAGTGGGTACCATGTTAGCGATGATTGGTTATTCGCAGTATCTTGCTATGACAGCGCCATCAGAAGCCTATTTTCTTATTCAAAGTCGCGCGTTTGAAATGCTAATAGGGGCTTTTTTGGCTATTTTAATTTATGAAAACAATAGGTTGGGGCGTGTTTGTCAACCTTGCTTATACAAGATAATAGGTGTTGCAGGGTGTACATTAGTTGCTGCTTCGCTGATTGTTCTGAATAAGGAGAGGCTGTTTCCCGGCGTCAATGCAGCTGTTGTGTGCCTTGGGGCAGCAATGATTATTTTTTCTGGAGAGAACCAAACAACACCCGTTGCTAGACTATTGTCCTCTCATGTACTTGTTTGGCTTGGTAAACTGTCTTACTCAATGTATCTATGGCATTGGCCTATACAAGCATTTTACCGCTACTATCAACCTGATTTTGGATGGAAAGGTTTTGTCATATGCTCTTCTTTGACATTGGTTTTGTCCTACATCAGCATGAAGTGCGTCGAAAATCCAGCGCGATATCTGCGTGTTAACAAAAGAACGGTATTTTTAGGTTATTTCCTGATACCTGTTTTGGCTATTGTTTTTGTGGCGAAAAACATCGAGAAAAAAGAAGGTTACCCAGAACGCTTTGGCGAGGAAGCTAGGTCGATTTACTATGATTCTGTATCTAACATTGAGTCTGAAAATGACTTTCGTACTCAACTCGATCAGAACCAGCCATTCCGTCCAATGTTACTTGGATCCCAAACCGTTACAAAGCCAAAAGCTTTCCTTTGGGGAGACTCGCATGCCCAGCACTTTCAGCCGTTTGTAGATGAGCTCGGTAAGAAATACCATTTTGGTGCTTTATATGGTGGTCAGGGAGGATGCCCTCCGATTGCAGAAGGGGGCAGAGCCCGATATGGGGAGCTTGAAGAGCATTGCTACAAAAGTAATGAACAGCTATTGGATGAAATTTTGTCTTCTGATGCTGAGGTGGTGTTTCTCGGTGGGCGCTGGTCAACCTATGCTGAAACAACTTTGGCCGAAAATGAAGATGGCCGAAATATCTATTTAGGTGACATTAAAGACCGCTCAGAGAGTATTGAAAACAATCGCAGGGTTTTCAGCGAAGGTATGGACAAAACCATCGCTTTGCTAGTGGCGAATGGCAAAACTCCCGTAGTATTTGAACAGGCACCTTCGTTCCCATTTAAACCTAGCAACTGTCTTGTAAAGAAAGCCAATTTTAGCTGGGCAGCTAGAGAAAAATGCGACATCGAAGCCGGGGTTTTTTATGAGCGTTATCAATATGCTAGAAGTTTGCTGCATAAGCTGAAGGACAAGTATCCTTCAATGGTAATCATAGATATTCCAAGCTTATCTTGTAATGACGGTATCTGTTCAAGTGAGCTAAATGGACGTGCACTATACAGCGACAACAATCACCTTAGCGCAGCTGGTGCTCGAGCGTTTTATGAAGCTTATTCGAAAACGAAAGAGTCGGAAGTGTTAAAGAAACTGTTTACTGGGTGAAAAAAGAAAAGAGTCTGAAGAATTCAGGCTCTTTTGCTTTGAGTACTACAGGATCGTATATTGCTTTGATAACTGGTGTGCCAGGTACTTAAACATATTAAATACGGCAGTGGTTTTAGGGGTAGGCAGTCCGTTGTCGTCTAAAAAATACTCCCCTTTGAAGACCATGACACCGGCTTTTTCTTCGACAGAGTCAGTGTTCATGCCTTCGATGTAAGCATCATGCTCACGGATCATTTCGTTTGCGATTTTCAGTAAATCGTCAGCGCTGATAGGTGTTTTCTCAGCCATTCTCTTCTCGATTCGGGTAGTGAAATGAAGGGGCATTATAGCGTCGGGAAAGGAAAAAACAGTAGGTTTGAACAAAGCCTCATTATTTTGCGGCTTCCGCTACTTATTGTGAGCCAAGCCAGAAAAATTCGATGTGAAATGGTAAAGATGCTTCGGTCAATGGTAATGATTAGCGCGCCTGTCTGCTTTAGTCTGCACTTTCAGTCATGCTTTCTTAGCAATGACGAATAGAGGGTAAAAGTGCGGCGCTAAAGGGCTAGCGGTCTAAGATATCCTCGACTAATAAAAGTGAGACGGCAACATTTCCCTGATAGTGCAGACTTGTTGTTAACAAATGAACAACAACTGGGGAAGCAGCGACCAATCAGGGGAAATTAGATAGAAACTGGTTGATATTCGGATCGAGTCGCTCAATATTAAAAAAAGCGTCAGCATGGCACTGGAGTTGGAAAGCTCATCGATTGCCTGCGATCTGAATGAATTTTATGAATGAGAAACGCGAGGGCGTATTGGGTCACTATGGGTAAATCTCTCGTTATCGTGGAGTCCCCGGCAAAGGCAAAAACGATCAATAAATATCTGGGCAAAGACTTCATCGTTAAATCGAGCGTAGGTCATGTCCGAGATCTGCCTACCGGTGCCGCGCAAGGCGGCAAGAAAGCAACGCCAGTTTCAACCAAAGGGTTGAGTGCGGAAGAGAAAGAGCGCATCAAAAAAGAGAAAGATAAAAACGCGCTGATCAACAAAATGGGTGTTGACCCATACCGCAACTGGAAAGCGAATTATCAAATCCTGCCGGGCAAAGAAAAAGTCGTGCAGGAACTGAAAACGTTGGCAGAAAAAGCTGACCACGTTTATCTCGCAACGGATTTGGACCGCGAGGGAGAGGCGATTGCCTGGCACTTGCGGGAAATCATTGGCGGTGACGAAAGCCGCTTCAAGCGCGTTGTGTTTAACGAAATCACCAAAAACGCAATCCAGCAGGCGTTCGAAGCGCCCGGCGAGCTGAACATGGATGGCGTGAATGCTCAGCAGGCACGTCGCTTCCTCGACCGTGTTGTGGGCTTTATGGTATCTCCGCTGCTTTGGAAAAAAGTCGCACGTGGTTTGTCTGCGGGCCGTGTTCAGTCAGTCGCTGTGAAGCTGCTGGTTGAGCGTGAGCACGAAATCAAAGCCTTTATTCCAATGGAATACTGGGACATTCACACTGACACCACCACGGCGAGCCAAAATGCGTTGCGTCTGGTTGTCGCTCAGCAAAATCGTGAAGCGTTTAAACCGCTGAACGAAGAGCAGGCAATGGCAGCAACGGCTGCGCTGCAGAAAGCGACTTACAAAGTGGTTGACCGTGAAGACCGTCCAACCTCAAGTAAGCCGTCTGCACCATTTATTACCTCGACGCTGCAACAAGCGGCGAGTACCCGCATGGGCTTCGGTGTTAAGAAGACCATGATGCTGGCTCAGCGTCTGTACGAAGCAGGTTACATCACCTACATGCGTACTGACTCGACCAACCTGAGTAAAGAAGCGGTTGAAGCTGCGCGCAGTTTCATTGGCTCAGAGTATGGTGACAACTATCTGCCATCATCAGCAAATGTGTACGGCTCAAAAGGTAATGCACAGGAAGCGCACGAAGCGATCCGTCCTTCAAGCGTGGATGTGAAAGCTGATGATCTTCAGGGCATGGACCCAGACGCACATCGTCTTTATGACCTGATTTGGCGTCAGTTTGTGTCTTGTCAGATGGTGCCAGCGAAGTACGACTCCAGCACCATTACTGTGGAAGCAGGCGAATTTACCCTGAAAGCAAAAGGCCGTACCTTGCGCTTTGATGGTTGGACACGTGTTCAACGTCCAATGGGTAAAAACGAAGACACCACGCTGCCGCATGTTGATGTGGGCGAGATTCTGTCTTTGGAAAAAGTGGATCCGAAGCAACACTTCACCAAGCCACCTGCGCGCTACACAGAAGCTGCGTTGGTTAAAGAACTTGAGAAGCGTGGCATTGGCCGTCCATCGACTTATGCAGCGATCATTTCTACGATTCAGGATCGTGGTTATGTGCGTGTAGAGCAGCGTCGTTTCTACGCAGAGAAGATGGGTGAGATTGTGACAGACCGTCTGGATGACAGCTTTGCTGATCTGATGGACTACGATTTCACTGCGCGTATGGAAGAGCATCTCGACCAAATCGCGATGGGTTCAGAAGATTGGAAAAACGTTCTGAACAACTTCTTCAAAGACTTCACTGGCGATCTTGAAAAAGCAGAGCTGGAAGAAGGTGAAGGTGGCATGAAGCCTAACAGCATCGTGATGACCGACATCGACTGTCCAACCTGTGGCCGTAAGATGGGTATCCGTACTGCATCGACTGGCGTATTCCTGGGTTGTTCTGGTTATGCACTGCCGCCGAAAGAGCGTTGTAAAACCACCATCAACCTGATGGATGAAGAAGGCATCGTTAACGTTCTTGAAGAAGACGTTGAAACCGCAGCACTGCGTGCGAAGAAACGTTGTCCGAAGTGTGAAACGGCGATGGATGCTTACCTCATCGACCAAGACCGCAAGCTGCACGTTTGTGGTAACAACCCAAGCTGTGATGGCTATGTGGTTGAGAAAGGTGAGTTCAAGCTGAAAGGTTACGACGGCCCAGTGGTCGAGTGTGACAAGTGTGGTTCCGACATGGTGCTGAAAAATGGCCGTTTCGGTAAGTACATGGATTGCACCAGTGAAACCTGTAAGAACACCCGTAAGATCCTGAAGAACGGCGAAGTCGCGCCACCGAAGGAGGATCCAGTTCACTTCCCTGAACTGCCTTGTGAGAATTCAGACGCGTACTTTGTGCTTCGTGACGGTGCATCAGGTCTGTTCCTGGCGGCAAGTAACTTCCCGAAATCGCGCGAAACCCGTGCACCATTGGTTGAAGAACTGGCACGTTTCAAAGAACGCCTGCCTGAGAAGTTCAAATATCTGGCAGATGCACCATCGGAAGATCCAGATGGTCGCAAAGCAGTGGTTCGCTTTAGCCGTAAGAGCAAAGAGAACTACGTGCGTACCGAAGATGACGGCAAGCCTTCTGGCTGGACGGGTCTGTTTATCGACGGTAAGTGGGAAATCACTGACAAACGCAAGAAGAAGTAATGTCTTCACGCCAAATTGAAAAAGCACCTACGGGTGCTTTTTTTGTGTGTCCATTCCGAGCCTTAAGGCAATCTCTATCTTTTCTATGGCCTATGCTATCTAGCAATACTTTGACAAGGAGAAAGTCATGGCATTAACCCCATTTCATGTCGCCATTCCAGTGCGACACTTGGAAGAATCCCGACGTTTCTATGCGGATATCCTCAATTGTGGAGAAGGGCGCAGTAGCGATGAGTGGGTTGATTTCAATCTCTATGGTCACCAACTGGTGATTCATCATGATCCAAACATTGGCGAAAACAACACACTCAAGCTTCATCACAATGCTGTTGATGCCAAGTCAGTGCCTGTTCCGCACATTGGTGTTGTGCTGGAAATGGAAGACTGGCAACAACTGGCAGATAGATTGAAATCCAAAGGCGTTGAATTTGTGATTGAGCCCTACATCCGTTTTGTTGGCCAGCCTGGTGAGCAGGCCACGATGTTTTTCCTTGATCCAACCGGTAACGCGTTTGAATTCAAAGCCTTCAAAGATATTGAAGGCCAGCTGTTTGCCAAGTAAACCCGACTACTTGCCGCATGCGCTTTCAACCTGACGCTCATACGGCGAGACTGAAATTGGCTTTGCGTTCCCAGTAAATTGTTCCAGTTCCGCCACGCAGGAGCCGCAGCCGGTTCCTGCACCAGTTATCTCACCCAACGATTTCACAGAACAAACGCCACTGTTATCGATGGCATTCTCAATGTCTGCTTTGGTGACCTTTTTACAGGTGCAGATGGTTCGTGATTTGGCTTTCAGCGTGCCGGCAAGAAAACCATGCATGATTTCAGGCTCTGCTTCCGCTGAAATTAACTGGGAAATATCGGGTTGAGACCCGGCTAGCGACGATGGATATATGGCTGCGGCAAGTTCGAATTCTCCTGACTTAAGAGAGACTACCCGTAGTGCCTCGCCACTGGATGCAGTGACCAGAGTAGGCTGTTCATCATCCATCAATGCAGCCAACAAATCTTCCAACTCCAATGTTTTTGCGGTTAGCTTGAGTGAATACAAGACACCGCTATCACATTGTTGTGATACCCAAAAGGTAGCAGGAATAGCATTGAGCTTGGTTTTATCCAATGGATACTTAGAAACGATCAGCGCATCAAGATAGGTTTTAACCGATTTCACCTCAACAGGCGTCGCCTTGAACTCAGGCTGGCCAGAGAATGGATCCGTGTTGGAAGGAATGACGGTACACACCTTGCCATCTGAACAGTTGGTATGTGTCCAATGAATAGGGGCATAGCATTGCCCGACGGAAACCTTGCTAGTGACATTGGCAATGAACATCTGTTCTCCAATGGCACTCACGACTTTTGCCAAATTTCCTTCCTTGATGCCCCGATCGGCTGCATCAAAGGGATGGATCTCAAGCTGAGGCACGCTGTCGTTCTCTGAAAGCGACGGAGAGAGTCCGGAGCGGGTCATGGTATGCCATTGGTCTCTAATTCGACCAGAATTCAATATAAGCCCGTAGCGCTCGCTTAAAGGCAGTGCGGGTGGCTTGGAATCAACGGCAACAAATCTTCCTTTGCCATTCGGCGTTGCATAGTTTCCGTCGCTGAATAGACGTTCTGGGCAAACACCGTCTTTTGCTGGCCATTGCCTAGGTGCAAAAGATTGATAACTTTCTGGTGTCATACCTGAAAGGCTTTCCAGCGTCAGGGCACGTGAGGTTGATGCGCCGACTTCATTTCCTAATCGGGTCTGTTCTACGTACTCGTTGAAGATGTCCAGCTCCGAGCGGTAGCTGAACTGCTGTTCGAATCCCATTTTCTTTGCGACTTCGCTGACTATCCACCAGTCGGGCTTGCCCATACCAGGGGTAGGCAACAAACGACGCTGGCGCGAAATCCGGCGTTCGGAGTTGGTGACAGTACCTGATTTCTCGCTCCAACCTTGTGCAGGAAGGCGAACGTGGGCGTACTTCAAGGTGTCATTGCTTTCAACACAATCAGAGACGACAACATAGGAACAACTGGCGAGAATCGCATTAATCCGGTTACTTTCCGGGAGGCTGACTGCTGGGTTGGTTGCCATCACCCAAAGAGCCTTAATTTTTCCTGTCTCAATCGCTTCGAACATGTCCATGGCTTTGAGGCCGGGCTTAGTCGCAAGGTTAGAGGTATCCCAAAATTCACTGAGTAGTTCTGATTGTTCTGGATGACCAAATTCCATATGTGCTGCCAGCGTATTGGCCAGACCGCCAACCTCACGGCCTCCCATGGCGTTAGGTTGTCCAGTGATGGAAAACGGCGTGGAACCCGGCTGACCAACCCGACCTGTTGCTATATGGCAGTTGAGAATGCTGTTTACCTTGTCTGTACCGCTGGTGGATTGATTGACCCCCTGCGAATACACGGTCACTGTCTTCGGTGTTGAGCGGAACCACTGGTAGAAGATTTCAATATCGGCAGTTTTGAGGCCAGTAGCCAAAGACACAGACGTGATGTTTGAGAAACGCTTGGCGAGCTCTAGTGCTTCATTAAAGCCTTCGGTATGTTGATCGACATATCGCTGGTTAATCTGATTCCGCTTGGCCATATAGGCGAGTAAGCCGTTGAACAACGCAATGTCAGAGCCCGGGAATAAGGGAAGGTGAAGGTCGGCAATTTCGCAACTTGCTGTTTCCCGTGGGTCGATGACCACGACCTTAGTGCCATGACGTGCTTTTGCGGCTTTAAGGCGTTGATACAAAACCGGGTGACACCATGCGAGGTTTGAGCCCGTGAGAATCACAAGGTTAGCAAGTTCCAGATCTTCATAGTTGCCAGGTACTACATCTTCGCCGAATGCGCGTTTGTGTCCGACGACAGAGGAAGCCATACACAGTCTGGAATTGGTATCGATATTGGCGCTGCCGATAAAGCCTTTCATCAGCTTGTTGACGACATAGTAATCTTCGGTCAGCAACTGTCCTGACACGTAAAAAGCGACCGAGTCTTGTCCGTACTTGGCGATGGTATCGCTGAAGGTGGAAGCGACATGGGAGAGCGCGTCATCCCATGAGCAATCTTCGCCGTGAACGGAGGGGGAGAGCATACGCCCTTGAGTAGTGACGGTTTCCCCTAGCTTTAAGCCCTTTGAACAAAGCTTTCCTAAATTTGCCGGATGTTCTTCGTCGCCACGAACTTCCAGTTTTCCATTCGCTTGTACTTTGGCCTCAATGCCACAGCCTACTCCGCAATATGCACACGTCGACTTTATCCAACTGGAATCATTATTTTTAGTCATTTTATTCCCCTGAGATTCTCTTATCTCTATTGGGGGGAATAAAGCAACTCTCACGCCAACTACTCATTGTTAAATATGATTTTGTGTATTTGAGTTTTTATTTAATGAAAACCAATGAATAAGTATGAGGAAAGTTTCAAATATTATCTTTCACTGAAATGGTGCCAAATAAATTCTGTCAATAAATTGCGCAATAACAGTGCATCCCAGAAGTTATCTTGCACTATTTCGAAGCGATTTCTCTATTTCTGATTTGTTTATTACTCCGGCTCTTGTTCGCCAATCGATAAAAATATCACCATTAAAAACAGTGTTTTATGTCGGGTTTTTAAGTCTTTATCTGCCGAATGGCATTCAAATTGCTCTAGCGAGATAAATAACACGCGACATGAGGGGCACGGATGTCCACCGTTAAAATTACATCTTTCAAACGAGGGCACGTCTCATTGGTGGGGGCGGGACCGGGTGATCCGGACTTGCTGACTATCAAGGCACTTCGCTGCATCGAAAACAGTGATGTGGTGGTTTACGACAGACTGGTGAGCAAAGAAATCATTGGACTGATCCCAGAGGGCGTCGAGCTGGTGTATGTGGGTAAAGCAAAAGGAAAGCACAGCGTTCCTCAGAGTGAAACCAACCAGCTATTGATCGAACTCGCCAGCCGCGGCAAGAGAATTTGTCGTTTAAAAGGTGGTGATTCCTTTGTGTTTGGTCGCGGTGGTGAAGAGATGTTAGAGCTGCACCGCGAGGGTATATCTGTAGAAGTTGTTCCGGGTATTACCGCAGCGTCTGGATGCACCAGCTACGCAGGTATCCCCCTGACTCATCGGGGCCTTTCCCAAGGAGCAACTTTCGTCACGGCTCATGCGGAAAAAGAGCTCTCCATCAACTGGCAGGCGCTGGCCTCGCTGAATCACACGCTGGTGTTTTACATGGGCTTGTCGAAGGTAGGGCAAATTACTCAGGCACTGAGCCAGCATGGCCTTTCTACCAGCACGCCAGTCGCCATTATTGAGAATGGCTGCACGCCGCAGCAGCGGGTTTTTACCGCCGATTTGCATTCAATTGAAGCCACCATTCAAGGAGACGGCGTCAAGTCCCCTGCGCTTGTTGTGGTGGGTGAGGTCGTCACACTGGCTGATGAGCTCAATTGGTTTATCTCTCAGGCTGAAACACAGCTAGAGAAGCTTTCTGCATAGGGAATAACAATGGAAAAGAAACGCATCGTTGTCATCGGGAATGGCATGGTTGGGCACCGATTTATTGAGGAGTTGTGCGACAAAAATGCTGAAGGCACCTTTGAAATTACGACCTTCTCGGAAGAGCCAAGACTGGCTTATGACAGGGTTCAGCTCAGTGGCTATTTCAGTGGGAAATCCGCTGATGATTTGATGTTAACCAGTGATGAAGCCTACGACGAAAAAGGTGTTCACTACTTCCTGAATGAAAAGGTCACCGCTATTCGCGCTGAAAATCACTGCGTTGTGACAGACAAAGGCAGAGAAGTTTTTTACGACAAGTTAGTGGTCGCTACTGGCTCTTATCCTTTTGTTCCACCTATTGAAGGTAACGATCAGCCACATTGTCATGTTTATCGCACCATAGAAGATTTGGAAGCGATTGAAGCCTCTGGCAAGCATAGCGAGTCAGGCGTTGTTATCGGTGGCGGCTTGCTTGGGCTTGAAGCTGCAAATGCCCTGAAATGTATGGGCGTTGACACCCATGTAGTGGAATTTGCGCCAAGATTGATGGCCGTTCAGCTGGATGAGGGCGGTGGTGAACTACTCAAAGAGAAAATCGAATCTCTGGGCGTTAAAGTCCACACCGAAAAAGCCACCAAATGCATTAAGGCAGGCAGCACTTCACGCTACAAACTAATGTTTGCGGACGGCGCCGAGCTTGAAATTGACATGATTGTTTTCTCTGCAGGGATTCGTCCGCAGGATGAGCTTGCGAGGGAGTTTGGCCTTGAGATTGGTGAGCGTGGCGGGATTGTGATTAACGATCAGTGTCAGACCAATGAAGAGGATGTTTACGCCATTGGCGAATGTGCACTGTGGCAGGGCAAAATCTTTGGTTTGGTGGCACCTGGCTATCAAATGGCCAAGGTGGCCGTCGCCAACATTTGCGGTGAAGAAGCCGCTTTTAAAGGCGCTGATATGAGCACCAAGCTCAAGTTACTGGGTGTTGATGTGGCAAGTATTGGTGATGCTCAGGGCATCACACCTGGCGCGCAATCATACACTTACGCCGACAGCGTGGAGCAAATCTACAAGCGCATTATCGTTTCTGAAGACGGTACTAAGCTGCTGGGTGCTGTGCTGATCGGGGATACCGAAAGTTACCCAACTCTGCTGCAAACCATGTTGAACGACATGCCATTGCCAGAATACCCCTCAGTGTTGCTTCTGTCTGACGATGCGGCTTCCTCAGACTCTGGCGCGGCTGGTGTTGCAAACCTTCCTGATGAAGCACAAATATGTTCTTGTTATGACGTCACTAAAGCAGACATCAAAGCAGCCGTTGTCGCGGGTTGCACCAACATGGCAGATCTTAAGGCGGAAACCAAAGCATCAAGCGGATGTGGCGGTTGTTCAGCACTTGCCAAGCAGGTGATGGACGCAGAGCTGGCAGCACTAGGCCACGAGGTAAACAACAACCTTTGTGAGCACTTCCATTACACCCGCCAGGAACTGGCTGACATTGTTCGTATCAAGAAAATCAAAACGTTCGACGAACTGTTAGACAGTCATGGTGAAGGACTGGGCTGTGACGTCTGCAAGCCTGCTGTCGGTTCGATTCTGGCGTCTTTCTGGAATGACTATGTGTTGAAAGAAGAGCACATGGGATTGCAGGACACCAACGACATCTACCTTGGCAACATGCAAAAAGACGGGACGTATTCCGTCGTGCCGCGCGTGGCTGGTGGTGAGATCACGCCGGATAAACTGATTGTGCTTGGTCAGGTGGCTAAGCAGTTTGACCTTTACACCAAAGTGACCGGTGGTCAGCGTATCGACCTTTTCGGTGCGCAACTTCATGAACTGCCTGAAATCTGGCGAATTCTGGTCGATGCAGGTTTCGAAACCGGCCATGCCTACGGGAAATCTGTCCGTACCGTGAAATCCTGCGTTGGTTCTACCTGGTGTCGTTACGGCGTGGATGACAGCGTTGGCTTCGCGATTGATATCGAGAACCGCTACAAAGGCCTGAGATCGCCGCACAAGCTGAAGTTCGCCGTATCAGGGTGTACCCGCGAGTGTGCGGAAGCGCAATCAAAAGACATCGGTATTATCGCGACAGAAAACGGCTGGAACCTCTATGTGTGCGGCAATGGTGGTATGCGCCCGCGTCACGCTGATTTATTCGCATCAGATCTGGATAGCGAAACCCTGATTAAATACATCGACCGCGTGTTGATGTTCTACATCCGAACCGCAGACCGCTTGCAACGCACGTCAGTTTGGCTAGAAAACCTCGAAGGAGGATTGGACTACCTGCGTCAAGTGGTGATCGAAGACAAGCTCAACATTGGTGAAGAGCTGGAAGCAGAAATGGCGGCAAGCCTGGGTAACTATCAATGTGAGTGGAAAACCACGATTGAATCGCCTGAGAAACTCAAGCGTTTTAAACACTTCGTTAATAGCGAAGCGCAGGATGAGAGTTTGAAATATCAAACTGTTCGTGGTCAGCGTATTCCTGCTGAACTTGCATCGCAAAGTATCGATATCGTCACGCTGGAAAGTTAAGGAGAAAGCAATGAGCCAGTGGCAAACCATTTGTGAAAAGTCTGACTTGGTCAAAAACACCGGCGTGTGCGCGTTGTTGGAAGACAAGCAGGTGGCGGTATTCCTTTGTGGCCGAACAGATTCGCTATATGCCGTTGATAATTATGACCCAATCGGAAAAGCCAATGTGCTTTCTCGCGGAATGATCGGCTCGATAGGTGACAAAACAGTGATCGCCTCACCGCTCTATAAACAGCATTTTTGCTTGGATAGCGGTATTTGTCTGGAAGACGAAAACGTATCGATCACCACCTACCCGGTCCGTTGTCATGAAGGTGCTGTGCAACTGAGTCTGGTTTAAATATTTATTCCCCTGATTACCCAATCAGGGGAAGTTAAAAATTTTCAAATTAAGTTTGTTGTGATTAAAACATCGCGGCACAGGGATTGTTTGTTTGAAGAGGAAGTCAATAATGTCATCGAGTGACAAGTTCAATATATTTTCCTTTACCGGAAAAATGAAAATTCTCCATTTAAGTTGGTTCGCATTCTTTATTACCTTTGTGGTGTGGTTTAACTTTGCGCCATTGCTGCAATCGGTAAAAGAATCGCTCGGCTTAACCACCGCAGAAATTAAAACTCTGCTTATTCTCAACGTCGCTTTTACCATTCCAGCGCGTGTTTTAATCGGCATGCTCACGGATAAATATGGCCCGCGGCTAATCTACTCCTTACTGCTCGCTATCTGTTCTATCCCTTGTTTTGTTTTCGCACTTTCAGATAGCTTCGTTCAGGCTGCCATTGCCCGTTTTGCCCTGGGTCTCATCGGTGCAGGCTTTGTTATCGGTATCCGTCTGGTATCTGAGTGGTTCCCACACAATGAACTGGGCACTGCAGAAGGCATCTATGGTGGTTGGGGTAACTTCGGCTCAGCCGCCGCTGCATTCACCCTGCCAACCGTGGCTGTGATGTTCGGTGGTGAAGATGGCTGGCGTTACGCTATGGGTATCACTGGCTTGATGAGCCTGGCTTTCTCTTTCGTGTTTTATCGCAACGTGACGGATACGCCAAAAGGTGCAACCTACTACAAACCAAAGAATGGCGGCGCCATGGAAGTCACCTCAAAAGGCGACTTCTACCTGCTGCTATTCATGAAAACCCCAATGTACGGCGCACTGGCACTGCTGGCTTGGAAACTTTCGCCAAGCGGTATCGGCATGTTCTCTGATGCAGCCGTGTACGGCATCTACGCGGTACTTGCAGGCATCTACCTGTTTGATGCTTCCCAAGTGTGGAAAGTGAACAAGCACGTCTTTAAAGAAGAGGTGCCAGAAATTCACCGCTACCAATTTAAGCAAGTTGCTGTGCTGAATGTGCTGTACTTTGCGACCTTTGGTTCTGAGCTTGCTGTGGTTTCAATGCTGCCACTGTTCTTCTCTGAAACTTTTGAACTGACCCCTGTCGTGGCGGGTATGGTGGCATCTGCTTATGCCTTCATGAATCTGATGTCACGTCCTGGTGGCGGCTGGTTGTCTGATAAATTCGGTCGTAAACCAACGCTACTTATCCTCACTGCGGGCCTGGCATTGGGTTACTTCGTGATGGGTCAAGTCGACAGCGCGTGGCCAGTTTGGCTGGCGGTTGTAGCGGCAATGGGTTGTTCGTTCTTCGTACAATCCGGTGAAGGCGCGGTATTTGCGGCTGTGCCACTGATCAAGCGTCGCATGACAGGCCAAATCGCAGGTATGACAG
Source organism: Grimontia marina (assembly GCF_900060185.1). Lineage (GTDB taxonomy): Bacteria > Pseudomonadota > Gammaproteobacteria > Enterobacterales > Vibrionaceae > Enterovibrio > Enterovibrio marinus. The sequence goes on along the minus strand of NZ_FIZY01000017.1, from coordinate 79,420 downwards.
GTGCTTATGGTAACGTGGGTGCAGTGACTTATCTGACGATTTTGTCGCTGGTTGATTACAGCACTTTCTTCTACATCATTGCAGGCACCGCAGTTGTGGGCTTTGTGACGCTACTCTTTATGGAGGAGCCGTCAGGCCAGATTGTTGAAGTGAATGATGATGGTTCAATCACCATGATTGATGTGGCGAAAGCATAAATATGAAACCAGAGTTTCATGAACAGGCAGCGTCGTATGGCGCTGCCGGCACTGTAAACGGGGAGACGCAGGAAGCGGCTTCCCGTTTGATCGTTCGTGCAGGTGGCAGCTCGGTTGCCGGGCGCAAGCCACCCAATCAGGATGCTTTTGCTGTTTACTTGCCAAAAAAGGCAAGCGAGCTAAAACACAAAGGTGTGGTAGCGGCGATAGCGGATGGTGTTAGCACCAGCGAAGTCAGTCAGAAAGCCAGTGAAATGGGGGTGACTGAATTCGTCAACAACTACTCAGACACGCCGATTACCTGGCCAGTGAAAGATGCCGCTGGAAAGGTGATGAAATCTCTCAATTACTGGCTTTACCATCATGGGCAACAAGCAGGCACGCAAGCCAGTGCAATGGTGGCTGCTTTTTGCTCGGTGATTTTGAAATCGAATACCGCCCATGTTTTTCATGTCGGCGATTGCCGCGTCTACCTTTGGCGTCAGCACAGACTGACCCAGATTACGCAGGATCATCGGCACTACCAAAGTAAAACCCAACACCACTTAACCCGCGCGCTGGGTATTGATAGCCACTTGAATGTGGATTATCAGCCCGTTGCACTTGAGCGTGGTGATCTGTTGTTTCTCGCGACAGATGGCATTCATGACACTATGACAGAGCGGGAAATCGCCCAACGTCTCTACGCTTCCGATACCACGTCTGATCTCGAGCACTTAGCAGCATCGGTTGTTGATGACGCCTATAAGCTGGGTAGCGATGACAACATCACTTGTCTGTTGTTAGCTGTCGATTCGCTTCCCGCTGCGACCTATGGCGAAGCGCTTCGCGATTTATCAGAAAGAAAAATTCCGCCTGTTTTGAAAGAAGGACAGAAGATTGACCACTACACCGTGGCGAGGGTGCTTTACAGCGGAAGCCGGAGCCATATCTACCTGACGCGCAGTGACTTGGATGGCCGTCAGTATGTGTTGAAAATGCCATCGCTCAACTTTGCGGATGATGCGGTTTATCTTGCGGGCTTTGTCCGGGAAGGATGGGTTGGCGAACAGGTGAAATCACCTGGCGTGATGAAGATTCACCCGCCATCGAGTTATTCGCCATACCTCTATCATGTCTGCGATTACATCGAAGGTGTCACACTCAGGCAATGGATGATTGATAATCCAACGCCGACGCTCACTCAGGTTCGTACACTGGCAAAAGGGGCTATTCGAGCGGTTCGGGTGCTTCAACGTCTTTCGGTGGTTCATCGCGATATCAAACCGGATAATCTCATGGTCGACAAAGACATGAATGTGACTTTGATTGACTACGGCACAGCACAATCAGCAGGCTTGGAAGAGCTAATGGGGAGTGAGGAAGAAGGGTACCCAGTCGGGGATCTCAACTACGCGGCACCGGAATACCTCAAAGGCAACAAAGCCAATTTCTCTTCTGACTTATTTTCGTTAGGTATGACGGTCTACGAACTTTTGACCGGACATCTACCTTACAAAGCAGTAAATGCCTCCAACCCCAGAGCGGCAAACCGTCAAAACTATTTGCCAGCAACGGTCTATTGTCCTGCCGCGCCGGATTGGTTTGATGAAGCGCTCAAAAAAGCCTGTCATCCGATCCCGAAAGCCCGCTATCAGGCGCTTTCAGAATTTGAACAGGATTTGATGAAACCTAACCCTGCGTTTAAATCTTCCAATGAAAACAGGCCGCTTTTAGAAAGCGACCCGTTGCGTTTCTGGAAAGGACTAAGCCTTATCCTGTTCCTGATTGTTCTGGTGCAGTCTATTTTTCTTATCGGTTAGCATGCCTGTGAAATCAAATCTTCCACTTCATCTTCATGAATCGGGCGAACAATGCGGTCAACTTCCAACCCATCCTGAAGAAGGATCAGTGTTGGCCAGAGCTTCACCTTAAAGGCTCGACCTAAAGGCTTGCCCTTACCGTCGTAAACTTTGGTGTGAGGGAAGGACGCAGATTCCAACACGGCTTTTACCGCAGGTTCAGCCGCCTGGCAGTGTCCACACCAAGGTGCACCGAACTCAAGAATAGACACACCTTTCTGTTCGGTGACATCTTCAAAAGAGGGGGCGTCTTCACTGTATTCGGGGTTGAAGCCTGTTTCGGTCGCGCGTATCGACATGCTGTCCTCCATGACAGTTAACGACTAGAGGCGGTATATGCCGCCTCAGTCACTTTAGCATAGGTGGTTAAATCCATCGTTTAACCGCTTCTACGGTGTCCATTGGATTGGAGTTGAAGCAGATTTTCGCATGTGGCGCGAGCTCATGTACTGCATTAACCAGCTTCTCAAAGACAAGGAAATGTTCTTCATCTCGTCGAACGCCTGCTCCAATCAAAATGCAGTCGTAAGTCGTCTCGGCAACCGCATCCGCAACCGTTTGATAGGCGCTGTCACCGTCGCGGATATAAAGAATGTCTGTGGCGTATCCTTCACTATTGAGTTTCGCCTGTTCACTTTCCAGCATTGCGCGGAGTTTTTCTGGGGAGCCTCCCCATTTTTCGAAATTAACCACATCCGGATGCCAGCCAAACAGTGCCACTTTCTTGTTATCCATCGTATCTCTCCTTGTATTGTCCTTCGCTAATGTATCGTGGGAGAGGAACATTCACTGTTCTAAATACGATAAAAAAAGCGAGCAGACCGACGACTGGCTACCTGCTCGCAAGGTTAAACAGTTTGTGTTTGATATGGAACTAAGTGAGGTCTCGAAGGGGCTTCCATTCACCGTCGTTGTCGCGAGAGCGTACCGCAGCGTAAACAAACGCCATGCCGTATGCACCGTCTTGGACGGTCGGGTTCCACAGACTCAGTGGTTCTGGAGTTTCGCCTGTCAGATCATCAACGATGTTGGAGGCAAAGTCGTAGTAGAGGTTGGCAAATGCCTCGCGATACCCTTCTGGGTGACCGATAGCGACATGGGAAACACGCTCACCTGCACCGGACAGACCTTTGCCACCTTTATTCAGCACATACGCAGGCTTATCGATAGGGCGGACTGTTAGCTCATTAGGCTGTTCCTGATGCCATTCCAAGCCACCTTTGGTGCCGTAAATGGTAAAGCTCAAACCATGCACACCGCCGGCTGCGGCTTGTGTGACCCAGAAGATACCGCGTGCGTTATTGGGGTAGCGAAGCAATATGCCGCAGTAATCATCTGCCGTGCGTCCATCGACCAATGCGGTTACGTCTGCGCTCAATGAACTGGCTTCCATACCAGCGACATAGCTGGTCAGATGATAGCTATGCGTCGCGATATCGCCAAGGATCAAGGAAGGGCCAGCAAGCTCTGGCTTCATATGCCAGTTAGAGCCAGCAAGCTCAGATTCCGTCAGCTCTGCCAAGTGTCCCTGAACGTAATTGCTTTGCACCATGGTGATGTCACCGATCACACCCTGCGCCACCATTTCACGCGCTTGACGCACCATGGCATAACCGCTGTAGCCGTAGGCGACGCAGTAACGCTTACCCGAAGCATTAACCCGCTTAACCAAGTCGGCAGATTCATCTTCAGTCATGGTGAGAGGTTTTTCGCAGAACACGTTGAATCCAGCGTCTAATGCGCGGCATGACAACTCATAGTGACTGTTGTTGGGCGTCATGATGGCGAGCGCATCTATGGGCTCATCCGCCGCAGCTTCTCCGGCAAACAAGGCATCTGGGTCGCCATAAGGACGCGCGATACCCATGGATTTACCAGCAGCAATTGAGCGCTCCGGGTTTGAGGAAAACACACCCGCGACAACATCAAACTCTTCATGTATGGTGGCAGATGAGCGGTGAATGGAACCGATAAAGGAATCTGGCCCTCCGCCTATCACGCCGAGTCTTAAACGCCGTCCGAGCATTTTATACGCCTTGCTCATCGTCACTCCTTGTCTGCTGCCAGGAGCGTGAGCACTCGCATGGCTTCTTGCTTCAGCGCAGGCATGGCTTTGCCCGCGAAATATTGTTTATCAAATTTATTCGGTTCTTCTGCCATGGCTCCGCGAATTGCGTTGCCAAAGGCCATTCTAAGCGTCGTCCCCACGTTGAATTTACCGATTCGACGTGTTTTGAGTTCGCGAAGATCAGCTTCAGTGATACCTGTGGTGCCGTGAATCACCAGAGGCAAGCTGGTGGCCGCTTCGATCTCATCAAGCAAGGGAAAATTAATTGGGCTACCGGCCTTTGTCATGCGATGGACATTGCCGACCGAAATCGCAAGCACATCAATACCGCTTTGTTCGGCGTAAATATGTGCTTCTTCCGGATCGGTAAATTCAGATTTGATATGGTCACGGCCTTCCTGATAAGGCACTGAGCCAAGTTCACCTTCGACCGAAACACCAACAGCATGGGCAGCATCAGCCACCGCTCTTGTCCGACGGATATTTTCTTTGAGAGGTAATTGTGAACCATCAAACATCACCGAACTAAATCCGGCATGAATGGCGCGGTACACGATGGCTTCTTCGTAGCAATGATCGAGGTGAACCACCACAGGTACAGAGCTGGCCCGTGCCATGGGGAGCAGCATGCCTGCCATGGATTCCACACCAGCGAGATCCACCATGTCTTTGTTCACAGCGAGGATCGCGGGTAGGCTCAGTTCCTCAGCGGCTGCGATAATCGCCTGCGCTTCTTCAATACCAAACACGTTACAACAAGGTACTGCGCCTTGGGACGACGCGGCTTCTGGCATAAGGTCATTCAGGGTAACTAGCATTCTTGTCTCCGTTATTACTAGGGGCAATGAACCCTAAGCGTTACTTGAACTTGGCGACCATGTCCTTGATACCTGGAATCGTGTGTACCTGATACTCATGGTGAGGGTCGAAGTACTGAACCAGAGATTTGCTTTTTTCTCCGACAATGATGGTGAAGTAATACATTTCGTAACCCGGTGCGGCGACAGAAGGGTGATAACCTTTGTCGATGGCAATCACGCTGCCCGTGCGAACGTGATACACCGGGCCATAGTCATCCTCATGCTCGTAAAGAAATTGGGCGCCGAAGCCAAAGTCAGGATTGAAACGGAATTGGTAAACCTCTTCGTAGCGCGTTTCTTTCGGTGGGTTTTCTTCGTCGTGCTTATGCGGCGGGAAGCCAGACCAACCACCAGCACCGACAGTAAATAACTCGCTGACAAGCAGCCTTCCGCGTTTATCCGCGTTTTTCTGTCCAAGGATGTGTTTAATTTTGCGGTGAGTCTTGGTGTCATCGCTGCCGTATTGTACCTTATCAGTTTCTTCCGGCTGAATAGCAAATGGCGCGAAGGTTTGCCCTTCTTCCGGCTCATAGCGTCCACCTGCGATCAATACGTCTGCGACTTCTGAAATACATGACACTGTCACGTTTGAACCGACAGGAACATACACAGCAGAAGGGTCACCTTCCCAGACGGAAGCGCGTTTACCGATGCTTTCAAAGGTTTCTCCATCAACCGTGATGTTGCAGGTACCGCCTGCCAGCACGACGGCAGATTCATAACCTTCAAGCGTGTACCTGTAGGTCTCACCATTTTTGAGTTTCACTGGGTTGAAGTAACACAGTGGCGTCGTATCGTCATTGACGTTGATAACGGGTTCGTTGTGATTATCGAACGGTGGAATGTGTTTTCCCATCTTGTACTCCTTGATCATTCCCTGATGCTGATGCTTAGTCTGTGGCAAATGTATAGCCACGGTTGCGCATAAATTCCTGGAGTGGCGCAAGTGATGACATAGCATCTGCGCAGGTATCACCAGTGACATTGATGGCAGCGTTTGCAGCCCCTAAAGCCACGGCGTCTTGTAAACAATATTGATTTAGCAAACCAAAAAGCAGGCCGGCGGCGAAAGCATCTCCTGCACCATAAGGTTTGCGTGCTTCTACTTTGAATATAGGTTGTGAGTGGCTGGAAAGGTTGTCGTTGCTATCCAAACCAAAGACCTCACAGCCTTCAGCACCACCTTTGACGATAACAAGCTCAGTACTGCCACTTAAAAGCTCTGAGGCAGCGCTGACATGGCTGTCTTCGATATCATGGGGAATGCCCATCACTTCGAATTCTTCGCGGTTACCAATCACCACATCACTGAAGGATGCGGCGAGACGGTAGAAGTGTGGGGGATCTTTCGGCGACGCCCAAGAGTAGGGACGATAGTCGAGATCGAGCACCACCAGAGTGCCGGCCAGCTGCGCCATTTGCATGGCACAGAAGGTCGCTTCTCGTGAAGGGCTGGTGGACAGCGCTGTGCCGGAAACAAACAGACATCGGGCGTTGCTGAGGTAGCTGCTGTCTATGTGTTCAACACAGAGCGCAAGGTCAGCCGCGTTATTACGGTAAATCACCACTTCGGGCTCTGGACGCAACTCTGCCACAGCAAGGCTGGTACGGTACTCACCTGTGAGCGTAGCCACACCATCCAGATTAATCCCTTTCCCTGCCATGTGAGAGCGGACATAACGCCCCTGGGCATCATCCGTCAGACAGGAAATAAAGCCTGCTTTGGCGCCAAGCTCCGCAAGACCAATCGCTACATTCGCAGGCGATCCGCCGACGCATTTTTTGAAGCTGTATTCAGCGTTGAAGTCTGCACCGTCCGTATTGCCGTAAAAATCGACCCCAGCGCGGCCCAAACAGATAACGTCTATCGGACGGTCGCTGTTGGCCTGCCAATCTGAAAGGTGAATGGAATCAGTCATAGTCCACCCAAACGGCACCGTTATCGGCCGATTTCACACAGGCATTCACCATCTTCACGCCATCGATACCACCGTCGATATCCGGGTACCAATGACTTTCAAGGAAGGCTTTATCATTGCGGTTGTAGGCATCAATCGCGAGTGCGTAGCGGTGATAAAGGTTTGCCCAGGACTCGAAGAAACCTTCAGCATGACCACCGCCTTGACGATTGGCGGAAACGCCAGGATCGTCGTTGTGCAGATAGCCCATACCACGCTCAAGAATGCGGACCGGTTCCCCCTGAACTTCATAGCGAAGCTGGTTTGGATATTCATCCCACCATTCGAGGCTGGCTTTCTCGCCAACAATGCGGACTTTCTGCTGATGCATTGAGCCGCTGTTGATGGCGCTCGCCCACAGTGTGCCGACTGCTCCACCTTCAAATTGGAACAACACATGAGCGTTGTCTTCCAACGGCGCGCGGGATTCGATAAAGCTCTGGCGTGAACACATCAGGGACTTCACTTTTAGCCCCGTGATCATGCCGGCCATGTAAAACGGATGCGTACCGCAATCGCCAATAATGAAACTTGGTCCGGACACCTCTGGGTTCATGCGCCATTTTGCGCCCGGGCTGTTTTTCTCAATCTCGGTGTTGTGGAAACCGTGGGCGAAAGACATTTGAATAACGCGCACGGCGCCGATGTCACCGCGACGCACCATTTCGCGCGCCTGATGCACCATCTGGAATCCGGTGTAGCCATACATCACTGCCAGCATCTTATTTTGCTTTTCTGCCAAGGCTTTCAGTTCAAGTGCATCTTCAACATGAATGGTGGCGGGCTTTTCACAAATCACGTGCAAACCTGCTTCCAGCGCCGCTTTGGCAATTTCATAGTGGGTAGAGTTTGGCGTGGCGATAGACACAGCCTGAATCCCATCTTCGCGCTTGGCTTCTTCTGCAAACAGGGTTTTATAGTCGGGATAGCAGCGCTCGGGAGCGAGACCCAGCTTGGTCCCGAAGTCGCGTCCACGTTCTGCATCTAAATCCAGTGCCGCTGCAACGAAGGTAAACAGACGGTCACGCTGGGCTGCAGCGCGGTGCGAGTAACCAATCTCACTCCCGCGGCCACCGCCAACCATTCCCCAACGGATCGGTGCATCTAGCTGGAATTCTTCGTTAAACATGCGTGTTCTCCTTGTTGTTATTACACGCCACGACGCTGATTAACACGTCCCTGTTCCCAGTTATCCCGGGCTTCGATGATATTTGGATCGTCAGAGACTTCTGACAGACCAACTTCCCACCAGGCATCACAAGACGACCATTTGGTATCGTCGATGTCGACGACCAATACATAGGTGCGATCTGCGGCTTTGGCACGTTCGAAAGCGGCATCAAAGTCGCCCAAGCTGGTGACTTTCTCTGCATGTGCGCCCAAGCCTTTTGCATGACTGACAAAATCTACGCGCGGTAGGTCGTAATCACGCTCTGTGGTGCAGTCTTCCAACTGGTTGTTGAAAGCGGTGTTACCTGTGTTGGTTTGCAGCTTGCGGATCACTGCGAAACCGCCGTTATCACACACCACCACAATCATCTTGTGTCCGGTCAGTACAGAGCTGTAGATGTCGGAATTCATCATCAGGTACGAACCATCACCGACCATCACAATAGATTCATGGTCTGGTCTGGCAATCTTGTTACCCCAACCGGCAGCGACTTCGTAGCCCATGCAGGAGAAACCGAATTCCACATCCAGTGAATACGGGTAAGTAGCCTGCCAGTTCATGTTGATTTCGGCTGGTAAGCCGCCGGCAGCAGTGATGACACGGTCGCCTTCATTGATAAGACCATTCACCTTACCAACGACCTGCGCGTATGAGGGTAAGGTTGTCTCCGCAAATGCCGTGCGGCCGTTAACGATCTTTGTCCACGCCGCTTTTTCAGCCTTACCTTTTTCAACCCATGCAGCATCCGTCGTCCAATCGCCGAGCTTGGCATCAAGCGGCTCAATGGTGTCTTTTGCGTCAGCGATGATGGATTGCGCCATGTGCTTGTTGGCATCAAAACGGGCAGCGTTGATGCTGATAAGTTTCATGCCGGGATCGCGAAACAGTGTCCATGAACCTGTGGTGAAGTCTTGCAAACGGGTGCCAATGGCGAGCACTAAATCCGCGTCATTACACATGTGGTTGGCGCTGTCCGACCCTGTTGCGCCAATCGGGCCGCAATTCAGTGGATGATCGTCTGGCAGCAAAGTGCGGCCTGCGATGGTTTCCACTACCGGGATTTGGTGTTTCTCGGCAAAGCTAATCAAGGCGTCACGTGCGCCGGAATAGAACACTCCGCCGCCAGCAATGATCAGAGGCTTTTTGGCAGTTTTCAGCGCTTCAACTGCTGCGTCCAAATCCACTTCTTCTGGTTGTGGGCGGCGGATACGGTGAACTTTGGGTTCGAAGAAGCTCTCAGGGAAATCCCATGCTTGACCTTGCACATCTTGCGGAAGGGCAATCATTGCAGGTCCACAATCGGCAGGGTCTAACATGGTCGCAATCGCTTGTGGCAATGCGACAGTTAGTTGCGACGGCGCATTGATGCGATCCCAGAAGCGAGTGACAGATTTGAAGGCATCATTCACGGTCAGCGATGGGTTAGCGAAGTGTTCCGTTTGCTGAAGCACCGGGTCAGGCAAGCGGGACTGGAATGTATCGCCGCAAAGCAAAAGCAAGGGCAGGCGGTTAGTGTGTGCAACGCCTGCCGCTGTCACCATGTTTGCTGCGCCAGGGCCCACAGACGAAGTGGCAATACCGATGCGACGGCGCTTGTGAGCACGTGCATAGGCCACTGCAGCCAGCGCCATAGATTGCTCATTCTGTCCACGCCAAGTAGGGAAAACAGACTGGTTCTCATACAGCTGTTGCCCCAAACAGGTCACGTTACCGTGGCCAAATATCGCAAAAGCGCAGCCAAATAATGACTCCACCTCTCCATCAATCTCGATTTGCTGTGCGGCGAGGTAGCGGACCAACGCCTGAGCCGTAGTTAGCCTTAAGGTTCCCATCCTTGCTGTCTCCAATAATTTTCCTTGTTTGATGAAATAGTAGTCATGTAATGAAAATGTTTTCAAATGGAAAAAGCCAAAAAATCAGATTTAGCGCTCATTTTTCATTCTATATCGCCATTAACCCGTGAAAAGTCCACTTTTGAGACGCGTTTTGGTTTGACAAAGTGAAATCGTTACCATAAATGTTTAAAAAGTGTTAACGGAAAGTTTATTTATCGAAAGCTTGAATGGTTTGACGTTTGAAACGGGTGTGGCCGTAAAGCGTTAAACAGGAATGGAACATTGAATCAAGGAGACATTGGCTTGGAACTGAAAATAGCCAACGCACCGTGCTCATGGGGAATCGAGTTTGCAGATAACCCGGCAAACCCAACATGGCAGACCGTATTGGATGAGATTGCAGGCGCGGGATATGGCGCAACTGAGCTGGGACCGTTGGGTTACCTGCCGACCGATAAAGCTGCACTCACTGAGGCATTGTCAGTACGTTCATTGGGCTTGATTGCAGGCACATTGTTCGTTCATTTGCACAAGCCGGAAGAACGCGAAGCGATTTTGGAGAAAACCCGCGTGACTTGCCAAATCCTGAAAGAGCAGGGCGCGGATTTTCTGGTGGTAATTGACCACGTTTCATCGCCACGCACCGATCAGGCTGGCCAGGTAGAGACGGCAACGCGTCTGGATGACGAGCAATGGTTAGAGATGATGGAAACGCTGCGCGGTGTTGGTATTGTGTGCGCGGAGTATGGCATTACCCCAACGCTTCATGCCCATGCAGGCACTTACATTGAATACCGCGACGAGTTGGATAAAGCCATGCGCGACTTACCGCCAGAGCTGATGTCGTTGTGTGTGGATACCGGTCACTGCGTTTATGCAGGCATGGATCCGAGTGAAGTACTCCGTACCTATAAAGACCGCGTTAAGTACCTGCATTTCAAAGATATTAACGCCGACGTGCATGCGGTATCCGTCAAGGCTGGCACGGATTTCTATACTGCAATAGGGAATAACATTTTTTGTCCGTTAGGGCAGGGTTGTGTCGATTTCGACGAGGTAAGACAAACACTTATCGATATTGACTTTAACGGCTGGGTCACGGTTGAGCAGGACACAGACCCAGCAGCAAAAAGCGATGCAAAAACCGATGCTGAAAAAAGCAGGGCGTTCATTGAGAAAGCGGTGATCGCAAAAGTTGCTTAAGTGCAAGTGAGAGAAAGCTGTCAACCGGCAGCAAGGAGTTGGGTGAAAGCCTGAATGAAGCAAGGATTTTGGAGGCAAGTATGTCGGTAAAAGAAGTCGAATCAGGGACAGATTCAAAGCCGCTCACACCAGGCGATGAGCGGGTTCGTAAAGTTTCAGTGCTCAATCGTATGTTATCCCGCCCGGAGTTGGGCTCTGTGTCCGGTGCCATTCTGGTATTCGCGTTTTTCGCACTCGTCGCCTGGGATTCAGGCATGTTCAATGCTGATGGTGTCGTTAACTGGACGGTGGTGTCAGCGCAGCTCGGAATTATCGCGGTCGGTGCATGTTTGCTGATGATCGCTGGCGAATTCGACCTTTCCATTGGCTCAATGATTGGCTTTGCCGGGATGATGATCGCTATCCCTGCCGTATATTGGGGCTGGCCTGTCTGGGCGGCGATTATCTTTGCGTTTATCGGGGCAATGGCGGTTGGCTTTATCAATGGCTACATCGTGGTTCGCACCGGGCTACCTTCCTTCATTGTTTCCCTCGCTTTCCTCTTCATTCTGCGTGGTTTGACAATCGCTCTGTCGATTGCGCTGACCAACAAAACCATCATTTCTGGCGTAGGTAATCTGGCAGAAGGCGACTGGCTGGCAGCCATGTTTGGCGGCGAGATAGGGACTGGGCTCTTTAACTGGCTTGGTAGCGCGGGGTGGATTGAAACCTATTCTGACGGTACTCCAATAGTCACTGGCATCCCAATGGTGGTGGTGTGGTGGTTCTTGCTGACGGCTGTGTGTTCCTTTGTGCTGCTGCGTACCCGTTTTGGTAACTGGATTTTTGCTTCAGGTGGCGATGCCAACGCGGCGAAAAATGTAGGTGTACCGACTGACCGTGTGAAAATTCTGTTATTTATGTTCACCGCATTCTGCGCAACCGTATTCGCGGCCTGTCAGGTACTGGAATTTGGCTCAGCAGCGGCGGATCGAGGTCTTCTGAAAGAATTTGAAGCCATTATTGCGGCAGTTATCGGTGGTGCACTGCTGACTGGCGGTTATGGCTCGGTCATTGGGGCTTTCTTCGGTGCTCTGATATTCGGTGTGGTGCAGATGGGCATTTTCTTTACAGGCGTGGATTCTGACTGGTTCCGCGTATTCCTCGGCGTGATGCTTCTAATCGCAGTGCTGTTTAACAACTTCATCCGCAAGAAAGTCACGAGCGCCCGCTGAGAGAAGCTTAGGAAACGGAATTCAGGAGAAAAACAATGGCAGAGAAAGACAATTTTATCCTCGAACTGAAAAAGGTAAGCCGCTACTTCGGTTCGGTGATTGCCCTGAAAGATATCGATATGCAGGTGAAAATGGGGGAGGTGCACTGTCTGTTGGGTGACAACGGTGCAGGTAAATCTACCCTGATTAAGACCCTGGCAGGTGTGCATAAACCGTCAGAAGGTGAATTCCTGATGAATGGTAAACCTACCACCTTCGAATCACCACGTGACGCGCTGGATGCCGGTATTGCAACTGTTTATCAAGACCTTGCACTGGTTCCTTTAATGAGTGTTACCCGCAACTTCTTCATGGGTCGTGAGCTCACCAAGAAAATCGGCCCCTTTGAAGTGTTCGATACCAAAAATGCCAACGAAATTGCCAAGGCAGGCATGAAGGACATGGGGATCGACGTGCGTGATCCTGAACACCCGATTGGCACCATGTCGGGCGGTGAGCGTCAGTGTCTGGCGATTGCGCGTGCAATTCACTTTGGTGCGAAAGTACTGATCCTTGATGAGCCAACCGCAGCACTGGGTGTAAAGCAGTCTGCCAATGTGCTGAAAGTCGTTGCAAGGGCGCGTGGCAAAGGTCTTGCCGTCATCCTGATTACGCACAACGTTCACCATGCTTATCCCATCGCTGACCGTTTCACACTGCTGAACCGCGGTAAGAGTCTGGGTACTTGGTTGAAGAAAGATGTTACCCGTGAAGAAATTCTCGAGATGATGGCTGGTGGACAAGAGCTGGAATCACTCGAAGCAGAATTGGCTGAATTCCAGCGGGCAGATGCTGCCACTGCGAATTAGGCTTTTAGTAAACGTGACGGGGCGGTTCGCTGCCCAAACCTTAGCCGTAACCGGGTGGGCAGCTGTACAGCTCGCCCCATGGATACAATAAATAATATAACTTGGAGACACCGGATGAATACCCTACTTAAATCTGTAGCAAAGAGAGCGTCCGTCCTTGTGTTAGCAATGGCAGCCAGTTTGGCCGCAATGCTGCCAGGCACTGCACTCGCTGATGGTGAGCGCTTTGTCCTGATTAGCCACGCACCGGACTCAGATTCTTGGTGGAACACCATTAAGAATGCGATTGGTACAGCGGGCGAACAGCTCAATGTAGAAGTGGAATACCGTAACCCTACCACAGGGGATTTGGCGGATATGGCTCGCATCATCGAGCAGGCCGTTGCGTCTAATCCTGACGGTATTATCACCACCATCGCGGACTATGAAGTACTCAAAGGTCCACTGGAAAAAGCGAAGAAAAAAGGTATTCCTGTTGTCACTATCAACTCGGGTACTCACCAGCAAAGTGAAGACGTGGGTGCAATCCTCCACGTTGGACAACCAGAATATGATGCGGGTTACGGTGCAGGTAAACGCGCTAAAAAAGACGGTGTGAAAAGCTTTGTCTGTGTTAACCACTACATCACCAACCCAGCATCTGTAGAGCGTTGTCAGGGTTTTGCTGATGCATTGGGTGTGGAGCTTGGCAGCCAGATGATCGATGTGGGCCAGGATCCAACTGGCATTGAAAAGAAAGTGTCTGCTTACCTGCGTGCGAATCCTGATACGGATGCCGTTCTGACACTGGGCCCAACCTCTGCTCACCCAACCATTCGTGCGTTGGATAAGAGCCGTCAACTGGGCAAGATCTACTTCGGTACATTTGACTTGAGTGGCGAGATTGCTCAAGGCATCAAAGACGGAAATATCCAGTGGGGTATCGATCAGCAGCCATTCCTGCAAGGTTATGTGCCAGTGATGGTTCTGGCTCTTTACAACCGCTATGGTATTTCTCCATCTAACAACATCAACTCTGGTCCGGGCTTTGTGACTAAAGAGAACGTTGAATTGGTGGAAAAACTGGCTGGCGAATATCGCTAAGTCCAAAAAGCGCCCGGCCCCCCTCAGTCGGGCGCTCTTTTTCAGGCCTCTTCGAGTTGAGGTTCGTCTGAACCTGCACTTTTAGTCATTTTTTAATAAAGTGGCTTTTAACTAGCTTGTACAGCTGAAAACATTTTCATTATTATGGTGTTGCGCCTAGGGTGGGCGAAGGAACGGCATTGTAAGCAGGAAAGCGTATGACGAAAGAAACCACCGGCACTGATACAGCGGCACCGATTCAGAAAAAGCGCAAAGTCACTGTCGTTGAAGTTGCTGAAGCAGCAGGCGTTTCTGTCTCTGCGGTCTCCCGAGCGTTTAATCCTGACGCGAGTATTTCCAGACCGCTGCGCGAAAAAGTCTTCAAAGCGGCTGCATCGCTAAACTACAAACCCAACCGTTTGGCGAGGGGGATTAAATCCCGCTCCAGTCTTGTCGGCATTTTGATGACCGACTTCAACAACCCGTTTTATCTGCCCATTCTTTCCCGCTTCACCACTGAAATCCAAAAGCGTAACTGCCATAGCCTTCTTATCCACGTCGACGGTGACATGGATATTCAGGAAGCGGTCGAGTTGGTGATGGAATACAACGTTGATGGCCTAATCATTACGTCGGCATCACTGCCGCAAGAGCTTGTTGATGCCTGTCATTCCCAGAATACGCCGGCAGTGATATTTGGTCGTGATTCCAGTGAAAACAGTGTCACTGTGGTGAGTTGTGACAATGTGCTGGCAGGCAATATGGCGGCAGATATGCTGCTAGATGCTGGCTATACCAAACCGGCTTTTGTGGCGGGACCGATTGGCACATCAGCGACGATTGACCGCCAACGTGGTTTTATTAGCCGTTTGATGGAGCGCGGCTGCAATCAGTGGCAAGTTGTTGAAGGCGGTGAGTTCAGCTATGACGCCGGCTATGATGCCACTTTGCGTATTTTCCAGCACACAGAAAAGCCAGACGCGTTGTTTTATGCCGATGACATCATGGCCTGTGGTGGTATGGATGCATTACGTTATGAGCTTGGCCTGAGTGTGCCTGAAGATATTGGCGTTGTTGGCGTCGATGATATTCGCCTTGCGAAAAGCCGCTCCTACAACCTTTCCACGATTCGTCAGCCGAACGAGCAGATGATTCAAAGTACCATTGATGCCTTGTTCGAGCACATCGCTGATCCACATTTACCGCCACAGTCCATTACCTTGCCGTGTGAAGCGGTGGTGCGTGGTTCAACGCAAAAGACGCGCACTTGATATCGGTGTAAACTCTGCCCAGTACCGAAAAGTCAACAGACCCTATAAAGCATGAACCCTGCACTCCGTTATTTGGGTGGTTACCCTGAAAACCTTATTGAACAAGTTTCTCGCCTGATTGAAACCGGCAAACTCGGCACGTGGCTGGAACAACGCTACCCGCATAAGCACAACATTAAGTCAGAAAAAGCGCTTTATGATTACGTGCAGGGGATAAAGAACCAATACCTCAAGAAGTCTTCACCGATCAGTAAAGTGGCGTATGACGGTAAAATCCATGTTGTGAACAATGCGCTTGGGCTTCACAGCTTTGTGTCACGCGCGCATGGTGGCAAGTTAAAAGCCAAGAACGAAATCCGCATTGCGTCGATGTTCAAAGACGCACCGGAACCTTTCCTTCGCATGCTGGTGGTTCACGAATTGGCTCACCTAAAAGAGAAAGATCACAACAAAGCCTTTTATCAGCTTTGTTGTCATATGGAACCGAACTATCACCAGTTGGAGTTTGATGCGCGCTTGTATCTCATTCATATCGAAAGCCAGAAAAACGAATGAGTGGCTAAATATACTCACAACCTTGAAAAGAAAAGCACGCTGAGATAGCACGTTTCACCATCCCAATCTTCTTAACACTTCCCTGCATAAAAGTAAGATAAAAGTTGACTGGCTATCCCGACTTGTGGAACCAGGGTTAGATGACCCTAGCCGAGAAAATTAGCATAAATTACATGGTATTACATACGGTTTCTCGGCGCTTCTTCCTATATGGTAAGTGAAAAACTTTATTAATATAACAAGATGTAACCCGAGCTAAGGGATGCTCAGGTTCAGTCAGGTGGCAAAGGAGATGCGATGTCAGAAAATGACTTCACCTACTTCCTCAAACGGACTTTTCTTCTTGGCCTTCCACTTGCGCTACAAAGTTTGTTGTTCAGCAGCGGCGGTTTTATCGACAACCTAATGGTCAGCCAATTGGGCACAGAGGAGGTGGCAGCCTCTGGTATCGGTGCCCGTGTTTTTTGGTTTACGGGAATTTTCATTGGGGCACCGGAACAGGGATGGGAGTATTGTTAGCCCAATATTGGGGGGCTAACGATCCCAAAGGTTTAAGACGTAATTTTGCTCTTGGTGCGTTGGTGGCTTCTCTAGCTTCGTTTCTTATCTTTCTTTTCTGTTGGACAGTACCGGAAATCGTTCCGGCGATGTTTAAGGTTGGGGGTGAAACGGCAGCCCTAACGACTGAGTATCTGAAAATTATCAGTATTGCACTGCTAGTAGCTGGGCCTTCGATTGCGATGGATGCAGCTTTACGCGCTTTGGGAAAAATTAAAACCACCTTCTATATGTTCTTTATTGAAATTGGTTTAAACATCCTAATTAGTTTCATCCTTATTTTTGGTCACTTTGGCTTGCCAGTGATGGGTCTTGAAGGGGCAGGCTGGGGTACCGTGATTGCCCGTCTTTTCCGCGTTTTCATGTCGCTATTTGTCATTGGTATTTTTGATAAAGTGCTGATTCTGGGTCCGTCAGATTTTCGCTTCAGAAAATCGACTTTTCAAATATACGCCAATGTTACTGCACCTGTGATTGCTGGCAGCCTGATTTGGAGTGGCGGCATTTTCACTTATCAGTTGATTATGGGGCGCATGGGAGAAAATGAATTGGCAGCAATGGCAATTTCCACGTGGGCGATGACGATGACATGGTTTACGGCGATGAAGGTAATGACACCATCTTGGGCGGTCAAGGTAATGATTCCCTGGAAGCTGGTTACGATGATGATTACATCATGGATGGTGGCGCGGGTCTTGACCTATACGTCGGTAGCGAAGGTAACGACACCATGTACTTCGACCAGGAAGACTTCTCCGACCTTAATTTCCTGAAAGAGAACGGCAATATCTACATTGGTGATCGTGGCTTCGACCAGCTGATTGCAGACGGTGATGTAAACGTTGACCTTACCGGAAAATCTTATGGTCTTACTTCAGATCCTAAGCCAATTGCACAGGTAGAAGCGGTCATTGGTGATGAAGGCAATCAGATCGTGACAGCGAACGCTTACGCAATCAATGCGCAGTCCGACCCAATCCAGAATGAGTCATTGACAAATCCAGGTGATTGGGATGGCTTTGTGGCCTATCTGGGCGCAGGTGATGACACTTTTAATCTGGATGCGGTTGGTTGGACTTACGATGCGGATGCAGCGCCTACAGCTGAACTGTCAGCAGACATGATTGCCTTTATGGGTTTGACTAATACCCAAGTTGGCGAATTGGATGCGTACGTGTTTGAGCACGGTTCTGGTGAAACCATCACTGTTTGGACTGACGCTGAACACTTTTACCAGGATGGCGTCAGCATCATCTAATCAGCGAGCAATCGTAATAAATAGATTTAGCCCGGCAAAAGCCGGGCTTTTTTAGGTTCGCTGTTTTTCCTTCAACTGCGCGAGTGCTATCTCGAAGGTATCTGCATCCATGTTTTCATCCAAGGCTCGGCAAAGCAGGGCTTCCATTGTTTCCGGTGCCAGCCCGCTAATAGGTGGATCGGTGTCCAGATTGGTTGGGAAGGCATAGCCATCTGTAGCGGCTGTGGCGATGGCCGCTTTTTCAGCTGATGACAGTGAACCGTTTTGCCAAATGGCAAGGAGAGTCGGATAAACTTTTCGACAAATTGCAGCAGAATCGACGGTTTCCATAGGCTTGGCGAAAGCTGAAGAGATTTGCAGTAGGTTGGCACTACGATGGAAATTTTCGGTGACGTTTGCACCTGCAGCATGAAATAAAGCCGGGTTAAAGAACACCGCATCACCTTTTTCCAAAGGCACCTGAATGTAGTGGGATTCAAAAAAATCCTGAAAGGCTTTCTGGTGATAAGCGATATAGCCAAGCGGATACTGTTGTGAGAAAGGCAACAGCTTGGTGGGACCACTCTCTATTGGCATATCGGTGTGGGCCACCGCGCCTTGTAAGGTCAGCATGGCCGACATTTGTTGTGCGTGTAACGGGTAGCGAACCGTTTCTTCCGGCACCTGAAAGCCAAGATGGTAATCACGATGAGAAACTTGTGCTTCACCACCAGGCCGCACAATATTGACCTGCGCAGTTACCTGATAGTGCGGTCCCAACCAAGCCTCACACACACACGTAAGCAACGGGTTTTTGTAGTAGTCAACGAAAGTTTCCGGGTCGACTGCTGCACTTTTCTGGAACACGTTCCAGATACGGCTATTGGCTTGTGGGCCTGTTTTTCCAAAGTGGTCGCCCGCGCTAAATCCTTTTTCGGCTTCAAGGATTTTTTCGAACACCTCGCTCATTTCATCAATCACGGCGGTGTTGTCATAGAAACGTTTAATGGCAATTACACCCGGTCCATGTTGCAGTGCATGGGCGATTTCGTCCTGAATGGCTCCGACATTTGATCCAGCAGAGCGCATGGTACCACCATCAAATATCACCACGTTGTCAATGATATCATCAGCCAAGGGATAGTCGGCTTTGTTGATGATTTGCGACGTGCAGATTTTGTCAAAAACCTCAATGTCGCAGCTTGATTTACCGTAAAACGAAAGGCGTGGAGGGGAGTGCAAATCCATAGCGATACCTCTTTGGCTAAATCGTCGAATAACTATCTTTGTTTCACTATAGCGTCAAATATGAAATATAAATTTCACTTTGTTGAGAATTGAAAAATATGTTCTATTATTGGCAGATTAGATCATCAATCAGTTCATGATCAGTCACGACAAGGAGCCGTTATGTCTGACCTGCTTTCCAAGCGAAACCTGCCCGATGAAAAAGGACGCTACCAGAACATTACCCCCGCCTCTGCAGGCTGGAAATATGTAGGCTTTCAGGCTTACCAACTCACGCCCAATCAAACCATCACTTTCAAAGCCGGCAGCGAAGAAGAAATCTGTCTTGTGCTGGTGGGCGGTAAGGCGAGTGCTACTTTGGCAGGTAAATTACTGGGTGAAATTGGCGGCCGATCAGGGCCGTTTGAAAAGAAAAAACCGTACTCGCTGTATATCACTGCGGGTGACTCTGCTGAACTGACTACAACAACGAATGTGGAGCTTGCAGTTTGTCGCGCGCCGGGCAAAGGCACCTTTCCTTCTCGCCTTATCGGTCCTGAACAAGTTGGCGCAGAAGCGAGAGGAAACGGCAATAACAAACGCTATGTACACAACATTCTCCCAGACAACGAGAACGCAGACAGCCTGCTGGTGGTGGAAGTCTATACTGACGAAGGCTGCACCAGCTCATACCCCAGCCACAAACATGACAGGGACGCACCACCGGAAGAAACACACCTCGAGGAAACTTATTACCATAGACTGAATCCGTCTCAGGGTTTCTGCATTCAGCGGGTTTATACCGATGAGCGTGATCTGGATGAGTGCATGGCCGTTTACGACGGTGATGTGGTTATGGTTCCCCGTGGTTATCACCCTGTTGCGACCATGGCGGGTTACGACAGCTATTACCTAAATGTGATGGCGGGGCCAGTTAGAAAGTGGCTGTTTACATGGGAAGAAGACCATGCGTGGGTGAACAGTGCGGAATATGCCAACAAACACAACAATCAAAAATAGCAGTATCAAGAGGAGAGGCCATGTTTAATATTGCGTTATTCGGCTGTGGACGGATAGGAAAAGTCCACGCAGTGAATATAGATGCCCACTCACAAACCCAAATCAAAGCGGTGATTGACCCTTATCATGAAGGCGCTGCCAAGCTCGCAGATGAGTTTGATGCCGAGGTGATGACCACAGAAGAAGCGATGGCAGACCCTGATATTCATGCGGTCGTCATTTGCTCAGCAACAGATACCCATGCGGATTTGATTGAACAAGCCGCGCGAGCAGGCAAAGCAATTTTCTGTGAAAAGCCGATTGACCTGAGCCTGGAGCGTGTCAGGGGATGTTTGAACGTAGTGAACGAACATAACGCCAAGCTGCTTGTTGGCTTTAACCGTCGCTATGACCCTCAATTCCGAACCATGAAAGATCTGTTTGAGTCCGGCGCAATTGGTAAAGCCGAAACCTTGGTGATTACGTCCCGCGACCCATCGCCACCACCTGTTGAATACGTGAAAGTATCCGGCGGTATTTTCCGAGACATGTCGATTCATGACTTGGACATGGCGCGTTTCATTATGGGTGAAGAACCAGTTTCAGTTTCAGCGCACGGCTCATGCTTGGTAGATCCAGCGATTGGTGAAGCTGGCGATATCGACAGTGCCGTCGTGGTGATGCATTTCGAATCCGGTGCGATGGCGACCATCATCAATAGCCGCCGTTCTGGTTATGGCTACGATCAACGTATCGAACTGCATGGTAGCAAAGGTATGCTGAAAGCTGGCAATGTCCGCGAGCATCAGGTTGAACATTGGGGCGATGAAAGCTGCGCTGCTGCTAAGCCTCAGTACTTTTTTCTAGAACGGTACAAAGATGCTTACATCGCCGAGTGGCAACACTTTGTTGAAGTTTTGGAAGGTAAAGCTGAGCCACAATGCACAGGTGTTGACGGAGAACTGGCGCTTTCTCTGGCAGAATTTGCTTTGGAGTCGCTGGAGAGGCATGAGACTGTTAAGGTGAACTAACTTCCTTAGCAAACAGGTTTAGATTAGAGGGGGCAATCTCAAGAATGCGTCCTCTTTTTTGCGCCAACTACAATTGTCATGTGTTAATATACAGTATTTATTTACTCAAATGATAGGAAAAACATGGAACGTTGCAGCTGGGCGAATGTAAGCGAACTGGATCAGAAATATCATGATGAGGAGTGGGGTGTGCCTGTTCACGACGATCAGCAATTGTTTGAAATGCTGATTCTGGAGGGCGCGCAAGCAGGATTAAGCTGGACCACCATTCTCAAAAAGCGTGAAGGTTACAGAGAAGCCTTTGATAAATTCCACATCGAAACCGTAGCAGCTTACGACGAAAAGAAAATCGCCGATCTGTTGGAAAACCCGGCCATCGTCCGTAACAAACTCAAAGTGAATGGCACTGTGATTAACGCCAAGTTGGTGTTGGAAATCCAGAAAGAGTTTGGCAGCTTCAACGAATACATCTGGCAGTTTGTGGGTGGAAAACCCATCATCAATCATTGGGAAACCTTAGGGTATGTCCCAACTTCCACACCCGAATCTGATGCCATGAGTAAAGCGCTGAAAAAGAAAGGCTTTAAGTTTGTCGGAACTACTATTTGCTACGCGTATATGCAAGCGACGGGCATGGTGAACGATCACCTGACCGGCTGCTTCCGCTATGGGGTTGATGTCGGCGAATAAGACCCGATAAAAACAAGTGAAAAGCTGGCATCTCCGCCAGCTTTTCTGTTTTAGCTCTTCTTGTTGATTCTCACCACGGCATAAACCACCAGAATCATCCCTAGGCCGTGCCAGATGGTGAAGGCTTCATCAAGCAGGGTAATAGCAAAAAGTGCGGTCACTGCTGGACCAATATTGCTGGTTAGACTCAGCACAGATGGGGTTAACCTTGCCATAGCCGCAGCGACAAAGTACGAAGGCAATACCGTACAGAAAAAACCCAGCACGACGCCCAGTGCAATAAGCTCATTCGACATATCACTAAATTGCGCGCCTTTTACTTGATACTGAGCCATGATCACCAATCCTGCACTGCCCATACCAATACTGGTGAAAAGTTGGGAACCCATCTGGCCAATCACTTTCTTACTCAACACCAAATAAACGGCAAAGGTCAAAGCCGCACCAATGGCCATCACACTACCAAGCCAAACCTGTGAACCAAATGAGCTGAAATCATGCAGCACAATCATGGCAACGCCGACATAACCAATAGCGATAGAAAGAAACGTCCCTTTGCGCGGTGCCTCTTTCATAAAGACCCAACTGATGATCACCACAAACGATGGAAACAGGAAGATCAACAAGCGTTCCAGTTGAGCTGAAATAAACTCCAGCGCCATGATGTCCAGCAGTGCTGCGAAGTAGTAGCCAAGGACACCGACGAGTGCTGCTTGCCAGCCAAACTGCCGCACTTTGCTGCGTTCACTGGCATTACGACATAGCCAGAGTAGGATGAGGAAGTAAATTGGAAGGGAAGACGCAGCGCGAAGACTCATGATTGCAGTGGCATCACCACCCATTGTGTACGCGAGCTTAATAAGCACAGGCTTGATAGAGAAAAGCACCGTACCGATTAAGGCGTAAATGATACCGGTTCGGTAGTCGGAGGAGTCTTGCGTACTGACAGACGCGTCATTCATTGTTCACTTCCTTGATATGGGTTCGTTGTTTTAGTCAAGGCTGTGAGAAGAAGACATCCGGCTGTTCTACTCACAGCCGGAAACGAGTCACTCTACCGACTGAAGGGCATAAGAAGAAGTAGCCAGAGTGGTAGAGACTGGAAAATCATAAGTGACTCTTTTTTGGTGATGAATATTTAAACTACAGAAATAGAGACGGGTGGGCAAGGGAATTTTGGGGGCATAAAGCTGGTAGGGGTACTTAGTTGTGTTTATTCCCAGTTTTCATTCTACGTCGTTCGCTACATAACAACGGTTCTCTGTTTGCCAGCATTCATTCCTTTTGTTGGTTGGTTTCGGTTTGACGATTGAATAGGAGGTACAAAACAGACTGAGTTTCCTTCTTACTTTTGAAACCTGTACTTCTCACGTTACTGTGTACTATCGCGATGGCATATCTTTCAAATTTTTTGTGAGGCTGAAATCCAACCATGTACAGGGAAGAAAGGGCAAGTAGCAAGGAGATGAAGTTGTGAAAGGCCTCTTTGGGAGATTGTTGCAGGCTCTGGCTAAAACTAGAGCCGGTTCTTACGTCAAAGAAATTGAAATAGCTCCTGAAAAAAAGATGGCTAGTATGGGCGAATTTACAGACAGCGAACGCGCTGAATTGGCCGCTCAAGGCGTGGTTTTCTATCGAAATAAAGCTATATTCAGAGCGCGTGAACCTATCACCGTAGCAGAAATAGACGCTGTTGAGTCTGCATGCGGCCAGCCAATTCCTCGAAGTGTTTTAAAACTCTGGCAACAATGCTTTGGTGGAGAACATGAATATAATCTCCTCGCTGATTTTTCCGGTTTTGTAGAGACTTTAGGGCTCAATAATATCTGCGCGCCCAAAGACAATGGATATAAAGATCTTTACGGTTGGATTGAAAATGAGTGGCAAAACAGTGATGGAGACTCTATTCCCTCACTGCCCGTAATGGCAGGACAAGACTATATTGAAAGACTTTTTGTTGACTTTAAAAACAATGAAACGGCTTCAGCTTTTCATTGCGGAATCGCTGGATGGGAATATCGGGTTCCTAACGCCGACTTCTTCGATTTTAAAGATGGGTTGAGCTCAGTCTTCGATCATCTCTTTTTATACCCTAGCTATTCTCCGGACGAGTCAAATAGATTGGTGTACGAAATACCTAGCACCTTGATTGAATACCGACGCAAAAATGGATGGACAGACAGTGATCCACCTGATGGTCTTGATGACGCAGTATTAAAAACTGAAAACCCTGAGATTATCGCGAAGTTTAAAATGCTACAAATCGCCAATATGCTTGATTGGAGAGGAGCTCTCGAGCAAGGCACGATAATAAAAGATTGGCGGTTGCCAATTCTTTCTATTGAGGCAGCAATACTTGCAGAAGATATTCACCTTTTGAATCAGCTTGAAGCAGCCGGGTGTGATTTATCTCGCCCATTACAGAGAAATATCCTGCCAGTTGAATTTGCGCTTTTGAACGATAAAGGCACGGTGTTCCAAGTGCTAAGGCAGAGATCATTCAGTTCTCCAAGGTTGGCACGTATTGCCCTTGCGAAGAAATCTGACGCAATCATCATCGAAGATATAATAAAAACTTCTCCAAGTTTTGACTACAAAACGTTACTTGAATTTTTGAGCATGCCAGTGACAGATATTACTCTGCTCAACCTCCTATTTGACAACCTCAACAAAGATTGGGCTGATAGTTCTGACTTGAGCATTCAGCAAATCGAACACCTTATTCAGGTGGCAGAGAGAAAGATAAAGTTGTATCAGTCGGATTACGACTCTGTCATGTCTTATAAGTCAGTGGGAGGACCAGGTAACCCGCAGCTAGAAAGGTTTATGGCAGGTCTCAAGGAGGTTATAACTTCCGCAAAGCCGAACTGGCAGGCCGATTTGAAAAACAAGCGTATTCGAGATCGCCCTACGAGCGGATACTTCGCGCTGCTTGAAGCGTTGGTTACGGACAATGTCGAAATCATCGAAGCACTCACTGCCCAAAGCGTTGACTGTCATAAGTACCGGTTCGTCTCAAGCTGGGCGCATAACACAACCCCTCTTCTTTATTGCGCGTTGAACGACAAGCCTAACGCCTTTAAAGCACTGCTCATAGGCTCACATGATCTTTTCGATGTGCTAAGTTCAATGATTTCATGCGGTTGCAATAAATACTACATCGAAACTTTAGTTAATCATTTATGCTCAGTCGGGAAAGAGATCCCCATAGATTCGGTTGTGCATGCGGCTAGCACAGGTAACCTCGATATCGTACAGTACCTTTTGACAGTATTCGGACAGTCGCGAGTTAATGATGAGTTGCTAGACCTCGCGGCGATATTCAATTTACACAGATATGCGTTGGCAAATGAAGAACAAAACCCAGAACTTTCCACCAGAATTACGGACTGGGTTACCAATTGGAAGGGGCGCCTCACCTACAACTCTTGCTTTGGCACTTCCGCACCAGCGTGGACAATGCTCTCTGGGGCAATTTGCTATGACGACAATATTGAATCACCTAGAGAAATTTGGCCACTTTGCTGGGCTAACCTATACTCCGGCCCATTACTTCTGGGTCTGTACGGTGAACTCGGTTTTGAGTACATCACTCGGACTCAAGGGTTCCGGTCTCAATTCAGCTTTGAAAACCCTCCAGAAGAAGCGGTGAAGTTTAGAGGTTTATTATCAGGGTTTCTTGTCCAAGAGCTTGATTTCCCAGATACCTCTTCATTTCTGAATTCGTTTCTTGAGGTGGTTATAAATTGCTATTGGGCGCATCAGAAATTGGCGCTGGCTAGACTCGATGATGCAGATAGAATTGCTATCGATTTGCAATTTTCACCAGAATTTCGCCGTACTCTTAATTCTCTTGCATCGACAAATTTCGATTATGCTCTGGAGCGTGAGCAACTGGCTGATCATACACTCACAGACTCTATGATTGACCTAGCGCATGCGCGCATGGCGTATCTGGCAAATCGACTAACACACAGAGAATACTTGCTGCTTTGCGCGCTCTGGCAACCTCTGGTCTATATACACTTCAATACATGGATAGATATCTATGAAAGCCTCAAGAAAAGCGATCTTGATACTAATTATGTGGATTCGATTTTAAAGGTCATCGAAACGCACTGTTTATCCAATCCACCTCTTAATCGAACAGAAGATGGTGAGGAAGCAGGTCTCTGGAGAGATATAGAATTCAAATTGCCGACGCGTATGCCAAAGTAACTTTTTATCCATGCGCCAGAAAGACTTCTCGAAACGAACGCCTAAGGTGATAATTGCGAATTCGCTTTTGTCTAAACCGATACAGGTTAGTTGCTAATGAATGTTGCTCAAACCACCAAATCCCGAACCTTTCTGGTCGACCCTTCTTCCAGCACTTGCTGCTTTAACACGTCTTTGTACATATTGAACATGTATGCCTGACCCGCTTGAATACCCATGCCATAGCCTTCATCTAATTTGGATTTTTTCATGGTAAAGCGACCAACAGGGAAGGTGTCTGGTGGCGCAATCACATTCACCACGCAATCCTTTGGCGGATTCTTAATAAACGCCAGCGAGGCATTATAACGCTCTGCACGTTTACGCATCGCATCCGCAACGTGAGGGTACTTCTTTAGCAGTTGATCCATTAGCTTTGGCATTTTCATTGGAGACATTTCATAGTCGCCAGGCTGCGAAAGGATAACGGTGATTTCCCGTGCGCCGCGTCGGTAGGCTTCCGCAACAGGAATGGAATCCGCTACGCCGCCATCGGTGTAACAGCCGCCAGAGAAACACGGCGTTGGGCGGTAGGCGATCGGTAAAGCTGTGGTCGCTTCAATCACCTTAGACATATTATCTGGGTTAACCCAGTAATAGTCTGCATCGCCAGTATCCACATTGGTGACGGCTGCCAGCAAAGGAATGTTGTTGAACAGAGTGTCTGTGTCGAGAGGGAAGCGGCGCAGAGATTCTTGCTCCAACCACTGAACATCAACCAGATTACCGCCGCGGACAAAACGCGTAGGGTTAAAGAAAGCACTGTCAGTCGCCAACCCAGTGATCACCTGATAGCTGCGGTTTGGCTGCTGGGCAAGATAACCCAATAAATTGGAAGCTCCTGCGGATACGCCAATGGCGAAATCAAAAGGATTATAATTAACCTCCAAAAAAGCATCCAACACACCGGCCGCGAAAATACCGCGCATTGCTCCACCTTCAACGACCAGTGCTTTCTTACCTGACATCTTTCTAATCTCTTGTGCTCCGTTGGTATTGGTGTCAGGTTAAGGTTTTTGAACTGCTATCTGAAATCGTTAATAACTATTTTATCGATAGCGGCTGCTTATTATCAGAGGTATAGCAAAAAGGAAAGGCTTTGGGATTATCAGAAGGGAATACAGGCGAAGCATTTTGTCTCGCCTAATACCGGTCAGTTATTCATAGCGTGCTGCAGTAA
This sequence comes from Grimontia marina, assembly GCF_900060185.1. Lineage (GTDB taxonomy): Bacteria > Pseudomonadota > Gammaproteobacteria > Enterobacterales > Vibrionaceae > Enterovibrio > Enterovibrio marinus. The sequence continues at coordinate 52,158 of NZ_FIZY01000017.1, read as the reverse complement.
TGAACTCGCCGAAAGATTCACACCAAACAATCACGGTATTGAACTGTGAAGGGTCAATATCACCGGGGACTTCTACCAAGAAGTTGTCGAAGGTTTTTACATCACCAACTTGCTGCATCTGCGGTTTCAGGCGGTTAAAATCGGCTTCTGTTTCGACAAATTCAGGGGAAAGATAGAGCTTGTAATCAGGGCCGGGTGCTAGTTCACCCATCAGTGAAATGGCTTCTGGGCTAATAGAGACTTTTCCTTCACCCCAGTGGAAAGTATCGCTGTCTTTCAGGTCTTTACGGAACTCTCCGGTATAACTCGCATTAGATGCAGTGGATTCGATCACTTCGACAGAAGGGCCTTCCGGTGCAACAAGAATGGGTAGTGCGTAAAGACCAGCAGCAAAACCGATAGCGATGGCAAAGCCATGAGTGAAAAGTAAAACGATCCCGTTTTTCATTGCATCCCCTGCGTGAGATTGATTCTTAACTACATTGTAACCTAACACGTTGCTTTCGCTGGTGAAGTGATAAAAAGCCCGTGTAGAGATCATCATGGGGGCTTTTTCAGGTTCTTCTCAATTGTGGAGCGAAGAATTAGTCATCTGTTTTCTCGGCAATTTTTACCACGAACTTGTGGAGTTCTTGCCCTCCAACTGACCTATAAAGGCGTCCGGCAAAGCAACCAAGCCGTCAGCAATTTGTTCTTTGTACTGTATTTTGCCTTCCATCAGCCACTTGCTCATTTCATCCGCGCAGTCTTCGCAATGGTGACAGTAATCACCAAAGATGATGAAGCCATGCATCCAGGTGCGTCTGCTCAGCAGGGTCGCCATCACCAGAGAAATAAGGTCTGGCCCCTCTGATAGTGCAGTCGTCTAGAGGGTGATCTTAAGGATGATCCAACCAGTGAAAAAACGCATGAAATGTTTGTTTCATTAGTTGCGATCTGGTCGTTTCGATCTTAGTATAAAATGAAACGTACATTTCATTGTGTGGTTTAATGAAGTGTATTTTTTAGGTTCAGCCACACTGAACAGGATGGGAAATCTGACAGGAGTCGGGAATGACGACGGTAGAAAAAACATTGGACGTGATTTGCCTTGGGCGTGTCGCCGTTGATTTGTATGGAGAGCAGGTCGGTTCGCGTCTTGAAGATATGCGAACCTTTGCCAAGTATCTGGGTGGCTCATCGGGCAATGTTGCTCACGGTACTGCAAGGCAGGGTCTTAAATCCGGTATGTTGGCTCGTGTGGGCGACGAGCACATGGGACGCTTTGTGACCGAAGAACTAGAACGGGTTGGCGTCGATACCAGCAACATCATCATCGACAAAGAAAGGCTGACAGCACTTGTGTTGCTAGGCATCAAAGATGAAGAAACCTTCCCGCTGATTTTCTACCGAGACAACTGTGCTGACAAAGCCATTACGCCCGAAGACATCAACGAAGATTACATTGCTTCGGCTAAGTGTTTGGCGATTACCGGCACACACCTTTCCAACCCTAGCTCCCGTGACGCCGTGATCACAGCGCTGAACTATGCCCGTAAGCATGGCGTTCGTACCGCATTGGATGTGGACTACCGACCTGTGCTTTGGGGGCTGACTTCGCTGGGAGATGGCGAAACCCGCTACATCGAATCGGACGAAGTGACACGCCAGCTTCAGGAAGTACTTGGCCTGTTTGACCTTATTGTTGGTACCGAAGAAGAGTTCCATATTGCTGGGGGAGCCGAAGACTCCGTCGAAGCACTCAAGTCTGTGCGAGCTTTCACTGATGCTGCCTTGGTGTGTAAACGAGGACCACTGGGCTGCAGCGTATTCACTGACGAAATTGGCAGTGTGCTTGATGATGGTATAACGGTGCAGGGCGTGCGTGTAGAAGTACTAAATGTACTTGGGGCGGGTGATGCCTTTATGTCTGGGCTGCTTCGCGGCTACCTGAATGATGAATCCTGGGAGCAGTGCTGCCGCTATGCTAACGCCTGCGGGGCGTTAGTGGTTTCACGCCATGGATGCTCTCCTGCGATGCCTACCAAAGAAGAGCTGGACTACTACCTTCAACACGAGCATGAGATCCCACGTCCGGATAAAGATGGCATGCTTAATCACCTCCATCGCGTAACTACCCGGGAGCTGGCTTGGAGTGATTTGTGTGTGCTGGCCTTCGACCATCGCTCCCAGTTTGTCGAAATGGCTCAGGAAGCAGGGGTAGATGTCGCACATATCCCTTATCTCAAAACTCTAATTTGGCAGGCCGCGCAGGAAGTCGCGCAGGAATCTGGCTTGAAAGGGAAAGCGGGTATCCTTTGCGATTCCACTTTCGGCATGGAAGTACTGAATGCCGCAACAGGGTTTGGTGACCATGTCGATGAACGTTGGTGGGTCGGTCGACCTATCGAACTGCCGGGCTCGCGCCCTCTGCGCCTCGAGCACGGGAACATCGGAACCCAACTCGCGAGTTGGCCAAAAGAACAAGTCGTTAAATGCCTTGTTTTCTACCACCCTGATGACACCAGAGGGTTGCAATTGGAGCAGGAAAACATGCTCCATGAAGTCTATAAAGCCTGTTGCGCTGCGGGTAACGAGCTGTTGGTGGAAGTGATTCTGCCAAGGGATTTCGAGGTGAGCTCTGCGACAGAAGCTGATTTTCTTTACTTGCGTGCGATGACCCGTTTCTACAACTTGGACATTAAACCGGATTGGTGGAAATTGCCCCCCCTGACTAAGCAAGGCTGGCGAGCAGTTGATGAACTGATTGAACAGCGTGACGCGCATTGTCGTGGTGTTGTGCTGTTGGGCTTGGATGCACCAGCCGAAGAGTTAAAGGAAGGATTTGCAGCCTCTTCAGTATCGAAAACCGTAAGGGGATTTGCAGTCGGCCGTACCATCTTTGGAGAGCCAAGCCGTCAATGGATGCGCGGCGAGTTGGATAACCAAGGGTTAGTTGCTGCCGTGAAGGCGAATTATCTCGGGTTGATTGAAACCTGGCGTCAACGCGGAGAGTAAGGAGACAATCATGGCTGTTGAATTAGGGATTAACCCACTGACCTGGACCAATGATGATTTGCCTTCTCTGGGGGCTGAAACGCCTTTAGAGATATGCCTTTCTGAGGGCAGACAGGCCGGCTTTACAGGGTTTGAGCTTGGAAACAAATTTCCACGTAACCCCGACGTGTTAGGGCCGATTCTGGCAAAACACGACCTGAAGCTGGTTTCCGGCTGGCATTCCGGTGAGCTGCTGAGCCGCAGTGTCGAGCAGGAAATTGAAACGATGCAACCGCACCTGAATCTACTGAAAACACTCGGGGCGAAAGTCATGGTGTTTGCAGAAGTGACGGGTTGTGTCCACGGGAAACAAAACATGCCCGTCGTAATACGCCCGGCTTTCCCCGAGAAACGCTGGCAGGAATACGGACAAAAGCTCACGGAATTGGCGAAGTTCACTCTATCCCAGGGTGTACAGATTGCCTATCACCACCATATGGGCACGGTTATAGAGAGCGAGGCGGATGTGGATCGTCTAATGGCGGAAACAGGACCAGAAGTAGGTTTGTTGCTCGATACGGGTCATCTGCATTTTGCAGGCGGCGATCCTCTTGCGGTAGCGAAACGTCACGCCGGCAGAATCAATCATGTGCACTGCAAAGATATTCGCCAATCAATGTTGGACGATGCCAAAAACCGTCGCCTGAGCTTTTTGGACGCTGTGTTGAATGGCGTGTTTACCGTACCGGGCGATGGTTGTATTGACTATGCGGCGGTGATGGATGTGCTGAAACAGGCAGATTACTCAGGTTGGCTGGTGGTGGAAGCAGAGCAGGACCCTTCGATTGCGCACCCACTGACATACGCAACACTTGGATATAACAATTTGGCGTCCTTTGCGCGAAATGCCGGATTGATGTGATTGAGACATGGAGACCCAAGACATGGAAACAGTTCATAACTTTATTAACGGACAAATCGCAGAAAGCAGTACTGAACGATTTGGCGCAGTATTCAACCCGGCGACTGGCGAGCAGACCCGTAAGGTGGTATTGAGCAAAGCAGAAGAAGTAGAGGCGGCCGTGGCTGCTGCGCATGCGGCTTTTCCTGCATGGAAGAAAACACCACCATTACGCCGTGCCCGTGTGATGTTCAAATTCAAAGCGCTGCTTGAAGCGAATCAGGACAAACTGGCTCGCCTTATCAGCAACGAACACGGTAAAGTCTACTCTGATGCCGTCGGCGAGTTGACCCGCGGATTGGAAGTCGTTGAATTTGCTTGCGGCATTCCTCATCTACAAAAAGGGGAGAGCTCGGCGAATGTGGGCTCTGGGGTTGATAGTCACTCCATCATGCAGCCGCTTGGCGTGTGTGCCGGGATAACCCCATTTAACTTCCCCGCGATGGTACCAATGTGGATGTTCCCGATTGCCCTTGCTACCGGTAATTCCTTTGTTCTGAAGCCTTCCGAGAAGGATCCATCACTGGGTTTGATGCTGGCGGAATTACTTAAAGAAGCCGGATTGCCAGACGGTGTTTTCAACGTGGTCAATGGTGACAAAGAAGCGGTAGATGTATTGCTGACAGACCCTCGCGTTCAAGCGGTGAGCTTTGTCGGTTCAACACCTATTGCGGAATACATCTACTCCACGGCATCCGCGCATGGAAAACGCTGTCAGGCGCTCGGCGGTGCGAAAAATCATTGTATTTTGATGCCTGACGCTGACCTTGAAATGGCAAGCGGTGCCATCATGGGGGCAGGCTTTGGTGCCGCGGGTGAGCGCTGCATGGCGCTGTCTGTTGTCGTCGCTGTAGGCGATGAAACCGCAGATAAGTTGTTAGCCTCACTGTCAGAAAGCATCAATAAAATGCGCGTTGGCCCGGGTATTGTTGACGGCCCGGAAAACGACATGGGACCAGTTATTTCCGCACAACATCGCGACAAAATTGTCGGCTACATTGACGCGGGTGTCGAGCAGGGTGCGAAATTGGTGGTTGATGGCCGTGGTTGTCAGGTGGAAGGGCATGACAATGGCTACTTTGTGGGTCCTACACTGTTTGATGACGTGACACCTGATATGACTATCTATCAGGATGAAATCTTTGGGCCAGTGCTGTCTTTGGTGCGTGTGCCGGATTATCAAACGGCATTAGAACTGATTAACCGCCATGAGTATGGCAATGGCTCTGCTATCTTCACCCGGGATGGTGAGACTGCCCGCCAGTTCAGTGAAGATGTGTTGGCAGGCATGGTAGGTGTCAATGTACCCATTCCTGTCCCAATGGCGTTCCACAGCTTTGGCGGCTGGAAACGTTCTATCTTCGGGCCACTGAATGTGCATGGTAACGATGGCGTTCGCTTCTACACCCGAATGAAAACGGTCACTACCCGCTGGCCAGCCAGTGTGCGACTCGAAACCCACGATAGTCACTTCACCATGCCAACCATGGGGTAAACAATGTAAACGGAAAAGGTCGCAATTTGCGGCTTTTTTATTGCTCACAGGTATAACCAGTGCACGTTATTTCTGCGCTTTCACCTGCTCTCGCAATTGGAACTTCTGGATTTTTCCCGTGGGTGTTCTCGGAATCGTGGTGAAGGCAAAATGCTTTGGAACTTTGAACGCAGCCATATGTTTACTGCACCAGGCTTTTAGTTCTAGCTCTGAAGCTTCCTGGCCTTCTCTACACTCAATAAATGCATAGGGGACTTCCCCCCATTTTTCATTAGGGCAGGCAACCACAGCAGCAACTGCAACGGCAGGATGTTTGTAGAGAACATCTTCAATTTCGATGGATGAGATGTTTTCTCCACCTGAGATAATGATGTCTTTGGAGCGGTCCTTAAGCTGAATGTAGCCATCTGGGTATTTCACCGCTAAGTCACCGGAGTGGAACCATCCCCCTGCAAATGCAGACTCAGTGGCGGTCAGGTTCTTGAAATATCCCTTCATCACCACATTGCCGCGGAACATGACTTCACCAATGGTCTTTCCGTCTGCAGGGACGGGCTCCATGGTCTCTGGATTCATCACATCCAAGGCCTCGAGCGGTAGATATCGAACCCCTTGCCGTGCTTTGAGTTTGGCTTGATCCTGAATCGGCAGGTCATCCCACTCATCATGCCATTCATTCACGACAGCAGGGCCATACACTTCTGCCAAACCATAGAGATGAGTGACTTCAAAACCTGCCTGCTGCATCTTCGCGAGTGTGCTCTCCGGGGGAGGCGCGGCAGCGGTGAAAAACGCCACTTTGTCAGAGAGTGGCTGGGTTTGGTCAGACAGAATAATATCCATGACGATCGGCGCGCCAGAAAGGTGAGTGACTTTATGCTCGGTTAGTGCATGCCAGATTGGCTCTGCGCGAACCTGTCTAAGACAAACGTGTGTGCCGCAGATGGCAGACATCGTCCAAGGGAAGCACCAGCCATTGCAGTGAAACATCGGAAGTGTCCAGAGATACGTCGAATACTTGGGCATCTCCGCAGTGAACACATTCCCTAGAGCCAGAAGGTAAGCGCCGCGGTGATGACACACCACACCCTTCGGGTTGCCCGTTGTACCGGACGTGTAGTTCATGGAAATGGCATCCCATTCATCTTCTGGCATCAACCAGCGAAAGGATTTGTCGCCCTGACTGATAAAGGTTTCGTAGTCCTGATAGGTTGAGTTGGGTGTTTCTTTAGTCTCCTCAATCCATACGGGGTCACAGTAAACAATGACGATTGGCGAACGCTCTGCCAGTTCGAGCGCATCCTCTGCAACGGGTAAAAACCCCTGATCAACGATCAGCACTTTGGCCTCTGCATGATCAAGTTGATAGGCGATGGTGGCAGCTTCTAAGCGGGTATTGATGGAATGTAAAACTGAGCCCGCCATAGGCACGCCATAATGGCATTCCAGCATGGCGGGCGTGTTGGCTAACATAGCAGAAACTGTGTCACCCCGACCAAGGCCGAGATTGGCCAGCTGCGACGCTAACTGACGGCTTCGGTCATAGAAGGTTTGATATGTAATTCTCAGGTCGCCATGAACAATGGCAAGCGAGTCTGGATAGTTTGATGCTGTGCGCTCGAGAAAGCCAAGGGGCGTCAGTGGTTGGTAGTTTGCAGGGTTACGGTCCAGTCCAATGTTATAAAGATTCGACATCGCTGAACCTCACTGATTTCGCCAGACAGGAGGACGTTTTTCAACGAAGGCGCTGATCCCTTCTTCACCGTCTTCCGTCAGCATATTGTTTACCATGACTTCGCTGGCGTAGGCATAAGCTTCTTTTAGATTCATTTCCTGCTGGCGGTAAAACGCTTCTTTTCCGATAGCCAGTGTCAGAGAGGATTTGGCTGCGATCTTATCCGCCACTTCCTGTGTCAGTGCTTTTAAAGAAGCGCTTTCAGTGACGCGATTAATCAGCCCCATTCGCTCTGCATCAGCGGCAGAAAGCATGTCCCCGGTGAGCAGCATTTCCATGGCATGCTTGCTCGAAACGTTTCTGGAAAGAGCAACCATCGGGGTAGAACAGAAAAGACCAATATTCACGCCCGGTGTGGCAAAACGAGACGTGTCAGAGGCATAGGCGAGGTCACAACTGGCCACCAACTGACAACCCGCTGCGGTGGCAATGCCGTCGATTTCTGCGATCACAGGTTTAGGGCAGTTCACAATGGCAGTCATCATCGCGGCACATTGGCTCATGAGAGAGGTGAAAAAGGCACGGCCTTTATCGTCACTATTTCGGGCAGCAGTTATCTCTTTGAGATCATGTCCAGCGCTGAATGCAGGGCCATTACCAGATAGAACAACCACTTTTACATCGGATGAAATAGAAGCGTCAGTGATGGCTTGGTGAAGCGCTCCAATCATAGCCTCAGAGAGAGCGTTGCGCCGCTGGGGGTTATTCAAGGTTAATCGCAATACGCCATTGCTACTGAGCTCTTTTTCTATCTGCGATGTCATTGGTGGTTCCTATCCTTGGCTATTAGCTAAAAGGTCAGTACAGAACACAACGTCAGGTGATGAAAGGTTAGAAGTAAGACTTGTCGGAAACTCAATATTGAAAGACGCATAACGTTGATAAGAGCCGACAACAAAGAGAGTTGGGTGACTAAGTAAGATTGTTCCTTAGTGCATAGTCGACCATTTCAGCGGTAGAGGAGACGTTCAGCTTATGCTTGATGTTCTGGCGATGGGTTTCCACGGTGCGCACGCTGATATCTAATTGCTGTGCGATTTTCTTGCTGCTCAAGCCCTTTGCAACAAGAGCAAGCACGGTTGTTTCGCGTTGGCTGAGTATGTTCTTTTTGTTCTCGGATTTTCGGGACTCTTTGACCATATCAAAAAGCGCCTTACTAGAGCTTTGGCAAAAGTAACTGGCGCCGTCATTAACGGTTTTAATCGCATTGATCATTTCTTCCAGCGAGACATCTTTGAGGATGTAGCCAGAAGCGCCGGACTCCATCACTTTCTGAATGTACTCACGGTTATCATGCATGGTCAAAATGAGTATTTTGGTCTCGGGGTGGTTTTGACTGAATAGTTTGGTGGTTTCGATACCGTTGAGCACTGGCATACTGATGTCCATCAATACCACGTCAGGTTTTAAAACTTTGGCTTTCTCAAGCGCCTCTACACCGTTTACCGCTGTACCTGCGACAGCAACGCCAGGTTCATTTTCGATGCGGGCAACAAACCCTTCCAGAACGGCACGGTGATCATCGACCAGCAATACACGAATGTCATCCATGATTTCTCTCCATGATTATGGTGCTGAGTTCCAACAGAATACTCACTTCCGTTCCCCGCTCTTTCTCTGCGCTGATTTCAAAGTCACCACCGATAAATTCGATGCGCTCCCGCATATTTCTTAACCCGATCCCCCGACCTTTGAGCGCTTCGGAAACGTTAAAGCCTTTGCCATCATCGCGAATGATTAACTGCAATCTTTCCCCCAACTTTGACAAGATTATGTCGACGTTTCTGCATTGGCTGTGCTTTTCAATATTCACCAAGGACTCCTGCACCACCCGGTACAAGGTGGTGGTGACTTCCGGAAGCAGTTTGTCATCAAAATCATCCAAATGGGTGTCGATTTGAATGTTCTGTGAAGTAGCAAAGTCTGATGCTAGCAATTCAAGCGCAGCATTAAGGCCAATATCGTCTAACGCGGAAGGGCGAAGGTTACGCGAAATGTTTCGTACCTCTTTAATCGCCTTTACCAGAGAGGATTCACCTTTCTGAAGGTGTTCTCCGGCAGTGGTACTTCCGTTCTGGCGTAGCTCTTTTGACAGCAACTCAATATGGCATTTTGCGGAGACCAGTAACTGGTTCACACAGTCATGTAGTTCACGGGAAATGTACTTTTTCTCGTCTTCTTGCAGCATCACATTGCGAAACGCCAACTCACGTAGCCTTTCATCAGCGATTCGGTGCTCGTGTAAATTAACTGCCAGCGCAATCACCACCATGATGAGCACACTGGAAACCAGAATAACCAATATGGCAATGTAGGTATGATTAATGCTGGTTTGAACATCCTGTTTGACCCCTTCGATCTGCTCGCCAATATCTTCAATGTAAAGCCCAGTACCTACCATCCATTTCCACTTGGGTAGCCATATGGCATAGCTCAGCTTTGGGACGACTTCATTGGTAGAGGGTTTATGCCATAAATATTGATGAAAGCCGTCTCCCGCCTTGGCTGAAGCAAGCAGATTCTGGATCAGGAAATTGCCATTAGAATCTTTTAGATTGATAAGATTCTGGCCTTCCAACTCTGGCATGATGGGGTGAGCGAGGTTAAAGCCCGCTTCGTCATAAACAAAGAAATAGCCATCATTGCCGTAGCGAAGCTGACGGAGTACTTCCAAGGCCTGGTGTTTAAGCTCGGACTCGTTTCTTGATGTGTCATCGTACAGATAATCGATGCTCTGGATAGCAAGGTGAACGTAGTCTTCCAGTGCTTGCTCTTTGGTCGTGAGCATACTCTCGCGGAAGGTGGAGATTTCCTTTACGCCGAGGGATTGGGACTGGTTAATGGTTATCCAGCCGATGACGTAGCTGATAACCACGAGAGGGATCACTGTCATCAAAATGATCTTCAATTTAAGTGACATGTCCCTCTCTCCTATAAAATGCAAAGGTCTTTGTAATATTAATCGCTTAACGCGTTTTTGCCGAAAATGGTCTTAGGGTCTATTGACCTTTGGTGGTTAAATTTTGTTCTAGCTATAAGCGTTTTAGGCGCGGCGAGGTGTGTGCCGCCTAGTCATTCTAAGCAAATACACCTCAACAAAGCATAAAACGCTTAGGGCAGAACCCTTCGGGCAGCGTTTGTGGAGAATTTCTGCTGCGTTATCAGCTTCTCATGTAGGCTAGCTACACATCGAAGCCTCTGCCTTGCATAAAATCCCCACAAACTGCTGCAAAAATCATCACCAAAGGTCAACAGACCCTAATTTCCGCCAAGGCCATAGAAAGCCGGGAAGATCAGAATACTGAGCAGCACCGCAACCTGAATGGCGATAAACGGCAAAACACCCCGGTAAATGTCTCCAGTGGTGATAGAGGGTGGGGCGACGCCTTTGAGGTAAAACAGACTGAAACCAAACGGCGGCGTTAAGAAAGAGGACTGTAAATTCATCGCAATCAGGATGGCGAACCAAACCATATCAATACCAATCAGTTGAGCGACTGGCGCTAATATCGGCACAATGATGAAGCAGATCTCCACAAAGTCGATAAAAAAGCCCAGCAGTAGCACAACGAGCATGGTCAGGATCAGAAAGCCCCATTTATCGCCCGGCAATGCTGTCAGCCATTCTTCAACCAGATAATCGCCACCTGTATAGGTAAATGCCATTGAGAAGGCGGTCGCGCCAACCAAAATACCAAACACCATCGCGGTAACTTTGACGGTTTCTACCGCACTTTCAAACATCAGGCGGACTGAAAACTGCCCGTAAACCAATGCCAATACGATAGCGCCAACACCACCTAAAACGGCAGATTCTGTAGGGGTTGCAATACCCGCGAAAATGGAACCCAACACCACAATGATGAGCGCGAGGGGCGGGATAATGGCTTTCAGTGCATCGATGATTTCTGCGGTTCTATCCTGATCGGGCAGGCGTGTCATTGCCCTGGCGGCTTGTGGATTAAGAAAGGCATAAATCAGGATGTAAGCGATATAGGCACCAACCAATATCAGCCCCGGTAAAACAGCAGCTTGAAACAGATCGCCCACGGGAATGCCGAGTACATCACCGAGTAAAATCAGGATGATGGAAGGAGGAATGATTTGTCCCAGCGTACCTGACGCGCAAATGGTGCCGCAGGCCAGTGACTTTGCATATTGATACTTCAGCATCACTGGCAGGGAAATCAGCCCCATTGCCACGACAGAGGCGCCCACAACACCAGTGGAGGCCGCCAGCAGACAGCCAACCAATACAGTTGAAATGGCCAATCCGCCTCTGACACCGCCAAACAGGCGAGCCATCGCTTCTAACAACTGCTCTGCCAATCGGGTCTTTTGTAACACCAGCCCCATGAATACAAATAAGGGCACAGCCATCAACACAGTGTTTTCCATCACACTCATAATGCGAAACGGCATGAAGGCAAACATCTCGACGCCTTCGGCCCAAATACCGAATATCAGCGCAATACCACCAAACGTGAATGCGACAGGAAAGCCAAGTAGCAGCGCAAAGAGAGCAACCACGAACATTACGATACCAATCATGGTGTTACTCCTTTATTTGGTCGTTGGACATCAAGCGTTGAATGGCATTTAAAGACTTTGATATGCCAATCAAAAACAGAAAAAGGAAAGAGACAGGGATCATCCCTTTGATGACCCACCGATGCGGTAAGCCACCGGGGTCGCCACTGCTTTCACCTAATTGGTAGGCTTCTTGGGTAAAGTCGAGACCAAAATAAAAAATCAGAAAGCTGAAAGGTAACAGCAAGATAAGGCAACCAAGCAAGTCGATGACCGCCTGAATTTTCTGTGGCCAGCGCTCGTAAAATACGTCAATACGGACATGTCCTCCCGTTTTCAGGGCGTAGGGGATACCCAGTAAAAACACAGCGGAAAACAGATGCCATTCAAGTTCTTGGGAACCAATTGATACTTGATTGAAGACGTACCTCATCACCACGTTGTAAAACACGTTGATTACGAGCAGCAGGAAAAGGGTACTGGCTATCCAGCCCAGTACATCAGCGATTCTATTTATGGATCGCTCAAGTAATAACAGCGTATACATGTTCACTCCATGAACAAAAAAGCGCCGGGTGGGATATCCCGGCGAAAAACAACTTCATGCCTTCTATTGGCCTTGAAGATAAGCTTCCTCAGAAATGGAGGTCCAACGGCGTATTTTGTCCAGGTAGGCCTGTTGGGAGTCGAGGATCTTTTTCGCTTGCGCATCTTTGTCGGCGTAGTTCGCCAGTAATTTGGTGTTGGCAGAGCGCAGGGCATTAATCACATCATCAGGAAACTGTTTAACCTGAATATCTGGATATTCGGCGGTCATTTCTTCCCACGCTTCTGCGCTGGCATGCGCGTTTTGGATATACATGTCGTAAGCCGCAGTGCGCATGGCTACGCGAAGGATTTCCTGCAGATCTTCAGGAAGGCGCTCCCAGGTGCGCTTGTTGACGAGAAATTGCAGTTCAGTCGCGGGCTCATGCCAGCCTGTGTAGTAGTAAGGAGCAATTTTGTGAAAGCCCATACGTAAATCCAGCCCTGGGCCTACCCATTCCAACGCATCAATAGTGCGTCTTTCCAGAGCGGTATAAAGCTCACCGGGGGCGATGTTTGTCGGGCTAGCACCTAACTCAGCCAATACTTCACCAGCAAAGCCGGGAATACGCATCTTAAGGCCTTCCAGGTCATCCACTGAGTTGATTTCTTTTTGGAACCAGCCACCCATTTGAACGCCGGTATTACCGCCGGGGAAGGAAAGAAGATTGTGTGGGGCATAGACTTCTTCCATCAGTGCCATGCCGTCTCCATGATAGAACCAACCATACTGTTCAGAAGCGACCATACCGAATGGCATGGTGGTGAAGAACAGCGTGTTTGGCACTTTGCCTTTCCAGTAATACGAGGCTGAGTGTCCCATGTCATATTGGCCTGACTTCACCATGTCGAAGACACCGAATGGAGATTTGTGCTTATTAGATGAGTCGATGCGGATCTTAAGACGTCCATTGGACATTTTCTCCGCCATGGCAGCCATATTCTTTGTAGCATCACCGAAAATGGGGAAGTTAGGTCCCCAGGTTTCGGCTAATGTCAGTCGGTAGGTTTTCTCCGCGGCAAAGGCAGAAAAACTGAGGACGGCAGAGAGGCAAATACATGCAAATGCTGCCAGTACTTTTTCAGTTTTTGAATGTAGAGGTTTCATGTCGCATTTCCTTATTGCTATAGAAATTCCAACGACACGATGAATAACAACTCGATAACAAAAAATTCGTATTACCGCGCAAGTACTCGTAAAAGCCGACAAGATCACTACCTAGTTACTTACTACGTACTTCTTCTTATGAGGTGCTCGTTAACTTATTGAATAAAAAGGAACGCAAGTTGAATGTTGTTCAAAGGGGGAGCAAAAAGTTTTACGTATTTCTGACCAAAGGATGATGCAAGAGATGTTGTTGCCAATTTGTGACCACGGTAAGGTTTGGCCGCAGGAAGGGAGAAAGAGAACCTGTTTGTCAGGTTCTCTTGGTTTGTTCAAAGTGACGTTTTAAACATTTAAAACGGATGCCAACGCTTGTGATACTTCACCTTCTGACGCATCACGGGAAATGGTGAACGAGCGATAGGTATCACCGCGGCCGAATGAACGGTCAATCTCGGCAAGGCAGTGGATAACCGAACCATCCAAGATGAAAGAAAGCTCGATTTCCTTCTTGTTGAACATGCCGCTGTTTTTGAATTCAAGCTCTTGATAACAGCCAGAAACAGAGGCAAAGCCATTGCCACGCAAATGTCCTTTCTCTACATCTGCCTTCACCAAGGCAAAGCCTTCACGTTCAATGGCGGAAAGCACACGTTGTACTGCAGGCAGTGGGCGAACTTCCAGATAATCTCGGTCAGTTGGGTCGATGGCGAAATCGATGTCCAGAACAGTCTCTACCCAGACATGGCTCTGGTTGAGTTTTGCATTAACCGACGTAATTGGCGTTTCGGCATGCAGCTTCAGTTCGAACGGCACTTCTTTTTCTTCACCCGGTTGAATGGTGAAAGGATCATTTGCCTGAATATGACCAAGGACAAAGACCTGATAACCCACACCAGAGTCAGACTCAACTTTGACTTCAGTGCAGAGTTTCAGTGTGATGGAGTCAATCTCTTGCTCGACATCTCCGCCCTTGATATGAACGGTTCCGCGCAGGGTTTCGCCTTGGTAAACAGATTCATTGTGAAGGATGGTATCGACTTTGGTTGCGCCAATACCTAAAGAAGCTTTAAGTTTCTTGAACATAGTAATCCTTGATTGTTCAGTGTCATTCCCTGTTTACCGAACATTGGCTGTCGGTGCAAGTCACAGACAGTATAAAGAAAAAGTCAGGGGAGAAGGCCCTGACTTTGTCGAGTTATGCGGCGAGTGACGGCACGCCACTGTGGAAACGGAACATATCATCTGGTGTTTGGATGAGTTCGGCTTCTTTCTCACCAATCGCTTTGACGCGGTCGGAAATATCTCCGCCGGCAATGGCTGCCGCCAGTTTCAAATAATCCTGATAGTGGCGTGCTTCTGACCGCAGCAGAGAGATATAAAACTTACGCAGTTCTTCATCCAAGTACGGTGCGACTTTGGCAAAGCGCTCACATGAGCGAGCTTCGATGTAAGCGCCAATAATCAGCTTGTCGATAAGCATCGCTGGCTCATGCGTACGGACAATTGACATCAATCCTCGTGCGTAGCGGCCGGCATTGAGCGGGCTGTATGGCATATCACGTTTTTCCATGATTTCGATGACCTGCTCGAAATGATGGAATTCTTCTTTAATCAGTCGAACCATTTTGTCGATTAAATCTGGGCCGTGTTCGAAACCTTCCTTGGGTTTTAGTGGAGCGCTCAGCCCATTCTTTTTAGCGTGGAAAATCCCATCACGCATGCCACGGTAAACGAAATCTTCATAGGGTTTTGCCCACTCCAAAAGTAGCTCGCCGCTGGACGCGTCAATGGCGTACTTGCGGATAAGCCACATTGCGGTTTGGCTGGCTTTTAATTCGCAGTTAGCGTGATCACGCAGAAGTATGGTTTCGTTTTCAGGCTTAATGGCTTCATCAATCCACGTCTGTGGCGTTTCGCAGTGCAGAAACCCGCGCACTGGCTCGAGCAAACTTTCTAATTCTGGGCTTAGCGACATCGATTTTCTTTGGTCTTTTTAGTGCTTTGAAGACGGCAATTATATACCCAAACGACCTGAATATGCTCGCATTGAGGGTCTACTTTCAGGCGAGTTGACTGGCGCCATGCCCTTTGTTGTTCCTTTTTGATGTTCGAAAAAGTTGAACATCAAACTCAAATCTCTCTGGTTTTATTCAAGATTGGGATTGCTTAACCTTTAAAGCAATAAGTTAAGCGCAAAAGGAGGTCGAAATGATTGATATCCGTAAATCTGAGAAACGTGGCCGTGCAAGCTTTGGTTGGCTGGACAGTCGCCACACCTTCTCTTTTGGTCATTATCATGACCCAGAGCAAATGGGTTTCTCGGCGCTTCGTGTGATTAACGATGATGTGGTGAAACCATCGGCTGGGTTTGATACTCACGGTCACCGTGATATGGAGATCATAAGTTATGTTCTGGACGGTGTGATTGAGCATAAAGACAGTGAAGGGAATATCAAGTCTCTGCCAGCGGGCGAATTTCAATTGATGTCTGCAGGGAAGGGGATTTACCACAGCGAGTATAATGGCTCTTCCGACAGTGACCTTCGCTTCCTGCAAATTTGGATTCAGCCTAATGAGAAGGGTGGAGCACCAGGTTATCAGCAGAAGGACTTTGGTAAAGCATTGGGCTTCACTGAAATAGCAACGCCTGATGGCCGCGATGGCACATTGCACATTAAACAAGATGCCCGATTACTACAGTTAATCTTGGAAAACGGTAGTTCGGAAACTTTCACCCCGGAAATGGGCAGCAATGTGTATTTGCATGTCGTAGCAGGTGAGTTGTCAGTGAATGACGATACTCTCACAGGTGGCGACGGTGCAAAAGTTAGCGGGCTCTCCCAACTCTTGCTGAAAAATAACGGCTCAGAAAGCGTCACTGCTTTGGTCTTCGATTTGACGTAATGTGTTTAAGCTCTTGAAATAGAAGGTCAGCCAAAAGCTGACCTTTTTTTGTTTCTGGGAAACGCTCCTGACACGATCTGTCAGTAGGTGTCAGTAATCTCTTCTCAACCCCACACGAAAGGAGATAACACCATGGATAACATTGTAGAAACCGTAAGATTCAAACTGAAAGACGGCGCGGATATGAAGGCATTTGTTGAGGCAGCAGAAGGCACTATTCCCTTTATTAAAGGATGTGAAGGCTATCTTTACCGTTCGCTGAGTCTTAATGAGCAGACACAAGAATGGACAGACATTGTTTACTGGGCGACACTCGCTGATGCTAAGGCAGCGTCAGACAACTTCATGAAGGATGAAGGTGCTCAGAAGATGGTGTCTTATATTGATGCTTCAACGCTAGTGATGGCCCACGAGCAAATTAAAATGAGTCCTTGTATGACTGAAACAGCTTAGGAAGAGTGAATGAGTAAATCGGAGCGCTTGTTTGAGCTTTTAACACTGCTGCGTAGTAAACGTTACGCGGTGACGGCCAAGTCGTTGTCGGAAGAGCTGAAGGTCAGTGAGCGCACGATTTACCGTGATATCCAATCCCTGCAATTGTCCGGTGTTCCCATTGAAGGCGAAGCAGGGATTGGTTACCTGTTAGGCAAAGGCTCTCACCTTCCACCGCTAATGTTTACTGAAGAAGAAATCGTCGCATTGGAACTTGGCATGCAAATGGTACGAGCATGGTCAGATAAGAGTTTGGCGGCTGCTTCTGAATCTGCCTCAAGAAAAATCCAGTCCATACTGCCAGAACACCTTAAAGCCCAGATTGACGCTTTGCCTCTTGCGGTGCCTGACTTTTACATTGAATCAGAATGCACCGTATGGCGAGAAAGCTTGCGCGCAGCGACGACAGAAAAACAAAAAGTCCGCATCAAATATAAAACTGGCGAAGGAATATACTCCGAGCGGATTGTTCACCCTCTAGGTCAGGTATTTTGGGGCAAAGTCTGGACGCTGGTGGCATGGTGTGAGCTACGGGATGATTATCGAAGCTTTCGCGTTGATCGTATTGAGCGTATGGAAGCCCTCAAAGAGCATTTTGAAGCCGGTGAGTTAAAGTCTTTCCAACATTATCTATCGCTCTGCGAAGAAGAGAATAGGTAATAAAAAAGCGGGCCATTCAGCCCGCTTCTTCATCATTGAAATTCATCACGCCAGAACGTCGGTTGCAACCTTGTAGCTTGGGTCTTCGATGTGGTTAATTTCAACCAGGCTGCCCGCTTTAGTCAGCAGCGCCAAACAGTCTTGTGACAGATGACGAAGGTGGAGCGTCTTACCCGCTTTGCTGTATCGCTCAGCCAGCGTTTCAATCGCTTCGATGGCTGAGTGGTCAGCCACACGGGATTTACCAAAATCGACAATCACGTCTTGTGGGTCGTTCTGAGCATCAAATAGTTCAAGGAAGTTAGCCACTGAGCCAAAGAACAATGGACCATTCACTTCGTAGACTTTTGAGCCTTCCTCGTTGATATGGCTTGATGCGTAAATGTGTTTAGCATGTTCCCATGCAAACATCAGCGCCGACACAATCACACCAACGATAACCGCAATCGCCAGGTCAGTCATAACGGTAACAACAGTCACCAGCACGATAACGAAAAAGTCGCGTTTTGGTACACGGCTGGCCAGCTTGAACGTTGCCCATTCAAATGTGCCGATAACCACCATGAACATCACACCAACCAGCGCTGCCAGTGGGATCATCTCAATCAGCGAAGAGGTGAACAGGATGAAACAGAGCAGGGCCAGTGCGGCAACGATGCCAGACAGACGGCCACGGCCACCAGAGTTAACGTTGATCATCGACTGACCAATCATCGCACAGCCGCCCATCGCACCGAATACGGAACAGGTTACGTTCGCGACACCCTGGCCTACACATTCGCGGTTACCGCGGCCGCGGGTGCCGGTCATCTCGTCAACGACGGTTAGGGTCAACAGAGATTCAATCAGACCAACAGCTGCCAGAATCAAAGAGTATGGCAGGATGATGTATAGCGTTTCCAGATTGAATGGAACAGTTGGGAAAGCGAAAGTCGGCAGTGAGCCAGCAAGCGTTGCGTTCTCGTCACCACTCATTGAGCGCAGGAAGTCGACAACAGTGCGGGTATCCAGATCCAGCAGGACAACCGCCGCTGTCACAGACACAATCGCAACCAGAGAAGAAGGTACTGCGGTGGTGATCTTGGGCAGGAAATGGATGATAGCCATGGTAATCGCCACCAAGCCAAGCATCAGATACAGTTGCTCGCCTTGCAGCCATTCCATTTCACCGTTCAGGCCAGGCACTTGGAATTGACCAAGTTGAGCAAGGAAGATGACGATAGCCAGACCGTTAACGAAACCAATCATTACCGGGTGTGGCACCATGCGGATAAATTTACCGAGCTTAAATACACCCGCCAGAATTTGAAGCGTACCCGCCAGCATGATTGCCGCAAAAAGATATTGAATACCGTGTTCTGCGACCAGGCTGACCATGACCACAGCCATTGCGCCAGTCGCACCAGAAATCATACCAGGGCGACCGCCAAGGATAGAAGTCAGTAGACCCATGATGAACGCAGCATACAGGCCAACCATTGGGTCAACGCCTGCAACGAAAGCAAACGCAACGGCTTCTGGTACCAGAGCGAGTGCAACAGTCAGACCCGACAGAATGTCGTTCTTGGCCGAGTGTTTAGGAAACTTGGGGAATTCAAACATCTTGTTCGGTTACTTCTCTAAAAGTGGGTTGTTGGCAATTCGACAAAGACGGCGATACTACCTAAAAGTGTGATTTTGTTCAATCTTGGTAACGTATTTGTGAAACTTAAAAGCAGGTTACGTCTAGGCAGAACAGCGGGTTATAACAAAAAAGACGTGCTGCAATTAGCCAAACTGATTAAACATCAAAGCGATGGCAGTTTGATGAATAAGACCTAGGGGCTGTTGACCTTTGGTGGTTGGATTTTGTTCTAGCCCTAAGCGTTTTAGGCGCGGCGAGGTGTGTGCCGCCTAGTCATTCTAAGCAAATACACCTCAACAAAGCATAAAACGCTTAGGGCAGAACCCTTCGGGCAGCGTTTGTGGGGAATTTCTGCTGCGTTATCGGCTTCTCATGTAGGCTAGCTACACATCGAAGCCTCTGCCTTGCATAAAACCCCCACAAACTGCTGCAAAAACCATCACCAAAGATCAACAGCCCCTAGTGGCACATAAAAAAAGAGCCATGCTAGGCATGGCTCTTTTTATACCGGACTTCTTATTGGAAGTTAGGCTTGGTCGCTGGCGCTGCGGCGCTGTTGGTTGCCGTTTGGCTACCTGCTTGGCGCGTTTCAGCTCGCTCACTGCGGAACTCAGCAATCGCCACTTCAATGGCTGACTCTGCACTTTCCGGTGCTGGTGCTTTTGTCATTGGAGACGTTGCACGACCTATGCGAATAGCAGGTTTAGCGGGTTTCTCTGCTTCTACAGCAGGGATTTCGCTAGATTCCATCACGCTCTTCACATTGGTTTCTTCAGCTTTTGGCGCTTCTACCTGTTCAGCTACAGCTTCGACAACTGGCTCTGCGGCAGGTGCTTCTACTTCTTCCGGTGCATTAACAGCAACTGGCAGTTCTTCGTTTAGGGCGTCAGCACCTTCGTATTTCGCTTTTTCTTCCAGCACAGTGGATGCTGAACGACGAACAATGACTTTACCCATTGCCATTTCAGGGAAGGCTACGCCACCAACAGCAACTGTCTTAGGTGCTGGAGCTTCGTCAGTAACAGGTGCTTCTGTTACTGCTTCTGCCACAACAGGGGCTTTCAGTGCAGCTTTCGAAGGCCATACTTTACCCATTGCCATTTCTGGAGAAGCAACACCAGACTTCAGAACGACCTTGTTGCGCTTTTCAACGATAGAAACAGCCGTTTCCATCATGTCCAGTTGGTCAAGGCCTTGCTCAGCGTTTGCTGATTCGTCTTCGCGGTTGCTACGACGACGGCGTTGGCCACTTGCACGCAGGTGACGAGGTGAACGGCGGTTACGACGCTTCTCTTCACGTTGCTCACCATTATCGTTCGTCTCGGCGGTCTGAGGTGCGTCAGTAGTGGTCGCTTCTGCTTTCGCTTCTTCCGCTACAGCTTTGCCCATTTCGTGAAGTGGGTTTACTGCGGCGATTTCAACTTCTTCAGTATCACCAACACGGACTTTCTTGTTCAGTTTACGGCGTTGACGGCGCTGTTTTACTTTCTCCGTCTTTTCCGCTTTCTCTTGCTTGTCAGCTTGAGACTCTTCTTTTACTGGCTTAGCCGCTTTCGCTTGCTGTTGACGTTGGTCAGCTTTTTCTGCCTTGTCAGTCTGCTTGCGGTTTTGCTTCTTAGCTTGTTTTTCCGGACGCTCATTTGAACGTTCGTTATTTTCAGCGCGCTCTTTGCCACGACGTGGTTTCTTATCTCCACGCTCGCTTCGTTCATTGCGCTCGCCATTCTTGCTGTTTTCGTCGCGCTGACCATTGCGCTCGCCACGACGGGTGCGATCTTGAGAACGCTTGTGGTCACGACGGTTACGAGACTCGCGTTTTGGTTCTTCTTTCTTCTCTTCTTCAGCCGGCGCACTTGCGAACAGGCCAGAGATGAAAGATACCAGACGAGAGATCAGGCCAGGTTTAGCTTCAACTGCTGCTTTTGCTGCTGGCTTGGCAACCGGTGCCGGAGAAGCAGGGGCAGCGAAACTTTGCAATGCTGGCTCTTCGCGTTTCTTAACAACGCGCTCAGCTGGTGCGTCGTCTTTGCCTTCAGTCTCACGCATTGCTTCCAGTTGTTCTGGAAGGCGGTAAGACAGTGAAGTCACTTCGTCACCACCGCGGATACGAACCACTTCAAAGTGTGGGGTTTCCATGTTGGCGTTAGGTACAACGATAACGCGGACGTTGTGATACTTCTCAACGTGCTGCACTGAGCGGCGTTTTTCGTTGAGCAGGTAAGAAGCAACCGGAACGGGTACTACAGCCATTACTTGGGCGGTGTTTTCCTTCAGCGCTTCTTCTTCGATCAGACGCAAGATAGACAGAGACAAAGATTCGTTATCACGAATCACACCAGTACCTGTACAGCGAGGACAGATGTGGTGGCTGGCTTCTGCCAGAGAAGGGCTCAGACGCTGACGAGACATTTCCAGCAGACCAAAGCGTGAAATACGACCGATTTGAACGCGTGCACGGTCCATACGGACAGCTTCACGCAAACGGTTTTCTACTTCACGTTGGTGGCGAACTGGGGTCATATCGATGAAGTCGATAACAACCAGACCACCAAGGTCACGCAGGCGCAATTGACGTGCAATTTCGTCCGCTGCTTCAAGGTTTGTCTGGAGTGCGGTTTCTTCGATATCAGAACCCTTGGTCGCACGAGCGGAGTTGATGTCGATAGAAGTCAGTGCTTCGGTTGGGTCGATAACAATCGAACCACCGGAAGGCAGACGCACTTCGCGCTGGAAGGCAGATTCAATCTGGCTTTCGATTTGGTAGTGGCTGAAAAGTGGAACTTCACCTTCGTAGCGTTTAACGCGACTCAGGAAGTCAGGACGGGTAGCCTGAATACGCTCACGAGCCTGATTGTAAACTTTCTCACTGTCGATCAGCACTTCGCCGATGTCACGACGCAGGTAATCACGGAATGCACGCGCAATCACATCGCTTTCCTGATAGATCAGGAATGGCGCTGGTTTAGAATCAGCGGCGCCTTGGATGCGTTCCCAGTTGTTCAGCAGGTAGTTTAAATCCCATTCCAGCTCTTCAGCAGATTTGCCAACGCCAGCGGTACGAACGATCAGACCCATGCCCTGAGGTAGTTTCAGACCAGACATCGCTTCTTTCAGTTGGCTACGCTCTTCACCTTCGATACGACGGGAAATACCGCCAGCACGAGGGTTGTTTGGCATCAGAACAAGGTAACTACCAGCGAGAGAGATGAAAGTGGTCAAGGCAGCGCCTTTGTTACCACGTTCTTCTTTATCAACCTGAACAATCACTTCCTGGCCTTCTTTCAACACCTCTTTGATGTTTGGACGACCTTGGTAGCTGTAATTGTCTGGGAAGTATTCGCGGGCAATTTCTTTAAGAGGAAGGAAACCGTGACGCTCAGAACCATAGTCTACGAATGCTGCTTCAAGACTTGGCTCAATACGTGTAATACGGCCTTTATAGATGTTTGCTTTCTTCGATTCATGGCCAGGGCTTTCGATATCCAGATCGTATAAGCGCTGACCGTCAACCAATGCGACGCGCAACTCTTCCTTTTGAGTTGCGTTAATCAACATTCTTTTCATATCAAATTGTTCTCGATTATTTGTTGTTATTAGTTGTCGGATACGAGAGAAAGAACGCAATGCTGCCAGGTCCCAAGTCTGATGTTAATGCAGCCTCACGGCTGGGGAATCAGGGACGCTCTAGGGCACTACTTATCCACCCACTGATACGGAATTAAGATATTCACTCCGGTTTATTCAGTCGGCTATTCGCCACAAATGGCGACAGTCTCTTTGACACTGGTTATTTATCCCGTCGTGCCAACAAACTAACGGGTGCTTTATTCCTCATGTCTTACGCCGAGTGCTGCATGATTAAGACACCGTTAACTGCCAGCTGATCAAGATACTACTCAGAAATAGTGCTAGTGGCGGTTAGGGGTCTGAGATAAAGCGGTAAAGATTTACTCTATTTGTCGACTTTTTAGTCGTGGCGAGCAAAAAAGCTTCAAACTTTTCTGCTTTACGGCGCAACTATAGCAGGGACACTTTTTTGCAGCAAACTACTTTGATGCAATGTAGAATCTACGCCCTATGAATACTGAAAAACCTAAAGTGCAATTCATCGAAATTTCAGATGACATTGCAGGCCAGCGGATCGATAACTTTCTCCGAAATAGGCTTAAAAACGTACCTAAAAGTATGATTTATCGCGTTCTTCGTAAAGGAGAGGTGCGAGTTAATAAAAAACGCATAAAACCTGAATATAAGCTTCAGGCGGGTGATGTTATTCGCGTACCACCTATCAAGATCCCAGAGACAGCGCAGGCTGAGGCACCCAATACCAAACTGAATCGTGTCGCAGAGTTGGAAAAATGTGTGATTTATGAAGACGATCACATGTTAGTGCTCAACAAACCGTCAGGCACTGCAGTTCACGGCGGAAGTGGTCTGCACTTTGGCGCCATTGAAGCGATGCGCGCATTGCGTCCAGACGCACGTTTTCTAGAACTGGTGCACCGTATCGACCGCGATACCTCGGGCATCTTGCTGATTGCTAAGAAGCGTTCAGCATTGCGTCATTTGCAGGCGCAATTCCGTGAGAAGACGGTGCAGAAATACTACTTTGCTTTAGCCATGGGTAACTGGAAGCCTTCTATGAAGAAGGTAACAGCGCCACTTCTTAAAAACGAAGTGAACAGCATTGTTCGTGTAAACCCCAATGGTAAGCCGTCTGAAACCCGCTTTAAAGTGATAGAACAGTTCGAGCAAGCGACTTTGGTGCAAGCTAGCCCAATAACTGGCCGTACTCACCAAATCCGTGTGCATACGCAATATGTGGGACATCCGCTGGCGTGGGACGACCGCTATGGCGATCCAAGGTTTGATGCTTACACCAAGAAGTTTGGTTTGAGCCGTCTGTTCCTGCATGCAGCCAATATCAAGTTTACCCATCCGGGCACAGAAGAACTGATGGATATCTCTGCCCCGATGGATAAACAACTAGAAAGAGCACTGGAAGGTTTAAGGAAAGCGCCACGTGTTAGCTAACTATAAGTTGGTGATTTTTGATTGGGACGGCACCGTGATGGATTCGGTCGCGCGTATTGTTTCCAGTCTAGAAGCTGCTGCCCTTCTGACGGGTGGTTTGCCAGAGTTGTCTGGTGATGAGCTCAAACAAATGATTGGTCTGAGCCTGGACAAAGGGTATGAATTTCTCTATCCCGGTGCGCCTTTAGAAAAACTGGATGAATGGAAGCGCCATTACGGGCAACAGTTTCGTGTCGATAACGATACGCCGATTGACTTGTATCCCTCTGCTTTAGGCTTTTTGGAATTGTTGAAGCAAAGAGGGCATTTGCTAGCAGTTGCGACAGGTAAATCCCGCTCAGGCTTGGATAAGGCCATTGCGGATACCGGCACGTCAGCATTTTTTGTGGCGACTCGCACTGCGGATGAAACGGCTTCAAAACCTGATCCATTGATGATCAATGAGCTTTTGGCTCAGCTTGGTGTTGAGGCAAAAGATGCTGTGATGGTGGGGGACACAACGCACGACATGTATTTAGCGCAAAATGCTGGGGTAGATGCGATCGGTATTACATGGGGTGTCCACGACAGGACGACGCTGGCGGAATACCATCCTGTCGCGATTGTAGATTCTCTGGAAGCACTTCTTTAATCGCCGACGAAAGATAAGAAGAAAGTGGGGCTATAGCCCCATTTTTCGTTTAAGGGCTAAAGGACTTCGATTCCTTCCTCTCGGAGCATTTCGCATAGGCGAATCAAAGGCAGGCCAATCAGGGTGTTTGGGTCTCGCCCTTCTAGCTTATCGAATAATGCAATGCCTAGGCTCTCGCATTTAAAGCTACCCGCGCAATCAAGAGGTTGCTCACGCTTCACGTAACGCGTGATCTCTTTTTCGCTCAATTCTCTGAAGTAAACATGAAAGGGCTCTAGGTCTGTTTGTGTTTTTCCAGAGTTAGCATTCAATAAAGTTAACCCCGTATAAAAAGTGACATGTTTGCCTGATGCTGCGTTTAACTGCTTAATGGCCTTTGCTTCTGTTTGGGGTTTTCCCAAAATCTTTCCATCGATCACACAAACCTGATCGGATCCTATGATGATCGACCTAGGGTGAGCGTCTCGACATGCCTGTGCTTTTTCCAATGAGAGTCGCTTCACTAAATCAGCCGGAGACTCATTTTCTTTAGCAGATTCATCAATATCCGGTGAGTGGGCAACGAAAGGTAAGCCAAGTTTCTGAAGTAATGCCTGGCGGTACTTGGATCCTGAAGCCAGCACAATTGTTTGTTTATTCATCTAACGATGATCCTTTACCAGAATATTCGTATACGCAGGCAAGTGTAATGTTTTAAACTTGCCGAGGCGAGTGGGCTTCCGACGAGCTTTAGGTATGGGTGGCCCATTCAAGTTCAATAATGCTAAGTACCTGTTGAACGGAAAGTAACCTTTTTTCTTTTTCTTGGGCTTTTGAAGCGCTTGAATAGAAGTAAAGGCATAAATTTCTTTGACTCAGGCCACATTGGAGGCTAGAATTCGCGCCCTATGCAAAAGGTAAAGCTACCACTAACGGTTGACCCGTTTAGAAGTGCGCAAAAGCGACTTGACTACGATGGCATCATCGCTGTGAAGCAACTGGAGCGTATAGCTGAGGCAACTGAAGGTGTAATCAGTGATGCTGAAGTGAAGCTTTCATTTGACATTGATGCTCAAGGGCTGAAGATTGTACGCGGAAACGCCAAGGTCGACGTCAATTTAGAGTGTCAGCGTTGTTGGAAAGCCTTCCCGCATCATTGTGAAGTCGAATTTATTTACAGCCCGGTTTTCAATGAAGATCAGGTTGGCAATTTACCGGATGCTTATGAGCCGGCATTAGTCGACGAAAATGGTGAGATTAACCTGCTTCAACTTATCGAAGATGAGTTGATTGTGGCTTTGCCACAGGTTGCCATGCACGACGAAGTCGACTGCGAAGTCGATTCTGATGGTATGGTATTCGGGGAAATCCCGCTTGCTGATGAGCGTCCGAATCCATTTGCCGTTTTGAAAAACTTAAAGCAAAGTAACGAGGAGTAGGGTCAATGGCCGTACAACAGAACCGTAAAACCCGTTCTAAGCGTGGTATGCGTCGTTCACACGATGCGCTGGGCACTTCAGCTCTGTCTGTAGATGCAACTTCTGGTGAAACTCACCTGCGTCACAACGTGACTGCTGACGGTTTCTACCGTGGCCGCAAGGTAATCAACAAGTAAGGTTGAGCCTTGACAGGTCTAACCATTGCACTTGATGCGATGGGCGGGGATTTCGGTCCTCAAGTAACAGTGCCTGCCTCCGTGCAGGCATTGTTGCATTTCCCCTCGTTAAAAGTGGTACTCGTCGGTGATCAATCCGAGATCACCCGCCAGCTCGTATCGCTGGATCAAAAAAATAATCCCCGCATTTCAATTGTTCATGCGGAATCTTCTATCGCCAATGACACACGTCCTTCGCAAGCCTTGCGTTCAAGCAAAGGCAGCTCTATGCGTATCGCACTCGAACTGGTTGCGGAAGGAAAGGCTGATGCTTGTGTCAGCGCGGGTAATACCGGCGCTTTAATGGCACTTTCCCGCGCTCTTCTTAAATTGCTTCCAGGCATTGATCGTCCTGCACTGATTTCTGAGTTGCCAACCATGGGTAACCAGCAAAGCTGGCTATTAGATTTAGGGGCAAACGTCTCGGTTGATGCCGACACCTTGTTTCAGTTCGCAGTGATGGGGTCGGTACTCGCTGAAGAACAACTGGGCTATCAGCCATCAGTTGGACTGCTTAACATCGGTGAAGAAGAGATCAAAGGGAATGACTTAGTTAAGCGCTGCGCGGAAATGTTGCAGCAGTGCTCGGCGGTCAATTACATTGGCTATGTAGAGGGCGACCAGCTTTATACTGGAAAAGCCGATGTCATTGTCTGCGATGGATTTGTCGGCAATGTAAGCCTGAAAACCAGTGAGGGTGTCGCAAGACTGTTTTTAGAAAGCTTAAAAATGCATGTTTTGGCGAATCCATTTAAGAAACTGGTAGCTAAATGGTTATTTGGTGGGCTGTTTAATCGCCTGAAACACCTGAACCCCGACCAGTACAATGGCGCAAGTCTGTTAGGATTGCGCGGCATTGTAGTTAAAAGCCACGGACGTGCTGATAGATCCGCTTTCCAACATGCTATCGGAGAAGCGGTACACGAAGTCGAACGGCAACTACCTAATAAAATATGTAACCGTTTGGAAGCCGTATTACTCGAGAGGCATTATTAGTCTTCATGTTCAGTAAGATTCTAGGCACAGGCAGCTATCTGCCTGCGCAAATCCGCACCAATGCGGATCTCGAAAAAATGGTAGATACCAGCGACGAGTGGATCATCGCGCGTACTGGTATTAAAGAACGTCGTATCGCCAGTGAGCAAGAAACTGTTGCCACAATGGGCTATCTCGCTGCGTGTCAAGCTATTGATATGGCAGGGATTGATAAGCAAGACATCGACCTTATTATTGTAGCTACTACCAGTGGCGAGAGCGCTTTCCCCGCTGCGGCATGTGATGTTCAGGCAATGCTGGAAATCAGCGGTTGTCCAGCATTTGACGTATCAGCAGCGTGTTCAGGTTTTGTTTATGCGCTGAGCGTGGCGGATCAATATGTGAAGTCGGACATGGCGCGGAATGCACTGGTGATCGGCTCCGATCGTCTTTCGCACATGTGTGATCCAGAAGACCGCTCAACCATCATCCTTTTTGGTGATGGCGCGGGGGCGGCTGTGATTGGTGCTACCGAAGAACCTGGCATTATCTCAACCCACCTACGCGCAGACGGTAAGTTTGGCGAGCTGTTGAAAGCTAAATTCCCTCAACGCACAAAAGCAGGAAACCCGGCAGAGTCTGACTCTTGGCTTCATATGGCGGGTAATGATGTATTTAAGGTGGCGGTGACACAACTGGCAAACATTGTTGCTGAAACGCTGGACGAGAATCGAATGGACAAGTCAGAAATTGACTGGCTGGTCCCTCACCAAGCTAACTACCGCATTATCAAGGCGACGGCGAAGAAACTCGCCATGTCGATGGATCAGGTAGTCATTACGCTTGATAAGCATGGTAATACCTCGGCCGCTTCCGTCCCAACTGCGCTTGATGAGGCAGTTCGTGACGGGCGTATTCAACGCGGCCAAACGATTTTGCTTGAAGCCTTCGGCGGTGGTTTCGCCTGGGGTTCAGCTCTGATCAAATTTTGATAAGGAATACACAATGTCTAACTTTGCTGTGGTTTTCCCTGGCCAGGGTTCGCAAGCCGTGGGCATGTTGGCGGAACTGGGTGAACAGTTTGCCATCGTTAAAGAAACGTTTGCGGAAGCTTCTGAAGCTCTGGGTTATGACCTTTGGGCACTGGTTCAAAATGGTCCAGCAGAAGATCTGAATCAAACAAATCGCACCCAACCTGCATTGCTGACTGCATCTGTCGCTATCTGGCGAGTATGGCAGCAAGAAGGTGGAGCAATGCCTTCAGTTATGGCCGGTCACAGCCTAGGTGAATACTCTGCACTGGTTTGTGCGGGTGTTATCGATTTTAAAGAAGCCGTAAAGTTGGTCGAACTGCGTGGTGAGTTGATGCAAGAAGCTGTTCCTGCCGGTGTTGGTGCAATGTCAGCGATTATTGGCTTGGACAATGACGCTATCGCGAAAGCCTGTGAAGACGCGGCAGAAGGCCAAGTGGTTTCTCCGGTTAATTTTAACTCTCCAGGGCAGGTTGTTATTGCGGGTAACAAAGAAGCGGTCGAGCGAGCAAACGTGCTGTGTAAAGCAGCGGGCGCAAAACGCGCACTGCCGCTGCCTGTTTCTGTCCCTTCGCACTGCGCACTGATGAAGCCTGCTGCTGACAAGCTGGCAATTGCACTCAATGATCTGACGTTCTCCGCGCCTTCAATTCCCGTCATTAACAATGCAGACGTAGCAACTGAGACAGGCGCAGCAGCCATTAAAGATGCGCTGGTTCGTCAGCTTTACGGTCCAGTTCGTTGGACGGAAGGTTGCGAAAAAATGGCGAATGAAGGCGTTGATTTGCTGCTAGAAATGGGCCCAGGCAAGGTATTGACTGGCTTGGCGAAGCGCATCGACAAACGTTTGAGCGCAGCAGCAGTTAACGACTCAGCTTCTTTAGAAGCTGCTAAGTAACAAATTCTGGGATTCACAGCTGGTGTTTTAGCTGGCTGTTTAATAAAGGAACGAAAACTGATGAACCTGAACGGTAAAATTGCCCTTGTAACAGGTGCGAGCCGCGGTATCGGCCGTGCAATTGCTGAACTTTTGGTTGAGCGCGGTGCAACTGTTGTAGGTACTGCAACTTCTGAGAGCGGTGCCTCAGCAATTAGTGAATATCTGGGTGAAAATGGCAGAGGTTACGCACTAAACGTAACCTCTGCCGAGTCCATTGAGGCAGTACTGAAAGCGATTAAAGAAGAGTTTGGTGACATTGATATTCTGGTAAATAACGCAGGTATCACTCGTGACAACCTTCTTATGCGAATGAAAGACGACGAGTGGCAGGACATTATGGACACCAACCTGACGTCTATTTTCCGCATGTCTAAAGCAGTATTGCGTGCGATGATGAAAAAGCGTAACGGTCGTATCATCAACGTAGGTTCAGTGGTTGGCACCATGGGTAACGCTGGTCAGGCAAACTACTCTGCGGCAAAAGCCGGAGTTGTGGGCTTCACCAAATCTATGGCACGTGAAGTTGCATCACGTGGAATTACTGTAAATACTGTTGCCCCAGGTTTCATCGAAACCGATATGACAAAAGCGCTGAACGATGATCAGCGTGCAGCGACATTGGCTCAGGTACCTGCGGGTCGTCTGGGTGAACCACGTGAAATTGCGGCAACAGTCGCATTCCTTGCATCAGAAGATGCAGCTTATATCACGGGTGAAACACTGCATGTCAACGGCGGCATGTACATGATTTAAACAATAAAGTTGCACCTCAAAATGATTCAGGTCAAAATCCGATGGTTTATCATCCAAATCGTGGTTTGACCAGCATTTCGGGTGTTGCAACTTCCACGTTATTGAATAAACTACTGCACATATCGCATCTGCGAATCTTGTAAGGAATAGTATTAATATGAGCAACATCGAAGAACGCGTAAAAAAAATCATCGTTGAGCAACTGGGCGTAGACGAAGCAGAAGTTAAAAACGAAGCATCTTTCGTTGACGATCTGGGCGCAGACTCACTGGATACCGTTGAGCTGGTAATGGCTCTGGAAGAAGAATTCGATACCGAGATTCCAGACGAGGAAGCAGAGAAGATTACTACCGTTCAGGCAGCGATTGATTACGTTGTTGGCGCGTCTGAGTAATCAGAACAAGATCCTCCCAGGCGGTCACCTTGACCGCCTGAGTTTTTTCTACCACCCCCGAAATTTCGTAATAACACCTTTCTCCGGAGAATATCATCGTGTCTAAGCGTCGTGTTGTTGTCACTGGCATGGGGATGTTATCGCCTGTAGGTAACACCGTTGAATCATCTTGGAAAGCGCTGCTGGCTGGTCAGAGTGGCATCCAGAGTATCACTCACTTCGATACCACCGACTTTGCAACCAAGTTTGCTGGTCTGGTTAATGATTTCAACAGTGAAGATTACATCTCTAAGAAAGATGCCAAGAAAATGGACCTGTTCATCCAGTATGGCATCGCAGCAAGTGTGCAAGCACTTAAAGATTCTGGTCTGGAGATCACAGAACAAAATGCAGACCGTATTGGCGTAGCCATCGGTTCTGGTATTGGTGGTCTTGGTCTGATTGAGACAAACCACCGCGCGTATGTCGAAAAAGGCCCACGCAAAATCAGCCCATTTTTTGTACCGTCGACCATTGTAAATATGATCGCCGGTCACGTTTCTATTAATTTCGGTCTTCGCGGTCCAAATATCGCGATCTCGACTGCATGTACTACTGGACTGCACAACATTGGTCACGCTGCTCGTATGATTGCATACTGTGATGCTGATGCAATGGTTGCAGGTGGTGCAGAGAAAGCTTCTACTGAGCTGGGCATTGGCGGATTCGCGGCAGCGAAAGCGCTGTCTACCCGCAATGATGATCCACAAGCAGCATCACGTCCTTGGGACAAAGACCGTGACGGTTTTGTTCTGGGTGACGGTGCAGGCATGATGATTCTCGAAGAGTACGAGCACGCCAAAGCGCGTGGTGCGAAAATCTACTGTGAGCTGGTTGGCTTCGGTATGAGCGGCGACGCCTATCACATGACTTCGCCAAGTGCAGACGGTTCAGGTGGCGCACTGGCGATGACAGCGGCTATCCGTGATGCAGGTATCTCCCCAGATGTAATCGGTTACGTTAACGCACATGGCACGTCAACGCCTGCCGGCGATGTGGCTGAAACCAAGGGTATCCGTCTGGCGCTGGGTACAGCAGCGGATAAGGCGCTGGTGTCTTCTACCAAGTCTATGACGGGTCACCTACTGGGTGCTGCAGGTTCTGTTGAAGCGATCATCACTGCGATGTCACTGGTTGACCAAGCAGTACCACCAACAATCAACCTGGACCACGTAGACGAAGGCTGTGACCTTGACTACGTTCCGCATGAAGCACGTCAAGTGAAGATGGATTACGCACTGTGTAACTCATTCGGCTTCGGTGGCACCAACGGTTCACTTATCTTCAAGAAAATCTAAGTCTTTTTGTTCGCCTGACTTTTTTGGCGAAGAAGGTTTTTTTGATAGAATGCAACGGCTCGGGACTTGTGACCGAGCCGTTTTTTTATTGTGCAGGGAATACGGATGATCCTCGTAAATGGACAGCAAGTAGATACCGTAGCTTTCAGTGACCGAGCATTTCAGTACGGTGATGGTGTGTTCACCACCGTATTGGTGAAAAACGGTCAGGCTTGTGACTGGGGGCGACATAGAGCACGTCTTGAGCAAAACGTTTCCGCGTTGCACATTGAAGGTGTAGATTGGTCATCTTTATATCAGTGGGTCGACACTGTTGCTGATTCACTTAAAGACACTGAGAGGGCAATACTGAAAGTCATTGTGTCCAGAGGCTCTGGCGGTCGTGGCTATAGCGCGGCGGGTTGCAACAAGCCAACAGTGACGGTTTCATCTCATCCGTTTCCAACACAGTATCTGTCCTGGCGGGAAACGGGCATTTCACTGTCTCTATTGGAACAGCGTATTGGCCAATCTCCTTTAGCAGGCCTCAAACACCTTAACCGTCTAGAGCAAGTCCTGCTAAAGCGAGAGGTCGAAAACTGTTGTACAGAGGATGGTGTTGCCTGTGACATGAACGGACATGTCATTGAAACCTCTGCCTCAAATATTTTTTGGCGAATTGACCAAACCTTGTACACACCTTTACTTACTGCTTCAGGGGTTGCTGGTACTATGCGGGCTCAGGTTATGGCTCTGGCCCAAGCGCTGAGTTACCCCATCAAGGAAGTGTTGGAAACGCCTGATAGTTTGCTGAACGCAGACGAGATATTCATAACAAACGCAGTAATGGGTGTCGTGCCTGTTCACTGTCTTGAAGGGAAAAACTACCGCGACTTCGATGCTTCTAGCGCGATCGCCTTAAGGTTGGATGTGTGATTAAGAAACTTGCGCTGATTGTATTGTTTTTAGCGCTGGCGGCTGCCGGCGGCGCGTACTGGGCTTATACCCAAATTGAAAGTTACGTTAACAGTGATATCAAACCGACAGAAACCTTGTTGGTGAACGTACCTGAAGGGTCAAACTATCACTCATTCACTCGCAAACTGGTTTCAGATGGCGTTATTGATGCCTCTCAATGGTCGCGTTGGGCAGCGAAAACCCATCCGGAGTTGACCAAACTAAAAGCGGGCACTTTTCAGGTTCAGCCAGGTATCAGTCTTGCTGAGCTTTTTGCTTTAGTGCGTTCTGGTAAAGAACACCAGTTCACCATTACCTTTGTTGAGGGCAGCACCTTCAAAGAGTGGCGCGAGCAACTCGCAGAAACAGATTACCTGACCCATGACACTGCCGAGCTGACTGAAGCACAAATTGCAGAAAAACTAGGGTTGGAAGGTGAGAAAGTAGAAGGTCTGCTTTTACCTGAGACCTATCATTATGTGGCCGGTCAAAGTGAGCTTTCCATCCTGAAACGTGCCGCGACCCAGTTACAAGCTGCACTGGATGAAGCTTGGGGATCGCGTCAGGAAGCATTACCCATCAAGTCGGCTTACGATTTGTTGACGCTTGCTTCTATTATCGAGAAAGAAACCGCAGTTGATAAAGAGCGTGGAAAAGTCGCTTCTGTTTTTGTTAACCGCCTAAACAATAGAATGCGTCTGCAAACTGACCCAACGGTCATTTACGGCATGGGTGACAGCTATGACGGCAACATTCGTAAGAAAGATTTGCGCACGCCAACGCCATACAATACCTACGTAATTTTCGGCTTACCACCAACGCCAATTGCGATGCCGGGTAAAGCGTCTATCATTGCTGCAGCAAACCCTGCTGATACCCCATATTTCTATTTTGTGGCCGACGGTTATGGTGGCCATACGTTTTCCAAAACACTCGCACAGCATAACCGTGCAGTGAGAGAGTATTTAAAAGTATTAAGAAGCCAATGAGTAACGGAAAATTTATCGTCGTTGAAGGTCTGGAAGGCGCGGGTAAAACAACAGCAATCCGCAACGTTATCGAAACACTGAAAGCCCAAGGTATTTCAGACATTGAAACCACCCGCGAGCCTGGTGGAACGCCGCTCGCAGAGCAAATGCGTGCGTTGGTGAAAGAGGGGCACCCTGATGAACCTTTAACAGACATGGCGGAGCTGTTGCTGCTTTACGCGGCACGCATTCAATTGGTCGATAACGTCATCAAGCCTGCACTTGCTAAAGGCGCTTACGTGGTGGGCGATCGCCATGACATGTCATCACAAGCTTATCAAGGCGGTGGTCGCGGCTTCGATCAGGATCTGATGCAGAACTTGCGCGACACCGTATTGGGCGACTTTCGTCCTGACTTTACGCTGTATCTTGACCTTGACCCTGAAATTGGCCTTCAGCGCGCGAAAGCACGTGGCGAATTGGACCGAATTGAAAAGATGAAGCTGGACTTCTTCCACCGTACCCGTGCTCGTTACCTTGAGCTGGCTGAGTCTGATGACAGCGTTGTGATTATCGATGCTTCGCAGGACATTGACTCGGTATCGGCAGATATTCGTAAGGCACTGGAGAACTGGCTGAATCATGCAGGCTAAGCTCTATCCTTGGCATCAGGAAATCTGGCAAAACTGGCAGCAATTGCTCGGTCAGGATCGCCTGCATCACGCTGTACTTCTTAGCGCACCAAAAGGAAGCGGCAAGATAGAACTTGCTGCCATCCTGGCGAAAACCATTCTTTGTAAGAACGGTGTCACTGAGCCTTGCGGCATGTGCCATAGCTGCCAATTGTTTGATGCTGATACGCACCCAGACTTCCACTTGTTGAAACCAGAATCTGAAGGCAAGCAACTGGGAGTCGATGCGGTTCGTGCAGGCAATCAATACGCGTGGGAAACCTCTCAACTAGGAGGCCAACGCGTTATTTTGATTCAAAACGCTGATCGAATGGGTGAAGCGGCCGCCAACGCACTGCTGAAAACACTGGAAGAGCCACCATCACACTGTCACTTCATTCTCCTATCACAATCGATGGACGCCATGTTACCGACGGTTGTCAGCCGTTGTAACAAATGGAAGCCCAAACTGCCGGAAGAAACAGTGGTGAAGCGTTGGGTTGAAGGCGAGTTGTTTGAGTCTGTTCCTCTGCAAGTGCTGCGTATTAACCGCGGCGCACCGCTGGCGGCTAAGGCATTTATTGAAGATGGCAGTGTCAGTAAGCACAAAGCATTAGTCGATGCGTTTTCTGAGTTTGTAAGTAAGAGGCAGGGGCTTTTTTCTGTTGCTGACCTCATCGTTAAGGCACAACAGGAAGGACTGCAATGGCTGAGCTTCTTGATGCTGGATATCATCAAGGTTCAGCAAGGCTCAGATGAAGCGATTGTCCACTGTGACGATATGAAAACCGTCCAGAACTTGGCGTCGGCCTTACCTCAGGCAAAAGTCATGTCGCAACTGATGGCGTTGAACCGAATGAAAGCTGAACTTACAATGCACACTGGCCTCAACAGCGAACTCCTTATCAGCCGATGGCTAACAGAGTTTGTTGTGTCTTAAATAGGGCGGGATGATGAGCCATCCCCCTTCAAATATCGTATAATCGTCCGCTTTAGTCAGAAACCTATCGGAGAAAAAGACGTGCTAGTCGACTCGCATTGTCACCTCGACAAACTCAATTACGAAGATTTACACGCTGATGTAGGCGCAGTGGTGGAAAACGCCAAGCAGCGTGGCGTTGATTATCTGCTGTCTGTGGGTGTGACGCTGAAAAGTTTCCCAAAAATGATGGAGTTGATTCGCCCGTTCGATAACGTGTTTGCGTCATGTGGTGTTCACCCGCTGGATATCGAAGAAGGCTTTGACTACGACATACTGAAAGCGCTGGCTTCTGATGATCGTGTGGTAGCAATTGGTGAAACAGGTCTGGACTATCACTACCAGCCGGAACTGGCTGAAAAGCAGAAAGACGCTTTCCGTCAGCACGTTCGTTTGGCGGTGGAACTGAACAAACCTCTGATCATCCATACCCGTATGGCACGAGAAGACACTTTGCAAATTCTCCGTGAAGAAAATGCGCAGGAAGTCGGTGGTGTTCTCCATTGCTTTACCGAAAGCTATGAAATGGCAGAAACAGCGATTGAATTGGGTTTCTACATTTCTATTTCAGGCATTGTAACCTTCAACAAAGCGTCTGAACTGAAAGATGTCGTGCGACGCTTACCACTGGAGAAATTGCTGGTTGAAACAGACTCGCCATATCTGGCTCCTGTGCCTTTTCGTGGTAAGGAAAATCAGCCTGCGTATGTGCGCGAAGTCGCTGAGTACATTGGACTACTGAAAGGGGTTTCCTTTGAAGAAGTTGCGCGAGTCACGACCGAGAACTTCTTCCGTCTCTTCAAGCCTTCTGCGTAAATCTAAACCATGTCCGAGTCCATTGGACATGGCTTATTTTAATAAATGTCACTCCACACTCTGTTGTTATTCTTAATGTGAAAATTCAGGACTCAATATCCCATTTAATTAAGGTTATTTGGCAAAGTTGTCTGTTGGCTTATAAAATCAAGATTGAAGAAACACCAATTGTGCATTTTTCATGTCAACATTTTAGCTCGAGGGCAGAATGAAGGAAACACAGTCAACGCTTATTCGGGGTTTTGTCATCCTTGAAAAAATCGTGAAAGCAGATAAACCTTTGTCCAGCGTTTACTTAGCTGAAGAGCTGGATTTGCCCAAACAAACTGTCCATCGCATTGCGCAGCAACTTGAAGAAGAAGGGTTGCTTCAAAGGGAGCCGGACGGTAAACGCTTTACTGCAGGAAATAGGTTACGCGCACTTGCTCGGGATACGCTGAAAAACTCAGCGATTAATGTTCATCGGCTTTCTATTCTGAAAGAGCTCTCTGAGCAGGTGGGTGAAACTTGCAACCTCACCATACTCGATGGTAATGAAATTCTGTATCTTGAGCGTGTAGAAACAAACTGGCCTTATCGAATACATTTGCCTGTAGGCAAACATTACCCACTTCATTGCACGGCATCAGGGAAGCTCTTTCTTGCTGATATGAAAGCTTCTACCCGCAAACGCCTTTTTAAGAGCATACCGCTAACGAGAGAAACATCACAAACGATGACTGATGTTAGCGAGCTTGAAAAACATCTAGAAAAAATCGCAGTAGATGGGGTTGGTGTTGATACCGGTGAGTTTCTAGATGACATGGTGGCAATAGCTGTTCCAGTCATTGATAATGACAACCGCGTAGCATTCACGGTAGCAGTTCATGCCCCTTCAGCCCGCAAGTCTTTAGAAGAGCTCAGACAATTCTTACCTCTACTTCGCCGAGCAGCACAGCGGTTGGCAGTTGCTGAATTTGGTATCACTGACGATTTATTGCAAGTGAATTAACAGAAATGGCCCTATAACTCAGAGCCGATATCGGGGTATCTTGAACTCACTTTGGAACACGCTCACTTAGCACTTAGCACTTAGCACTTAGCACTTAGCACTTAGCACTTAGCACTTAGCACTTAGCACTTAGCACTTAGCGTGGGCGTGATCTTCCAAAATCATATCTGACGCTTTTTCTGCAATCATAATCGTCGGGGCGTTCGTGTTGCCAGATGCGATTTCAGGCATGATGGAAGCATCCACAACTCTCAGGTTTTCAACACCATAGACTTGTAGCCTAGGGTTAACGACGGCCATTTCATCTACCCCCATTTTGCAGGTACTGGTTGGATGGTAAATGGTTTGACTGAATTGTCTCGCTGCGGACAACAACTCTTCATCCGTTTGATAGTTCGTGCCTGGGACATATTCACCCAAGATAAATTCAGACAATGGAGAGGTATTTGCAATCCTTCTTGCCAGCTTGATTGCATTAACAATGATCTTTTGGTCCCTTTTGTCAGAAAGATAGCAAGGTTGGATGATGGGATGCGCAAAAGGATCCCTAGAGATGATTTTAATGCTGCCACGGCTATATGGTCTAAGTTGACATACCGAGGAAGTGAAGGCAGAAAATGGATGAACACCATCGCCAGGTTTGTCAGCACTTAGTGGTTGCATATGAAACTGAATATCTGGACGTTCAAGCTCCGGGCTGGATTTTGTAAAAATAGCAACTTGACTGGCTGCAAGTGTCAAAGGTCCGGTTCTTTTAAGAAGGTACTCAAGCCCAACGAGCGCTCGCTTCATTAGACTGTTAAGTTCATCATTCAAGGTGCGCTCACTAGTTTTAAAAACAAGCCTTACCTGAAGATGGTCTTGTAAATTCTCACCTACCCCAGGCAGGTCTTGTATGACAGGAATATCCAGCGAATTGAGCAAGGCAGCGGGGCCTACTCCAGACAGTTGTAACAATTGAGGTGACCCAATTGCTCCGGAAGAGAGAATGACTTCTTTTGAAGCGTAGATAGGATGCTCTGTCCCTTTTTTATATATGCTAACACCAATGGCAGTTTTGTTTTCAAAAAGTATTTTGGTAACGTGACTATCTGTCAGCACGTCGAGGTTTGACCGGTGTTTTGCAGGACGCAGAAAAGACTTTGACGTACTGCAACGAAAACCTTTGTAAGCCGTTTGCTGAAAATAGCCTACACCTTCCTGGGACTTGCCATTGCAGTCTGGGTTGTAAGGGATTCCAAGATTGATAGCGGCATTAATAAAATGATCAGCAATAGGTCGGCGTAATCGTAAGTCACTGACTTTCTGTAACCCATTTACACCATGGTAATCGTCTGCTCCACGCTCCTGATCTTCAGATTTTTTAAAGTAGGGTAAAACATCTTTATATGACCACCCCTGATTACCTAACGCTTCCCAACGATCATAATCTTCAGCTTGCCCTCTGACATACAGCAGCCCGTTTAGTGCGCTTGAACCTCCCAGCACTTTTCCCCTAGGCCATTGAAGTTGACGGGAATTGATTCCTGGGTCTGGCTGCGTCAAATAACACCAATCTGTTTTTGGGTTGTGCATCGTCTTGAAATAACCAACAGGAATATGCAACCAAGGATTATTATCTCTTCCGCCAGCCTCAATTAAAAGGACGCGATTGGCAGGATCTTTGGACAATCTGTTGGCGAGCACGCAACCCGCTGAACCGGCCCCTACGACAACAAAATCATAGCGATTAGAAGAATCTCCCATCTAACTTACTCTCCCTGCATGTTAGTTCGGTGCAATGAAATCAAGACGAATTCCATGGCAAGCCATCCAAATCTAGAAATTCTCAAACATTGAAATATGAGACTAGTTATCTCGATTTTTTAAGTCAAGGGTTGAATTTTATTTTTTCTATGCCATTAATGAACTGTTCGAGGTTAAAAATTAACCATTCGTTAACATTTTTAATGTAAGAGCGAGTATGGGTTGATGTGAGCTTGAATGTAACGAAGAGCGCGTTGAATTGCTGGAATTTTGGGTTGTTGTTTCTTCAAACAGCCGACACCCATCAGATAGAGAGACTTTCGGCATGTCAGCGTAATGTTTGAGCGATAGCCAATACAAAGGAGTGCGAGCATGAAAAGAAATCGGGAGATATTAACTCGTCGTGACTTTATGAAAGTGTCGGCCCGTTTTGGGATGACGTCGACGTTGATAGCGGCAGGGACTTTGGGAGCTGGCGCTTCCATATCGTCTCTGGCAAAAGCGGCAGAGAATACGCAGAAGGAAAGATACTCTGCACCGCCAAAATTTCAGCTCAAATTTGGCGCATCAGGATTTAACGAGAAAAACCTCGATATTCAGAAGTCGGGGCAGCTTTTTTTCGCAAGAGACTTAGAACAGCGCACGAATGGTGCTATTCGGGTTGAGTTCATTGGTAGTAATCAGATATGCGGACAAACCAACTGTGTGAAAAAAACACAGCAAGGTATCGTGGATATTTACTCTGCTTCCACCCAGAACTCGGCTGGAGGCGCGCCTTATCTTAATGTGCTTGATTACGCATACATGTTTCCATCCCGTGCTTCTCAATACCACTTTTTCTACAGCCCTAAAAGTGAAGCCCTGTTTAGGGAGCCATTGAGAAAGCGCCATAAACTGCAGTTCCTTTTTACCCACTGTGAGCTTCGCGGTATTCAGTTGGGGTTAAAGTGGAAGGATAAGCCTTTAGTGACATCCGTAGACCAGCTTGCGGGCACCAAGAACCGGGTAACCGGGACGCAACTTGGCCGTATTGCGATGCAACTGATGAATCTAAACCCCGTCCCAATCGCGTGGGAGGAAACTCTTGATGGGCTCAAGCAAGGGCTTATTGACGGTGCTGAAACCTGGATGGGGGCCGTCGCTTATGCAGGGATGGCCCCCGTTGTTTCACAATGTGTTGATCTCAAGTTCTTCTGCGGCACCGAGCATACAGCAATGAGCTTACCTGTATTTGATAAGTTGGGCTCCGATCTACAAGATGATGTCATGGAGTCGGCATATGTCGCTCAGATCTTTACTCAAGGTATGAATGAGGCTGCACTCACCGACATTGTTGGGGCGACAAATCCACCCAAACCAGGGACCATTTTCGCGGAAAATAATACCCGCGTAGCGACACTTTCTGATGCTGAGCTACGTAAAGCTGAAGAAATGTGTTCACCAGAATTCAATCCCGAGCCATGGGAACAGTGGAGAGATAGGCTGAATAAGTGGTCTGGTGGTCATGATACTTATCAAGAAATTTATGACATCGCCCGTGAAATACCAAAAGACACATCGGCAGTGAATGTGCCACCGCAGCGGTGGTGGATGAGCTAAGAAACCATAGCGCAGAGTGGACTGTTAGCGTGTCTAAATGCTAGCGATTTGCCTGCGCTCTTTTTATTTTTGCTTTCCGAGGTGGGTATGAGACCGCTATATGCGTTATTGAAATGGCTAGATGAAAATACGGAAAAGGTCATCATCCTGATTACCTATTCCAGTATGGCCGGGATTATTTTTGTTGAGGTTGTCAGACGGTTTCTGTTTAACCAGCAAGTTGCCTGGAGCACGACGATTCCGGTGCTTCTCTTTTTATGGGTGACTTGGTTTGGGGCTTCTTACAACATCCGAAAAAGAACGCATCTAGCGTTGACTGAAATCCGTGCCCGGATGTCTTACAGACTCCAGTTTCTTTGTTTGATTCTCGATGCCGTTCTTTGGATTGTTTTTGCGGGTATTGTGATCTTCCATGCCTCAAATCAGGTTTGGATTGCCTACGACAATTTCGCGATTGTTGGTGGAACAGATGACATCATGGAGTGGTGGTTCTACTTGGCAACACCTTTAGCATGGGGGCTGATAGTTATTAGGGTTATTCAAAACCTTATAAAGGACATTAATACGTTCAAGCGCAAAGAACCTTTTGTGCTTCAGGCATCTTTGGTCGATTAGGAGGCGTTATGGAAGACGGCACATTAATCGCGTTGATATCTGCGGGAGTGACCTTACTGTTCGTAATTGGCGTTCCAATCTTTTTAGTCATTGGTTTTTGGATTGTTGGTTGCA
Source organism: Grimontia marina (assembly GCF_900060185.1). Classification (GTDB taxonomy): domain Bacteria; phylum Pseudomonadota; class Gammaproteobacteria; order Enterobacterales; family Vibrionaceae; genus Enterovibrio; species Enterovibrio marinus. Next base: position 10,925 of record NZ_FIZY01000017.1, on the reverse strand, counting down.
GCCTTGTTGTCGACTTTACCCTTGCCAACATTGGTGTCACTCTGTTTGAAGGGCTGAACTTCTTTGGCCTGCTCGCGCTGCCCTTATTTATTATGACAGGTGACTTAATCAATGCTGCAGGCATTGCAAAACGAATGTCGGATTTTGCCTATGCCATCTTAGGATGGGTAAGGGGAGGGTTGGGGATGGCAACGATTGGGGCTTGTGGTATGTTTGCCGCTATTTCGGGCTCCAATGCCGGTACGACTGCAACCATTGGCTCTATTATGCAACCGGAAATGGCAAAGAATAACTACGATGAACGCTTTGCCGCTGCGACAGCAGCAGCAGGTGGTACAGTCGGAATTATTATCCCGCCAAGTATTATTTTCATTGTGTATGGCTTTCTACTCGACCTCTCCATCAGCGACCTGTTTATAGGCGGAATGTTACCAGGGCTTTTGATGGTGATTGCCATGCAATTGGCATGCTATTTCGTATGTAAGAAAAATAAGTGGGGGAATATCATTTCGTTTAACCCCACAAACATACTCAAAACTGGCTTAAAAGCTTACCTTGGTCTCATTGCAATCGGCATCGTGATTTATGGCATTTATTCCGGAGCATTTTCACCGACAGAAGCGGCAGGTGTGACAGTCGGTTTTTGCTTGATTGCCGGCGTACTGGTCACTCGCCAGATAAAGATCAGTATGCTGCCGACAATTTTACTGCGCTCTGGACAAATAACGGGAATGCTTGCCCCCCTCATTGCGGTATCTGTAGTTATGCAGCAATTGCTGTCTCTGCTGGGAGCGGGTGATGTCGTCAGGGGTTGGATGTCGCTGATTGGTGATCCTACTTTTGTGCTTTTGGCTTGTATGCTTTTGGTTTTGGCTGCAGGTACGGTTTTAGAAAGCTTACCGAATACCATAATCCTTGCACCAATTCTTGCTCCGATTGCCTACAGTGCAGGAGTTGACCCGATTCATTTTGCCGTCATCTTTTTGGTCGGTGATGCTATCGGATTTATTACTCCTCCCTACGGGTTAAATCTTTACGTAGCAAGTGGGATTACTGGCATTCCTTATTTCACAATTGTCCGTTTCGTTTTGCCCTATTTGATTGCGCTGAGTATTGCCTGGGCAATTATCGCGTTTTACCCGCCACTATCGACCTATCTTTTGCAATTTACCGGTGCAGGCTAATTGAATTGGTAGGTGATATACCCAAACGACCTGAAGATGCTTGCATTCAGAGGCCATCAATGCGTTCAATTCGAGGCAAATTCCACGATGAATAGTCGTTCTATTTCCGTGGTATTTAACAAAGAAGTGGGCGCATGAAGGCCTCCCTTCGGGCGAGTTGACTGACGCCTTGCTCTTTGTTGTTCCTTTTTGATGGAGAAGGCTACACCTACAAAGGAACGCCGCGATCACAACGCCAGTCAAACTCGCTGAATCCTGCATTTTCAGGTTGTTTGGGCATAATGGAATGAGAAAAGCCGGGAGCAGAGCTCCCGGCTTTTGCATTAGTTTCCTGACGGTAAGTTGGTCACGTCTATCCGAGTGGCAGATTTTGATGTAAACGCCTTTAGATACTCGTCGATATCCTCTTGCGTCAATGTGTTGATCACCCTATCAGGGTTAACCACTGCCAGAGGATCCGCATCTGCGAGCACATAATTGAACATCATCCGCGCCTGCTCTTGTGGTTGTGATAATCCATCTTGTAGTGCATGAGATAACTGCTTCGAAGTACTGCTGAATTCCTCTGGTGTCGCTCCATGTCCAATAGAGTCCGCTATCTCATCCAGCGCAGCTCGTGCCTCTTTTCGTTTTATGACTGAAGAGCTCATGACAATAAGCAATTGTTGAGTATCTGCGCCTTCAGGCCACATCACAAACGAGTAGGGAGAATAATCTAAGCTCCCCGTCTCTCGGACTTGCTCTGTCAAACGGGATGTTAGAATACGTCCTGCGATATCTGCCAGGAAATAATCTTTGGTCGTTTTCTTCTCCGCATCCCGGGCGAACATGGTAACCAGCTCCACATTGTTACCAGCGGGACCAAAAGCAATGGTGAGTTCGTCCTTTTTCGGTTCTAACTTCACTGCGTAAAGGCTCTCCGTCGGCAAGTCATTGAATGTCATGCCAGCGAGGTAAGTTCGTGCGAGTGGTTTGAATTCATCGACAGGGATATCTCCAGCGATGACATAAACAAGACCTCGATTTGTCCTCATCAGGTTGTTGTAAGCCATCCTAACGTCATTAGCACTGACTTTTTCATAATCCTCAGGCGTTAGGGTGTAGCGAACTGAATTCTCATCATAGATTTCATTTGAAACAGCCATTAGTGCTTTACCGTCAACGGAATCTAGATACTGGCGTTTATTCTTGATGAATTGCGTTTTATGGCGTTCGAACATCTCTTCATCCAGCGTCGCGTGCTGGAAGCCTTGGTACATTGAAGCAAGCACTAAAGGTAAAGAGGCTTTGGTAGAACTACCATAAAATCCATGCAGGTGTTCCCACACCATGGGCTCCAGATAGGCATTTTCTCTGACCATCAGGCGGTTGTAATCATTGAATGAAAATCCACCAAGACCACTTTCAGAATAAGCGCCCGGCATCAACAGAGCCGCTGGGCGTAAAGAGGCTGGAAGCGCCGCCAGACCGCCTTTAGAACCCGCGTAAACATGAACGCTATCGCCTGAGTTTGGCATGTGTCTCAGGTAAATGGTGACTCCGTTACTGAGTTGCCATTTGGTGGTGTTGGCATCGAGATCTTGTATCGCCAGGATCTCACCGTTTTTGTCAGGCATGGGGAAGTCCGAAACCACGTCTGGTAGCACTAACACATTACCGGTTTGTTTGAACGCCTTTTGCATATCAGCAACAAAAGCCAGTTGTTCCTGCTTTACTTGCTCAGTAGGGTAGATGTGATGTTCTAATGCAACGAGGGATTGTACATTCTTGGTCGTGAGCAACGATTTGAGTTCTTTATTGAACCAGGCTTTATCTGCACGGTTGACGAAGACGGTCGACAATGACTTGTAGGTCTCCGGTGACAAAGTCTGCCTGCCTATCATGCGGAAAAAGACATGGTCCTCGGCATAGTTACGTGCGGTATAGTTGTCCGCGAATGTTGACTCAAGCTTCAGGAAGTCACTGGTTTGAGCCTCAATTTCAGGCGTACTCAGCCCCTGATCACGCAAGGTGGCAAGTTCCTCGCCCAGAAACAGCATTGCTTCCTGTTGATTCGGCGTTTCGTAAGAAACCTGAATGCTAAGAACCATTCGCTCAAACCACTGAATCAATTGTGCATGAGTGCTTTGTACAGGAGCATTGAGATCTCTGGCACGGTCATTCAAGCGTGTGCTGATAGCATTCGACAAAATACTAGCGGCAGCAAAGTTTTCAAAGTCAGTTGCTGTCTCCATTGGGTTTGCGCCCAAATCAAAGAGCAAGGTCGTGGAGGGGAATGAAACATCATTCACTCGGACAATACTAGTTTCGCCTCGGCTGAGTGGAGAGACCTTTTGTGTTGGGGCATCTTTATCTTTCGTTGTCCAGGTGTGAAAAAGTTCGCTGATCTCTTCGATGGTTGATGCGGCATCGACATCACCTGCAATGAAAATCTCAATACGGTTGGGTGTGTAGTGTGTTTGATAGAAATCTCTTAATCGATTTTCCGAGATATTTCGGATGCTATCTTCGGTACCAATGACATCCTCGTCGACTTCATATAGCTGTTCGGCAATCAATCGGTAGATTTCAAAATCGGTACTGTTAGCGTCGCTGTGACCCTGAAAAGAAAAGCGAAACTCCCCTAATACTACACCTTGTTCCTTAGTGATCTCTTCGGGTTCCAGAGTCAATGAAGTGGCGATTTCCCCGATACCAAGCCAAAGTATCAGAGAGCTTCTCATTTGAAGGAAGGTCTACCTGATAGACGGTATGAGTGTATGAGGTAAACGCGTTGAGATGTTGACCAAATGCCACACCTTCGTCGCCAAACAGCGAGACAATTTCATTCTTAGGGAAGGCTTCGCTGCCATTAAACGCCATATGTTCCAGGAAGTGGGCGTAACCTTTCTGATCTTCAGCCTCGTCTCTTGAACCTGTGCGAACCATGAAGCGTGTGGATACGGCTTGGTTGGGCAACTCCTTAATGTGAACAATCAATCCATTCTCTAATGTCTGGGTCTGCCAACTGCTATCGGCACTGAATGGCTGATCAATCAAAGTGCTTTGACAGCCGATGACAAGAGCCACCACAATCAAGCAAGCAAAGCGTTTTATTAATTTCATCTTTTTTCCTGTCTAGCCAGAACTGAACTGAAAATATACGGCAAAGCAGAGGTGGGACTGAAAGTAACCGACTGGGTTTGCGAGCTATACATTGTGTAAATGTATAGCCATGAAATATTAACAAATACATAGGATTAAGTTATATATCGCACTGTAACTGAGAAAGGTTACTTGGTGCTAATTTCGTTACATAAAATAACTTTCAGGGATGAAAAATTTTATTGAACGAAGATCAATCATTAATTGTGCTGATTTGGGTTAAATATATATAAATCATAAGGATAGAAAGTATCAAAACTGCTATCGTGACCGTTTTGTGTGTGATCTATATTTACTTTCTGAACAACCAAATCGCGTTACGTAGTCTCCGTAACTGAGCAGTCTTATATTACCCAGCGAATTACATAGTTACTGGGTTGTCGAGAACTCGCATCGGTTTGAGTTTAAAAGCAACTCAATATTAATCAGGAGCGTTTTTATGTTTAAAAACCTGTTTGCGAACATGCAAAAAGTCGGTAAGGCGCTAATGCTGCCTGTATCGGTTTTGCCGGTTGCAGGTATCTTGCTGGGTGTTGGTGCTGCCGACTTTAGCTGGCTGCCTTCTGTTGTTTCACAAATCATGGAAAGTGCCGGTGGTTCGGTATTCGGTCAAATGCCATTGCTGTTCGCAGTAGGTGTTGCACTTGGCTTTACCAATAACGATGGTGTTGCCGGTCTGGCCGCTATCGTTGGCTACGGCATCATGGCTGCAACGATGGGCGTTATGGCGCAAGTAATGGGTGTGGAAAAAATCGATACGGGCGTACTGGGTGGCATTCTGGTGGGTGGTGTGGCTGCTTGGGCATTTAACCGCTTCTTCCGTATTCAGCTACCTGACTACTTGGGCTTCTTCGCAGGTAAGCGTTTCGTTCCAATCATGACCGGCTTCTGTGCCATCGGTCTGGCACTGCTGCTTTCTGTTATCTGGCCACCAATCGGCGCCGCAATCGGTGCATTCTCACACTGGGCAGCTAACCAGAACCCTGTAGCGGCATTCGGTATCTACGGTATCGTTGAACGTTCTCTTATCCCATTTGGTCTGCACCACGTTTGGAACGTACCTTTCTTCTTCGAAGCAGGATCATGTGTGAACGCTGCAGGCGAAGCGCGTACAGGTGTACTGACTTGTTACCTGGAAGCAGATGCGGCGTCTCGCGCAGCGGGTAATGGCTTCGGTCAGCTGGCTGGTGGCTTCATGTTCAAGATGTATGGCCTGCCAGCAGCAGCGATTGCAATGTGGCACACCGCGAAACCAGAAAACCGCGCGAAAGTGGGTGGTATCATGGTTTCAGCAGCGCTGACTTCATTCCTGACAGGTATCACCGAACCCATTGAGTTTGCATTCCTGTTCGTTGCACCAGTTCTGTACGTTATCCACGCAATTCTGGCAGGTACTGCATTCGTACTGACCAACATGCTGGGTATGGTTCACGGTACGTCATTCTCACACGGTCTGATTGACTTTGTGGTGCTGTCTGCGAACTCTCAGAAAATGTGGCTATTCCCAATCCTGGGTCTGTGCTACGCCGTGTTCTACTACATCGTATTCCGTATTGCTATCGTGAAGTTGGACCTGAAAACTCCAGGTCGTGAAGACGAAGACGAGGCTGTTGCAGCTGTTGGTTCTGAGTCTGAAATGGCTAAAGAATTGGTAATGGCTTTCGGTGGTAAAGACAATATCACTGGTCTGGATGCATGTATCACTCGTCTGCGTGTAGCAGTAGGAAGTGTTGATAAAGTTGACCAAGACCAACTGAAGAAACTGGGTGCGGCTGGTGTAGTGATGGCTGGTGGCGGTGTTCAGGCAATCTTCGGCACCAAGTCTGACAACCTGAAATCAGACATGGACGAGTGGATCCGTAACAACTAATTGATAATAGCGTTCCCCCTCGCTATTCAAAAGGAGAGCCTTGGCTCTCCTTTTTCTTTTCCTGACCTCAATGCCACTCTCTTACAAAGCGACAAAGAACAACATCAGGATAGGGACCAGCAAACTTAGTATGAACCCACTTACAATAGCGATAGGCACACACTTTACACCGCCCGTGGTTTGGATGATTGGCAGGGTAAAGTCCATTGAGGTCGCGCCACCATAGCCAATAGCGGTGAGAGGATAACGGGCGATAAGCAGTGGGATAAGTATGATCGCGATAAGCTCGCGAGACAGTTCCAGCATAAATGAAGCGCCACCATATACTGGCCCAAGCGCGTCACCCATCAAAATTCCCGCTAGGGAGTACCAACCAAAACCGGACGCCATGGCCAAACCATAGTTGAAAGGCAAATCAAGTAGCCATGCAGCCATCAGGCCACCCAGCCATGACGTAATAATAACGATGATTGCAACACTCAATCCTTTCTTGTTCAGAATGATTTGTTTGAGCGTCATACCGCTGTTTCGAAGCTGAATACCAATCAGAAACAGCAGAATTAGGAGAATCCCTTCACTGGCCGGGTCAACCCAATCAAGTGGGAGGGGCAGAAGTAAACCGAGAACAAGACCTCCGCCTACCACAAAGACCAACTTAATGGATTCCATCGCCATGGCCGAAACCGGTACTTCACGTTTGTGCTGTTCAGTTTTCGTTTTCAGTACCTTATCCAAAAGTGGTAGAGCCAATAGATTGCAGACGCCAATACAAAAGAAGAATGTCAAGGCGAGCAGAAGGATTTGGCTGAGGTTACTGGAAAGGTTATCAAGGCCAGCGAGGCTTAGCCCCATAAGTCCTAGGATGACGAACACCAGCCTAGACGTAGAGCGGTTTATGGTATCGAGCAGAGAGGCACTTTTAATGGTGATGAAGTAGCCGACGACCAGAGGTATAAAGATATAGAGCATGCCGGGAAGCATTAGCGTAAGACCTTATTGATAAGAAAGAAATCACGATGAGATTATCAGTCGCGATCTAATAAGGTCAATCTATGTGCTAAAACTGGCTCAAAGTTTTCGCTGAGAAGCAAAAACTAAATTTAAAAACCGCAGTTATCAATGATATTAAAGAGCTGACTGCGGAAGTCTTTTTCTTCGAGATTGGAAAGCTCATAGAGGGCTTCAGCGCCTGCCAAGGTGATCTCTACTTCATGTTCATTTATGTCTTCATCTTTGGCTCGGAACATTAACAAGTGGTTAGCCATTTTGGCAACATCCAGGTACGAAACGTCCTCACTCCCCTTTCTTATTCGGCGGTTGACTGACACTTCGACGAAGTCCAAATCAAATCCCCAGGCTTTCAGGATAAAACGACTGGCTTCGCGACTCACCGTGAAGAAAACATGGCTGGCGATCTCAAAGTCCAAATAGTGACCTTCTTCCGTGTAGTCATGAAACGCCTTTACTGCACTATAGATACCAATATCAGCGAGCAATCCAATTAATAAAGACTTTTCAACTTCCAGATGAAGGTTCTCATCATCATAGCTACGCACTTTCTGGCATAGCAAGGCCATCGTAGAACCAAACTCTCTTGATGCTGTAGCACTTTTCTTAAGCAGGACATTACATTCCTTGCTGAATGGTGAGTTTGTTTTCAGGGTTTGAATTGCATGGGCGGTGGCAAGACCCAAAACACGTTGGATACCCAAGCGGGATACCGCCATGTTGATGTCATGACAAGGTCGGTTATTACGTGGACTGAACACTGCAGAGTTAGAGGAACGAATGACCGCGGCGGCTAGGGTCGCATCATCCAGGAGCAGTGCGGCTACATCGCGGACTGTTGTGTTTGGCTGATTACAAGCGCGCTGGAGTTTCACTACAACGTCTGGGATCGGCGGTAGTTCAAGGGTTCCGTCTTTTAGTGAACGGTAAATCCGCTGAAAAAAATCAGTTTCTATCGCTTTAAGGTATTTGTCGTGATTGGGGGAGACCCAGAATAACGAAAGGTGATCCATCTTTTTAGACTCAAAAAAACGCTGGGTTAATAGTAATTGCCCAGTGTTTTAATTGAAATACATCCGTTGATAAATTTGAACGAAAGGCACCTTATTCCCTGGATTGTATAGCTATTTATGCACAGTAATGGCTGACAATCTTATTAGTAGGCAAAACGCAAGATTGGATACCTGGGAGTGGCAAATTTTGAAGTAATCTAACGTTTATTTAGAAATCTCGCTGCAAAAAAAGGTAACGATTTGCGAGTCTAACTACGCATTTAACACGGTAGAAACATAAAAGTTACATCCTATAATCGTGACTGCTGTTGCAAAAAAGATACAGTTTTCGAAATTGAGTGATCTTATGCATGGTTTTCTGTGCCCTAATGCGTCATCATTAATTCGCGTTGAGAAATTACGATATTTAAACCAAAACTTTTTGGGTTTATCTCTTGGGGAGAAAGGAGGCACACGTGTTGGAAGTTAAAAGTGGCTTTGTTGAGTACTTGTCGCAGTTTGGCGAGACTGAAAAACGTTCGATGTTTGGCGGAACAGGCTTCTTCGTGAGCGGGGCCATGTTCGCACTGGTCAAGGAAGACCGTATCTATCTGCGTGGTGGTAACGACCTAACGCAAAATCTCATCGATAAAGAGTGCAAGAAATTCGTTCACGTTAAGAAAAGCTCTACCGCTATCGTCAATTACTATGACATTACTGATCTTTATGAAAAGGAGGATCAGGGGTTGGATGTGATGGTAAAAAAGTCCGTAGAGAATTCGGTAGCAGAAAAAGAATACCGCGACTCCAAGCTCAACAAGCGTCTTCGCGATTTACCCAATTTGCGTTTGACCATTGAGCGTATGCTGAAAAAAGCGGGCGTAGAAGATGTCGATACTTTCTTCTCAATGAGCCCAGAAGAACTGTTCCGTAAAGTACAACAAGCGCACGGTTACGATGTCGATGTGAAACTATTGTGGATGTTCGCCGGTGCTCAAAATGGTACTCACTGGACATTGCTGAGCGAAGAAACTAAACAACAACTACTTCGCGCAATCTAAATTAAATTCTATCTCAATGCCCTAAAAGCCGCCTGCAGCGGCTTTTTTAATGCCTATAGCTTAGGGTCTGTTGACCTTTGGTGCTGATATTTGCAGCAGTTTGTGGGGGTTTTATGCAAGGCGGAGGCGTCGATGTGTAGTTAGTCTACATGAGAAGCCGATAACGCAGCAGAAACTCCCCACAAAAGCTGCCTGAAGGGTTCGAGTTCGACTGCGCGTCCCGTACCTTAAACGTTTTAAGCTTTGTTGAGGTGTACTTGCTTAGAATGACTAGGCGGCACACACCTCTCCGCGCCTAAAACGCTTAGGGCTAGAAATTTAACCACCAAAGGTCAACAGACCCTAGCCAATTCTATTTTTTCAGGCGACGAATATTGCGCTTCGACGGGCTGAGTGTACCCACAAAGCGATTATTGCTAAAGTCTCCTTATCACCCAAAAAACAAAATAAAACAATGAAATTGCCTCAGCTTTCTTCTTCTTTACTGGCCGGATTACATTGCTTCTCTGTGGTGGCTGAGACCATGAGTTTTACCCGAGCAGCAGAAGAGCTCCACCTGACACAGAGTGCAGTGAGTCACCGTATAAAGAAGCTTGAGCAGCGTTTGGAGGTGTCTTTGTTTGTCAGAAGGCCCCGGCACTTATCCCTTACTAATGAAGGGGAGCAGCTAAAGTTGGTTGTCACTGAGCAGTTCTCAGCGATCAGCTTTAAGTTGCTGGAGCTCAACCGCGCTAAGCCTGTTGGTGATTTCATCATTTCAGCACCTCCCACTTTTTCACAGAAGTGGTTAGTGCCAAAACTCGCCCAGTTCGCCGAAGCGTTTCCGGATGTCACTTTGCATCTCCGAACCCGAAACGACTTGATTGATTTCAAAGCGGAAGCTTTTGATTGTGCGATTTATTTTGGTCACGGACGTTACAACGGTCTTACCAGCCATCATTTGATGGATGATGCGATAGTTCCTGTTTGCAGCCCAGAATATGCGGAGCGTCATTCGCTTTTTAATAACCCAGACAAATTGGCCCAGTGTCAGCTTTTGCATGATGCAGCGCCCTGGGCAAGTGCCAGTCTAAGCGACGAGTGGTTGTATTGGGCTAATGCTAACGGTATTGAACTCAACGGCACCAACCACAGTTTTGACAGGGCAGATCTGGCGCTGGATGCGGCCACTTGTGGAATGGGTGTCGCCATAGGCAGGATAGCGTATATTCAGGATTATTTGATGTCCGGTAGGCTGGTCGCTCCCGTCGATAGACCTGTTAAGTCTCCCTACAGTTTTTTTCTGGTATATAGAGAACAACATCAAGGCAATGCAAAGATATTGGCATTTAAGAAATGGTTAGAAAGCCAGCTTAACTCGCTAAATTACTGATCCGAATAGTGCTACATTTTCGCCGTGCCGTGGCAACCTCCCGGGTACGGCGATACGTTATCCATAAAGTGCTTCACCTTCCTGAGCAATTGCCACATATGTTTACACCTGTGATTCCGAGTAATTGTCTCATGGAGAGCATTCCACAATCGTTCTATGACGTTGACCCAAGCCTTCGTTTTTTTACTTTTGTGGATGATGTAGTTATCCAGTATCAAGGTGACACTTTTGGCTCGGCGGTAGTGCCACTTTAGCTTCTCCAGCATGGCAATGAATAGGTCTGAGTCTTTCTTT
>NZ_FIZY01000016.1 GCF_900060185.1 Grimontia marina | reverse complement strand
TCGGTGCTATGATGGCCATTACTCAGTCCTTTTTGTGGGTTTTCTCTGTTTGGCGATAGATCAGATCGCGCAAACTGGACTGAGTTTCTCTTACCTTTGAGATCTACTATTAGGAACAGCTATTTAGCGCTGAGTTTACTCAGAGATTAATCGACCATGATGTACGGATAAGCATGGATGGGAAAGGACGCTGGGTCGACAACGTGTTCATCGAGCGATTATGGCGTAGCTTGAAATATGAGGAGGTTTACTTAAAAGCCTATACCACCCCCCGAGAAGCTGAACTTGAAATCGGCCACTACATGGTGTTCTATAACGAAGAGCGTAACCATCAGGGACTCAATGACCTTACTCCTGATGAAGCCTACTTCGGCAGGCAAAGATACGCAGCATGAGCGGGATCAAACACTTAAAAAATTAGCTTGTGTGTCCAACCAATGGGGTCCACTTCTCATCAATGTGTTCAATTCGAGGCAAATTTCGCGAGGAATAGTCGTTCTATTTCCTTGGAGTTTAACGAAGAAGTGGGCGTAATGATGGCCTCCCTTCGGGTGAGTTGACTGACGCCGTGCTCATTGTTGTTCCTTTTAGATGGAGATGAAGACACCTGCAAAGGAACGCCGCGATCACAACGCCAGTCAAACTCGCTGAATTCTGCATCTTCAGGTTATTTGGGCATAAGTCCTTTTAAATATGCCTATAAATGTATTATTTGTTAGTGAGGTGAGCAAAAACGTGAGAAGAGGAGCGCAGAAACGGCGTTACGTTTTATTGTCTGCTATCAGTAACGGCAATTGCGAAGAAATTATCTGGAAGCTGATGGAAATTTAAAGTGGGCAATAGAAAAGCGGACTCAAGGTCCGCTTTTTTCCGCTTGAAGGTTTTACTTATACAGTGAAACGATGAACCAGTTCGTTTTGCGTAACGGCTTGGTGGTCGAGTCTCTCACTTGCACCTGCCACATCCTGCATGGCGGTGTAGCTGCTGTCGGCGATAAAGCTGATATGTTCAACGTTACGGGCAATGTCAGCAGACGTGGTGCTTTGCTCTGAAGCTGCTTGAGCAATTTGGCTGCTCATATCACTGATCATCATAATGATAGCTTCAATTTCTTCCATTGCAGAGTTTGCGTCAGAAGCTTGGGAAACACTGTTGCTCATTTCTTCCACACATTCCTGCATCACTAAAACCGCCTGACTCGATTGGGTCTGCAGTTTGCTAATCATGTCTTCAATCTCGGAGGTTGAATCAGAGGTACGCTTTGCCAGAACGCGAACTTCATCTGCAACCACGGCAAAACCTCGGCCTTGCTCGCCAGCGCGCGCAGCCTCAATAGCGGCGTTAAGCGCTAACAGATTGGTCTGGTCAGCGATGTTGCTGATCACGTCTAGAATAGTTTCTATGCTTGCGGTCATCTCCTGAAGTGAAGAAACCACAGCAACAGAATCATCCAGGCGGCTTGAAAGCTGGTGGGTAGTGCTGATGTTGCGGGTCATGATTTCACGACCTTTAGTCGCTGCATCGCTCACTTCCATCACTTTATCCATGGTGTGGCGTGCACTATTTGCAACGTCTTGCACTGAGTGCTCCATTTGAGTCATGGCAGCCGCAACGGCGGTAGTTTGCTGGCGCTGCTCATTAAGCTGTGCTTTCGCCGTCTGTGTGGTCGACTGGTTGGCTGCTGCTACCTCGGCTTGCTCTTCGGCGGCATCGCGGAGTTGTCGCAGAATGCCTTGAAGGTTTGAAGCTAGAGTATTGATGTGGTCTGCCAGTTGGCCAAATTCGTTGTGCTCCTTCACCTCGATGCGCTGTGTCATGTCACCTTTAGTGATGGCTTCCAGAACAGTTAGGGTACTACTCAAAGGCTTACGAACACTTCGTGCAATGTGCCAGCCGATGAAGACTGTGATAGCAAGAATCAAAGCACCAATGAAGATAGTCTGGCGCACGCCGTTTTCAAAGGTGTCATTTGCTTGGGTAATGGACGCAGACATTACGCTTTCTGCCTGACCACGGAATTGGTCGAGAATGTCAATCGCCTTATCAACTTCTGCAGCCAAATTACCGATGTTGGTATAAAGCTCGTTGGTTGCAACAAGGTAGGCGTAGTGCTGGTCAAGCACACCACCTTCACGGCTAACATCGCGGGTAAAGGCATCAATGTCATTCTGAAATTTCTCTTTCAACTCCGGAAGCTGCGAGGTCAGCGAGCGGAAGGAGTAGTTCAGTTGTTTCACACTGCGGCGGTTGCCGTTCATGGCTTTCTCAACATCAGCCAATTTGTTACTGGCCAGCGCATCAGATGTGTGAGTTTCTGTTTCCTGAAGCTTTTTGAAGTAGGTTTTCGAGATGATTTTAAGTGTCGTCGAACCATTGTTGGCTACAAAGTCCTGCATGCCAAGTGCAAGTGCTGTGTTCATGCGCTGGAATTGACGAGCCGCGGTGACGCCTTCTTCTTTTGCCGTTTGCTGACGTTGGAAGTTCCCAATGGCAATAGATGCTTCTGCAAAGTAGCGTTTTTCGATTTCGCGTAGCGACTCCAGTTGACTTTCGAGGCCTTCCTGACCGGAAGAGGCTTGGTAAAGGTTGTTTAGCGCATTATCAAAACGTTGTCTTGCTAATTCAAAGTTTTCCAGTACCTGTTCGCTTTGCGATCCGTTACTGCTGGTCAGGAAGTCTTTGAAAATTTTATCTGCAGCGAGAAGGCTAACACTGGTTTCGTTGGATAAGGAAACTAAGGGGAGAGCTTCTGACGTCACGACCTCTAGTTGTTGGTGTATGTCCTGAGAGCTTTTAAGATTGAGTGTGTTGGTTGCAACCAGACTGACTGCGAGTACCGCAAAGCCGGCATACATCCGACGAATCACAGAGCTTTGTCGTTTTTTAGCCATTTATATTCCTCCCACCAGTGGTTAACTGATGTCTCCCGAAACGCGAGTTCAAAGCAAAAGAAAAGGAACCCGCTTAATGATGACGCCAATGGTTATTCTTCTATCACGTTCTATGCTGGCCGATTATCTGCCAGCAGACTCGCTTGTTCTAACACATTGCTTTTCTTGTCATCCGCCAGTATTTCAAAAACTTTAAACTTAAAAAGGTCATTACTTTCTAACCTTTGAAGTGAGACGCAAATTTGTTGAGATAGTGGTTAATAAACAGCTAGTGGCTGATAACTGAAGCTGAAAGCTGCTTAAAGGTAGGACTGAAATTGTTACTTAAAATGAATATTTGAGGTATTGGTGAATAAAGCCGATAAAAAACACTGTTCATTATTGCTCAAACTCTATGTCTCTAGCATACTTACAGCTCTGTAACTGATTCATTTGGAGTTGCCCGTGGCTGAAGAAACCATATTCAGTAAAATCATTCGTAAGGAAATCCCAGCTGACGTTGTTTACCAAGACGATCTAGTAACCGCATTCCGAGATATCAACCCTCGTGCTCCAAGCCATATTCTTATCATTCCTAACAAGTTGATCCCGACCGTTAACGATGTTGAAGCGGAAGACGAAGTGGCGTTGGGGCGGATGTTCACCGTGGCGCGTAAATTGGCAGCGGAAGAAGGTATTGCAGAGGATGGCTACCGTCTGATCATGAACTGCAACAATCACGGTGGCCAAGAGGTTTATCATATTCACATGCATTTGGTAGGTGGTCGCCCTCTGGGACCAATGCTGATTGGTTAATGATTAGAAAGTTCTCCTTGGCTCTCGCTGACAGGCGAAGAGCCAATTTTTCATTTGCAAAGAAATTGGTGGCATTCAGTCTGGCGCTTAGTTTGGTTGGATGCGCCAACCTTTCTGCACAGGCGCTGTTCAGCCATTATTCTACTGCATTGCAACAACCAAACGCTTTGGTTGCGCAAGGCGAATACCAACAAGCATTGGAGCAGTTACCGGATTCGCCAGATGGTGAAATTCTCGATGGTATGGAAAAAGGGCGTCTATCTCTGCTTTCCGGTAATCTTGAGCAAAGTAAAGTCGCGCTGGAACAAGCAGATTTAGCAGCAACGGAACAACAAGACAAAGCGATTATCCAACTCTCTAAAGGTGTTGATCAGTTAGGCGCTTTGGTGACTAATGACAATATGATCACCTACGTGCCGCCGGACTATGAGTTGGGTTTTCTTCATTTGTACTTGATGCTGAATTACTTGCAGGAAAATGATCTGCAAGGCGCTTTGGTTGAAGCGAGACGCGCTAATCAGGTTCAGGAACGTGCGAAGAAGCTGCGTGAGGGTGAGCTTCTTAATGCCTCAAAAACAGCATCGCAAAATGGCATTGCCGATAATGTTGGTGCGGTTCTGTCAAAGTACCCATCAGCGGGTAATCTACTAGGCTCAGTACAAAACGGCTATCTATTTTATCTCTCCGCGCTTCTCTACGAAGCGGAAGGTAATCTTAATGGTGCTTTTATTGATTACAACCGTGCGCTGGCCGTAGAACCTGACAATCAATTTATTGCAGATGCTGCGAAACGGGTGGCTTTTCGTCAGGGGCGACGCGATGAACTGAAATTGCTTGAGAAAAAATACGGTAAGTATCAACGCCCGGACAGCACTAAGGGTCAGTTGGTCGTATTAAATGAACAAGGCGTAGTGAATGCACGAGACTTCTGGCGATTGCCACTTTGGCTGTCTGACAGCAGAGGTAACCTCGAAGCGCATACAGTCAGTCTCCCGTACTATCGTTCTCATAGCGTTGCACCTCAAAGAGCTTTAACCGTGGATGGTCAGTCGGTAAAGCCAGAACAACTGGCGAATGTGAACGGTATGGCGCAAAACGCATTGAGTGAAGCGATGCCTGCAATGGCAGTAAGGCAAATCCTGCGCGTTGTGGCGAAAAATGAGATGCGTAAGTCTTTGTCAGAAAATGACGAAAGTGGCATTGGCAATCTCGTCGTCAACATTTTTAATGTTTTGAGCGAGCAACCGGATACAAGAAGCTGGCAGACTTTGCCTGAAAGTGCAGGCGTTTACAGCGGGTTTTATTCTAAAGGTCAGCACACAGTCAACACTGACGGACAATCAATTAACGTAACCATCGAATCAGGAAAAATCACGTTAGTTTGGCTTTCCAGGCAGGGCGGTCAAGTGGTTCATTGGCAGGGGATATTAGGAGGCATATGATGAAATATGCAGCAGTTCTGTTATCAGCAAGTATGTTGCTGGCGGGTTGTGCGAACAACGCAGCTGGCATCAGTATAGATAGCAGTAATCAGAATGTGGTGTTAGGAAATTCGGTGTTGGCGAAAAACCTCGAATTTGGCAACGCGAAAACCAGTGTCGTGAATGAGCGACTGCTTGCTCAGGTGATGGTGACCAATAAGAGTGATGAGTCCCAAAACCTGCAATACCGCTTTAACTGGTATGACGCTCAGGGTCTTGAAGTAGACAGCGGCAAGTCTCCGTGGCGCCAGTTTATCGTTTACGGTGGGGAATCCGTGACACTTCAAGGTGTGGCGCTGAACCCAAATGCGAAGAACTTCCGTGTCTCGCTCAGAAATATTCAATGACTATAACGAAATAGGTAAGCCAATGAAAAAAAGCCTAATTGTGCTCGTGGGTGCTGCAGCGCTCATCTTGGGTGGGTGTGCTAAGCAGGTGAGCTATGGTGATGCTCAGGAAGTGGAAACGACGACGATAGATTTCGGCTCGACCGACCTGCAAAAAATCGCGGTAGAGATGACAGACAGCATGCTGTCCTCTGGCTCGGTATCTTTTATCACCCGCAACGAACGTCCCATCGTGTTTGTTGAGTCAATCAAGAACAAAACCGCTGAGCACATTGATACTGAATCAATCACTGACACTATCAGCACCCGCCTGATTAACTCAGGTAAATTCCGCTTTGTTGACATGAACCGCGTTGAAGCTGTTCGCGAGCAATTGGACTTCCAAAATAACGATGCGCTGGTTAACCCAGGCACTGCCATTCAGTTCGGTAAAATGGTTGGTGCTCAGTACATGCTGTACGGCAACCTTTCCAGCATTAACAAGCAAGACGGCAGCGATAAAGACGTTTATTACAAAATGACAATGCGTCTGATGGATTTGGAAACTGGCCTGATTGAATGGGCAGACGAAACTGAAATCCGTAAGAAGCAGTCTAAGTCTCTGATTGGATGGTAATCATTGCTTTCCGCTGATGAAAAAGAAAAGGCCGCGGTCATAGAAAGACTGTGGCCTGATTTTATTGTGGCACAGGCAGAGTTTCTTGAAGGTGGATTGAGCAACCGGTGCATGAAGCTGACCTCGGAAGACGGCAGACAATTTGTTTGGCGCCCGGAAGCGGCTTCTGTCAAAGCGTTTGGTTTGAGCCGTGACAGTGAGTTTGAAGCCTTAAGGGTTGCGGCAAAAGCAGGTTTAGCCGCGCAGCCGGTAAAGCGCTATCCAGAGGGGTTACTTAACCCCTGGATTGAGGGAGATACCATGACCGAGGCATCGTTGAGCGTTGCAGCCAGCCTGCAAGCCAAAATTCATGAACTTCCCCCCCTCTCTAATGTTTTTGATCCTTTCGATAAAGGACTGGTTTATTTCGATAGCCTATCTGAAGCATCAAAGACTGATTCATTGAATGCGGTCCATGGACACTTCCAGAACCATCGATTTACTTCCGGCTTCCCGCTTACCACTTGCCATTACGACTTGGGTTACTACAACCTCATTAGCCAGAAAGGCGGCAAAATCAAAGTCATTGATTGGGAATATGCGGCATTAGGCGATCCGACGATGGATTTGGTGATGACTTCTCTCGCAAATGGATTAGATCTTGAAACCTTGGTGAATCGATACTGTCAAATTAGGCGTATCAACTCTGTCGCTGATTGGCAGGACGCCTGCAGAACTTGGCAACCGGTGGCAGGCTACTTAGGAGCGCTATGGTATGCATTGGGTTATGAGCTCTTTGGTGAAGAAATTTATCAGGAAAGGAGCACCTTTTTTTTAAAGCAACTTGAACCACTTATCGAGAAAAAACTAAGTTAGGTTAAGGGAGAGTGAGGGAAATGAAACTCGGTAAATCTTCAGTTAGACATTTTTTCTTGTCACTGGTCGCCGTGTTTCTGCTTTCTGCCTGCACTAACCAGTTTGCGTATAACACTCTTCCTTTTTGGATTGATTATTACCTTTCCGACTACATCGATACCACACCAGCACAGCAAAAGCAGCTTGATGCAGACTTGGAAAAGTTTCATGAATGGCATCGTCAAAACGAGCTGCCCAAAATTCAGGCCCTGCTAAACAAACTTGAAGCTGATATGGCAAAGCCTATGTCTTACTCCCGGATTGGCGACTATCACCACCTCGTTAACGCTCGTATCAAGGGCTCGTTGGAAGGGCTGACACCAACTCTGGTGAATTTGATTTCATCGATGAGTGATGAGCAGGCGCAGATTTGGCTCGATATGGTCAACAAAAATATCGAAGAAGCGATCAAGGAAGCCAATGAAGGCAGTGAAGACGAGCAGCGGGTGCGCCGGCAGGAGCGTTTAGTCGAGCGGGCCGAATTCTGGGTGGATTCGGTTAATGCTAAACAGAAGAAGCAGTTTCTAGAGATGGCGGGTTACCAAATTGGAATGCGCCCAGTATTTTACTCGATTCGCGACGAACTGATGACTGAGCTAGAGGGGATTTTGATGGATCGTTATACCTCAGACCTTGGTGACCGTATTAATGCCTATTTTGCCCATCTGATTGCTTTCCAAAGTGAGCAATATGAAAACGATATGGCACTGTATTTAGCTAGGCGTTACGAGTTGTTGCAGCGCCTGGATCGTCATCTGTCAGAGAAGCAACGAACCACGATGCGTAAAAAGCTTGCCTCTTACAGCGAAGACATTACTGCTGTTCTGAACTAGTGTGGCCTGATAATCGCCTATTCGTCTCAAAACCTTGAGCCGCTTCCGTCTTTCTGCCTTAACCCTTAATAATGTGGGTGATTGAATGTTAGTATTTCTGTACCAAGTTTCTTGAACCCGCTGGTTTTTCGGTTCAATGCCATTTAATGCGGTTAGCTTGGGAAAAGATTAAAAGCTGGGTAAACCAGCAACGAGTGAGAGGGACTTTTAGTGATTATTTATCTTCACGGCTTTGACTCAAACAGCCCGGGAAACCACGAAAAGGTCATGCAACTTCAGTTTATTGACCCAGACGTTCGCTTTATCAACTACAGCACACTTCATCCTAAGCACGATATGCAGCACCTTCTCAAAGAAGTGAGCAAACAAATGGAAATGTCAGACGACAAGTCTCCGCTAATTTGTGGCGTAGGGCTTGGCGGTTTCTGGTCCGAGCGCATCGGCTTTCTCAGTGGTATCAAGCAGGTGATATTCAATCCGAACCTGTTCCCACAGGAAAATATGGAAGGCCGAATCGATCGTCCTGAGGAGTATGCTGATATTGCGACCAAATGTGTTGAGAGCTTCCGAACCAAAAACGCTGGCCGTTGTATGGTGGTATTGTCAAAAGAAGATGAAATCTTGGATAACACCCGTTCCGAAGAAGTGTTGAGCCCGTATTATGACATCGTCTGGGACGACACACAGATGCATAAGTTCAAAAGTATCTCCCATCACCTGCAGGCAATGAAAGCGTTCAAAGATACATAACATTTCGTCTACGCGGTTAAAGAGCATCAGTTGTCAAGTCTGGTGCTCTTTTCTCATCAGTCTCACATGTTTTCGCTTCATTTAGAGATATATAAATTGATTGAGATCAAGTGACCTGTATAATGGTTTCAAAAAAAATGAGCACCATGTCATAAAAATGCAGGTGTCAGCGTGCGACAAATACTCAAATACAAAATGCACGTTTATAACGTTGAAAACAAAAGATCTTTACCTCTCCAAACGATATTTATAACCGACGGAATACGAAGGTTGTTTAAACACATTTTCTTTCATCACGCGATCTCTTCATCGTGGGGTGTAGCCCAATTTTTTCGTATTTAAATCATGGTGAGGAATTAATCGTGACCAAAATTATTGTAATCGGTGGCGGTGCCGGCGGCCTTGAATTGGCAACCAAACTAGGACGCACTCTTGGACGTAAAGGACGCGCCAAGGTCACTCTTGTCGATCGTAAAGCAAGTCATCTCTGGAAGCCTCTTCTACATGAAGTTGCTACCGGTTCTCTTGACGAAGGCGTAGATGCAATCAGCTATCGCGCACACGCAAAAAATCACTATTTCGATTTCCAACTCGGCAGCTTGTCTGGTATTGACCGTGACAACAAAACCATCAAACTGGCGGCGTTGCACGACGACGAAGACGGCGAATTACTGATGCCTGAGCGTGAGTTGAGTTATGACATTCTGGTTATGGCAATCGGTTCAACCTCCAATGACTTTAACACTGAAGGTGTCCGCGATAACTGTATATTCCTGGACAGCCCAGAACAGGCCCGCCGTTTCCGCAACGAAATGAATAACGAGTTCCTGAAACTGCATGCGAAATCCGGAAATGGTAAGGTTGATATAGCGATAGTGGGTGGTGGTGCGACGGGCGTCGAGCTTTCTGCAGAACTGCACAATGCTATTAAAGAGCTTCACAACTACGGCTTCCAGGATCTGGATAGCTCCAAGCTTAACGTAACTTTGGTTGAAGCAGGCGAGCGTATTCTTCCAGCTTTGCCTCCACGTATTTCTGGCGCGGCACAGCAGGAACTGATTAAGCTGGGTGTGAATGTTCGTACTGCAACTATGGTTGTCAAAGCGGAAGAAGATGGTTTGGTAACCAAAGATGGTGACAAGATCCCTGCACAAATCATAGTGTGGGCGGCGGGTATCAAGGCGCCTGATTTCCTGAAAGATATTGCCGGTCTTGAAACAAACCACATTAACCAGTTAGTGGTGAAATCAACACTGCAAGCTACCCGCGACGAAGACATCTTCGTTATTGGTGATTGTGCAGCTTGCGAGCAACCAGACGGTACTATGGTTCCGCCTCGTGCGCAGTCTGCTCACCAGATGGCTAGTCGTTGTTTCTCAAACATCGTAGCGAAAGTCACTGACCGTGAACTTAAGCCTTACATCTACAAGGACCACGGCTCATTGGTTTCACTGAGTCGTTTCTCTACAGTTGGTAGCTTAATGGGTAACCTGACCCGCGGTTCGATGATGGTGGAAGGCCGTCTGGCGCGGGTGGTTTACATCTCACTTTATCGCATGCACCAGATCGCTTTGCACGGCGTAATTAAAACAGGTCTGATGATAGTGGTGAGCCGTATTAACCGCGTGCTTCGCCCTTCCCTGAAACTGCATTAATTTCAGAACCCAGAGAGCAATAAGCTGCCGAATGGCAGCTTTTATTATGCCTGAGCCAAATTCGGTTTTAACAAGAATGGCGCAGTGACCTTAGGTGTCTCATGCCGCCCTTCAAGGCGTTTAGGCATCTTACATGCGGGGTGCCAGTGGATAAGGTCTTCAACCGGCAACGGGCGCGATTTCAGGTAACCCTGAATTGAAACGTCACCTTGATGGGTTAACCATTCCAACTGCTCTTCGGTTTCTACACCTTCTGCAACAACATCCATTTCGAGCGTTCTTGCCAACTGAATCATTGCAGCACAAAGCTTGGTTGAGCTTTTGTCTGAATCGGTCACATTGGTGATAAAGTGACGATCAATTTTAATCACATCAAAGACATACTCGCCTAAAAGTGACAGTGAAGAGTAGCCAGTCCCAAAGTCATCCAGATAGAGCCTGACTCCTGCTTTTCTTAATGACTGCAAAGCCTGTGCACTGGCTTGTTCATCTTCCATTAATGTTGATTCGGTGATTTCTAACCCTAGCTTGTAAGGCGTAATGTTATTCTGCTTGATAAGTGTTTCAACGAAACTGATGAAAGCAGGAGAAACTAATTGTTTCGCAGAGACATTGACCGTGATCCCTGGGTAATTGAAGTCGTTGGACTGCGCTTGCCAGTATCCAAGTAGCTGGCAAACTTGGGCTAGTACCCAGCGTCCAATGATGTGAATTTGATTTGTGTCTTCTGCGATAGGGATGAATGTCATAGGAGATATGGCACCAATTTCTGGGTGCTGCCAGCGAAGCAGAGATTCGAAATGGAGTACATTTTCGCCTTTGCAAATAGGTTGGTATACTAACGACAGTTGGTTGAGCTCAAGCGCATAACCCAAATCTTGCTCTATGTTGAAACGCTGTTGGGCTTTCTCCAGCATATCACTGTGAAAAAAGGTAACCGAAGCACCACTTTCTTTTGCATGGTACATGGCGATATCCGCTTGTTGGATAATGTCCAAAAGGGTAAAGCCATGATCTCTGATGGTTGAAATACCTACGCTTGCGCCAATTTGAATGTCATGACCATCAATAAGATAAGGTTGGTTAATCGCATCAAGGTAAACGTTGGCGCTTCTGTACGCACCTTCCTGTGTGATCACATCTGCAAGACAAACGACAAACTCATCACCTCCAAAACGGAACACTCTGTTTGGAGTTTGAGTAGCCAAGAACAGTCGATCGGCGACGGATTGCAAGAGTTTGTCTCCAACAAGATGCCCCAGAGAATCATTAACATTTTTAAACCTGTCTAAATCAATAAAGAGAATCGAGAATCCAAAACTCTCTACATTCCTTAGCCTCGACTGCTCTTTCTCTAAGCGTTTTTCAAGAGCAAGGCGGTTGCTTAGTGAGGTGAGGTTGTCATGATAAGCCTGAAAGCGCAGCTTCTTGGTCTGTTCTTTGACCAATTGGTTAGCCAGCGTAAGTCGGCTGGAGTATGACCATATGCAGAAACTGGTGGCGATGGTGAGCAAGAAGCCCAATACCGTCATCACCAAACTGTAGCGGTAACTGAAAAGGTGATTTTCCCCCGAAGTAAACGTTAACCATACACCTTCTTCACTGCCGGGAATCCTGATTAGGTGTTCCGTAGTAAATGTATTCTCGCTGTCTATTTCTTTGTTAGGCAGTGATTGGAACAGTAAAGCGTCTTTGTCTTCATTGCTGCTGAATTCGGGTCTGAGTGAAATCTGGAGATCATTCAGAGTGCTGTAGTTAGGCCAGATCGCAGAAAAAAAACTGTCGAAGTAGATGGAGGTGACCAGATAGCCCCTCAATTCATCATTGAGGATCACAGCTGAAAACAAGCGAATACCGTGGGTGCCTTCTTCATCAAAAAAGCTGGCTTCAGGTTTTCGCTGGAAAAATGCACGCTCCATAGCATGAGCAAACTGACATTGTGACTCTGCTCGCCAGCCAATATAGTTCTCCACTTGGTTCTGAGGAGAAACATACAACACAGGAAAAGCATAATCGCTTAATGCCCAAGAGCATTGATAATCGGGCTGAGGATAGGTTTGATAGCCGTTGTAAGTGCCACCTTCATTTCTCACAACCCGGTTTTCAAAGTCCTTGATGTAGTCTTTAAAGACTTTTGGAAGCCAAAATACCGAATGAATGCCGGATTCTTCGCGGGTGCGGCTGGCAAGAAACTGTTGAAATTTCCTCTTACTCAGGGTTTTGTCGGTCTGGAAGTAAAGCTGCGCGGAAAGCTGCAACTCGTGGAAAGAGTGAAGCGCTTTTTCCAAGCCCTTTAGACGTTGCTCAATCAGTGTGTTGAAGGCACTCTGTTGACGCTTTTCGTCGATTTGATAAACAGCGAAACCGCTGCACAAAGCTGCAACTGTACCAACAACGAACACGATCCAGTGAAGATTTCTGGAGAACATTACTTCTAGTCAGTTAATTGTTAATAGAGTTGATTATAAGGACGGCTGTTACGGTTACTTTTAGAATTTATGACAGTTCGATGACTGGGGTTTTACTTGGAGGCTGCTCAATAAATACTGTATGTTCATGGGTTTGTTTCACATATTTCCACGAGAAGACACTAGGGGCTGTTGACCTTTGGTGATGATTTTTGCAGCAGTTTGTGGGGATTTTATGCAAGGCAGAGGCTTCGATGTGTAGCTAGCCTACATGAGAAGCCGATAACGCAGCAGAAATTCCCCACAAACGCTGCCCGAAGGGTTCGACTGCGCGTCCCGTACTCTAAGCGTTTTATGCTTTGTTGAGGTGTATTTGCTTAGATTGACTAGGCGGCACACACCTCGCCGCGCCTAAAAACGCTTATAGCGAGAACAAAATTTAACCACCAAAGATCAACAGCCCCTAGGTTTCAACAGAGGATATCGTCAGGAGTCAGGCTGTATACAAGGCCTTCGCGCGCCTCACCATCATACATGTAGCGATTTCGTGCACGGCACTCAAAGGTTGCGCGGAGCTTTTCTGCAATTCGGATGCTGGTTTCGTTGGCAGGATCCATCACTAATTCCAGCCGGGTCAACAACAGGTGTCCAAAGGCGAGGGTAGCTGCCACTTCCGCGGCTTCCAAAGCGTATCCTCTGCTCTGGAATTTAGTCGCAATCCAGTATCCGAGGTTTGCCATATTGGCGACGCTGTCGATACTGGAAACGTAGACACAACCGACGAGTTCACCGGTTTCGATTTCAAATGCTGCCAATTCAAAGCTTGTACCAGTTAACCAACCCTGACGGCTACGATTTATCCATGCTTCAGCGTCTATTTCGTCGAACCCTTCATGACACCAATCCAACCATGGACTTATCGTGTCAGCAGACTCCGAAATCGCTTTTTGCAGAGGTAAGACGTCCACCTGCTTGAGAGCGCGGAGAATCAGACGTTCGGTTTGGAATTCGAGGTTTGCTTGCATCGTTAGCCTAACGTGTTGGTGTTTTTATAGTTTTGGTTAAAATTCTGGAAAAAACAACGCCCTCAAATGAGGGCGCTATAGAAAATTCTGATTTACCTTAGCGTTTATTCGACTCGGGTAACCTGAATAATCAGACCCATCAGTGGGTGATCCAGATAATGGATTTCACCGCTTCTCATACGGCGTTTTTGCTCGAAAGCATAAGAGTTGAGGTATTTTTCCACTGAGTAAGTGCGTTCCAGCTTTTGAAGCCCAGTCAGTGCACTACCTTCAGTTACCGCAGCAATATCTGAGCCTTCAGCAGTGATGCCTTCCACTTCGGTTGCCGCTTGGTTATCAATAGGAACCGGAACAGCCTGAACTTCCTTCAGCACTTTACGCTCGCCTGGCTCACGAAGAGCAAGGTCGGTTTCAATGAACAGGTAGTGCTGAACGTACACACGAATAAAGCCATCCAGCTCATACATTGGGCCGCTGACTTTGTCTGTTGGCTGATATCCATCTGGTGCAGACTCACTGGCCAGCAAAGGGGCATCTTTTGATGTGCCATCGGTGTAGAAGCTATCACCAAAGTTACGACCTGCGGTAAAGCGCAGTTTTGGCATTGCGCCACGACCACCATCGTTTTGGCGCCAAGCAACGTGAGCCAAAGGTTTGAACCCAGCATGGTTAGCCAGTCGGTTATACTCAGCGTTCAGCTGCCATTGGCTTTTCGGTAAAAGTTGCAGACCGCGACTTGCAAGTGTTTCTTTATCGAATACTGAGACAGCACCACTGAGGTTGATGTCCGGCTGCGCATCCGGCCAGTTTTCCTGAACAGCATCAGGACTCTGGTTGCGCTTGAATACGATCACTTCAACGTCAAACCAACGTTCTGCGAAAGAAGGCCAGCTAATGACACACAGCAGCAGGATAATCAGCTTTTTCAAAGCATTACTCCGTTTTAAAAGCCAGTTGCCTTGTTCTAGGCAACCAATAAATTCTCGGCAAATTGGTTTAATAATGTTTCGATAAACTCAACCCGCTCACGGCGATCAGTGAGCGATTCGACGATTTTGAGTTTGGTTGGTCCTTCGAAACGATAACGGCTTGGGTGGGATTGTAACAGACCCACCAGGAAGCCGGGATCAATTTGGGCGTTTTGAGTAAACTCGATCACACCGCCTTTGTCGTGTGCGTCGATCTTACGTACGCCCAGTTTCGCTGCATCCAGTTTGAGCTGCTGTACTTTGAGCAAATTATTCGCTGCATCAGGCAGTAAGCCGAAGCGATCAATCAATTCAACGCGCAACTCTTCGATATCATCGGAAGATTTGGTTCCCGCAATACGTTTGTACAGTGACAGGCGCGTATTGACATCCGGGATGTAGCTGTCGGGTAATAATGCCGGAAGTCGGAGCTCTACATCTGTCTGTTGATTAAGAAGATCGTCAAGTGATGGTTCTTTGCCTTCTTTCAATGCTTCAACGGCTTGTTCCAACATTTCCATATACAAGGTGAAACCAATCGACTGAATCTGACCACTTTGCTCATCACCCAGCAGTTCACCTGCACCTCGGATCTCTAAATCGTGGGTCGCCAACGTAAAGCCTGCGCCCAAATCTTCCAGCGAAGCAATGGCTTCAAGACGTTTGACGGCATCTTTGGTCATGCGTTTTGGGTGAGGGGTTAACAAATAGGCGTAAGCCTGATGATGCGAGCGACCGACACGGCCACGAAGCTGATGAAGCTGAGCAAGACCAAGGTGGTCTGCGCGATCCATGATGATGGTGTTAGCCGTCGGAACGTCTATACCGGTCTCAATGATGGTGGTACACACCAACACGTTAAAACGCTGATGATAGAAATCAGACATGATGCGTTCCAGTTCGCGCTCACGCATCTGACCGTGTGCCACAGTAATACGTGCTTCAGGCACCAGCTCTGCCAATTCATCAGCAGTCTTTTCAATCGAATCAATGTCGTTGTGCAGGAAGTAAACCTGACCACCACGCATGATTTCACGGAGCAGTGCTTCACGGATCAGTGATTTCTCGCGCTCTCGAACAAAGGTTTTTATCGCCAGTCGGCGAGAAGGCGGTGTGGCGATAATTGAAAGGTCGCGCATACCGCTCATGGCCATATTCAGGGTTCGCGGAATTGGCGTTGCGGTGAGCGTTAGGATGTCAACGTCCGCACGCATTGCTTTCACTTTCTCTTTCTGGCGCACGCCGAATCTGTGTTCTTCATCGACAATCAACAAACCTAGATCGTGGAACTTCACATCGTTTTGCAGCAGCTTGTGGGTACCGATAAGAATGTCGACTTTACCTTCTGCGCTGTCTGCCAGAATTTGCTTTTGCTCTTTCGCGGACTTAAAGCGGGAAAGTACTTCAACACGCACTGGCAGGTTAGCAAAACGGTCGCGGAAGTTTTCAAAATGCTGTTGGGCGAGCAGGGTAGTCGGCACCAACACTGCCACCTGCTTGCTGTTATTCACCGCAAGGAAAGTGGCACGCATCGCCACTTCGGTTTTACCAAAGCCCACGTCACCACAAACAAGGCGATCCATTGCTATTGGCTGGCACATGTCAGACAGCACGGCATTAATCGCCTGTTTCTGATCGGCGGTTTCTTCAAATGGGAAGCCTGCGCAGAAGTCGAGGTAAGCCTCTCTGTCATGTTTGAACGCAAAGCCCGGTTTGGTGGCGCGCTTGGCGTAAACATCGAGCAGTTCTGCTGCCACATCGCGGACTTTTTCTGCCGCGAGCTTACGGGCTTTCTCCCAAGCTTCACCACCAAGCTTGTGCAGCGGCGCGGTTTCTTCAGCGCCACCACTGTAGCGACTGATCAAGTGCAGTGAAGCAACAGGTACATACAGTTTTGAACCTTGTTGATACTCGAGAGTGACATATTCAGTGGTAATGCCACCGGCTTCCAAGGTTTGCAGACCAAGGTAGCGGCCAACACCATGCTCAAGGTGAACAACAGGCTGTCCAATCTGGAGTTCCGCCAGATTACGGATAATGGTGTCGGAGTTAGTCGTGGCTTTTTTATTGTCACGACGACGTTGCTGAACAACGCGCTCGCCAAGCAGGTTGCTTTCACAAATCAGCGCAAACGAAGGGCTTTCGCATTGGAAGCCGATTTCAGCTGGGCCGACAACCATAGCGAAATTGGTGGGTGTATCGAATGCTTCATTGAGTGACCCACAAACCATTGGGCGAATTTTGATGCGTGCCAGCAGGTCCAGCATGGCTTCGCGGCGACCTTCGGTCTCTACTGAGAAAATGATTTTGCCGGAAAACTCTTCAGTAAATTGTCGCAGCGCGCCCAGTGGTTCTTTGAGCTTCTGATTAACGGTCAGTTCTGGAAGTGGAGTAATGGGCGCGTTGCTTCTGCCTACTTTATCTTCCGTTGAGTCGATTTGAACCTTGATGCGTGGGTAGTTCTTGAATGCACCAAACAGCTCATCAACGTTTTGCCAGATTTCGTTTGGTGGCAGCAACGGGCGAAGTGGATCAACACGGCGCTGGTCATAGCGGTAATCCGCATCGCTCAGAAATTGCTTCGCGGCAGATTCCACATCACCTTTTGTCAGTACCAAGGTGTTCTTTGGCAAGTAGTCGAACAGGGTTTCTGTTTCATCAAAGAACAGGGGTTGCCAGTACTCGATACCGGCCGGCCAGGTTTTCTTACTGACCTGTTGGTAGATAGACTCTGGTTCGCGACGCGCTTCAAACCGTTCACGCCAGCGCCCACGGAATTGCTCAACTGCGTCATCGTCAGTCGGGAATTCGTGAGCAGGCAACAGGTTGATGCTGTCCAGTTCTTGCGTTGAGCGCTGGTTTTCTGGGTCAAATTCGCGGATGGTATCTACTTCATCATCAAAAAAGTCAATACGATAAGGCTGGTTTGAACCCATAGGGAACAAGTCGAGAATCGATCCACGGCTTGCGTATTCACCATGCTCGATGACTTGGTCAACATGACGGTAACCTGAAAGCTCTAGCTGGTAACGCAGTTTTTCCAGTGACAGCAAATCGCCTTTCCGCAGCATCAACGCATGCTGAACCAAGAACGAATGCGGCATAACACGCTGCATCAACGTGCTGACTGGGATCAGCAAGATACCATTGGTTTGCTGCGGTAATTGATACAAGCTCGCGATGCGGTCAGAAATAATATCCTGGTGCGGCGAGAAATTATCGTAGGGCAGGGTCTCCCAGTCTGGGAAAACATGACACTCTCGGCCGGTAAACTGCTGAATCTCTGGCTGAAGCTTGAGGGCGGTTTGGTTATCCTGCACCACCATTAAAATAAACCGGCTCTGCTGTTCGGCAAGGGTAGCAACCGTCAGGGGTAGAGAGGCGCCGATCAGATTAGCGATGACGCGGGTGTCTCCTGCTTTTTCAGGAGCAGGTAAATCAAATAATGCGTTGTTAGTCATGAATTCTGGGGCTTAGCTGTTTCTTTCCAATGCGCGTTGACGGAGCAGTTTTTGCTGTTGGTGAAGCGCTGCGCGGATTAACACGTCTCTGTCTTCTTCCTGAAGGCGGATATATTTCACGCCGACAGCAAACTTACCGTTCTTTTCTTTGCAACCGTAGACGCTACCGTAGCAGTAGATAGCAGATGGCGGGTTCTCAAGAAAGAGCTTCAATCGCAGATGCTGACCTTTCTCGAAAGCTTTTCGTGCAATGAAGGTAAGGCTACTCGCACCGAAAGTTTCTGTTTGATAGCGGAGTTTAGGGTCATCTTGTTGCGATAGCATGAAGCCGAGCAGCAAGTTGATTTTCTGGTTTTGTGCTTGCAGGAATTTTGTCAGCGCCTGGCTGTCATCATGGTGGAGAGTATGAATTTCTTTCTCAACACTACTGTCGAGATCTCCACATTCGCTTGCGATGCGAAAAGCGACAGGAATTTCACGGCCAAACTCGGCTTCAGAAGGTACATGCTCATCATTATCAAGGACCTCAACATTGATCTTGAGGTGCGCATGTACGGAAAAGTATTCGTCCTGGCTCATTTGTATTCCTAAAACCCTGTAGTGCTATTGATTATACCCGTAGTGGCACGATTTACCCAATCAGCCTGTTGAAGAAGTGTTTATTTTCACAGCACTTAGACAAGCTCGATACTTCAGGTTGTTTAAATTTCGGAACGTTTAGTCTGAAAAAGCATCTGATTACTGCGTTCTACACGTGGTTTCGTGGCAATTAGCTGACCTTAAAGGTATTCTTCTTGCCAAAGATTGCTATGTGTTTGGTATACCACTAAACAACGATTTGAGATCTCATTTTATGTTTCACCCTTTACCGGTGTTTATAGGGCTACGTTATCTGAGAGGGCGATCCGGCGATAAATTCGGCCGTTTCGTCTCTTATATGTCGACTGCGGGTATCACCATTGGTGTGATGGCGCTGGTGACCGTACTTTCTGTGATGAACGGCTTTGAAGGCCAATTAAAGCACCGTATTCTTGGCGTGATTCCACAAGCCATTGTGGCGGGCGATGCCCAGCATGCACCTGATGTTAACACGTTGGCAAAGCTTGATGGCGTGACAGGAACAGCGCCTGTCGTCAGCACAGATTCCGTGGTACAGAGTCCGAAGTCTATTTCGGCCGGTAAGTTGCTTGGTGTGGATGTCGGCGCGCGTGAGCCAATCCGTGAATTTATGGTACGCGGTGATTTCGATTCACTGACGCCAGGTAGTTACAATCTGGTTCTGGGTAGAAAAACTGCCCGTGATTTGGATGTTTCAGTGGGCGATAAGGTCCGAGTGATGATCACCAGTGCCAGCCAATTCACCCCGGTAGGACGTATTCCTTCCCAACGTAATTTTACAGTGACAGGCATCTACGACACGGCGACCGATGTCGATAACCAACTGATGTTTGGTAACCTCAATGATGTGGCGCGCCTTATGCGTCTTCCCCGATCTCAGCCAGCAGATTTAAGGCTTTTCGTTGAAGAACCTTTCAATGTGCCAACACTGGAAAAAGTCGCAGAAAGCATGGGGTATGAGTGGTCAGATTGGCGCGCACTGCGTGGTGAGCTTTTTCAGGCAGTAAAAATGGAAAAGAACATGATGGGATTGATGCTAAGCCTGATCATTCTGGTCGCTGCTTTTAACATCATTTCTGCTCTGATTATGGTGGTGATGGAGAAGCAATCTGAAGTCGCCATTCTCAAAACCCAAGGTATGAATCATAACGGTATCGTCGCGTTATTCGTTGTCCAAGGCGCGAGCAGCGGTGTAATTGGTGCACTGCTGGGCGGTGTTGCGGGCTCTGTGCTTGCGCTAAACATCAATGAAGTGATGGCGTTATTCAACCTAAGCTTGCTGGGAGGCGGATTGTCATTGCCAGTAGTTCTGAAGCCTGAGCAAGTGCTTTCTGTCGTGATTGGTGCGATAGCACTAAGTCTTATTGCCACCCTGTTTCCGTCGTTAAAGGCGGCTTCTGTTCGTCCAGCCGAGGCGCTTCGCTATGAGTAATGCATTATTAGCCTGTTCCAACGTCACTAAAACTTATCAGGAAGGGGAGTTGGAAACTCACGTA
The DNA here is from genome assembly GCF_900060185.1 of Grimontia marina. Lineage (GTDB taxonomy): Bacteria > Pseudomonadota > Gammaproteobacteria > Enterobacterales > Vibrionaceae > Enterovibrio > Enterovibrio marinus. The sequence goes on along the minus strand of NZ_FIZY01000016.1, from coordinate 77,753 downwards.
TTGAAAGGCGTGTCCTTCTCGATTGAAAAAGGCGAACTGGTAGCGATCGTCGGTGCGTCGGGGTCGGGTAAAAGTACGTTACTTCATATCCTTGGCGCGCTGGATACGCTGACCGAAGGTGATGTGTTTTTTGAAGACAAAAACCTGATGAAAATGCGAGCCTCAGAGCAGGCGACACTGCGAAATCAAAGCATTGGTTTTATTTATCAGTTCCACCACCTTCTCGCTGATTTTACCGCTGTAGAAAATGTGGCCATGCCGCTGATGATTGGCGGTGAGAAGCCTGCCGAAGCGAAGCGTCGCGCGATGGAAATGTTGGAAGCGGTAGGCATGGGTCATCGTGGTGAACATCGTCCGTCAGAGCTGTCCGGCGGTGAGCGTCAGCGTGTGGCGATTGCCCGTGCTGTAGTTAATCGTCCAGCTTTGGTCTTGGCGGATGAACCAACCGGTAACCTCGACCATAAAACCGCATTGGATATTTATGATCTGATGCGTGAGCTGAACAAGGAATTCAATACCGCGTTTTTGGTGGTGACTCACGACCGTGAGCTTGCGCAGAAACTGGATCGTCAGCTTTCGATGCTGGATGGTCAGTTTGTGGAATCGACCGCTGAGGCCGTGGCATCATGATGGATTCTTTAGCGCTGTTTATCGGGCGCAGATTCAGCAAAGCCAAACGGCGCAATAAGCTGGTGTCCTTCATCTCAGTATCTTCCATGATTGGTATCTCTGTTGGCGTCATGGTCATCATTGTTGGTTTATCGGCCATGAACGGCTTTGAACGCGAATTGAATAACCGCGTGCTGGCAGTGATTCCCCATGCCCAACTGGAAGGCGTTGAAGCGCCAGTTGAAGCGTGGAAGGAAATGAAAGAAACGGCTGAGGCCAATCCTTGGGTTTCTGCTGGGGCACCTTACGTGACGTTCACGGCCTTGTTGGAAAAAGGAGCCAACTTAAAGCCGGTGCAAATCCGCGGTATCGACCCCGAACAGGAAGTGCGCGTCAGCAATATCGGTGATTACGTGCTTGATAACGCCTGGTCGACACTCACTCCTGGAAATCATGCTGTGGTGCTGGGTAAAGGCATGGCAGATGGTTTGGGTGTTGAAGTCGGAGATTGGGTGACGGCATTGGTGCCTTCGCCGGATCCCGAGTTAAAGCTGCGTGCTCCCCAACGTATACGCATGCAGGTTTCTGGTGTGCTGAGCTTGGGGGGCCAGATTGATCATGGCCTGGCACTTGTGCCGATTCAAGATGCACAGCAATACCTTGATATGGGTGATGCGGTTTCAGGCGTTGCACTGAGAGTCAAAGACCCGCTTGAAGCGCGCAAGATCGTTCGTGAAGTGGGGTATACGCTCAAAGATTATGTGTACCTAAAAAACTGGACGCAGGAATACGGTTTCCTTTATCGCGATATCCAAATGGTACGCGCGATTATGTATCTGGTGATGGTGTTAGTCATCGGCGTGGCCTGCTTCAATATTGTGTCTACCTTGATGATGGCAGTGAAAGACCGAGCAGCAGATGTGGCGGTGCTGCGTACGATGGGTGCAAAAGATGGTCTGATCCGCTCCATTTTTATCTGGCACGGCTTTCTTTCGGGGTTGATTGGCAGCCTGATGGGTTCGATTGCAGGCTGTTTGATTGCATTGAATCTGACGACGATTGTTGGCTGGATTGAAACTCTGACTGGGCAGGACTTTCTCTCAGGTGATATTTACTTTGTCGATTTCCTGCCAACTCAACTTCAGATGGCGGATGTATTGCTGGTATCCGTTACAGCGATTGTGTTGAGTCTTCTAGCTACCTGGTATCCCGCTCAGCGTGCCTGCAAGTTGCAACCCGCTGCCGTATTGAGCGCAAGGTAACGGTGATAAAATGCGCGATTACATCCTAATGTGAGAAGGGTGTGTATAAGCTCGCAGCACGAATCAGAATAAAAAAATACCCCGCTTTTGCGGGGTATTTTTTATGTATCTGTTTTTGTTTTCTAGCTGTCAGTTTTGGTTTTTTTCTTCTTTAGCGCTTTGATCTTGGGCAGACGTAAGCGGCGCTTTTGCCAGCTTCTGACCACCGAATATCGCCAAATACCCCTGACACCGAAATACCCGATAAGCCCAAACACCACGCCGCAAACGAAGGAACCCAGCAGGAAAGGAGGCCCAATCTGGCTCATTTGATTGAACAGGAAATCCCAAGTCAGTTCAAAGTGGAAGTGGTAGTCGGGCGTACCCATCAACCATGTTCCAACTTTGTAAGCTCCCCAGAATATCAATGGCATGGTAATGGGGTTGGTGATCCAAACCAGCGCAACAGAAAGGGGCAGGTTCACGCCAAACATGATGGCAAGTCCAACTGCCATGATCATCTGGCTCGGAAGCGGCACGAATGCCATAAACAGGCCAACGGCAAATGCACCAGACGCAGAACGACGGTTCAAGCACCAGAGGTTAGGGTCATAAAGCAGGTTGCCAAAGACCGCCAACGCCTTTTGCTTGCGAATGACGTCGTGTCTGGGGAGAAATTTTTTAATTATTTTTCTTGGCATAGATCTTCATTTCACACGAAACGACTACCGATATGAGAATCATGCTCGGCATCGTGGTGGCTATTGTCTCGCTTAGATGGTGGCCAGCGCTCCCGGAACCCACATTAATGCTTGGGCTTCTCGCTGTCATCCTTGTCCAATACAAACGCGTTCCTCTGTTTGTTATTGGTCTCACCCTTGGCTGTCTGGTGGCGTCCAGCGCAGCGTCACTGCATTTGTTTAAAACCAGTACCGCTTTGACAGTGGTTCAGAATACTACCATAGCGGGCAAAGTTGGCAGCCTTTTTACAGGGGAAAATCAGCAAACAAATGTAATCTTTGATGTCGATTCGGTGAATGGGCGCAAATTGACCGTTTTTGAGAAATTCCGCGCCCGACTTTATTGGCGCAGTGAATCTCCCGTAAAACAAGGGCAACAATGGGAGCTCTCTGTTCGAATTCGCGAACCATATGGCCGGGTAAATGAGGCAGGGTTCGATGCTGAAACCTATTTCCTCTCAAAGCATATTCATGCTAAAGGCAGCGTGCTTTCTGCAAATCTGATTGACGAAGGGATATCCGCCAGGCAGTGGCTATTTGACCGGGTACTTCCTCAAGTCCTTCCGTTCGAAAACAGCGCACTTTTGGTTGCACTCGCGTTTGGTGAAAGGACAATGTTAACCAGCCATGATTGGATGACGCTAAGGAACACAGGCTTGGCACACCTTCTGGCTATCTCGGGTCTTCATATCGGCTTGGCGTTCTTCTTTGGTTACAGTGTAACTAAAAGTTGCATGCCGCTGCTTAGTCGGTCAGATAGATATCTCTGGCTTTCCGTACTGGCAGGTTTGGGGTGTGCTATCACCTATGCTTGGTTGGCGGGCTTTTCATTAACGGCTCAAAGGGCGCTCATTGCTTTAGTCGTTTTCATGGCGATTCGACAATCGGGTTTTAGCATCAGTCCATTCAATACCTTTTTGTTCGTGCTGGGCGTCGTACTACTTATTGACCCGCTGTCGGTCTTCTCCGTCAGTTTCTGGCTTTCTTTTGGTGCGGTGATGGTGCTTTGCGTCATGACGTTTACGACTGGCAGAGGGGAGTCGCAAGGTTCGTTGAATTACGTCATCCAGTTGTTTCGCATGCAGTGTTATCTCATTGTCGGTATGTTACCTCTGACATGGGCTTGGTTCGGGGGAGTCAGTTTCCTTTCTTTACTCTGCAATCTGATTGCGGTGCCCATCGTGAGTCTGCTGACGGTACCATTCATATTACTCTCGCTTCTGGCGAGTTCAGTATTTAGCGCGGCATGGTTATGGCGTCTCGCCGATTATTCACTTTGGCCAATCCGTCAGATGTTAAACCATGCCGATATCGGGTGGTGGGATATTCAAAGCACTTCCTTGAGTTTTGTTCTTATCCTTGTCCTGATGCTGTATTTGCTATCTCTGGGAACATTTCGAAAATTCCAAGTGCTTTCTATGGTGATGATCCTTAGTTTGGTGGGCTGGCGTGCTTCTACTGAGAAGTCAAACGAATGGCAGGTTGATGTTCTTGATGTTGGACACGGACTGGCAGTGCTGGTCGAAAAGAATGGCGAAGCAATCCTCTATGACACAGGCGCTGCATGGTCTTCAGGCAGTATCGCGCAATCCGTGATCGAGCCTATTCTTTCCTCTAGAAACAGCAAATTAACCGGGTTGATTCTCAGTCATGGAGACAATGATCACTCTGGTGGCGCGGATTGGGTTATCGAAAATCTGTCGCCAGATTGGGTGAGAACGCCTGAAGCTGGTGGTGGCTATATTCCTTGTGTCCGCGGCGCAGACTGGCAATGGCAATCACTGAACTTCGAGGTGTTATATCCTAACGAAGTGACTGAAGAGGCAAAAAACGAAGATTCTTGCGTTGTGCGCATCTCAGACGAAAACTATTCAGTTTTGCTGACGGGAGACTTACCCAAAGAGCAGGAGTTACGGCTTGTCAAAAATGAGATTGATGTCAGTGCTGACGTGCTGTTGGTTCCACATCACGGCAGCAAAACATCATCCTCTGTGGGTTTTATTGATGCAGTTAATCCGAGCGTGGCTATCGCATCGACAGGTCGTTACACGCCATGGAATTTGCCAAACCCAGATGTGGTCAAGAGGTATGGCGAGCGCAAGATTTCTTGGTATGAAACCGGACAACATGGCCAAGTGGGTGTACATTTCTCAGACAAGGGTTGGCGGGTTAGTAGCCAACGTCTTGATATCGAGCCTTTTTGGTATAGGAAGATGTTTGGACCACCCCCAATAAAAGAGTAGAATGCCCGCTACTTGCAAGAATATAAGCCAATAACATGTCATCAAACTACCAAGACAAAACCACCTGGGAAACCTTCAAGCAACTTTGGCCATACATCGCCAACTATAAAATAGGCCTGGTAGTTGCTGTTATCGCGCTGATTGTTAACGCTGCTGCGGATACCTTGATGGTATCTATGCTGAAGCCTCTTCTTGATGAAGGCTTTACCTATGACGTCGTAGACAGCGATTTCCTTAAATGGATGCCTGTATATCTCGTTGGCTTGATGTTGGTGCGTGGATTGTCGAGCTTCGTTTCTGCGTATGGGCTTTCATGGGTGTCCGGTAAAGTCGTGATGACCATGCGACGCCGCATGTTTAACCATTTCATGAAGATGCCGGTCAGCTTCTTCGACAAAGAATCTTCAGGAGCGCTACTGTCCCGTATCACCTATGATTCAGAGCAGGTTGCTAATGCCACCAGTGGTGCTTTAGTCAGTCTGGTGCGCGAAGGTGCGTCGATTATCGGCTTGATGATCTTGATGTTTTACAACAGTTGGCAGCTTTCGGCGATTCTTTTGGTTATCGCCCCAATCGTAGCGATTGCAATCCGTGTTGTCTCCAAACGCTTCCGTAAAATTTCGTCCAACATGCAGGAAGCGATGGGTTCGGTGACCTCATCTGCAGAACAAATGCTAAAAGGCCACAAAGTGGTATTGAGCTTTGGCGGACAGGAAGTAGAAAAAGCTCGTTTTGAAGATGTTTCAAACCGCATGCGTCAACAAACCATGAAGCTGGTGTCTGCGCAGGCGATTGCTAACCCAGTGATTCAGCTGATCGCGTCTTTTGCTTTGGTTGCAGTGCTTGTTTTGGCAAACACAGACGCAATTCGCAGCGAGCTGAGTGCTGGTACTTTTGCCGTGGTTTTTGCTGCCATGTTTGGTCTGATGCGTCCACTGAAAGCGCTGACCAATGTAACCTCACAGTTCCAGCGCGGTATGGCTGCGTGTAACAGCCTTTTTGAACTGATGGAAATGGAAACCGAAAAAGACAACGGTAAACACGTTGCCGAGCGCGTGAAAGGTGATATCAAAGTCAACGACGTTGTCTTCACTTACCCAACCAAAGATGCGCCAGCACTTAATCACGTGACCTTTGATTTGCCAGCCGGGCAGACACTGGCGTTGGTAGGACGCTCCGGTTCAGGTAAGAGTACCATTGCCAACTTGCTCACCCGTTTCTACGAAATCGACAGCGGTGAAATTACCATTGATGGCGTTAAGATTCAGGATTACACCTTGGGGAATCTGCGTGATCATGTCGCGATTGTTTCTCAAAACGTGCACCTGTTTAACGACACCATCGCTAATAACATTGCTTACGCGGCTGAGAACGAGTACACCCGCGAAGAGATTGAACGCGCAGCAGACTTGGCTTACGCGTCAGACTTTATCCGCAACATGGATAAAGGCTTTGACACTGTGATCGGTGAAAATGGTGTAAGCCTTTCCGGTGGACAGCGCCAACGTATCGCTATTGCCCGCGCTTTACTGCGTAATGCGCCAGTGCTGATTCTCGATGAAGCAACCTCTGCGTTGGATACAGAGTCAGAGCGTGCTATCCAGGCTGCGCTGGACGAGCTGCAAAAAGACCGTACAGTGCTGGTGATTGCGCACCGACTGTCGACCATTGAAAACGCTGATCAAATTCTGGTTGTCGATGAAGGTGAGATCGTTGAACGTGGCACTCACGCCGACTTGCTCGCCAAAGATGGTGCATACGCACAGCTCCATCGTATCCAGTTTGGAGAATAACGCTTGGCGGGTTTGGTCGAAAAAATCTGGTTTGAAAACCACCCGCTAGGTTGGATTGGCGCGCCACTTTTGTGGCCGCTGAGCAAGTTGTTTGGCGCGATTGCGAAAAAACGTCGCGCAGCATTTTTAGCTGGCACCAGTGGTGCCTATCAGGCGCCAGTTCCTGTGATCGTTGTTGGTAACATCACGGTGGGCGGCAATGGTAAAACCCCCGTGGTCATTTGGCTGGTGGAGCAATTGAAAGCCAAAGGTTTCAACCCTGGCGTGGTTTCTCGAGGCTATGGCGGCAAGGCTGAAAGCTATCCGTTTGTCGTTGACGACAGTACCAACACCGACAAAGCAGGGGATGAGCCTGTTTTAATTTACCAACGCACCAAAGTGCCTGTCGCTATCTCACCTGTTCGTAGTGATGCCGTAAAGGCGCTGTTGCCATTGGGCGTAGATATCGTCATCACTGACGATGGCCTTCAGCATTACAAACTGGCGCGAGATATTGAATTCGTTATCGTTGATGGTGAGCGCCGTTTTGGTAACGAACAATACATGCCATTTGGCCCGCTACGTGAGCAGACCGATCGCTTGGGCAGTGTTGATTTCGTTGTATGCAACGGCGGTGAAGCAGAAGCGGATGAAATCGCGATGTCGCTGAAGCCGGCTGAGTTTATCAACCTGAAAACAGGCGAACGTGCTTCTGCTGATTCAATCAATTCGCCTGTGGCTCTTGCGGGAATCGGGAACCCACAGCGCTTTTTTAATACTTTGGTCTCTCTTGGTGTTAAACCAGTGCATTGTGAGCCGTTTGCTGACCACAAAGCATTCGAATACGCACAATTGGACGCATTGGCGAAGAAAGGTCAGAATTTGCTGATGACGGAAAAAGACGCAGTGAAATGCCGCGCCTTTATCAGCCAGTACCCAGACATTGAAAATTGGTGGTATCTGCCTGTTGACGCTGCGTTTAGCGACACAGATACGGCCAACATTTTGAACAAAATCATGAAAGTGAAGGATGGATATGGATCACCGACTGCTTGAAATCGTTGCTTGCCCTGCTTGTAAGGGAAAGCTCAACTACAACAAAGAAAATAACGAGTTGGTATGTAAATTCGACCGCTTGGCTTATCCAATCCGCGAAGGTATTCCAGTCATGCTGACAACAGAAGCACGCGAAATGTCTTCTGACGAGGTTAAACAATGAAATTCACCGTGGTGATCCCGGCGCGTTATGCGTCGAGCCGCCTACCTGCAAAACCTCTGGTTGATATCGGTGGCAAGCCGATGATCCAATGGGTTTATGAACAGGCAATGAAGTCAGGCGCAGACAAAGTCATCATTGCGACTGACGATCAACGCATTGTTGATGCAGCCAATGCCTTCGGTGGTGAAGTATGTATGACGCGCGAAGATCACCAATCGGGCACTGAGCGCTTGGCGGAAGTGGTTGAGAAATACAGATTGACTGCTGATGAAATCATCGTGAATGTTCAAGGTGATGAACCACTGATCCCACCAAGCGTGATTCGTCAGGTGGCAGAGAACTTAGCCCGCAGTGAAGCGCCAATGTCGACACTGGCTGTGAATATCGACCATGCGGAAGAAGTGTTCAATCCAAATGCCGTAAAAGTCGTTACTGATAAAGACGGTTACGCATTGTATTTTAGCCGCGCAACGATTCCATGGGATCGCGATAACTTTGCCAAGGCTCCTGCTGAAATTCATCACAACCTGAAGCGTCATATTGGCATCTATGGTTACCGTGCTGGCTTTATCAATACCTACATCAACTGGGCACCAAGCCCCATTGAGTATATCGAATGTTTGGAACAGCTTCGTGTGCTTTGGTATGGCGAGAAAATCCATGTGGATGTTGCTATTGAAGCGCCGCCAGCGGGTGTTGATACCCCTGAAGATCTTGAAGTGGTGCGCAAGCTGATTGCCGCTCAATAATCTTATTACTAATAGAAAAAAACGCCCTGACTCAGTCAGGGCGTTTTTATTTCCGATTCAAAAAGCGTGCTAATTGGCTGGAGCCAGATTATCTGCATTGGGATTGATGGCCTGATCCAGCTCTTCGATATCTTCCATCACAGCATCTTTGTTTTGCTCCGGAGAGGTAACAGGGTCACCTTGAAGGACCGCTTCCTGTTGCGCAACTTTGTCCCGTAGGCGTTGCCAAAGCTGGCCAAGGTTTTCGTGCCAGTAACGTTCGAACTGCTCAAGGTACTGCGCACGAGGGCCGTACTTGATCCACGGTTGGTGAATCTCTTTCTGCGCCATGAAGTTGGTTGGTGCTGGAATTGGGTTCAAGCCCGCATTCTCGAATTCATACATTGCACGTGGCATGTGGTTCGCTGATGTCACCAGCACAAGATTACTATCACCAACAACAGAAGCGGCTTGGAAAGCTTCTTCCCAGGTGTCTTTCGCGGTCTCAAGTAACAGGATGTTGTTCTTGTTGACACCCAGCGCCATCGCAACCCTTGCCAGCATTCGCGCATGGCTCACTTCATATCCACCGTCATAGCCAGAAAGGATCAATTTTGAAGTCGGATACATGAAGTGAATTCGGATGCCTTCAGCAAGACGCATCAGTGCAACACGTGACAATTCTGACGTTGGCGGAATCTCATCATCAACGACATGTCCGTGACCCAGAACCATCACATAGTCGACAGGCTCTTCTGTTGGCAAGAAGGGCTCATATTGACGTTCCAGCCTCATGAGAAGTGAGGAAGTGAACGGTTGAAAAGAAACCAATGTCATTAACAGCAGCGAAACAAAAACGAGGAACGAACCGAAGCCTTTGCGCTGGGTAAACCAGATCAAAAAGAGACCGAAGAATCCAATAAGCAGTAGCGCAGGCAAGGGCATCAGTAAAGTTGATATAAGTTTTTTTAGTTCAAACATGAAATGTCGCCCGAAATATAGTCAAACAGGGGCCAGAAAGTGCATCAGACCTTTATTAACGGCAGGCTTATGCGAAAATAAACCCCTTAGCAGACAATGATAACGAAGGCACTGTGACAGGGGATAGAAATTTCGACGACATTGCCCACAAATTTGTTAAAAACATTTATGGCTCGGGCAAGGGAGAAATCCGCCAAGCCGTTGTTTGGCAAGATCTCGTATCAATACTTAGCCGCTTGGGTGAATCCAGTCCATTAGACATTTTGGACGCTGGAGGCGGTTTAGCGCAGCTATCGCAACAAATTGCACATCGTGGACACAAAGTCACCTTGTGTGATCTTTCTTCACAGATGCTCGAACTGGCGGAAAAAGATATCGAAGAAGCAGGCCTTCTGCCGCAATATCGCTTCGTCCACGCGCCTGCGCAGGAAATCGCACAGCATGTTGATAAACCATTCGATTTGATGCTTTTTCATGCAGTGATGGAATGGCTGGCAGATCCACGTGAAGCACTGGATGTCGTACTGTCACAAGTTAAGCCGGGCGGTGTTGCGTCGGTCATGTTCTACAACCAAAATGGATTGCTGTTTAAGAATTTAATATGCGGCAATTTGACCCATGTAGAAGAAGGCATGCCGCACAGAAAACGTTTCAAACTCCAGCCTCAAAAAGGTCTTCAACCGGAAGATGTTTACACATGGATTGAAGAGGCTGGTTTTAATATTTTGGGGAAAAGTGGTGTCCGCACGTTCCATGACTATATGAAAGACACAAGAACGGGCGAGTTCACCTTTGAACAGGTGGTGGCGATGGAGCAGAAGCTCTGCCGTCAGGAACCATTTATCTCGTTAGGTCGCTACATTCATGTGTACGCACAGAGACCTATCGAGTCATAACTATTACAAGATTACACGTATACAACAAGGAAAACGGATGAGCGAATTCTCTCAGACTGTTCCTGAGTTGGTTGGTTGGGTGAAAACGAATGACTTCTCCCTCAATCTGCCGCCGGAACGGCTGGCATTTCTCCTTGCCGTTGCTGTACTCAGCAGCGAGCGTTACGAGGAGGAGCTAGGGGAAGGGGAGCTGATTGATGCATTCCGTATCGTCAGTGACCAATTCGATCAAGCTAGCGAAACCATCGCGTTTCGTGCGAACAATGCCATCAACGACTTGGTACGCAGCCGCCTGCTAAGCCGTTTCACCAGTGAAATGACGGACGGTGCGAGTATTTACCGACTCACACCGCTGGCACTGGGTATCAGCGATTACTATGCGCGCCACCGCGAATACAGCTCTCTCAAGCTTTCGATTCAACTGTCCATGGTGGCAGATGAGATTGATAAAGCCCTGACCGCTGCCGCAGAAGATGGTGATGCAGATTTCTGGCGTAAGAATGTTTATGGCGTACTGAAGTATTCAGTGGCCGAAATTTTCGATCGTATCGATCTGAATCAGCGCACCATGGATGAACAGCAGCAGAAAGTGAAAGAAGACATTGCTGCGCTGTTGAACCAAGACTGGCAGGCGGCGATTGCCAACTGTGAGCAACTGCTGAACGAAACCTCCAGCACACTCCGCGAACTTCAGGACACCCTGCAATCAGCAGGTGACCAACTGCAAACCCAGCTTTTGAATATTCAGGAACAGGTACAAGGCCGCGACGATTTAGATTTCGTTGATGCCATGATCTACAACCTGCAAATGAAGCTAGACCGCATTGTGAACTGGGGCCAGCAGGCGATTGACCTGTGGATCGGTTACGACCGCCACGTTCACAAATTTATTCGTAATGCCATCGACATGGACAAGAACCGCGCGTTTAGCCAGCGTCTTCGCCAGTCGGTGACAGAATACTTCGATAACCCATGGTTCCTGACCTTTGCCGATGCAGAGCGTCTGCGCGATATGCGTGACGAAGCACTGGTACTTCGTGATGACGAAGTGACTGGCGAAATGCCGGCAGAAGTCGAGTTTGAGGAACTGACACTGGTTAACGACCAATTGAGCGACCAAATCTCTGACATGCTGTCTCGTCACCGTACGACGGGCGAGGGCATTGATTTGGGCGTGGTACTGAAAAACTATCTGGCTCAACACCCACAAGCACGCCACTTCGACTTAGCGCGGATTGTGATCAACCAAGCGGTTCGCCTTGGTTACTCGCAATCTGACTTGAGTGCGATTCAGCCGGACTGGCAGGCAATTAACGATTATGGAGCCAAGGTACAAGCGAATGTCATCGATAAATATTGAAGAATTTATGCCGGAAGAATTGGCCAAAGCGATTGCCAATCCTTTATTCCCGGCTTTGGATAGTGCGCTGCGTGCTGGCCGCCATATTGCCAGCGAAGATCTGGACAATCATGCATACCTGATTGAATTCGAAAACCCCTTGCAGCATTTCTACCAGCGTTATAACGCGGAGTTAGTACGAGCGCCGGAAGGCTTTTTCTATCTGCGCCCTCGTTCAACCTCGTTGATCGGACGCGCAGTGTTGTCCGAACTCGACATGCTGGTGGGTAAGGTGCTTTGTTTCCTTTACCTGAGCCCAGAGCGTCTGGCGCAGGAAGGTATTTTCACCACTCAGGAACTGTTCGACGAACTGCTGACACTGGCAGACGAGAAAAAACTGATGAAGCTGGTGACACTCCGTGCATCTGGCTCTGACTTGGACCGTGAAAAACTGTTCGACAAAGTGAAGACCTCACTGCGTCGTCTTCGCCGCTTGGGCATGATTGTGCCAATCGGAGAGAACGGCAAATTCCGCGTTAGCGAAGCGACATTCCGCTTCGGTGCTGATGTGCGTGCGGGAGACGACATCCGCGAAGCACAACTGCGTCTGATCCGTGATGGCGAAGCTGTCATCCACACCCAAGAGCACGCTCAATCAAGCCTGCTGAAAGATGAAGAACACGACGAAGAGCGTGAAGATGATGATCAGGAGGTTCAGGTATGACCCAACGCGGTAAATTCCAATCGCTGACTATGGTCAACTGGAACGGTTTCTTTGCCCGTACATTTGACATCGACAATCTGGTCACGACGCTTTCTGGCGGTAACGGTGCGGGTAAATCCACCACCATGGCGGCGTTCATCACCGCGATGATCCCTGACCAAAGCCTGCTGCATTTCCGTAACACCACAGAAGCGGGCAGCTCTAACGCGTCACGCGATAAAGGCCTGCACGGTAAATTGAAGCCGGGTGCCTGTTATGCTGCGCTGGATGTTGTGAACTCGCGTAACCAACGTATTCTGTTCGGTGTTCGTCTGCAACAAGTAGCGGGTCGTGATAGGAAAGTTGATATCAAGCCTTTCATCGTTCAGGGTTTGCCATCTGGCGTGAAGCCAACTGACATCCTGATCGAAAACGTGTCTGCAAATCAGGTTCGCGTTCGTCAATTGAACGAGGTGAAAGACGCGCTGGCAGACTACGATACGGCGCATTACAAAGCGTTCAACTCTGTGACGGATTATCACGCGCAGATGTTCGAGTTCGGAGCTTTGCCGAAGAAGCTGCGCAACAGCAGCGATCGTTCTAAGTTCTACCGCCTGATTGAAGCATCGCTTTACGGTGGTATCTCGAGCGCAATTACCAAATCCCTGCGTGATTACCTGTTGCCACAAAACGGCGGCGTGAAGAAAGCCTTCCAAGACATGGAAGTGGCACTTCGTGAAAACCGTATGACGCTGGAAGCGATCAAGCTGACCCAGCGTGACCGTGACTTGTTCAAGCACCTGATCACTGAATCGACCAACTATGTGGCGTCCGACTACATGCGCCATGCTAACGAGCGTCGCAAGAAGCTCGAGCTGGCACTGCAGCGCCGCGGCGAACTGTTAGGTTCTCGCCGCCAGTTGGATGATTTCCAATCCACATTTGGCCGTATGACGGACGAACTGGATGCACTGACTGATAGCCAGACTCACCTTGAGCAAGACTATCAAGCCGCGTCTGACCATCTCCAATTGGTTCAGACCGCCGTGCGTCAGCAAGAGAAAGTTGAGCGCTATCAGGAAGACTTGGAAGAGCTGGCAGTCCGTCTCGAAGAGCAGATGATGGTGGTGGAAGAAGCCACAGAACAGCTCGCGATGGCGGAAGAACAGGCGCACCTTTCTGAAGAAGAAGTGGATAGCCTGAAAACCCAGCTTGCGGATTACCAGCAAGCGCTGGATATGCAGCAAACCCGCGCGCTGCAATATCAGCAAGCGGTGAAAGCGCTGGAAAAAGCCCGTGAACTGACAGGCAATGACGAGCTTTCACAAGAAAACGCAACCGAATATTTGGGTTCACTGAAAGCACAGGAAGAGGCACAAACCTCTGAGCTTTTAAGCCTGAAACACAAGCTGGATCTGTCTTCTGCCGCAGCTAAACAGTTCGAGCGTGGCCTTCAATTGGTGCGCAGCATCGCTGGCGAAGTCGAACGTTCTGATGCAGGCGCGAAAGCCCGCGAAGTGATCGCAAAAGGCCGCGAATTCGCGAATCTTGCGGCAAATGCTGAACAGTTGACCTCACAGCATCGCGACCTTGAGCGTCAGATGCGCAGTTTCCAGCAGGCGAAAACCCTGTCTGAGCAGTATCAACGTCAGTTCAACGAAACCGTGGCTTCGGAAGAAGTGGTTGAGCTAGAAATGGCGCGTCAGCAAGAACGTTTGGAAACTGCAGAAGAGGCGGTCGGCGAGCAAGCGGAGAAAGTCCGCGAACTGCAACGCAGCGAAAACGAAATCAATGCTAAAGCGGTTGAGTTCGAAAAAGTCGCGCCCGCCTGGATTGCCGCGCAAGAAGCGCTGGAGAAATTGGCAGAACAAACAGACGCCGAGCTTTACGACAATCAGGCGGTGCTGGATACCATGCAACGCGTGATGGCGGATGAGCGTGAAACTATCTCGACCCGCGATAAGCTGCAAGCTGAGAAACAAGCGCTGGAAGCTGAAATCGAACGTCTGGCGCAGCCGGGCGGCAGCGATGATGCACGTCTGCAGTCTCTGGCTGACACACTGGGCGGCACGCTGCTTTCTGAAATTTACGATGACATCACTATTGATGATGCTCCGTATTTCTCAGCGCTTTATGGCCCGGCACGTCACGCGATTGTTGTACCTGATCTGAAAGGTATTAAAGAGAAGCTGCTGGATCTGGATGATTGCCCGGAAGATCTCTACATCATCGAAGGTGATGCAGACGGTTTTGACGATAGCGTATTCGATGTTGAAGAGCTGGAAGATGCGGTTTGTGTTCACCTGAACGACCGTCAGCTTCGTTACTCTCGCTTCCCGAAAATCCCGCTATTTGGACGCGCGGCGCGTGAGCACCGTTTAGAAATCTTACGTGAGAAGCGTGAAGAGTTAGTCGAAAACTACGCCAAAGCCTCGTTTGATGCGCAGAAGCTTCAACGCCTGACCCAGAGCTTCAACCAGTTCGTGTCGAACCACATGAACGTAGCGTTCAACGAAGATCCAGAAGCGGCTCTGAAAGACCTGCGTGAAAAGCGTGGCAGCGTTCAGCGTCAACTGGCTCAGCTCCGCGAGAGCGAGCAGCAGGTGCGTAGCCAACTTACCGGTTCAAAAGAAGCGATTGCACTTCTGAACAAACTTCAGCATGTCGTTAACGCGTTGGAAGACGAAACGCTGGAAGGTCGTCTGGAAGAAGTGGAAAGCCGCCTGTCTCAGGCAGACGAAGCTCGTCACTTTACCCGCGAACACGGCAAAGCGCTGGCTGAGCTGGAGAATCTGGTTTCAACACTGGATGCCGACCCAGAGCAATTTGATGCACTGAACGCCGCCTACCAAGACGCGGATGAAGCGCTGCAATCGCTGAAGAAAACGCTTTTCGCACTGTCTGATTTGGTAGAGCGTCGTCATCACTTTGGTTATGCCGACGCGGTTGAGCTTCTTGATAAAAGCAGCGAACTGAATGAACAGCTGAAAGCTAAGCTGGTAGATGCTGAGCGCGCACGTACCCGTTCACGTGAACACGTGAAGCAGGTTCGCGATCAGGTGAACCAATACAACCAGCTTCTGGCGTCTCTGAAAAGCTCGCACCAAGCGAAACAAGAAACGGTGGCTGAGTTCAAACGTGAATTGGTTGAGCTGGGTGTTCGCGCCGATGTAGAAGCAGAAGAGCGCGCACGTATTCGTCGTGACGAGCTAAATGCGCAGCTTTCACAATCACGCAGCCGTAAGAGTGAGCTGGAAAAAGGCTTGACGTCGATTGAGCTGGAGATGAAGTCTCTGGTGAAAACGCTGAAGAAAGCCAGCAAAGAATACACCGAACTGCGTACTTTCGTCGTCAATGCGAAAGCGGGTTGGATGGATGTGTTGAAGATTGCCCGTAGCAGCAACGTAGAGAAGCAACTGAACCGCCGAGAAATGGCGTACATGTCTGCTGACGAGCTGCGTTCACTGTCGGATAAATCCTTGGGTGCGTTGCGTCTGGCAGTCGCAGACAACGAAACGCTGCGGGATGCACTGCGTGCGTCTGAAGACATGGCGCGTCCTGAGCGTAAGGTTCTTTTCTACGTGGCGGTTTACCAGCACCTGCGCGAGCGTATTCGCCACGACATTATTCGAACCGATGATCCGGTCGAAGCGATTGAAGAAATGGAAGTGGAACTGGCACGTTTGACGGAAGAACTGACTCAGCGTGAGAAGCGTCTGGCTATCAGCTCAGAGTCCGTGGCGAACATTATCCGCAAGACCATTCAGCGCGAACAAAACCGTATTCGCCTGTTGAACCAGGGCTTGTCTAACATTGCCTTTGGTCAGGTGAAGGGCGTGCGGCTGAACGTGTCGATTCGAGATACCCATGCGCAATTGTTAGAAGGTTTGGCGGAGAAAGCTGAACAACATCAAGACTTGTTTGGTAACAACCGTCTGACCTTCTCTGAAGCGATGGCAAAACTGTTCCAACGTTTGAACCCGCATATCGATCTGGGTCAACGCTCTCCTCAGATTCTGGGTGAAGAGTTGCTGGACTACCGTAACTACCTGGAACTGGGTATTGAAGTTAACCGCGGTACTGACGGATGGCTACAAGCGGAATCCGGCGCATTGTCAACGGGTGAAGCGATTGGCACCGGTCAGGCAATTCTGTTGATGGTGGTACAGAGCTGGGAAGAAGAATCCCGCCGTCTGCGCGGTAAAGATGTGATTCCTTGTCGTCTGCTGTTCCTTGATGAGGCAGCGCGTCTGGATGCGAAGTCAATCTCGACCCTGTTCGAGCTTTGTCATCGTCTGGATATGCAGCTTTTGATTGCAGCGCCGGAAAACATCAGCCCAGAGCAGGGAACCACCTACAAACTGGTACGTAAGATATTTAATGATAAAGAACACGTACATGTGGTGGGTCTGCGCGGTTTCGGTGATGTGGCAAAAACCAGTCATCCGATTCAGGAAGCGCTTGAAATCGCAGAGTAATTGGAAGATAAAAATAGGAAGGCCAGCAACTGCTGGCCTTTGATTGTATGACAGAGCTGTCAGGCTATTTTGAAAGTACCGATTTGTTGCGTTAGCTTTCTCGTTTGCTCATTGATGCTGACTGCCTTGCCGTCAGTGTTCACCGTCATCTCTGAAACGTGTTCAGATGAACTGGCAATGGCATTAACGTTCATGGAGATATTTTCAGTGACTGAAGATTGCTGTGTTGCAGCAGTGGCAATCTGGGTATTCATGTCATTGATATCTACCATCATGCCTTCAATTTTTGCCAGCATTTCATTGTTTCGATTGCAGTTCTCTACACTGCTTGCCACAAACTGGTTTGCCCCTCTTATTCCATTGACCACTTTGTCTGTCTCTGCCTGAAGTGATTCCACCTTGGCGCGGATTTCTTCCGTAGAGGTCTGAGTTCGGATCGCCAAAGAACGCACTTCATCGGCAACAACCGCAAAGCCCCGGCCTTGCTCACCTGCACGGGCTGCCTCAATGGCGGCATTCAAAGCTAGTAGATTGGTCTGTTCTGCGATTCCCTGAATTACGTCAAGCACAGAGCCAATGGAGTGACTTTCTGAGGAGAGTTGCTCCATTGATTGAGTTGCTTCATTCATTTTGTCAGAAAGAGAAGAGATTTCGTTAACCAGTTGCTTTCCGACATCGGCGCTTTGGCGCACTGATTTCACCACATTCTCTGAAGATTCAGAGGCCGTATGGGCAAAGTTTGCCACTTCGGAAATAGACGTATTCATTTCGGTCGCGGCAGTAGCCACTTGACCGGAATTGGTTGCCTGCTGGTCTACCTGTCCTCGCATTGAACTGATGTTTTTCTGGATCTCCGAAGATGCTTCTCCAAGTGCTCTAACGGTGGTATCAGCTCCTTTAATTAGGTTCATGAAATCATCTAGCATGACGTTCATTGAAGTTGAAAGTTGAGTGATTTCATCTTTTCCTTTCACTTCCAGACGTGAGGTCAAGTCATGATTTTGCGCGATACTGGTAATAATGTTGGTGAGATTAACGATGGGTTTACTGATGCTGGAAGCTATCAGCCAAGCTAGAAGAATCGCCACAACGATCACCACGGTACCTGTAATACCCGCAGTCTGATATAGCTCCGACTTGAGTGCCACTACCTTTGCCAGTGCTTCCAGTTTGTTTATTTCGGAAACCAAAGCCCATTGTGTGTCAAGAATATTGATAGGAGTGTAAGCGGCAAAGACAGTATTGCCCATGTGATTATTGGTCGTAATAAATCCTTTTTCGCCGTTTAGTGCATTCTTGGTATGGCTTGAATTTATCGGTTGCTGGCCTGCAGAAGAATCTGTGATGGCAATACGATTAATTATCTCTGGTGCGACACTGCTCTCTGTGAGGAGTTTGAGGTATTCATCTTTGTTTTCAACCAACATTCTAGCCTGTGATCGCATGAGCCCATCAGCACCAACAAGAAATGTTTCGCCGGATTCGCCCAACCCATCTTCACGCCATTTCCCATGATAGGTCATTATCCCGTTAATGGTGTCAATCGGCATTTGAAAGATCAACACGCCGATGTTTTGGCCATCTTTCACCACAGGGGAGCCGATAAAGGAAGCCGGATTATCATAAGAGGGGTAATAAGGTGCAAAATCAATAAATGCAAAATCGCCATTGGCGAGGTCTTTGGCTCCAACGAAAGCTTCAGCAAGTCCACTGTCTCGGTAGGGGCCTGTGACTAGATTGGTACCGTAATCCAACTCCTTGAAAACCGAATACACAACGTTTCCTGCATTATCTACGAGAAAAATGTCGTAGTAACCAAATGACTCGAGGAAAGTACGGTAGTTATTGTGATAGACCTCGTGCACCTCGCTATAGATTGTGCCGTCATCAGCTTTGTCTAACAAATGCTTGTTACCCAGAGGGTTCTCGTTTAGGCCGATGTAAGCCTGTTGCAGCAGCAAACCATTTAAACCGATGCTATCGAGGTTGGTATCTGCGTTAGCGCTTTTCTTGTTGGTTTCCTGATAAGTCGCACCGAACTCATTGATGTAGTAGCTTTTGAGAATGTCCGCCTGATTGGCTCTGGGAAAGGTTTCGGTCGATACGCTACTAAAACTATTCGAAAATTGTGCCATGGCATCTTCTGTCATGGTGGAGTTTGCAAGGTTTATTAATTGCTTGCGGATATTAATGAAGTAATCTTCGACTTCAGCTTTTTTAACTTCCCTCATTGAAAGTAGCTGGTTTTCAATCTGGTGCTCCAGAGCGAGCGTTGAAGTTGTTATTGCTGTTACGGTAAGTAAGCTGGCCGTTGCAATGACTGCTATGGCGCTGATTGCGACGAACACCATTTTTACTTTTGTTGAGATCTTCATGCTTCCCGTGCTCCACAATAGAAACATATGTTGCAAATAGAAATTCTTAAAAGTGTAGAGAATCTTTTGCTTTAAATGGGGGATTTACACTTATTTCTTTTCTTATTGCTGCTAAGGTCATGAAATCTTGATAAATAAAATTTTATTCAATCAAGTCAGAGTGATAGGGAATAAGTTGGATAAATATAGAGAAAAATTAACTTATTCTCTGGAGGGTTTGTAAGTGTTTTTAGACTGATTGGTATTTTTGGGCTAGGAAAAGGTGTGGGGCAGAACGAGGGTCTTTCTGCCTGTTGAAATTTAAAGAAAGATAGTATTCGCTGAATGATATCATGGTATTAAATGGATTTTTCTAAGATTGCTACAGAATGGTATTTATCAAATTTGTATCCAACATCTGTCAGTATGCCAACCTGTTGAAAGCCAAATTTTTCATGCAGCCTCATAGACGCGGGGTTCGGTAAAGTGATCACTGAGTACGCACGGGATACGGGTGAAACTGACATTTTGTCGAGTAGCGTTTGAAGCAATTTTGTTCCCAACCCTTTTGTTCGAAGCTCATGATGCAGGTAGATGGTGATTTCAGAACTGACTTTATAAGCTCGCTTTTCGCGAAACTCACTGTTGTATGCAAAACCAATCACTTCACCGTTTTCATTTTCTTTTACTAACACATGGTAGTATCCATCACTATTAACTAGCTTTTCCAACCAAGCCTGACGTCGCTCAATTGTCCATGGTTCATAGTCGAAAGTAATCGAAGTTTCGCGAACATAGTGGTTGTAAATGGTATTAATAGCTGGAAGATCTCCGGCCTGTGCTGCTCGAATTGTCATACTGTTTCCTTACTGAACAGACAGTGCTAGTTTAACCGCTGCTTCAGCGTGTAATTCAGTGGTGTCGTAGAGTGGGATGGGGGTGTGTTGTTGTTTTATGAGGAGTCCAATCTCAGTGCAACCTAGGATAACGCCCTCAACTCCACGTGCTTTGAGTGTGTCGATAACTGAAAGGTATTGTTTCCGGGAGTGAGTATTGACCTCACCCTTTACCAGCTCCTGATAAATAATTTCGTGGACAATGTTCTGATGCGAATCCTCCGGTACACTCACTTCAATACCATGCGACTCCAACCGTTCCTTATAGAATGGCTGTGACATGGTAAAACGCGTGCCCAGCAGGCCAACATGTTTGATACCGTCTCCTTTGAGTTTTTGTGCAGTTGCATCCGCGATATGAATCAGAGGAACGGAAATCGCATCCTGAACCTCGATGGCAACCTTGTGCATGGTATTAGTGCCAATCAACATAAAGTCCGCACCTGCACTTTCCAACTTTTTGGCTTCGCCAGCTAACTGCGCAGCCGATTGGTCCCAGGCTCCGGCACGTTGCTGTGCTTCAATTTCCGCAAAGTCAACACTGCTCATCAGAATCTTGGCAGAGTGGTGGCCGCCAACAGCCTTACGAATATATTGGTTCAGCAGTCGATAGTAAATCGCTGTCGACTCCCAGCTCATGCCGCCAATCAAGCCAATTGTTTTCATGTTCGTATCCCTGAACGATGTTGAGGTACCTCCCCTGAATATATATTGAATAACCTACGGAAATATACCCCAACAACATGAAGATGCAGGATTTAGCCAGATTGATTGGCGTTGTGATCGTGGTGTTCCTTTGCTGGTGTAATCATCTCATCAAGGTAAGAAAAAGCTAATTGTTTGAGAGCGACCTTGACTGAGTGAGATTGCGGAAGAGTTGGGCGTAATCATGGAACAACTGATTTATGCCTTTGTTACCTGCCATGCAAGTAAACCCTTGCCAATAGTAGCTTCTGGCAAGTTTAAACGTTTGGTATCTCTAGCTCAGGCCATGTCAGTTGAGATGATTAGGGAACAGTGATATCGCATTTGGGCTTTCAGTAAAGGCCCAGGTGTTCGATAGGGGCTATTGTGTTTTCAAGAATGTGTCAGCGATTGGTTACGTCGGCACTGGCGTTGGCACCAACGCTTTTCAGCCAATTAGTATACCAGCTTTGTAAGGCTTCAATCGGGCGTGGGCGGCAAATCAGAAAACCTTGAAGCAAAATACCGGGATATTGTCTTGAAAGGTAATCCAGCTCTTCAAAATTTTCGATACCTTCTGCAACTAGATCTACGTTAAATTTACTGGTTATGTCCGATAGAGATTGCACGATCACTTGGCTAAATTGGTCTTGATGAATCTGGCTTATTAGCGTGCGATCAATTTTGACTTCAGTAAATGGCAAGCTTCGCAACTGCTGCAAGTTGGTGAATCCGGTACCGAAATCATCTAGAGATAGGCCAAAGCCACGGATTCTTAATCGATTAAGTGACTCCATTTGCTCAGCCGATTTTAGTGCGTATTCTTCAGTGATCTCGAGGACCACTCGGGATTTATCGATGTCATGGGATTTGAAGAGCTCTTCTAAACGATTTGGAATTTCCAAATCTGCTAACTGCTGTGGAGAGAGGTTGATGCTGATTTTTACTTTATCCCCAAATATTTGCGATAGTATATCCATATTTAAGGCTGTTGCTTCTGCCAACTGTATGGTGAGCAAATCCATTAAGTCATACTGTATCGCTGTAGGGATGAAGCGGCCTGGGAGGATAGCATCGGTCTCACCAGGTTTTTGAATGCGTGCCAGTACCTCTAGGCTGTCCACACGATTATTGTCAGGGTTCATTTTTGGTTGGTAGTAGGGCACTATCTGGTGATGGACGATGCTGGTGATGAGCTCCTTTTTGGTCATTTTCTTGAATTTCAGAAACCTGCGCTCTTCAAACTGGTCCATTCTATCCAGAATAAGTTGTAGGGTCTCTATGGTCAGTGGCTTGGCGATATTCCCTAACAAACATACCTGCTGTTGTCGTGCAACTTCTGCCGCCAGTTCGATGACTCTGACATCTAGGTCTGAAATTATGCAAACACCCCCGCCAAATTTCATATTGCCTAGCTCTCGAATGACGCCCATACCGTCAATGCCGGGCATGTTCAGATCTGTGAACACAATATCGTATTTAGTTGGCGAGTGATGCAGTTCTTCCAGTGCTGCTTTGGGGTTGTTGAAGGTCTTCACCTTATTGATGCCGATATCCGATAAAATAGACTTCATCATCAATAATATGGCGTCAGAATCGTCGACGACGAGAATCCTTCTTGTCACTGGCATCTATCTGCTCTCCAAGTGTGTGTCTCAGATATAAAACTAGATGCTTAATTTGAAAAAATAAAATGCGCTTTGTTGTATTGTTTGGCGGATATTTCAGTAGTAGAGCAGATTTCCTGAAAAATAATAAGGTTATTGTTACTTCTGTCAGTTAAATACATATAAAAATTATGCTCTTAGGAGTGTTTCGAAGAGAGTGCCACATTTGGCTAGAGGCTACGGGCAGCCGAGATATATTATGCACTAATGTTCAATAGCGTGATCTCGCACAGATTTCTAGGCGAATGAGAAGTACAGAGAATAAGAATGAAAATGAGAAAACTTGATGTCATGGAGTTGATGCTGCTCGCTGCGCTTTGGGGTGGTTCCTTCATTTTGATCCGTTATGCGGTACCGGACTTTGGCCCTTTCGCACTTATTCTTGTTCGGGTTGGGCTTGGTGCTTTGCTCCTTATTCCGTTATTGCAGTTGAAAGGTCAAACCACAGCTTTCAGGAAGCACTGGTTCCATGCCTGCGCTGTTGGGCTTTTCAGTTCAGCGGTTCCGTTCCTTTTGTTTGCTTATGCCATGGTCGATGTCACCGGAAGTTTTGCCTCTATTGTCAACGCAGGGACGCCAATTTGGGGGGCGATTATTGCCTACCTCTGGCTCGGCGAATCCCTCAATCGCAACAGGATCTTTGGCCTGTTGTTAGGTGTGCTAGGCGTAATTGTTCTAGTTTGGGGTAAGCTCAATTTTGGTGACCAAGGGCTGGGGTGGCCAGTGATAGCTGTATTGGGGGCAACCCTGATGTATGGAATATCCGCCAGCTACACTAAAGCGATTCCTTACAGGTGTTCGGCCTTTGGTAACTGCAACGGGCAGTCAGGTTGGTTCAACAATGATTCTGCTGCCTTTGGGCATTCTCTTTTGGCCAGATACGCCACCTAGTTCTGCAGCCTGGATCGCCGCAGCCATTTTGGGTATTGCAGCTACGGGCTTTGCTTACATCTTATTTTTCCGGTTAATAAGCAGGGTTGGGCCAACGAATACCATTGCGGTTACCTTTCTCATTCCACTTTTTGCTGTGATGTGGGGGGGGATCTTTCTTGGGGAAATTATTACGCCAAGAATGTTGGCGGGGGGCTTAACGATCTTTGCTGGTACAGCTCTAACGACGGGAATAGTGAGTTTTGGACGAAGGGAAAAGCGTGCATAAAAAAGAGCCCAAATGGGCTCTTTTCGATCCTGCTTTTAATCACTCAGAACGCACAGGCTCTGCTGATGTAAGAGGTGTAACTTCCAAAAGTGGTGCCGCGTCAATATTGTCAGCGTTCATCATCGAAGAAATGCGCTGAACAGAAGAGATAAGCAGAGATTGTTCCCATTCTTCAAGAGACTGGAACCGGGAAATGAAACTTTCCTGCAAAGGCTTTGGTGCTTGCTCCAACGCCTTCACGCCCTCAGTTGTCAGGTGGGCATGAACTTTGCGCTTATCCAGATTGCTTCGCACACGCACAATCAGGTTGCGATTTGCCAGACGATCAAGAATTGTAGTCGCTGTTGCCTGACTCATGTTCGTGTGATTGGAAAGTTGACGTATGGTGACTTCGCCCAGTTCCTGAATTGCACGCATTAAAACCAATTGAGGTCCTGTCAAACCTGCTTCTTTATTTAGTTTTCTAGAATGCAGATCGATAGCTCGGATGATTTGTCGTAGTGCAACCAGAACCTCTTCGTGCTTCTCCATAGAAGCCTCTCCTTTAGACTGCAGGATGTTAAAAATCGCGGGAATTATCGACATAAAAGATCAAGATTTAAAGATCTTTTACTCAGGAATATTGCTAATCGTGCAATAACCATAAAAGACGGAGACTTTCATCACTGAATAACACCAGAAAGTACCGTCGTTCTTTCATATAAAAACGCCTGCGATGCTCTATGTATCAGTGATAATTTTAGGTCAACCCTACACCTAAGGCGTAATTAGCCTCAAGCGATGTTACACGAAGCTCCCCTGAACCTCTCACTCTTCTTTGAAATATAGTGAAAGTCCTATAACTTCAAAGAGTAATATGGCCTTTAGCAATCTAAATGATAAAAACTATCAATATCATTTGAATTTACTATGATGGAAATGTAATAATTGTCGTTGCTTGAAACAATTTGTTACAACCTCACGCATTCAAGGAATGATTATGAAGCGCTCTCCTTTGGCGATTGCCTGTTCTATTTGGGTTCTTTCTACAGTTTCAGCCACCGCGACGGCAGCAACGCCTGACGAAGTGGTTAACCACTACGCGAATTTAGCCCATGCCGTATACAGTGATGCACATCAATCAGCAGTAAAATTGGATTCCGCGATTGAAGTACTCATAGAATCTCCATCTCAAGCCAACCTCGATGCTGCAAAAGCAGCTTGGGTTTCAGCCCGTGTACCTTACCAACAGTCTGAAGTTTTCCGATTTGGCAACGCGATTGTTGATGATTGGGAAGGGCAACTGAATGCGTGGCCGTTGGATGAAGGCTTGATCGACTATGTAGCTACAGATTATCAGTATGAGCTAGGCAATGGTGGTGCCGTCGCGAACATTGTTTCCAACACTAATATTCAAGTTGGCAGCGAGAAGTTGGATGTTAAGGTGATTACCCCCGATCTACTAGCTTCCCTAAACGAACTTGGCGGCTCCGAGGCTAACGTGGCAACAGGCTACCACGCGGTCGAATTTTTACTGTGGGGGCAGGATCTGAATGGCACACAATCTGGCGCTGGTGAACGTCCATATACTGATTTCGCATACGGCGAAGAATGTACCAACAACAATTGTGACCGCCGGCGTGAGTACCTTAAAGCAGCTTCTGATTTGCTCATCGAAGATTTAACTTGGATGGAAAAGCAATGGTCTGCGAACGAGTCAGGCAACTATCGCGAAACTCTTTTGAAAGAAGACACCACAAACGGTCTGCGCAAGATGCTGTTTGGTATGGGCTCTCTTTCACTCGGTGAGTTGGCTGGCGAGCGCATGAAAGTAGCGTTAGAGGCAAACTCGACGGAAGATGAGCATGACTGTTTTTCTGACAACACGCACAACTCTCACTACTACAACGAACAAGGCATCTACAACGTATTAACTGGCACTTATCAGCGTATTGATGGTTCTGAACTGACTGGTCCATCACTGCTGGATATGGTGAAGAAGAACAACGATAAAGCGGCTGCACAAATCAAAGCAGATTTCGATTCCGCCCGCACTGCCGTTTACCAACTCGTAGAATCTGCTGAGAAAGACAATGTGCATTTTGACCAACTGATTGCGTCCGACAATGCCGATGGTAACAAACTGGTGAACAACGCCATTTCGGCACTGGTTCAACAAACCCGCAGCATTGAAACGGTCGCTGCGGAATTAGGGATTTCCAACTTAAACCCTGACAGCGCTGATCATCAGTTCTGAGTTTGATTCTTATGTTTTATTAAGCCTCCCTGGGGTCTAGGCCTTGGGGAGGCTTCTGTCGTTTAGCTGGTTTCAATGTCGTTATGAAATATATTCCACTCACATTTGCTGTTATTGCTTGTTCTGTAAACGCTTCTACTATCAAGTCTGGTGGAGATACGACTACCAACAAGCAAGGTGTCAATGCCTTCTCTCAACCCGCAACTAATCTTCCTATGATTGAGCGAATCGACTTCAGCGTCGGTAACAGCTTTTTCAGAAACCCTTGGGTAAGTGCGCCTGCTTCGACGGATGCAAGGGATGGACTGGGTCCACTGTTTAATACCAATGGTTGCCAGAACTGCCATATCAAAGATGGGCGCGGTCATTTACCCAAACCGGGCGATGACAACGCCGTATCTATGCTTATCCGCCTTAGTATTCCGGCAATGACAGATGCCCAGAAAAAGGCGCTGATCATGTCAGGTAACATTCCTGACCCGGTTTATGGCGGCCAACTCCAGGACTTCGCACTTCCGGGGGAGAAGCCAGAGGGCCGGATTGCCCTGCGTTTCGAGAAGCACAATGAAACGTTCAAAGACGGTTATTCGGTAGAGCTTCGAAAACCTGTCGTAACTATCGAAGCTCTCAGTTACGGAGACATGCACCCTCAGATAGAGAAGTCTGCTCGTGTCGCGCCACCTATGATTGGTCTTGGTTTGCTTGAGTCTGTCACTGAGCAAACGATGAGGGGTATTGCTGAAGCCCAAGTCCAAGAGGGCAAAGGCGTATCAGGGCGTCCGAATGAGGTGTGGGATGTTATGCAGGAAAAAACCGTCGTTGGCCGCTTTGGGTGGAAAGCTGGCCAGCCCACCTTGATGCAGCAAAACGCGGCTGCATTTAATGGCGATCTTGGCTTAACCAGCGCTTTGTTCCCAGCGGAGAACTGCACTTCAGCCCAAACACTCTGTGAACGGCTGCCAAATGGCGGTAACCCTGAAGTAACAGAAAAGGTGCTTAATTTCGTTGAGTTCTATTCCCAGCATCTAGCAGTCCCTATGCGTCGAAATCTCGACGAGCCCAAAGTACAACTTGGGGAAAAGCTCTTCACCGAGGCAGGCTGTGAAAGTTGCCACCGATCAACGCTTCAGACCGGGGAACGCGCTGATAGGCCAGCCTTGAGCAATCAAACCATTCATCCCTATACGGATTTGCTGCTTCATGACATGGGCGAAGGGTTGGCAGACAACCGCGGTGAATTCATTGCTAACGGACTGGAATGGCGAACCGCGCCATTGTGGGGGTTGGGGTACACGGAAGAAGTGAACGGACACACTGAATATCTGCATGATGGACGCGCAAGAAACTTAATGGAAGCGGTTCTGTGGCATGGTGGTGAAGCTGAGAACAGTAAACAGCAAGTGCTTGGGTTTGATAAAAATCAACGTGAAGCGTTAATCGCTTTTCTTGATTCGCTTTAGGAGTGGCAGCCATGTCTGTTAAAGTAAAAATGAAAATATTGACACTTTTCGTGACGGCGTCACTTTTTTCGGGTTGTTTCAGCGAAGCAGCATTGAATGACAAGGAATTGGCCATTTGGGCGCTGCAAAAGCACTCTGCTAACCGCTTTCTCAACGCCTCGCAAGCGTTAAAAAAAAGTGTTAAGGCACTATGTGATGCGCCAACTGAAGAAAAGTTGATGCAGGCGCAGCATTTGTGGTTAGAAGCTATCAAAGCGTGGCAGCCTTTTGTGGGAGGTAACTCCGGTAACGAAGCTGCAATGTCGGTCAGTTGGAATATTCAGTTTTATCCAGATAAGAAAAATACCACTGGTCGTAAGTTGAACCAGCTATTGAAGAAAGAAGCGATTCCAACAGCGGATGAACTCTCAGGGCAAAGTGTTGCTGTTCAGGGGCTAGGGGCAATCGAGTGGTTACTATTTGATGAGGCCGATGTGGCAACAACAGCAACACGCTGTCCGCTGACCGTGTCGGTTGTCAATCGTACTGTACAATCTTCAGAAGCTTTGGTTAGTGCCTGGCAATCTAATCCTTGGAGGGGTGCGAGTGGAAAGCAATTGGAAGCACAAACCCTTCGTGGCTTGACCTCTCAGCTTGACGCGATCTCAAAAACTTTGTCATTGCCTATGGGTAAGCCGGGCTTTCCACAACCCTATCAAGCACAGTCATGGCGTTCAGGTCAATCCAATGAATTACTGAGAGTTGGGTTGGTCTCTTTGCAGAAAAGATATGAATCAACACTTCAACCGCTTTTAGTCGAAAAAGGGCATGTAGAACTTGCTACCCGTCTGGAATCTCACTTCGATATGGCAGTTGAAAGCGTGCCAACTATGCCAGCAATGGGGCCGCTGCTGGCAGACAAATTTGGCTATCAATCGCTGATGGTTGTTGCTAACCACATCAATTACCTGCAAACCGCAATGAGCGATGAGGTAGGGCCAACATTAGGGTTGGTGGTTGGATTCAACTCGACGGATGGAGATTAAGCCGTGAATGTAAGTCAGAAGCGTCGTCGCATGTTGTTGTCTTCTGTGGGGCTGCTTACAGCAGGTGTCATGGCTGGTGGATGGCGCGTATATCAAAGTGAAGCAGAAAGAGCGAAGCCTGCGTTTCTCGGGTGTGCCAAAACAACGGATGGAAATTATGCGGTGACGGCGGTAAATACAAGCGGCGGGGTTTGCTTTCAGACACCATTGCCTGGCCGTGGTCACGGCATTGCAATCAGTAACAACAAACAACTTGCCTATGTGTTTGCCCGGCGCCCTGGTGACTTCATTCAAACCATTGACCTGAAAACAGGAGGCGTGCGCAATATCACTCATCCGCCTTCTGAAAAATTTTATTACGGACATGGTGATGTGCTTGGCAACCAACTCTTTGTGGTGGAAGGAGATATAGCAAGTAGTGAGGGGAGTATTGGTGTTTATCACACCAATCGGGACGGCTCACTAACGCGAATGCGTGAAATTTCCGGCTTTGGTGTCGGTCCCCATGAAATGAAGGTGATTAATGGCAACACGATGGCGGTAGCCGTTGGTGGAATTCGCACTGAAGGCAGGAAGAAACTGAATCTGGATTCGATGCAGCCTTCATTAGTGATGATTGACATCGAATCAGGACTAGTCACTGAGAGATATACCTTAGAAGACCCAAAACTGAGTATTCGTCATCTGGCGACAGGTCCAGAGGGAGTTGTGTTTATCGCGCAGCAATATCAGGGAGATGCCGAGAACATCCTTCCATTATTGGCAATAAAACAACAAGGACGTGACATTTCGCCCTTGAAGGCCAGTAGAGAAGAGTGGACGCGTTTTCAGCAATACATTGGCAGCGTTGCGTGTACAGAATCGCAGATCATTGCGACCTCTCCACGCGGAAATTGTTTTGGAATTTGGGACTTAGCTTCGGGCGTACTCATCGAGATGGGATCACTGGTTGATGCCTCCGGAGCGGCTGCGGCGAAGGATCACTTTGCTCTCAGTGCAGGTAGTGGAAGAGTAGTTATTCAAGATTATAAAAAAAGCACGATCTTTCAATCATCTAATGTGATTTGGGATAATCATTGGATCATGCTTTAGATTGGTACTTTTCTAACCCATTGTTTTCCAATATTCATAAAAATTCCGCCAACGAAAACTGCGCCATTTGCCATACTATGATCTCTAACTGGAGGTAGCGCATGTTTTCTGCTCGTACGCTAATCAAGACACTGTTTGTATGTGTTGCCATGCCTTTGGCGGCTAACGCATTGGAAACAGTAGAATCACCCAAAACTGCTTCTCAAGAAGCAGTGCTCTGGGTGCAGCAGGCGGAGTCAGAGCCCGGTTTAGTCACGTATTCTCAAGACCTTGCTAACATTTATGAGTATTTCTCTTTCGCACCCATCTGGCACGATTACCGAGCGAAAGACGAACTTGAAACCCAAATCAATATCATTTCTCTTGCAGGAATCAGTCAGGATTTCGAATGGCGTGCAGTGATCCTTCGCGAGTTGAGGGCTAGTGCAGATTGGCGAGCCTATGATGTGTTTGCGACAGACAGTTTACTCTCGCTTATCAGCTACACTGAGTCAGTGCTTGAATTTGGTAAGAGCTGGTATTTTGGTACTGATATTGATACAGCTTTGCCTCGCCCAACGCAAACGCAAATCAATAAGCTGACGGTGTCAGCGGGCAGGAATGACCTGTATGACTATGTATTCAATCTCCGTCCTGACACGCAACAATATCGTGAGATGGCGAAAGCCATCGTGGCGCTGCAGGATCAGGAGTCGACTTACTGGCCAAAAGTGCTCCAGACCGGTCT
Source organism: Grimontia marina (assembly GCF_900060185.1). Classification (GTDB taxonomy): domain Bacteria; phylum Pseudomonadota; class Gammaproteobacteria; order Enterobacterales; family Vibrionaceae; genus Enterovibrio; species Enterovibrio marinus. The sequence goes on along the minus strand of NZ_FIZY01000016.1, from coordinate 47,504 downwards.
TATTCGCCATGGCGACAAGTTGAAAAATGCTGACAACCTGATTACCAACCTTGAACGTCAGGGAGTTCTGAGCACTTACGATGCTCAGCGCCTGAAAATAGAACGGGTGGGCTTCTATAATGCTGTTTTGGTTGAAGCCGTAAAGCGTTTTCAAGCGCAGCATGGTCTTAAGCGTGATGGCGTGATTGGGAATAAAACACGCCGCTGGCTCAATATGTCGGTAAATACCCGCATCCAGCTCCTTGCCTTAAACATGGAGCGGCTTCGCCTTTGGCCGACGGAGCGTGAGAAAATCATTCTGGTAAACATTCCAAATTATGAAATGGAATTGTGGATGGACAGCCAGCTTATTCTGGACAGCAAAGTCGTCGTAGGTCGCCCAAGCCGAAGAACGCCTCTTTTTGAATCACGTCTTGATTCTGTCGTTTTCAACCCAAGCTGGAATGTGCCTGTGAAAATCATGCGTGAGGACATTCTGCCCAAAGTGCAGCAGGATAACGAGTATCTGGACAAGCACTCCTATACGGTACTGAGCAGTTGGGTAAATGGCTCTGTGATTTCTTCTGAAGAGATTGATTGGGAAGCGGTAAGTCCCAACAGCTTCCCTTACCGTCTTCAGCAGTCACCAGGTAATTTTAATGCGCTGGGTCGATATAAATTCAATACACCAAACGGCAATGCGATTTACCTGCACGATACGCCAGCAAAAGGGCTGTTTAACAAATCGCGCCGAGCTTACAGTTCAGGTTGTATCCGTGTTCAAAAAGCCGAAGTATTGGCGCAAATTCTGTTGAAGCGGTCTGGCCTTAAGTTTGGTGACTACGAATACTACCGACGAATTCCAGAAACCAAATGGGTATCGTTGCGCAAGAAAATCCCAGTACATACCATCTATCAAACTGCTTGGGTGAATGATGAAGGTGAAGTGCAATTTCGTGAGGATGTTTACCACTATGACACGCGTCCAAAGCGTAATTCCTCTTCTTTCTCTTTCACTGCGCAAAACCAGTAGATTTCGCCTTTCAGACTCGATTTGTGGTATGTGTCCTAGGGGCTGTTGATCTTTGGTGATGATTTTTGCAGCAGTTTGTGGGGGTTTTATGCAAGGTAGAGGCTTCGATGTGTAGCTAGCCTACATGAGAAGCCGATAACGCAGCAGAAATTCCCCACAAACGCTGCCCGAAGGGTTCGACTGCGCGTCCCGTACTCTAAGCGTTTTATGCTTTGTTGAGGTGTATTTGCTTAGAATGACTAGGCGGCACACACCTCGCCGCGCCTAAAACGCTTACAGCGAGAACAAAATTTAACCACCAAAGGTCAACAGCCCCTAGTGACTCATACCACAATTACAGACTTTTACATTTCTCTGACAATCTCAAAAACCAACTGAAAATCATCAGGAAACGCTGAATTTTACACCTTTTTGCTCGATTTTGAGACGGATGAGGGTTTGATATACGTTTTCATTATCGATAGATTCCAATTGTTTTTAAGAGTTGCTACAGGAAAAGCGCGACATTCAGCGTAGTTAGCAAGTCTGATTTTGTTTTTAGTACTTTGTGGGAAATAGTTAGTTGTTATGAACGGTTTGGATACCCAACGTCGTCGCCTAGTCTTGGGCGGTGCGGCGTGTTTAGTGGCGGCAGCCTTACCTCAAACGGCGCTCGCTCTGCCGTTGGCAGTCGGAAAACCACGAAATTTGGACATGCTAAGCATTAATACTGGCGAACATGCAGATGTTTGTTATTTCAACGGTAAGCAGTATGTAGATAAAGAATTGGCTGTGTTGAACCAGCTATGCCGTGATCACAGACGCAATGTTTCTACCGATATGGATCCGAAGCTTTATGATCAACTTGCCGCTATCTTCGACTTAGTAGATGCAAGAAACCCGATCACTATGGTGTCGGGCTATCGCTCGCCAGCCACTAATGAAATGCTGCGTAAAAACGGCGGTGGTCAGGCTAAAAAGAGTTACCATATGACAGGGCAAGCCATCGACTTCTTTATTGAAGATGTACCATTGTCGAAGCTACGTAATGCGGCGCTGGAACTAAAAGCAGGTGGAGTGGGTTATTATCCACGCAGTGGCTTTATCCATATTGATACTGGCCCGATCCGGAGCTGGTCATAGTGTCAGATTAAGAAAAAAGGCGCTTCGGCGCCTTTCTACTTCTACTCTTCCTTTTATTTATCCAAATTCGACTTCTTTTATATGTGGATAAATATAGCGGCATCGCTTTTTCTCTTTCAGTTTGTTGATATCGACCATCACCAATCCATCGATGCAGTCGGCAAAGTCAGGGTCGATACTGAAATCAAGAAACTTCACACCACCCGGTTCGCACAGTTCGCTGTATTGCTTGTAGAGCGTTGGAATACTTGTTCCGAGATTATCAAGCAGCATCTTGAGCGTCTTAATATCTTTCTGGTAGTCATCACCACAGAAGTGAGCGAGCAGTTCGTGTTCTTTTTGGCTATCGAGATTGAAAGGACGTTTAGAACGCGCGATAGTCTCGTGAGTGCCAAAGTATGTTCGATAGAAGAAAATTAGCAATTCTTTGGCTGCCTGAGGCAGAGCATTGCTAATCGTGACTGGACCAAACAGATAACGGTAGTGAGGGTGCTTCGCCAGAAATGCGCCTATTCCTAACCAAAGATAATCCAGACTACGTTTACCCCAGTACTTTGGTTGTACAAAGCTTCTGCCAAGCTCCAAACCCTTATCAAGCACATTGGACATGCCATCACCATAGTCGAACAAAGTATGGGTATACACAGCTTTCAGGCCATGCTTTGCAATAACGGCCTGTGTATCACAGAAGCGATAAGCACCGACGATGTCCATGACTTTCGGATCCCAAAGCACCAAATGAAAATAGTGCTGATCGTATTTGTCGATGTCACGACGCTGTCCTGTGCCTTCACCCACCGCGCGAAATGCCACTTCTCTTAATCGGCCAATTTCTCGCATCACATGAGATTCGTCTTTGTAACGATAGAGGTAGATGGCTTTCCCGTCTGGCGTTTCACCTAGTAATTCGCTCTGTTCCAACTCTTTCGCAAGTTTTAGCCGTGGCTCTGGAGATGCTATGGCTGATTCGGTAGGGAACTCTCCGTGCTTACCTTTTACAATGCTGTAGAGGTGCTTTTTGAAGAGCTTGACGCGGGTTTTGGAAGGCAAGTTGGCACTGGCGTGATAACTGGTGAAAGGAATGGCTTCGCCAATGGTGAGATTGATAGTGTTATTCTCCTGCCCAAACATCTCATTAACCAGAAGCAGGGTAGAAAGGGGTTTGTAAACGATGGATGCGCCATAGAAAACGGCGGAATTTCTGCCATCAACGTGAATAGGCAAAATAGGTGCTTTGGCTTTAGTCGCCATTTTCAAGAAGCCGTGGTGCCAGGCGCCGTCTTTCACACCTGTAGGACCTAAACGCGACACTTCACCTGCAGGGAAGATGATAAGTGCACCTTCGTTTTGGAGCCATTCATCGATTTTACGCAGGTTTTCTTTCGGTGTTTTGCCAGACATATTGTTCACTGGCAGCAGGCAGTTGTGCATAGGCTCCAACTGCATCAACAGATTGTTGGCAACGGCTTTGACGTCGGGTCGAATTTCGCGAACCAGCTTTAATAGCGCCAGTCCATCAAGTGAACCAATCGGATGGTTGGCGATAATGACAACTCGGCCAGTCGAAGGAATATGCTCTCGTTCGCGATCGCTGGTGGCATAACTGAAGTGAAAATAGTCCAGTACCTGTTCAACAAACTCGAAGCCTTTTAGATAAGGGTATTTTTCAGCAAAATCCTGGAAAGCTTCTTCATGAAATAAACGGCGGAGTGTAGAGCTGACAGGGCGAGAAATCCAGCGTTTGTCAGCAATATTTGGGTAATTTTGGGCGATTACATCTTCAATGTTAAACATGTCTGTCCTTGTGCCTTTGATATCCTAAATTTGGAAATCATGCGGCTTCAATACATTCTTTTTCTTCGCGCAGTTTGATCATTTCTGGATCAATAAAGGCTTCGGTTTCAGCTAACAATGTGGTTTTTTCTGTCCACCTTATGAGTTGGATTGTTCCGTCATGCTGCTCAATCAGCGCGGTACAGTTTTCAATCCAATCTCCATCATTGAAGTAAAAAGTGCCTTCCAACTGCTTGATGTCGGGATGGTGAATGTGCCCACACACGACGGCATCAGCACCGCGGCGACGCGCGAACTGCACTGCCGCATTTTCGAAGCGCTGAATGGCCACATTCGCAGAGCTCACCTTGGATTTGATGTAAGACGCGAGGGACCAATACTGGAACCCGGCTTTACGACGAATTCTCTCCCACCATCTGTTGAGGAACAGTAGGAAGTCATAACCGATGTAACCCGCAATTTCAGTCAGGCGGTTGTGGCAAACTGCGTTGTCGAATTCGTCCCCATGAACGGCGACAATACGCTTTCCGGTGACGGTTTCGTGTTCGAAGCGGGAGCGCACTTCAATATGCCCAAAATCAAACTTGAGGTAATCACGCACGGCAGCGTCATGGTTTCCGGGTATGTAAATAAGGCGTGTGCCATCATGGGCATGCTTGAGCAGGAGCGAAAGCACCTGACTGTGCGATTCAGGCCAGTGATGGCTTGATTTCATAGAGTAGAAGTCGACGATATCACCAACAAGAACGATAGTTTCTGCGGTATGTCGGTTTAAAAAATCGAGCAGGTATTGCGCTTTACAATCCTTGTTTCCCAAATGTAGATCTGAAATCCACACGGTACGCACTGAGATTTTGTTCATAGGCATCCATCTGATGATAAAAACAAATCAACCTTCGAAGATAAAGTTAATGCGCTTAGATGAAGGGGAGTTGTCAGATGGGTGACATAGTGGTGTCAGACAGTTTTCAAACTGATGACAAAATCAACAATTATTGCTCCAATCCTTTGATCATATTAAATTTCATGAATTTGATGATATGGAATACAACGGCGAAGTTTTAATGGAACGGTTCTCGTTAAAATGAGAACGCGTGCATGGTATGCTTTCGCTGATTTTTGCATTTATACGGATTTTCTTATGTCTTTGAAGTACGAAATCGTTCCTGTAACAGGGTTTCAACAAAACTGTTCCATCATCTGGTGTGATAAAACCAATGAAGCGGCCTTGGTCGATCCTGGTGGTGATGTATCGAAGCTTGTCGCGAAAGTGAATGAGCTTGGCGTGAACGTAGTTAAAGTGCTTCTGACTCACGGCCATTTGGACCATGTCGGCGGTACCGAAGAAATCCGAGATGCCTACAATGTGCCAGTTATTGGCCCTGAAAAGCAGGACGCATTCTGGTTACAGGCACTGCCAGCACAAAGCGAAATGTTTGGTTTTGCGCGTACTGAGGCATTTGACCCTGACCAATGGCTGGAAGACGGTGATGAAGTCACACTGGGTGAAAGCGTTCTGAAAGTGATCCACACGCCAGGCCATACTCCGGGCCATGTTGTGCTCTTCAGTGAAGAAGATCGTATGGCGTGGGTGGGCGATGTGCTGTTCAACGGCAGTATAGGCCGTACAGACTTCCCGAAAGGAGACCATGAGACGCTGATCAGCTCCATCAAAGAGAAACTGTTCCCACTAGGTAACGACATCACGTTTGTGCCTGGCCATGGCCCAACGTCAACTTTTGGTATTGAGCGTCAGCAAAATCCATATGTCGCGGATAACATGCCAATCTGGTAATGGCCGAGTAACAATACCTTATTTTTCTGCGGGTGTTCTGCCTGCAGAAGCCAAGTACTGTCTTGTTAATCCCACAAAATCTTCTAGCGGCCTATCCAATAAGTCTTCACTGACGAACACGTCATAGCCAAGTAACTCCCGAGTATACTTCATCCTGTTTGCCAGCATGGCAACCAGCCCTTTATAGACTCTGCCGCTTTTTGATATGTAAGGCGTATCGTCGAACATCATATCTTCCAGCTTGCTGCTCACAGGCTCTTCTGCGCGTCTGTAAGCGCTGAGCAACAACCCACGTTGTTCCATAATGATATGGCCAGCAAGGCGATAGCTGATGCCTTCAAGGAAAGGTTCGTAATCTTTCAGTTTGACACCAAACCAGGGAAGGGATTGATGCCAGCCTTCCTGGGAAACAGAAGGGACGCCGATTTGATAGATGTTACGCCATTTTAGACTCCAACCACCTTTGGGTGTGTGGTGCTGGATATGCATGTCAGTAAGAGAGAAAGAAATACATTGTTGGTCGATGATATAGCCAATGTAAACACCTAACGAACCCAGTAGGCATAACCCTATGAACGCGGGTACAGGTTTTACCTGAGGGTTGAGCAAAATAGAGGTCACCACCACCATCGCCAGTATTAACACAGCGATGCGGAAGTATTTGCCTACCTGTTGGTGGGGAGGGTAAATCAGCAATCGTCTATTCACTTGGTCTGATACTTTTTATACATTACTAAAATAAAGCCTAGTTCGATCACCAAAGCTTCGTTGCATGACAAACCCAAACAACCTGAATCCTGCACCTTCAGTTTGTTTGGGTATAAATACTATCGGTCGAATTCCAAACAAAATAAAGTGTAGTTTCCGACACTTGGCTCAACTTTCGTTCTCAATCGTTGTTAGTGCTACAAAACGCGGGTGAATTTTGATATAAAACGCGCTTTGTTTTTAACTCTGCTTGATACCGAAGTGGTTATAAAAGGCTAGTTTAGGGAAGTAAAACAACACTTTTGCCTTCCCAAACGGGCTTTTGGAACGAGTATTCGCTTTCGAAGACTGTCGGTAATATTCAATGCAGTACGTCGGAGTAGGACGATTTAATGAAGATCTCTCACAAACGTAAAGTTCAACTTAAGCTTCAGAAACACATTAAAGCAGCAAAATCTGCATCAGCAGTTGTTGCGAAGAAAGAGGCGCCAGTAAGAGCGTTTAAAGCTGAAAAGCCGGTAGTTGAGCAAAAACCTGAAGCACCCGCAAAAGTGGTAGCAGAGGTTTCACTGACCCCTAAACAGCAGCAAGTGCTGGATATCGTCCGTCAGAACGCTGAAGGTATCAATCCTAAAGGTATCGGTCTGGCTGCGGGTCAGGAAGAATCTAAAGCGGCTTCTTGGGCGACAGGTGCGCTGAAGAAACTGGCTGAAGAAGGTGCTGTAGAGCGTATCCAATCTGGGAATAAAGTTCTGTACAAAGCACTTTAATTACGACTAAAGACAATACGTTTAAAGGACCAGCCCAAGGGCTGGTTTTTTTGTAGCCTTTTTTCGGCGTCCTTTAACATGGTGTTAAAGGGCTGTAGAGAAGATTGGTGGATTTTCTGGGCAAGAAAAACTATTCGCCGATCAACCCCAAAGTTCTTGTTTATTTGCGAGATTAACCGCGAAAAACGCATATAGTGGGTGATAAATTAAACATTAACCAAGCAGGCTTTCTGCAACGCATCTGGCTATTCACTTTATTCCTTGCTTGCCAATACTGGAGCCAAAAAGCGAAGGGTTGAACCAGAGAAAGCCGCCTGGAATATCTCTATAATGATAAGAAGCAACGGGATTTGCTATGACGGGATATTTAGACAGTACAGAAAAGCACAATTCGCACGTCGTGAGCTTCGATTACACCCAGTTTCTGTGTGAATCCAGCCGCCAACACTGGACGTTTTTGGAGGCAATAACTTCACAGCTCAGCCGGTTCAGGCGACGTCATGCCGAAAGCTACCAAGGTTTTTTTCCAAGCGAAGCGTTTACGCTTTCAGTGTCACACTCACTATCATCTCTCTACAGCGATGTGTCTAACCTTGTCACGCAAGTGGAAGAAGCTAAAAAACAGCACATTGAAGCTCTGAATGTGTTGCTTCCTTATGCACTGGATGACGTACAGCTTGATAAAATTCGACGGAAAACCGGTGCCATGATCATCCAACATGAAGGTGAGCGGAACTTTCTGCAAGTCAACCTATAAGCCTGGTGGCATTGCTCGCAACAGAACCAAACTAAAGTTTGACTCCTTCAGCGACCAAATAGATGCCATAGATACTGGCAAGTACAATTGCACCAAGCAGGATCTTGTTTTTCCCGTTAAAGCCTGGTTTACCAGATTCCCGCATTGTATGAATATAAAAAGCCAACCCCGGTAGGTAGAGAAGCGTTGCTAACAACAGATGGTGAATACCTGACGCATAAAGGAGCCAGATGCCGTACACGGTAGCCAGAAATGAGATGGTTTTAACTTTGAACGTATCAAGCTCAGAGAAAGACAGCTTCATCAGGTAAGCCGCGACAAGCAGGTAGGGAACGAGGATCATTTCAGAAGCGATGGTAAGTAAGTCATCATATCCGCCACCGATAATAAACATGAGAATTAGGCATAGCTGAACGGCGCAACTTGTTAACCAAAGTGAATAGATTGATGTGCCGTTTTGGTTGGTTTCCGCAAAGACTTTGGGAAACATGCCGATCTTTGCAGCAGTGTAAGGCGTTTCTGTTGCCAGTAAGGTCCAACTTAAGTAAGCGCCGGAGACTGAAATTATCAGTCCTATACCTATGATAGCTGAGCCGACTTCTCCAATCAGTGTTTCAAGGATCTTTGCTGCCGATGGGTTTTGTAACTTGGCAAGTTCTGGAGTGGAAATCACGCCCATAGAGAGCAGGGTGACAGAGACATACAGGAACAGGCAAATCAGCAAGCCAAGGATGGTCGCACGGCCAACATCTTTTGTGTTTTTTGCTCGGCTCGAGACAACAACGGCACCTTCCACACCAATAAACACCCAAACAGTGATCAGCATGGTTTGTTTTATTTGATCGAACAGGCTTGGCTCATCCGCTATGCTCACACCTGTAAAATCAAACGTGAACGTATTCCACTTGAAGGCGATAAACGTAGCAATGATAAAGACGAAAATCGGAATTAATTTGGCGATGGTGGTGACGTAGTTAACGATAGCGGCTGTTTGGACGCCACGTAAAACCAAGGTGTGGACCAGCCAAATCAGAATCGATGACAATGCGACAGAGAGGAGTGTGTTGCCATCACCAAATAGTTTAAAGGTTGGCGTGTCAAAGAACAGTCCGAGAGTGCTGAACACAATCACCAGATAAGAAACGTTCGCTACAGCGGCACTAAGCCAATATCCCCATGATGAGAAGAATCCGCATAAGTCCCCAAAACCAGCCTGCGCGTAGCCAAAGACTCCTCCTTGAACTTCAGGTTTGCTTAAAGTGAGTTCTTGAAAGGTCAGAGCCAGACATATCATGCCAAATCCGGTAATCAACCAGCCAAGGGATACTGCTGCGGGGCTGGCAACAGCAGCCATGTTCTGGGGAAGGCTGAACACTCCAGCGCCGATCATCGAGCCGATGACCAGTGCGGTCAGTGCTTTTAAATCCAATTTATTGCTCAAAACCAAGCTTTCCAAGTTCTAACTGCGTGAAGGCTGAGTATAGATAAGGACTTAGCGTGACAATTTTTTCAGAATTGGGAAATTACGGCTTAGTGATGCTATTGAAACCGCGATGTTTATACAGGGCCTATTGACGTTTTGAGGTTCAATTTTGTTCCAGCAAAAAGCGCTTTAGGCGAGATGACGTGTGTGCCGTCTAGCATTAGGAGCAAATAGAGCCAAACAAAGCATAAGACGCTTTTTGCAGAATCCTTTGGGTAGCGTTTGAGAGGTCTTTCTACTGCGTTATCGGCTTCTCATGCAGACAAGCTACACATCAAAGCGTCTATCTTGCATAAAGTCCCCACAAACTACTACAAAAATCATCATCAAAGGTCAAAAGGCCTTTGGCTCTAAAAAGGTTTCGCGGCACTTGAAATGATGATGACTCCAAGCGCCGCGAGGCAGTGTTCGATATTGTTTTGAGGTGGAGCTTAATGGAATTGCTCTGGTACACCTGAAATGACGAAACCCGGTGTGTGGATTTCCGACCCTGACACGGATTCTGCAAATTGACTGAGTTCACCGAAGCCAATAACAGCGGCTGATGTGTCAGATGCCAGAGCTTTATTCATTAGCGCCTTAGCATCGTGGGTTGCTGTTGGACGAGCAATACGGATTTGTGATTGTTGAATACCAGCCTTTGTAAAAAGCGAGAGAGAAAAATTGGATGGTGGCGCGACCAGAGTGATCCATTTATGGCTCTCTGCGAGACTTTTTACCAATCGCAATAGGTAAGCCAGCTCACTCATGTTGTTCTGGTAGATATTCACTGAGACTAAATTGCTGGAAACCATGGCATCATTATTTTGATAACGATTCGCTTGGTGAAAGATTCGCGCACCAGCTGCAAGACGGGCGTAATGCTCACGGACGGCAGAACGGGTCATGTGTGTATGGTGAACGGATTGGTTGATCGCAAACGACTGTTTCATCATGATTTCCTGTACGAATATCCAATACTGTATGTGTGTACAGTAATTATAAATCGGTCAAAAAACAATAGAAAAGTGGAAAACATCGCGAAGTTGATCACGAATATGATCCTTTTCGCCTTGGAGAAATGGTTTTTTCCGGCTGAATGACACTGTTAAGATATCCCCCTAATGTGGAAAAGTGATAACGAGAACAACACTATGGATCAGGAATTCTGGCATAGACGCTGGGCAGAAAACCGCATCGGTTTCCATCTTTCAGATACCAACCCGCTGCTGGTGAAATACTGGCCCTTGCTCAATCCAAAACGTGAGGATGCGGTATTCATTCCTATGTGTGGGAAGTCGATTGACTTGAGTTGGTTGGCAAGCAAGCACAATGAGGTGGTAGGGGTGGAGCTGAGTGAGATTGCCGTCCGTGCGTTTTTCTCGGAGCATCTATATACGCCGACTGTGACTTCAATGAGCCCAACGATGAAACTGTATCAGTTTGATGAGCTTTCTATCTATGCTGGCGATTACTTCACTGTCCCGTTGGACACCTATTCGCTGATTTATGATCGCGCTGCATTAATTGCGATGCCGGATTCTATGCGTCAGAAATATGTCGAAAGGCTGTTATCGCTTCTAAAACCGGGTGGGAAAATCTTACTGGTGACGCTTCATTATCCTCAGGAGCAAATGGATGGGCCTCCTTTCAGTGTGGATGACGATGAAGTCCGTCGATTGTTTGATGGTTACCAGATCACGCATTTGAATAGGGATGAGGACAGTGATAGACCACCAAAAGGCAAGGCTGCCGACTTCTTTGCCGAAGAGGTTTGGTTGATAGAATCAGAGTAGCTCTGTCTTTATGGATAAACACGCCACCCAAATCGGTGGCGTTTTTTATTTCAGAATCAGATCTACAAGTCTACTTGAACAGCAGCAGCAACATTGACTGCTTTACTGACGGCTGAGTCGGTATTGTCATCTTTTGCCAGAGCAACGCCTAAACGGCGTCGTCCATTGATATCAGGTTTGCCGAAAAGGCGCACTTGGGTATCGCTATAACGCAATGCCTCAGTGAGTCCCCGAAAGCTAATGTTCTCCGACGTACCTTCTGCAAGGATAACGGCGGAAGCTGATGGTCCAGACTGGCGAATCGTGTTGATAGGCAAGCCTAGAAAAGCGCGTACATGAAGAGCGAATTCAGAAAGATCCTGAGAGATCAATGTCACCATACCGGTGTCATGTGGGCGAGGGGACACTTCGCTGAACATGACTTCATCGCCTTTGATAAAGAGCTCAACACCAAACAAGCCATAGCCACCCAGAGCGGTTACCACTTTGCGCGCAACTTCTTCAGCGGCTTTGAGCGCTTTCTCACTCATCGCTTGGGGCTGCCACGATTCACGATAATCGCCGTCTTCCTGACGGTGGCCGATGGGAGAACAAAAATGAATGCCGTCGATCGCACTAACGGTGAGCAGGGTAATTTCGTAGTCAAACTCTACAAAGCCTTCGATAATAACTTTACCCCGTCCGGCGCGTCCACCTTCTTGTGCGTAGTCCCATGCATACTGGATGTCACCACCAGATTTGACGACGCTCTGTCCTTTGCCGGATGAACTCATCACTGGCTTCACAACGCATGGAAAGCCCACATGTTTAATTGCTTGCTCAAACGCTTCCTGATTGTCAGCAAATGCGTACGGGGAAGTAGGAATCTGCAGTTCTTCTGCGGCTAGGCGTCGGATGCCTTCTCGGTTCATTGTCAGCTGTGTAGCTCGAGCAGTAGGCACAACGTTGAGGCCAGATTTTTCCAGTTCGACCAGACGATCTGTAGCAATGGCTTCAATTTCTGGTACAACGTAGTCAGGCTGTTCCTGGGCGATCACGGCGGAAAGAGCGTCACCATCGAGCATGTCAACAACGTGACTACGATGGGCAACTTGCATTGCTGGCGCATCGGCATAACGATCACAGGCGATGATTTCGATACCAAGTCGTTGGCATTCAATCGCCACTTCTTTACCAAGTTCACCAGAGCCTAAAAGCAGGACGCGGATCGCGCCAGGACGGGTAGCAGTACCAATCATGATTTTCTTCCATTCACTCAAATTTCCAGCCGTAATTCTACCTTGGGCAATCGTTTGCGCAAACGTTTATTTCTATTATGAGGGAACTGAAAAACAGATATTCTGCTGGAGTAAAGATAGAGGTTGAGACTAAAAAGCCGTTCAAATTAAACGGCTTAAAACTAGGGAGCTACTTGCTCGTGGGCTTTCGCGTTTCCCAATGGGTAATGAAGAATACAGCTGCGATAATGATGGCCGCCCCCAGCCACAATCGGCCTGGTGGCACCCAGCCAAATACTAAGAAGCCGAACAAGACATTCAAAGGCAGCTTTGCGTGGTCGAAAGGCTGGACGAACGAGGCATCTGCTACGGCATAGGCTTTGGCAATCGCCCACTGAGCCAATGCAGTCAATAGGCCTGCTCCCAACAACATTAGCCAAACTTTATGACCGCTGGGCATCGTCCACTCTGGCGCAGCCAATAAAATGTTAAACGGAGTAATCAGCAGTAGAAGATAAACGACCATTGTTGTTGGTGAATCATGGTGCGACAACTTCTTAACCATCAGCGAGTAGGTGGCCCAGAAGAACGCCGCACCGACAGGTAGGAGGGTTGCCCAGCTAAAATCATCTGACCAAGGTTCCAAAATAATCATGGCACCAATAAAGCCGCTCAAGGTTGCAAACCAACGTGCAGGACCAACTCTTTCGCCAAGGAAAAGGCCTGAACCAATGGTGGCAAACAGCGGCGATGTCATCAGCAGCGCGATGCCCTGCCAAATCGGTACCGGGTAAGCTAATGCCCAAAGCCAAAGTTGAATACCAATCACTGAGAAGAAGACGCGCAGACAGTGCATGCCTAGATGTTCGGTTTTCAGTGCCTGTCGGATCCCCATGCTTTTCAGCCAAGGAAGCATGGCAATCAACGCAATGAAGTATTGAATGAACGCAACCGTGGTAGAAGGCAGCTGCATTTTAAAGCTTACGTACTGCGCGAGGCTGTTCACCATTGCGAAGCAGACCCCGGCGGTCAGCATCCAAGTGGCACCAAGAATAGGATTATGTTGTTGGCTCATGTGCATGTAGGAAAGAGAAAAAGTGTTCCGATACTAGCGAAAAATTTGTGCTTGGGAAGGGAAAACCGCAAAAACGCCGGGATTTTCCGGCGTTTTGTCGTTATTTAGTGGCAAACGAATCTCAGATTGCTAAGTAGCTCAAAGGAATATCTGGATTCAAGGCTTCCAGCATTGCCTGCGTGTCTTGAAGATGGCTGTTGTTGGCATTGGCTGTTTCAACCAGAACCACTTCCTGAATTTCAGCAAGCGATACGTCAGCGAGATTCATCAAGTTCAGGGCAACCTGAAGTGGAGGCATACTCGGGTTAAATGCCGCGTTTTCAGCATACATTCCCATGTGGACATTGCCTTGGTTGTCGCGAACCGCAACACCGCTAAGATTTCGGGTATATGGCGCATGGCTTCGATTTGTTGCGTCAACTGCGGCTTTGATTAACTCATCGTCTTCTTGCACAGTGAGGCCATGGTTCACTGGTGCCAAAAGCGGTTGGTCGATGCCCAAATCTGAAGGTCCGAAAGCTTCTGGCAGATAGGTGTGCAGGAGTTTAGCTTCGCGATCAGGCAACTGAACTTGCAGTGATTCTGCACCTTTTAATTCATTCATGAACTGACGGCAGTGTCCACAAGGGCTGTAGTTTATGGTGATGTCTTTGAGCTGGGATTCACCTTTCAGCCAAGCGTGACTGATTGCAGATTGTTCAGCATGCACAGACTGGTTCAGCTGAACACCTTCATATTCCATGTTTGCGCCAAGATATAGTCGACCTGATTCACCACGTGCAATCGCGCCAACATAGAATTTTGAAATAGGGGCGACAGAGTAGGCGGCAGCAATCGGTAGTAAGGCAACGCGCGCTTCGGCATCTGAAAGGCCGGCTTTTTCAAGCAGCTCAGCATAGTCCTGAGCGCTGATCGTGGCATCAAATTTTGGTGCAGAGACAATTTTAGTCACTGCTTCTTTGAACGGAGTAGGTAAAGCAGCAATTGCTTCCTGAACGCTAGCTCGCATTTTCGCTCCAATGCTCGTGTTATGGGAGAGTATTTTAAAGTGAATCCGGGTCCAATTAACGTGATTTATATCACTTAAAAATTGCAACTGTTTCTTTCATTGCATTAATTAGGGTGAACTCACATGAATTCGATTTCATTTGAAGCCAGTCATGTTGTTGTGTAACTGACAATAAAAGCAATAACTGGAAAAACAAAGGGAGCTAGAATCGTTGTAATGATGCCGCAAATCACTAAGGCCAACGAGCTCATCGCACCTTCCTGATAATTGCTCTCTGCCGCCTTTGCGGTGCCAATAGCATGTGAGACCGCACCAATTGAAAGCCCTCTGGCCAGAGGGGATTTTACTTTTAGTGCATTCAACAATGGATAGCCAATTAATGCGCCAAACAATCCGGCTACGACGACAAGCGCGGCGGTGACGGCAGGAATACCACCAATATGACTGGCTGTGCTTAACGCAAAGGGTGTTGAAATAGATTTTGGTAAAACAGAGGCAGCAATTTGAAGATCGCCACCTACCAAAACGGCAATCAGTGACCCCAGGATCATTGAGGCGATACTAGCGCAGGTGCACGCGATTAGAATGGTACGCCAGTGTCGATGAATCACGTGCATCTGCTCGTAAAGCGGATAGGCCAGTGCTATCACTGCGGAGCCCAACATAAAGTTGATAGCTTTGTTTTGATCAAAGTAAGTTTGGTAAGTATCACCGCTATAAATCACCATTGGCATCAGCACAATCAGGCTCATTAGTAGTGGGTTAAAAACAGGATGACGAAGTTTCAGTGCGATCTGTCTGGTTATGGCATAAACGATAAGTGTAGCGATAATCCACATGGTTCAGTTTTCTTCCTTCTCTTTATCCAAGAGCTTCGCCATCACCACTAATACGATCAGCGAGCTCACTATCGTTGCGCCTAATAAAGGCAGAGAGTCAGAAATCAACAGCGTAAAGTGATCCATCAGGCCCATACTGGCCGGGATAAAGAAAAGTGGCATTACCATAATGAGCAAGGTACAGGCATCTTTTACCCAGCGTCCCGGTACGATACCCGTGGTCAGACTGACGAAAAGCAGCAACATACTAACGATACTGCTTGGAAAAGGAAGATGTAAAAGAGTAGTGATGATGCTACCAACCGCGTAATAGAGAGCGATCAGCAGGAATCCGATCAGGTATTTCAAGGTTTAGGCTCGCATGGTTAGACATGTCGACATTCTAATACGAGTTTGGATATGAAACCTTGTTCAATTCGTTGAAGGTGATGTGAAAAACAAAAAACGGTAGCGTTAGCTACCGTTTACCGTTGAGTATTTCGGCTTAAATTAAGTAAACAACACTCGCTGCAACAGCAACCAGAGCAGTGACAGTGCCGATAAAGATGTGTGCCTTCCTAGGCGTCGACCGAGTATCGGTAATCACTTCTTCTATGTTGATGTCAAGTTCATCGGGCAGCGAAGGATCGGGGGGCAATTCTTCCTGTTTCTGATAGGTTTTCTGAGGCAAAGCGATTCGATAACCATGGTCGCCCACCATATCTAAAGGAAGAACTTTATCGCCTTGACGATATGACTTGGCTAACAAAGAGCAAATGCTGTTTTGGTACTGGGTAAATGTAGAATCGGGTAGAGAGGTTGCGGCATAAAGCACTCTTGCCGACAGCACTTCCCCCGCGTGATAGCAAAGCATTTCCAACAGTCGACACTCTTCAAAGGTCAGCGTTGTGACGGTGCTGTCACGCCAACGTAGGGAACGGCTTTCGGGTTCGAAATCCACATCTGAAAATCGGTAGCAGCGACTGTTGACCTTTGTGACCATCTCATTTCCCACATGGCAATCTCTTATAAGAAAAGTGTGGACTCAAATCACAAAATATCAAATGAAACGCACCTGAAAATGCAGGTGCGTAAAGAGAATGTCACACGGTAAACACTTGATCTACGTTGAAACCCTATGACACCAGTGATTCAACGTAAAGGTAAACCGATTTGAGAATATTAAATTTTTTGTCATCACCTTGGTTGGCTTCGGCTAATGCTTCTAGATTTGCCATGTAAGCGGGTAGTTCTGACTCAAAGTAATCACGACGATGCATATGCCATTTTTTTTGCTCACTGTCACTCAATGTAGATGAGTAATTACGTGCACGGTAGCGGAACAGCAGAGGTTTGATACGTTCATCTGAGACTTGGATATCCAATGCTGCCAGGTTTTCCGGCTTGGTTTGGCGAACGATGTCCATGGTTGAGCGGTCAGATGGTGAGAAGAAGCCGTCATAGAGTGCGGCGTCGACGTTATCGGAAGACTGATATTCAGACTTTTCAGCATACAGCGCGACAAGTTTTTCACGAATTTCCGGATGCGCCTGAAGCTCTCTCAAGTTATCTAAGCATTGTTGGCGATCGATACCTAACCTAGCAGCATCTTCTGGGCGAAGGGTTTTAGCTTCAGCCAATACCGGGCACTTGTTTATGTGGATGAGCTTAATGGGGGCTGGAAGTTCATCCGGTGCCAGATCGGAATGCTTGGTGTATAAACGCTCACGAAGGGCATCTGTGCCTAAATCAAACAAAGGTGAGGGATCCCGCCCTAAATCAATGGTAATCACCGCATTTTTGTTGTCAGGATGCCAAGCGACAGGAACAATCCAACTGGTATTGCCACGTTCAGTACCAAACATGCCTGATACATGTACCAGTGGCTTCATAGAAACCACATCAATTAAAGGCGTGAGTTTGGTTTTATTACGGTACGTGTAGAGGTAATCAAACAAACGGGGTTGCGCAGTTTTTAATTTCTTCGCCATTTCGATGGTGGCGTGGACGTCCGCCATGGCATCGTGAGCATTGCTATGCTCGATCCCATTGGCAACGGAAAGGTGTTCGAGTTTGAAACTGATATTGCCCTCACTGTTTTCCGGCCATTCAATGCCATTTGGGCGAAGCGCATAAGCTGCACGCATAGTATCAAGCAAATCCCAGCGTGAGTTACCGTTCTGCCAGCTCCAGCTATATGGGTCGAAGAAGTTGCGGTAGAGGGTGTAGCGAGTCACTTCATCATCAAAGCGGATATTGTTATAACCCACTGCGCAGGTACCCGGCACTGAAAGCTGTTCGTGGATTTTGGCAATAAATTCCGGTTCAGGTAGGCCGCGACTGGCAGCTGTTTGTGGCGTAATGCCTGTGATTAGGCAAGCCTCTGGCTGAGGCAGATAATCATTTGGCGGCTGACAGTAAATCACCAACGGCTCACCAATGATGTTGAAGTCTTTGTCTGTTCTGACGCCTGCAAACTGGCATGGGCGATCAAGAGCAGGGCTGGTTCCAAAGGTTTCGTAATCAAAGAAGAAAAAGGTAGGTTCGTTGGCTTGTGTCACGGTGTTATCCAAGGGTTTGATAGGCAGGAGGATGTTACCGTAATTTAGATGAGAAATCTTGCCAAGGATAAGAAAAACAGGCCTCGATAGAGGCCTAGCTCAAACTCTTTATACTGGGGTCGGTTTGTGAACAAGATAGCCTTGTAGGTAGTCGATACCCAGCATCTTCAGGTAGGTTGCTTCTTCCTCCGTTTCGACACATTCCGCGACAACTTGAATCTTTAACGTCGTCGCTATGGAAAGGAGATCCTGAATGATAGCTTGCTTAATTGGGTCGGCTAGACAGTTGCGCACCAATGAACCGTCAATTTTTACGGAGTCAACCGGCATAGTGAGCAACTGGTTATAAATTGCATGACCTGCACCGAAGTCATCAAGCGCAAGCTTAAATCCTCGTTGCTTTAGATAGGTCAGACTTTGCAACAATATCTCCGGGTTATCGATGTTCCCTGATTCTACGATTTCAATATTGACTTTACTTATGTCGAGTTCGAGATTATCTACCCAATCGAGTAGTTGGCAGACTGCTCGGCCGTCACTTAAATATTCGGGTGTCAAATTGATGGAACCATATTCAAAGCTATTTTTATGTAACCCACTTAAATATTTTAACTGTGCATGAACAATTACATGTTCTAAAGACTCTAAATAACCTAGCTTTTGGGCGCATTGAAAAACAATGCCGGTATTAAGGACCTTTCCTTCAAAATGAAATCGGCTTAGTAACTCGAAAGTTACTTTTTCTGGATTAGCCAGATCTAGATAATTTTGACGTAATATCTGGAAGTTAGAAGGGTTAAACTCTTCTAGCATACCAATGTAGTCATCAAGATCTGACTTGTCGCAATCGACCATTGTGTTTAATGACGATTTGCAACCTAATCGCATATGTACATTTAGCCGATTAACAGCCTGATTTATACGAATTCCTTTACGGCAGTGACAGTAATAAATTTTTTCAGGATAAAAGCTTTCTTGCCGAAGGTCTAAATACTTTTCAAGCTTAGATGGTAAGTCATGCATTTGTTGAATAGCAAGTTCCTCACTATCACTTAGAATAATTAGTGCTGAGACATCATAAAGAATGTAGCAACTATTATAGAGTGAAGTATTGTTCTCGAAAAAACGAGATATGTGGCGTAGGATGTTATCTCTTTTCTCGAGTGGATACTTAAAAATAGGCCGTAAATCTATTGCAGAAACTATAAAGTTCTCTTTCTCTAAAGTGTTGGCATCCAACTTCTGGAAAGTGCCAAAATTGCTCTGCTTGTCAAAATAAAGACGATGTAAATTTCCTTTAATTTCATTGCGTAAAGATCTTTTATATTCAAGCATAATATATATTATCAGTGAAAACATGAAAAAAAGAGATAATCGTGTATTCAAAGTGTGCAAATTATCATATGCATTTGGGTGGAAAATTTGTCCATAACCAATAATCATCAGTAGAATTTGTGTCAGCTCTGAGAAGTTGAATACCGCCAAGGTGACTAAAGGAGCTAAAATCATATAAGTTACTGATGCAGATTGGAAATTAGTGTCAGTAAAATATAATACAAGTAAAATACTGGTCACTAAAATAGCCTTGTATATCCATTCCGATTTAGGTAGTGAAAGTAGATTTCTAAACATTACCTTTATGCTTGAAGGGTTACTAATATAATAGAAAATAGTGACGATAACAGGCGCGGTAATTAATATACCAATTGCATCTGTTAGGTATACATTTAATGCGGCGTCGAGGCAGTATTGATTCGGTGCCATTATTGCGAGAGACAAGGACCCAACACTAGGTACGACAAAGATAAATACACAAAATGCTACACGAAGAGAATATTTGGTTTTCCGAATGTAAGTAAGAACCTCTACTGCGAGGTAAAGCGTTATCGTCATAGCAAGTGTATATAAATATCCCACACCACTTGGTATTTGATTGATAAACGTATAGAAAGCCAGTAGACCAAGACACTGACCCAATACTCCACTTTTTCCATACATATAAGCCGAAGCGACCATAGCGCCAGCAGTGATCGAGAACAATTGCGCCCGTACTATGCTTTCCATTGGATACCAAGAAAGCTATGTACTTAGTATCACAAACAAAAAGGACAAAAAAACATAACGCCCCTTTGTCTCAGACGTATATCGAGGGATTGATTGAAAGTATGTCACGCTATTGTCACTTTGTTACGACCACGATGCTTTGATTGGTAAAGTGCACCATCTGCAGCTTTATAAGCTTCTGAAAAACTAATATTGTTCGCAGTATATCCACCAATTGATATGGTTACGGATAAACCGGCAATATCATCAAGAGCAATAGATTCTCTGATCTGCTCTGCCTTATCAAATAGGCTATTCCGCTTCATATCTTTAAACATTACGATAAACTCTTCACCACCCCAGCGAACAGCTATATCCTCTGATCGAATTTGAGACATTATTATCTGGGCACATATCTTTATCACTTCATCGCCTTTTGTATGTCCATATGTATCATTGATATTTTTAAAATGATCTATGTCGATAACCAGTAATGAAAATTTATTTACACGTTTAAACTTAGGTTCATAGTAATCCCGCCGATAAAGGCCTGTCATTTCATCTTTTTTAATGAATTGACCATGACGGTGCACAAAGCAGTAAATAATGTGCGTTAAAACGGAAAGTAAGAAAGATGGCCATAAGGAGGCTTTTAATACATTCGTAAAGTTGGAGCCAATCTCAATTTTTTTATCAGTCGTACAGGGGAGTCTTCCCTCTGATTTAAAGATGTTTGATGCATCATCCAGGCTCAAAACCGTTTTGTTCTGATCGTTATACTTATCCACTAGGGTGTCTGTAAGAGATGCTTTGATGTCAACGGCAACAATAGCGTCCAACGATTCTCGATTGTGAATCGGAAAATAGATAGTACGGATTCGCGCATTGGTTATCGATTCAACATAGACTTCTGTCATGCGAGTATTGCATCCGTAAAACTCTTGATATGTGTTGTTGAGTTTTTCGCGGGTCATAAGCCTTTCAAAGTTTTTCGTTTTCTTATTTTTACTGAAAAGCTCCTGGTAGCCTGGGCGTAAAGGCATAAAAAGGCCGTAGTTACTAACGTTTTCTAAAATAGAAATAGACCAAATTGATCCTGGCACAAACTGCTGTAATCTTTCATTCAATTTATCCAACCCGGGAGCCAGGTTTTTAACCTCTGTTGGTTTTTCAAGCACAATGATACTGATATCACCATGTTTATGTATCCCTGCCTCCATCATTTCCGAAGATGAATTGTTGTAAAAATAGCCGAATCGTCGGATGGTTGAATAGAGATGTCTGTAATCCTCATCGAGTATTTTGATGAGTTGTTTGGAGTGCATCATGTTGTAGGCTTGATAACCGATGGAAACGAGCACCAATGTAAATGTAAATAGTTTTACAAAAGACATTAGATGTAAGTACCTAACCTGATTACGGAAATTCATCTTCAATTTATGCCTGACTACGTTGCCTTGACGTTTCTGGAATGTGATCTGGATTATATTTTTTTGGCGAGTGTAATCTTTTTAACCGTTTGGTCAACGAGGAATTTTTATCGTGTTAGCAAATGACTTGAATGAAAGACATTTTGTCAAGCTGGTCTAAAAAATGAGCAGTATGTTATGGGGGAATGTAAATGATGATGATCGGGTCTTAGTCTTAGCTATTGAAGAAAATATGGAGTAGGTGGAGACACTCAGCTAGCTATACCCAACAATCTGAATACAAGCATCTTCAAGTTGTTTGGGCATATAATTTAGTTGCTTTTCACCCTTGAGCTACATGGTGGATAGCGTTGTAGAAACAATGATGGTTTAGAGAGGACTGCGTGATAATAAAACCTTGTAATAAGACAATAGGCGCTATGATTTCAGGTATTGATCTTGTCAGTTTTGATGACAGCGAGTTTGCTCAGATCTACCAAGCGTTTTTAAAATACAAAGTAATTTTCTTCCGGGACCAATTTCTTTCTCCTGAATCGCAACTTAAGCTCGCTGCAAGATTTGGTGAACTGGAAGCACCGCATCCTTTCTTTCCTCACGTTTCCACGCACCCACAAGTCAGCGAAATTGAAACCACGCCGGGCAACCCTCCAGGGACGAGCTATTGGCACACTGATATGACATGGCAGCCTGCTCCCCCAAAATGTTCGGTACTTTGTGCACAGCATCTACCCGATGAAGGAGGGGACACGATTTGGGTTTCCATGGAAGAAGTCTATGCGTCGTTGCCTGAGAAACTTAAGCGACAATTGGACGGAAAAACTACGACTCATGCTGTTCATGGGTTCGCCGGCAGCCGATTTGATGAGCTGAACAATAAAGGAGAGAGTCGTGTCGACAACATTTCCAGAGACATACAAGCGGTTCATCACCCCATTGTTGTTAAACATCCGGAAACCGGAAATCCCAGCCTCTATTTAAATGAGCAGTTTACCCAGCAGGTCGATGATAAAGGATTGGAAGAGGAAGGAGTGACATTAGCTAACCTTTTTACCTACAGCCACAATGAAGCGTTTCAGGTGCGTTTTCGATGGGAAACAGGAAGTGTGGCCATTTGGGACAATCGCTGCACTCAGCATTTCGCAGTGACAGATTATGGTGATAAACCAAGGAAGTTACACCGGGTGGTGGTCAAAGGTTCAGAGCCGCAAGCCTATATACCCAAATAACCTGAAGATGCACGACGTCAGTCAACTCGCCCGAAGGGAGGCCTTCAATGCGCCCACTTCATCGTTAAATTCCACGGAAATAGTAACGACTATTCCTCGCAAAATTTGCCTCGAATTGAACGCATTGATGACCTCTGAATGCGAGTACTTTCAGGTTGTTTGGGTGTATGCTAACGAGATAAAGAAAGTCATACTTAATGACTTTGTTTGTCACTTTCATCAAATTTGGTTGATTGATCGAGAGCATTACCATTGCAGTCAATACGACTGGTGGTTGTCGTTACATACCATAGTCAGATCTTTGGCCGAAAAGGTTTCTGGAAGAACTTGATAAGAAATCGAAGCTCCTGCTGAATAAATTTATTTAGCGTAACTATTCCTCCCCTAAATTTTTCGTAAAACCACTTATGTCATGGGACTCTCTAATAAAAGAGTAGTTTTAAATGCTTATAGTGTGCTTTGAAGTGATTTTGTACTTCGGCTTACTATTAAGACTGGATTTTAAATCACAATTTTCGCAAACCTATTCAGATTGACTGTTAGCTACTCTGTACTAACTGTCTGATTTGAATAATTTTAAAATATTAAATTTAGTAAATTGTGACCAATATTCATATTTATAGCGGTGACCAGTTTCTTTTGTATTGATTGTAGGCATTATGCTGTCGACATCATATGAAACATATGTTTAACATTATGGGGTATATGCGCAACTTTTCTCTGTACTTAGTTTTGTGTCTGTTAAGAACAACTGCTTTGCGCACAAGTTTTGGGTAACGGATTTTCCCCTCTTGTTCATGAAGGAACCGATAATATGAAAAAAACAATCCTCGCCATGGCGATGGCAGCGCCAATGGTTTTATCTGCAGTACCAGCAAACGCCGAAACACTGAAAATTGGTATGTCTCAGTACCCTGAAGGTTTGCATCCAGTTTTAGTATCAAACTCTGCTGCGTCTTATATTCTGTCTACAGCTTGGCGGCATAGTGTCATTTATGGCAAAGAATGGGAGCCGCACTGTAACGTCTGTGTTGAAATCCCAACGTTTGAGAATGGACTAGCTGAGCGATACTCGCGTGAAGATGGTTCTGAAGGCATCAAACTAACCGTTTCTATCAAAGATGATCTCTATTGGGGCGATGGCACACCTGTTACTTCTAAAGACCTGCAGTTGGGTTGGGAAATCGAACGTGACGAGCGTGTTGGTAATCCTGGGTTACAAGAAGCGCAAACGATGGAAAGGTTTGTCGCGGTGGATGATAAGACCTTCGAAGTTTACCTTAACAAGATTTCATTCAAATATCGTACAGACTATTTCCCCGATCCAATGCCTGAGCATATCGAAGGTGAAATCTATCGTGCCGATCCTTCTAGCTACAGCAAGACAACTAAATATTCCACAGAGCCAACCAACCCGGGCTTGTTCTACGGTCCATATGTACTGAGCAAAGTCAGTGCCGGCAGCTTTATTACCGCAGAACGCAATCCATATTGGAAAGGTAAATCTCCAGCGTTTGACGAGATTATTTTTAAGACTGTAGAAAATACGGCGGCACTGGAAGCGCACCTGCTGTCTGGCTCCGCTGACTACATTCCAGGTGAACTGGGTCTATCACTGGATCAGGCGCTGCAACTCCAAAAGCGGCAAGGTGATAAGTTCAAGTTCCACTTCGAACCTGGTCTGCTATATGAGCACTTAGATACCAACATAGATAACCCGCACCTTGCCAAGAAAGAGGTCCGCCAAGCACTAATGTATGGCGCGAACCGCCAGCAACTGGTAGATAAACTCTTCATGAGCAAACAACCTATTGCTCACACAAACACTAGTCCACGTGACTTCGGCTATAGCGAAGAGGTCAAGCAGTATGAATACGACCCTAAGAAAGCAAAAGAGCTCCTAAAGCAAGCTGGCTACACACTGAAAAATGGTGTGATGGTTGATGGCGAAGGAAATGAACTGCATTTAGAGCTTATGACCACTGCTGGTAATAAAACCCGTGAGCTGGTTCAGCAGGTGCTGCAGTCTCAGTGGAAGCAGATTGGCGTGAAGGTGTCAATCGTGAACCAGCCTGCACGTGTTTACTTCGGCGAAACCTTGACTCAGCGCAAGCACAAAGGTTTGGCGATGTTTGCTTGGTACTCTGCACCAGAGAATCCACCACGCACTACGCTCCACTCAAACAGCACTCCAACTGAAGCGAACAACTGGTCTGGTCAGAACTATATTGGTTACAAAAATCCCGAAATGGATGCGCTGCTGGATAAAGTTGAAGCAGAGTTGGATGACGATAAGCGCGAAGCTATCTTCCGTGACATCCAGAATATCTATGCTGAAGACCTTCCGGCACTGCCACTTTACTTCCGCTCGGACAGTTTTGTGATGCCAAAATGGCTGGAAGGTGTGACCCCAACTGGACATATGTTCCCGTCCACTAACTGGGTTGAAGAATGGTATAGCGCCAAGAAGTAGGAGCTTTTATGGACCAGGCGATACTGGATGTTCGTCACCTGCAGGTAGCCTTTAAAGATTACCCAGCAGTAAACGATATCAGCTTCCACATTAAAAAAGGCGAGATACTTGGTGTCGTCGGTGAATCAGGGTGCGGTAAAAGTCTTGCTGCGCTCACCCTGATGGGCCTTCAACCGAAGGTGATGAAAGCCAGTGGGGAAGTGATATTCAACGGCGAAAACTTGTTAGAAAACAAAGACTCAGACTGGCAGAAAGTGCGTGGTGAAGGCATTGCCATGATCTTCCAAGAGCCAATGACTGCATTAAACCCCGTGGTGACGGTTGGTGATCAAATCGCTGAGATGTTTGAACTTCATCGCGGTAGTAACAAAGTTGAAGCGCAGGAACGCGCTATTGAAATGCTGGAAAAAGTGCATATTCCTGACTCAGTTAGACGCGCTAAAGCCTACCCTCATGAACTCTCCGGCGGGATGCGACAGCGTGTAATGATTGCTATGGCATTGGCATGTGAACCAGAACTGATTATCGCCGATGAACCAACCACCGCGCTTGATGTAACTGTGCAAGCGCAGGTTCTGGATCTACTTGAGGAACTGAGGGATACCACAGGTACAGCGGTACAATTTATCAGTCATAACCTTGGCGTCGTTTCACAACTTGCTGAGCGCGTTATCGTGATGTACGCCGGACGTATTGTGGAACAGGCGACCGCAGAAGAACTTTTTGCTAATCCACAACACCCGTATACCCAAGGTTTATTGGCGACACTGCCCCGTATTGGTGGTGCACGTGATGTATTACCTGCTATTCCCGGTGCCGTGCCACCACTTGAACAACGTGGAAAGGGTTGTCCTTTTGCGGATCGTTGTGGAAAAGCAACGCCAACCTGTGTGGCAACCATGCCTGAAGAGGTGGAGCTTAACGCGTTACACACCGTGGCCTGCCACCATATCTAAGGACGGACTCATGACATTATTAAAACTAGACAACGTCTGTCAGCGCTATCCCATCGGCCAGAAAGGGTGGTTTGGGAAGCCAGCGCAAGAATTGCGAGCGGTTAACAAAATTTCACTTTCCCTGGATAAAGGAGAGACGCTAGCTATTGTTGGTGAGTCTGGATGCGGAAAGTCAACACTTGGCAGAATGGTCGCTCTGCTCGAATCACCTGTTGAAGGTAAGGTTGAAATCGATGGCATCCAAACTGCTGGACTTAAAGGGCAGACGTTAAAAGATCTTCGTAGAAAACTGGGACTGGTTTTTCAGGACCCGTATTCTGCACTCAACCCAAGATTGCCTATCTCTGAGCTGGTAGTCGAACCACTCGAAGTCTACAACGTAGGCGATAAAGCATCGCGCAAAGCCAAAGTGATTGAGGCATTGAAAGCCGTTGGCCTGAGCGAAGATGCACTTGACCGTTACCCGCATGAATTTTCAGGTGGTCAGCGTCAACGTATCTGTATCGCCCGTGCTCTGGTGCTCGATCCTAAACTGATCATTGCCGATGAACCTCTGTCTGCGCTTGATGTGTCGGTGCAAAGCCAGGTTTTGAACCTGTTTGCTGAACTTCAGCGCGAACGTAACCTTTCTTTCTTCTTCATCAGCCATGACATGGCGGTGGTTGATTATCTTGCCGACACCATTGTGGTTATGTACCTCGGTCAGGTGGTTGAGCAAGCGCCGCGCGACGCATTCTTCTCGAAACCAGCTCATCCATACAGCCAGGCACTGCTTGCTGCAGTCCCCGAGGTAGGGAAGGGCAAACGTAAACGTGGTCTGGCGCTTCAAGGTGACGTGCCGAGTCCTATCGATCCTCCCAGCGGATGTGCGTTCCATCCCCGTTGCGCCAAAGCAACAGAGAAGTGTAAGCAGGAAACGCCGATTGCTTCTGTCTATGAAGACGACAGCAAGCACATGGTTGCCTGTCACTATCCAGGTGAAGTGATCGAAGTAAAAAAGATGGAATCTGAGGAGGCCACGGTATGACGCAATTTTTGATAAGCCGGGTGCTGCAGAGTCTGTTTGTTCTGCTCCTCGTTTCGTTCGTTTCTTATGCTTTGATTGGCCTGATGCCAGGTGACCCGATCGATTTGATGGCGACATCCGATCCAAACATGACCGCAGAAGACGTGGCTCGCCTTAAAGCGCTACAAGGGTTGGATAAACCGTTACTGGAGCGTTATGGCAACTGGTTGATTGCAGCGTTACAGGGTGACTTTGGTTACTCGCGCCTTTACTACAAACCAGCTGAAGATGTGTTGATTCCTGCGGTTTGGAACACCGTTAAGCTGGTAGGTATCGCGACTCTGCTGTCATTGCTGATTGCGATTCCAGTTGGTGTGATTGCCGCGCTGAAACACCGTTCTTGGGCTGACTATGTGATTAGCTTTGGTGCTTTTGTGGGTTTCTCTACGCCAGCGTTCTGGTTAGCACTGATGCTGATTCTGGTGTTCTCTGTGACGTTGGGTTGGTTACCTGCTGGTGGCACAGGTGAAGCCGAAGGCGGTGGTTTTTGGATTCAAGCCAAACACCTGATTCTACCAGTGATTTCGCTGACGGTACTGAATGTTGCGAGCCATTCCCGTTATGTGCGCGGCACCATGCTGGAAGTGATGCGTCAGGATTATATTCGTACAGCGATTGCCAAAGGCGCATCGAAAACCCGCGTTATCTGGAAGCACGCTTTGCGTAACGCCATGATCCCTCTGGTGACCATCATTGCTTTGGATATCGGCTTCCTGCTTTCAGGTGCACTGATCACGGAAACTGTGTTTGCATGGCCAGGCATGGGTAAATTGATTTTCGACGCCATCATGGGTAACGACTATAACCTGGCATTGCTCGGTTTGATGGTGATTACCTTTACAGCATTGCTTGGCAACCTGTTGGCAGATATTGCCTACGCCAAGCTTGACCCACGTATCAGTCTGACCAAAGGAGCATAAGCATGACACAACAAGTGACTAACGCTGCTCCTGCAGCACCAAAACGTAAGGCTTCTTCACCGTGGGTTCTGGTATGGCAACGATTCTGCCAGCACAAAGCGGGACTGGTGAGCGCGGTATTCATTCTACTGCTGACTATCTTGTGTTTCAGTTCGCCGTTACTGGCGGCGTGGTTTGGGCATGACCCTTTTGAAGTGGATTTCTTTGCCCGCTTTGAACCTGCAAGCAGCACGCACTGGTTAGGTGCTGATGAACTGGGTCGTGACGTATTCCTGCGCTTGCTTTACGGCGGTCAGGTATCGCTGGCAGTCGGTGCAGTGGCTGCGCTGGCAACAGCGATTCTTGGCACCTTGATTGGGGTATTTGCAGGGTATTTTGGCGGCAAATTGGACTCAATACTGATGCGTATTGCAGATTTCACTTTGTCACTGCCAACACTGCCACTGATGATCGTTTTGGCGGCGGTAGACCTGAGCAAATTGGGACTGCCAGATAGCTGGGCGCAAGGTGAGAATGCAAGCTTCATCCGCATCATTGTGATTGTTGCACTGTTTGGTTGGCCAACCACTGCACGTCTGGTGCGTTCAGGTACCTTGTCTGTGCGTGAGCGTGACTACGTAAAAGCCGCGATTGGCTACGGCGCTTCACCTTGGCGCATCATTCGCCGTCACGTACTGCCGAATGTGCTGTCTCCAGTCATCATTGCGACTACCATGGCGCTGGGTGGCGTTATCCTGTTGGAAAGTGCGTTGTCATTCCTTGGCTTGGGGATTCAACCGCCAATGCCATCATGGGGTAACATGCTGCAGAATGCGCAGGAAGTGATTTGGCAGTCGCCAGGTCTGGCTATCTATCCGGGTGTTGCCATCTTGATCACCGTTATGGCGTTTAACTTCCTTGGTGATGCACTGCAAGATGCGTTAGACCCGAAATCGGGAAGCTGATTTAACCTAATAACCTTCTCAAAGCCGGCAATCGCCGGCTTTATCTTTTCCTCAAGATACTGATTTGTTGATACAAAATTTGCTGACTTTCTTATGAGTAATTAAAGTGTATAATAAATGCATCTTTAAGTTTTGAAGAGACGTTTCCATGATGATCAACATTGTCGATAAGGCAAAGGAAGAACGTATTCCACCGGTTCTACGATTAGGCTTTAGGCCATTTTTCCTGCTGGCCTCTGTCTATGCCGTATTTACCGTGACCGTCTGGATCTGGATTTTCTCCACTGGCGCGTCGACGTCACTCAGTGTCCCACCACTCTGGTGGCATGCTCACGAAATGTTGTTTGGTTTTGCAATAGCGGTGGTGGCAGGTTTCCTTTTGACTGCTGTTCAGACATGGACAGGTGTGAAGGGAACATCCGGTTGGAAACTTGCAATCATTGTGATGCTTTGGTTATTACCGCGGGCTCTATTCTGGACTGACACACCACTGGCGGTGATTGCTCTGATTGATGGTGCATTTTTGCTGACTGTTGGCTGGGAAGTGGGGATGCGGGTGGTGAAAACGAAACGTTGGCGGAATTTGTTTTTTATTCCAATGCTCACCGTTGCACTTATCGCCAATTTCGCCAGCTATGCCACGGTGAAGGGAATGCCGCCATTTTCCTCTAATGTACTTTGGCAGGCGATGATTTGGTGGTTCATGCTGCTTATATCCATCATGGGCGGCAGAGTGATTCCATTTTTCACCGCAAAACGTTTTCAGTTTGAAGCACCAAAAGCCTTACTGTGGCTTGATGTCGCTGCGAATCTCCCGCTGATCTTACTGGCGATTCTGAGTTTCTTTCCTTTTGTGGGCTCGACAGTCACTCTGACTTTGCTGCTGGTGGCGGGTAGTGCACAACTGATTCGCCTTTACCGCTGGGGTGGTGTTAAGTCAAAGAGTGAGCCTCTGGTTTGGTCATTGCACCTGTTTTATCTTGCTTTGCCGTTGGGACTGTTTGCCAAAGCAATGGCAATCAGCAGCCCTTGGGTATCTCATACTTTGATCCACCTACTGGCTATGGGTACTTTAGCAGGCGTTATTCTCGCGATGATTGCTAGGGTGACAATGGGGCACACCGGGCGTGCAATTTATCAAGGCCCGCCGTTTGCTTTTGCCTTTCTTTCCCTCGCATTCGCTACCCTTATCCGAGTAATTGGGCCTGCGATTTGGCCTGAGTATTTGAGTACATGGATAGTGATTGCAGCGGTGGGATGGTCGCTATCTTTTGTGGCGTTTGCTGTTATTTTCGGCCCAATGCTGACTAAAGCAAGAACGGACGGCCACCCCGGTTGATTTAACTGTCCAACATAAAAATGCGCTGTCTGGCACGGCAATTTCCCATAACTCATTCATACTTAAAAAGTCTGAAGTAATAGGAGGTTGCTGTGTGTAGGTGGTTAGCGTATCAAGGAAAGCCCTGCTATCTAGATGAAATGCTTCATCAGCCAAACCATTCGCTGGTGTCGCAAAGTATGGATGCCACAAAAGCGGTGACGGCGGTCAATGCTGACGGCTTTGGTATTGCGTGGTATGGCGAAAAACCAACGCCAGCGCTTTATCGTGAAGTGCTTCCGGCGTGGTCTGATGCCAATCTAAAATCACTTGCTGAACACACACGATCCCACCGATTTATGGCACACGTTCGCGCTTCTACTGGTGCCAATACTTCCCGAGAGAATTGTCATCCCTTCAATGTTGAGAACTGGCTGTTTATGCATAACGGTCAAATTCCTGAATTTGACCAAACGCGCTACAACCTTGAACGGCATTTGGATGAGCCTTTCTACCTGAAACGGAAAGGTTCAACAGATAGTGAACTCATCTTCCTTCTTTTGCTGCAATACAACATGGAGTCATCGCCGAAAGAAGCACTCAAAAAAGTCATTGCTAGAGTGGAAGCTGAAATGCGTGCCAAAGAGGTAGCGGAGCCGTTTAAAGCATCGATTTGCGTCAGTAACGGTAAACAATTTTGGGGATTAAGATATGCCACTCATGGTGTGCCTCCGACGTTGTTCTACAAGCATCTAGACAGTGGCGTGGTACTGGCGTCAGAGCCATATGACACAGACAGAGAAGGTTGGAAGAGTGTGCCTGCACAGAGCTTCATTGCGCTTGAAGGCGAGCAGGTGGAAATTACGCAATTCGAGATGAGATAGGGCGGAGAACCGCCCTACAATTTTGCTTGGTTATACCGCCATGCTGTATGGCTGATATTGCGCCCAAGCCATTTGGTACATCTTTCGGGATTGTTGGCGGAGCTGGCCTATCTTAGTCACTTCAAACTCGGTTAAATCACGGTCTACTGCATCTCGTTCAATGCGCTGAATTTGCTCGTAGATACTGTGCTCAGGGCCATTTTTGATTTTAGAGATGGCATTCAGGTGCAGTTGTACTTCGGCTACCAACTGACTTTCTGGCAGTGTCACTAGCACTTTCAGATCGCGATATCCTGATGGGCGAGGGGCCTGAAAACGGTTAATCACTTCAAGCGTCTGGGTTTGGGCTGCGAGTTTTTCGTAGGCCTGATTCAGAGAATCAATCGAGTCAGATTCAATAGTGATTCGCACGATATCAGTGAGCTTAGACACATCACCATTCAGTTCTTTATCCACTTTTACCGCAGCACGATGCTGCCCCTTCAAACCAGCACTCACCACTTTTGCGCTTACAGAATCGGCAATGCCTGCTGCAAGTGTTTCCAACTCTTGTTGCGCGTCAGGGGCGAGCTTGTAGAGGGTATCCAAGTCGTTAACGGGTTGGTTCACTTGATGAGCGCGAAATGAAGGAATAGCGAGTAAATCAGACAGCGCTTGTTGAGGCTGAATTTGCTTATACGCTTGGATAGGGTGTTCAGGGAGGGGCTTAATGTCAGGTTGATTGGCATAGGCTGGAACACGAATCACCAGAATTGGTAATATAATCAGCGCTTTAATCATTCTTCCCATTTGTTTACCTCTTGGTTCCTAGGGTCAACAGACCCTACTGCATCCACATTGATATCTTATCTGTGGAACATGAATGTTAGCTGAATGAAAGGGTTAGGTTCGCGTTCAACCTCTCAAAGTAGATTTGACCAATTAGTTGTGGATCAAATAATGCAAAATTATTCTCTGATATTTTGCAAATAAGCCAACTATCTGTGCGTAATTGGAGTTTATGGTGATTTTATAATCTATATAAGTTTGTCAAAGTTGCTGTATTGTCGTTAACTTTAAGTGATAACTGTGGTCGGGAAACTCTTACCCAGAGTGCCCGATTGAGGACCAATATGGAGGACGTAACATGTACCATCCAGATTACCTTATGCAGCTTTGTCATATCAGCGACCAGGCTGTCAAAGAACTTGAACCTATGTTTGATGATCTGCCAACTACCCCTTATGCAGATGGTCAATATCGGTTAAGACGCTACTCAATTGTGCACTGCCATGACGGTGCGCTCCGGCAAATGGAACATCACACTTTTGTCCAATCAGAAGCTATCAACCAGCATCAGGGTGGCGTAGTACGAAATTTTGAAGAACTGACATCGGCAGTGCTCCACTCGGAAGGTTTGTTCGAACTGTGTCGCTTATTCAAGGATAACAATGAACTGGACGACGAGCAGGATATTGAAATTCACCAGATGAGAGTGATAACACTCAATGACATCACGCCGGTTTCTCCAGAAGGGATTCATCAGGACGGCTTTGACCACATTGCCATTGCCGCAATAGACAGGAAAAACGTCCAGGGTGGTGAAATCCTGGTTTACAAAGACAGAAGTGAACAGCCGTTCTTCTCTTTGGCCATGAATAACGGTGATGTAGCATTATTGGATGACCATGCAGTTTGGCACAATGCGAACCCGATCAGGGCGCTTAACCCCACTGAGCATGGTCATATGGATCTTTTTGTTTTGACTGCAAGAGAGCATTAATACCAAAAGCAAAGCGCTAAAATTATAGATACTGGCGGCCAGATTGGCTGCCAGTCCTTTCTAATGCAATCTTAACTGACTGATTTCATGAATTAACCAGAAACACTTTTCTTTGAATGCGTTACAATTGCCTCTCTTGGATTAATGCATAGAAGATGGATGAAATATCAGCTCCCCTTAATCATTGCCGCTGCATCGCTCTGTTTTACAGCCTCCTCAAACGCATCAAGCAAACCGGAAGCAACTGAAAAACCAGAGAGTGTTGAGAAGCTGCGCCTTAAAAGAAGTGAGAACTGGGGTTTGGCGGCGACCATTCGCTCCGCGGGTATTCCTTATGCAGACAGCGGTAGCGATATCGTCTCGAGCTTTGTACCTATGATGTTCTATGAAGATGAAGCTTTTTTCATTGATGGCACGGAAGGCGGATTAAGGCTTTGGGAAGAAGATGAGTGGCGGTTGAATACCATTCTTCGCATGCGTTTTATCGACCTACCTACCGCAGTGCAAAATGACATTGGCGGAGACTCCGGGGATTTCGGCTTACAACTCAAGCGTCAATGGGATGAAAACTGGTATACCAATCTGGATGTTCTCTCTGACAAAAGCGGGCGTTTTCATGGCGTCGCCACGTTAGGAAAGCAGATTGAAGGTGAATGCTTCGACCTGAATGCGAGCATTTCCGCACGCTATAAAGATGCCAATTTCAACAGCTATTACTACGGTTTGTCAGAGTTCACTGAGCGGGGCACAGATCTTGGTGCGGGCATTGATTTCAAAGCTGGGGTGAAAGGGCGTTACCATGTTTATTCCAACTTATACCTTGTCGGTGCTGCCTATGCGACATACTTTGACGAAAATGTTCGTCACTCCCCAACGATAAATAGTGAGTGGCAGGGTGAGGTCTATGCAGGTTTTGGCTTCTTCAATGACAACCGACGGTTTGGCGAACGTGAACTGTCAACGCGACCATATTGGCGTGTGGCTTTTGGCTGGGCCACGCCTTCCAACATTGGTGACATATTGACAGGAAGTACAGAAAAAGACCCTCACGATAATAAACTCACTTCTCTGTTTTACGGTCATCCTCTTTCTGACGACTTATTTGGTATTCCAATGGATATCTACCTGACACCAGGTGTCGTATGGCATTGGAAATCTGACGTTCAGGCATCATCACCAGAATATATTATGGCGATTAAGGCATATTACACGGTCGAATGGCCTACCACATGGAGATTGGGAATAGCCGAAGGTTTATCGTACATCAATAACATTACTCATATTGAGCGTTCTGAAATGGAACGTAAAGGCTATGAGCCAAGCCATTTACTGAACTACTTCGATATATCTTTGGATGTCAATATTGGGGACCTTGTGAATAAGAAGAGTCTGAAAAATATGTGGTTGGGCTACTCGATTCACCACCGCTCAGCAATCTTCGAAAAAGCTAGCCAGTTTGGCCGTATCAAAGGTGGCAGTAACTACAACACGATCTATTTGCAGATCGATTTCTAGCGGTATTTTGTTGAAAAGCGAATAGTGCTGTGGAGCAAGCGAGCGCTGGGATATTTGGAGAGAAAGGATATGATACTTTCAATTTCCCGGCGCTCTAATTGGGTTATGGCGTGTAAGGAAGGTAGCCAGTGAAACCGACAATTTTCCAACCTGCAGGCGTTTTCTTCAGATAGTAGAGTGTTTGCCAATTCAACACTTCAGGCTCTTTGCCGACGACTTGAATCGTGCCATTAAATTGTTTTCTCGCAATGGCTTTGCCCTCTTTCACTTCAATCTGCTCGAGAGTTGTGAGCTTATGAACAGCATCTTCTAACGGCTCCGCATACTCGGTATTCAAACTTGCGCGAGCTGCTTCCAGCCAGGAGTCGCGGTAGTTTTCAAAACGTGAGAAGGCGAGGTTCCATTTACCTGGGTCATTGTCAAAACCCGCGTTGACGGCAAAGAATTCGTCCTCAAGGAAATCATTTTCTACCATCGACCAATCCGCTTGGGTATAAGCGCGAATATCTTTTGCGACCAGCATATCCCAGATCTCTGTGCGGTCTTCATCATTTCCTAAAAATGGATTTGCTTTAATCACTTAAGGCTCCAGCATTGCAAATCAAAGGCCACATAAGAACGGATTATGTATCATATGGAAATGCCGGGAAGGCAATGGTGAGACAATGATCGAACAAAAAAAGGGGCGTCCACACAGACACCCAAAATGAAAAAGAAGTTTAAGTTAGCAGTAAATGGAAATCTGAATTAGGAAACCAGTGCCAACAGACCGTTAGCTGCCCGAAGGGTTCGACTGCGCGTCCCGTACTCTAAGCGTTTAAGCTTTGTTGAAGTTGTATTTGGTGACGACAACGGCTTTCTTGTCGGTTAGTAGGCCTTTGGGACCGTTTTCAGTGAAAGAGAAGGTCAAGCCTGCGCGGGCGATAAAATCAATCCAGTTTTTCAACCGGGTAGGGATGCTGAAATTTTACATTGGAGCGGCGATACGCAGTGTGTCACTCGCTCTAATTTCGTCAATCAGCTTATTTGAAGAAGAGTATTCACCGAGAATACTTGATTTAAGAGCCAGTAAATTAGCCGCCATTTTCCTCTTTAAGTATTGTCTTTACGAGTTTCTTTCGTGTCAGAAATGTATGGGTTTTGTTTTATAAGTAAAAAGTTGAAAAATTGTATTTGTCTTTCGAATAATTTGAAGGTGAGAGTCAATAAAAAGGCTTCCTGATGGAAGCCTATTCAATAATCAAATTCAGCACATTAACCGCACTTAGAGTCGCCACAGTTCAGACAAGTTTGACAACCGTCTTTCACGATAACGGCTTTGTTGTGGCACTTGTAGCAAAGAGTTGCGCTCGGTGGAAAGCCCGTGTTTACCGATTCTTCCTCTTTCACTTCTGCTTTTGCCGCATTCTCAGCACGTTTAGCTTCCAGGAACGCCTTCTGGTGTTCGTCCATTTCTGGGTTTTTCAGCATGCCGATTTCCATCAGGTGCTGTTCAATCACATTGCCGATTTCAGCAATCAGAGAAGGCACATATTTACCTTTGTTCCAGTAACCGCCTTTAGGGTCAAAAACGGAACGCAGTTCTTCCACCAGAAAAGTGACATCGCCACCTTTTCGGAATACCGCAGAGATGATGCGAGTCAGCGCAACGATCCACTGGTAGTGCTCAAGGCTCTTGCTGTTAATGAAGATTTCAAAAGGACGACGCACTTCGTGGTCAGTTCCCTCGTTCAGCACAACATCGTTGATGGTAATAAACAGAGAATGCTCAGAAACGTGTTCTGGCGTCTTCAGCTTATACGTCGAGCCCAGCAGTTTTTCTGGACGTGGCATTTCTTCATGCATGGTTTCAAATGCTGGTACTTCAACAACAGGAGCAACAGGCGCTTCCTGAACCGCGTCTTTACTTTTTACTTTGTAGCCAACAATTTTGCTTTCGATTTTACGTGTCATAACGAATTACTTCTTTCTCACAAAGGGCAGCGCAATCGCCACCCCTTTATTTGTCTGTCTGCGGTTAGAACTTACCGTAGTAGCCTTCTTTCAGGGCGTCGTAGAGGTTAGCTGCGGTGTGTTCTTCACCGTCATACTCAATCTTCTCGTTGCCTTTGGCTTCAAAGGTGGTGCCATCTTCCAGCGTGAATACGTAAGTGGTGCTTTCCAGATCTTCTTCTTTAACCAGAACACCCTGGAACACTTCTGGGTTGAAGCGGAAGGTGGTACAACCTTTCAGACCCTTGTCATACGCATCCATGTAAATGTCTTTAAAGCTGTCAAACGGGAAGTCAGTCGGTACGTTTGCTGTCTTCGAGATTGACGAGTCAATCCAGCGCTGAGCAGCAGCCTGAACTTCAACGTGCTGGCTTGGTGTAATGTCATCGGCAGTGATGAAGTACTCAGGCAGTTGCTCGTCTTCTTTCGTGCTGTATGGCATTGCTTTCTGGTTGATCAGTTCGCGGTATGCCAACAGCTCAAAGCTGAACACATCAACGCTTTCTTTTGATTTCTTACCTGGCTTGATCACGTTACGGGTGTAGTGATGAGCAAAGCTTGGTTCGATACCGTTACTTGCGTTGTTTGCCAGTGACAAAGAGATGGTACCTGTTGGTGCGATAGAGCTGTGGTGGGTGAAACGACCACCGTTCGCCGCCAGTTTCTCAATCAGGTCTGGACGTACTTCGCCAATTTGCTGCATATAACGGCTGTATTTCGCGTGCAGCACTTTACCTTTCACTTTGTCGCCCACTTTGATGCCGTCTTTCGCCATTTCAGGGCGCAGACGCATCATCTTAGGAGTAACATCGAATTCTTTGTCCATCACGGGTGCTGCGCCTTTCTCTGCAGCAAGTTCGATAGCTTGTTCCCAACCGGTGATCGCCATTTCCTGAGAAACTTGCTCAGTGAAAGCGATAGATGCTGCGCTGCCGTATTTGTGGCGAAGCATCGTCAGGGTAGAACCCAAACCTAGGAAGCCCATACCATGACGGCGTTTGGTTTCGATTTCTTCACGTTGCTTCTCAAGCGGCAGTTGGTTGATCTCAACCACGTTGTCCAGCATGCGGGTAAAGATCGCTACGACTTTACGGTACATGTCCCAGTCGAAGTAGGCATTTTCAGTGAATGGGTCGCGAACGAACTTGGTCAGGTTCACTGAACCCAGCAGACACGCGCCGTAAGGAGGCAGCGGCTGTTCACCACATGGGTTGGTTGCACGAATGTCTTCGCAGAACCAGTTGTTGTTCATTTGATTAACTTTGTCGATCAGGATAAAGCCTGGTTCCGCGTAGTCGTAAGTTGACGACATAATCACGTTCCACAGGTTACGCGCCGGCATGGTGCGGTAGATTTTGCACGCTACGCGGCCTTTATCATCTTCAACCAGACCATCTTTGCTCGGCCAATCTGCCCATACGATGCTTTCATCGTTCTGCAGATCGGTACCGTCTTGACGCGCTTCTTTCGCGGTCACAGGGAAGATCAGTTGCCATTCGCCATCGTTTTTAACGGCTTCGATAAACTCTCCAGTGATCAATAGAGACAGGTTGAACTGACGCAGACGGCCATCTTCACGCTTCGCACGGATGAACTCCATCACGTCTGGATGGCGGATATCCATGGTGCCCATTTGCGCACCGCGACGACCACCTGCTGAAGAAACGGTGAAGCACATCTTGTCGTAGATATCCATGAACGACAGTGGGCCAGAGGTGTAGGCACCGGCGCCAGAAACAAACGCACCGCGTGGACGCAGGGTAGAGAAGTCATAGCCGATACCACAGCCCGCTTTCAGGGTCAGGCCAGCTTCGTGTACTTTACCCAGGATGTCGTCCATTGAATCTTCAATGGTGCCGCTAACGGTACAGTTGATGGTTGAGGTTGCTGGCTTGTGCTCGAAAGCCCCAGCGTTAGACGTAATACGGCCAGCCGGAATTGCACCGTGACGAAGTGCCCACAGGAATTCGTCATACCACTTTTCACGTACTGATTTTTCTTCGAGATCCGCAAGTGCACGAGCTACACGTTTGAAAGTGTCATCCAGTGTCGCGTCGATAGCGTCACCGTGTTTGCTTTTCAGGCGGTATTTGCTGTCCCAAATTTCAATCGATGTATCTTGGTAAGGAATAGCGAGTACGCCAGTGGATTCGATATCAGAAGCTGACTTGGTTTTAGCCATTATGAATTGCACCTCGAAAGTATTGCCGTCTTGTTGAGCGGAGCTTGGTCAGAAACACTATATTGTGTCTCTGATCGACAAGGGCGCAGATCAAACCACTATATCCTGTGATCTTCAAGTCTTGACAAACACTCTTTTCGGCATAATTTTCAATTCTACATAAAGGATAGTGTGTTATGGATCTAAAGGCTCTCATGTTGAGAGTGATGAAGGTTGCCAAGCAGCATATTTACCGAAAGTGATCAAATGAGAAACACTCAGATGAAAGGTGAAAAACCGTTGCGTTGCACGTTCGGCGTTCTATATTTCCGTCCTGTAGTCAGTAAAGACACTCTCTGATACTCAAAAGGCGCGTTTGCAGAGTGGCTATGCAGCGGATTGCAAATCCGTGGACCTCGGACTTCGGGACGCGCCTCCATTTTCTCCCCCAGAATCTTCCTGTACTCATTTTTCACATTGTCTGAAACAGCGCTTTTTGATCGCAGTGGCTTTTCTTTGCGTAACTCTCTTCAACCAAAACAAGAGGGGATACCAATGTCTAACGCGGAAGCAATCATTGTGAGTTGTGGCGATACAAGCAAATACCTCATCGGAACCAGCGCGGGAAAAGGAACAGTGACGTACAAGCGGGGCAGGGATGGAGACCTGATGTTCTTCGAATGCCTTAACACTGCCAAAGAAGCTCTCACACAGCAGGGGTTCACATCAGCAATACTGATAATGGACAACCCTTACGATGAAATGATTGGCGAAGAAGTGAGCGAAACCAGTAGTCACGTTATTTCGCTATAGATCCGGCTAAACATCAGCGTCGCCCACATCACACAATCTTTGAAAGTGATGGTTACAAAATGTTAGTAGCCATCACTTTGTCACATTTCTTTTCTAGCGTATGCGTCAATCTTGATGTAGGTCTACTATCTGTAAATATGAGTAAAGAATGTTGCTCATACGTTACATTTGTAAATACAATGTTCGGTTTGCGCGGGGCCAACCGCCGAGCACAATTTCAAATCAGCCTTGAGGGTTGTGTCTGTATCCTAGATTTGAGGAATGGTGTTAATGAACCTGTTTATGTTGGATGTCGATGGGACGTTGATCGACAGCTACGATTTTGATTCCGATTGTTTTCGCTCTGCAGTAGAGGAAGTCGTGGGAATTGAACTTACCGATGATTGGGGCGCGTTTACCAACGTGACGGATGTCGGCATCTTAGAAGAATTAATTGAAAAACAAGGATTACGCCAGGACAGAATGCGTATTCTACGAGAAGTGAAAGCACTGTTTTTGCAGAAACTCCGTGAGTATATCTCATCAAATCAAAATGATTTGACTGCAACTCCTGGTGCGATTGAGTTTGTGAATGACATGAAAGCACACCCAAATGTGGTGTTGGCGATTGCGACTGGTGGGTGGGAAGACTCCGCAAAAATGAAGCTGAGCGCAGCTGGTTTTGATGTGACTGGTGTGAGTTTTGCCTCGTGCTCAGATGCGATGACACGTAGTGAAATCATGGCATTAGCGGCGTTTCGTGCTAAGCAGGACACTGGTGCAGTATTTACCCGCCGCGTTTACTTCGGTGATGGAGAGTGGGACAAAATGGCAACTAGCACATTGGGCTATGAGTTCGTCGCGGTGGGCACTAAGGTTAAGCACCATACCCGTATTCCAAATTTCGCTCATTATGATGCGATCTTCGGCAAACTGGGCCTAAGCGATATGCTAAGTGCTAAAACTGCATAATCACCTACCCAGACAAAACAGCGCCAATTGGCGCTGTTTTTTTCAATAACTGGCAGATTCAAGCGCTGGTAGCGTTTGAGTCAGCCGATGAGCGGATAGTATTTTTCAACGCTTCAAAGTAGATGTTGGTTTCTTCCGCGACAACATGGCGAAGTAGGATCAAACCGATCAGATTTGGTACAGCCATGAGTCCATTAACAATGTCTGCAATCAGCCAAATCATATCCAGTTTGATAAATGCACCGGACAAAATCAGCGTCAAGAAAACAATCTTATAAGTCGGCACCGCGCGTTGGCCAAACAAATACACCACACAACGCTCACCGTAATAGTTCCAACCAAGAATTGTAGTGAAAGCGAAGAACATAAGACCTATAGCAACAACCATGGGTCCAAAACCTTTATCTAGGCCTATCGAAAATGCCTCAGTGGTCATTCTTGCACCTTCAATGTCCATTGACCAAACACCAGTCAGTACCAGTGCCAGGCCTGTCATTGAACAGATGACAATGGTATCCAAAAAGGTGCCGACCATGGAGATCAAACCCTGACGCACACATGAATTTGTTTGCGCAGAAGCGGCTGCCATCGGAGCACTTCCCAAACCCGATTCATTTGAGAATACGCCACGGGCGACACCCGCTTGAATAGCGATCATGATAGAGGCACCAACGAAACCGCCAGTTGCAGCTTGACCAGTAAACGCAGACTCCAAAATTAGGCTAATCGCTGAAGGAATTGCGCCTGCATTGTTCACCAAAATGCCGATACAAGCGGTTACGTAAACCACAGTCATGGTAGGAATGATCTTGCTAGCTAGTCCTGCAATGGACTTGATACCGCCAATAGTCACGGCAGCAACCAATAAAGTAAGCACGATCGCGGTGATTTCATTGGGAACGTTGAATGCAATATGGCTGGCATCCACAATCGCATTCACTTGTGGGAAAGTGCCAATACCGAAGCAAGCCACCCCAATAGTGAAGAAGGCAAACAGGCGTGCCAACCACTTTTGGCCTACACCTTTTTCCAGGTAGAGCATGGGTCCACCCAATATGTTTCCTTGGGCATCTTTTTCACGGTATTTCACCGCAAGTAGACACTCAGCATATTTGGTTGCCATACCGAAAAGTGCCGCCATCCACATCCAGAGCAGAGCGCCCGGACCACCCAGTTTCAAGGCGGTAGCAACACCAACGATGTTACCGGTTCCAATAGTGGCAGAAAGGGCAGTACAAAGCGCAGCGAAGCTAGAAACATCGCCTTTGCCAGTGACACCTTCTTCTTTTTTGAACACGTAAGATAGCGCTAAAGGCAATTTAGAAAACTGAAGTGCGCCAAGACGGAAAGTGAAATATATACCAGTGCCGACAAGCAGCAGCAGAAGTGGTGGACCCCATACGAGGTTGTCTATGATTTGTAGAAAGTCGTAAAGCGAATGGTTCATTTATCCCCCTTTAGATTAAAAGGAGGAGAGTAGCCGCAGAAAGATAGCAGTATGTATAACCAAATGGCCTGAATATGCTCGCTGAATCGTGTATCTTCAGGTTATTTGGTAATAACGAAAATTAATGCGGTTATCTCCTCTGTCCTTTTGCCTGAGAGTTTCACTCGAATCCATCTTTAAAGATGGGCGAGCTTGCTCCTTCGGCGGGTAAGTCGTGCTTACCTCTCTCCAGAGTTCCCTCCCACTACTGTCCTTACTCAAACACCAAATTCAGTGTTAATGAGTGCCTGAAAGATTTACTTCTTCGGCGGATGGCCAATGCCATCTCTCTCCAGCAGCGTTCACCGGGTCTTCAAATTTTCGTATGTATCATAGATCGCAAAATTGTGAATGCAATTGAAAATGGAGTGTTTGGTATAAAATTGAACACAAAGGCTTAAAAAGATGATTCTATGTTAATGAAACGTTTCTTTTGTTTGTAAGGAAAAGTAGAGCTTGAACAAACCTTAGACGATTGCTCGAACAGAGAAGTGTGCTTTGCTCTATCTTGATTTTAAGACACCTTCTAACTCAAGAATGTCCCTAAAGAGCCGATATAACTTCATCTCAACTGTATTTAAAACTGTCAATGACCACGTTTAATGAAATATTAGGCACCAAATCGGGAGATCCTGAATCCACTGTAAAACAGCGCTATAAATTGCTGTCTGTTCGCGTGCACCCGGACAAAGGTGGTTCCAAGGCTCTGATGCATCTCGTCCGTCATTCCTACGACAATATTGTAAAAGGAAAGGGCGAGCACCCAATCTTAATCCCTTCTGTTTCTACTGTTGGCAACAATACAGCTTTGGAGCGTGAATTAGCTGCTGTAAAAAAAGAAAGGGATGAGCTATCTGCGCTCAATAAACTACTAAAGGTCCAACTCAGTCAATCTCGTAAGGCAAGCAATAGCGGCAGTGGTATCGATTATTCGCGTAAAATTACCCAGCTTGAGGGCGAGATTGCGCTCCTCAAAGATGAGCGTAATCGCCTACAAAATCAGAAAGATGCAGCCATTGGAGAACAGGGTAAGCTGGCGGGTGAGTTGCGCCGTGCGCTGTCAGAAAATGAAGTTCTGGAAACTGAGCTGGAGCGAAGTTCAGGGAGAAAAATGCCGGGTGCTATTCAGTGGGCACAAAAATTTTGGTTACCGGCCATGGCGACGTCATCACTGGTTGTGGTTTTGTTTCTTGGCGCCAGCATGCTGAATTGGTCTGTCATATCAGCTTGGTTCAATACCGAAGAGCCGGAAGTCATTCCACCGACAGTGCGTGTAGTACATGCCAAACCGAAAGATCAAACCACTACGGATAATGTTCCTACCATCGAAGAAACCGAACCAACGATGAAGGAAACATTGCGTCTGCCGTTTCTGAAACTTACGACTGAAACAGGAGTCTGGTCGTTAGCGTCTTACACGGAATCAAACGGGCCATATATTTCAATCCGTAGTGCCAATGGTTCTTATGTTGTCAATGACTGCAGCGGTGAGTTTAGGCTTTATCTTAACGAACCCTTTAGGCCTTTGCGTGTGGCTGCGAATCTAATCTATTTACACCAAAATCAACACTTTCACGTATACAAAATTCCGTATGGACAAGGCTCATCAGCGGAAAGCTGGCTACAGAGCCGGAAACTTCAAATAAACGACGAGTTCTTTACAAGCGAAGCTTTTCGCGAAAGTCGTACCGCGTTACTAAAAAAATGTAATTCTTAGTTCTCATATTTGAGAATTTAGTTATAACCTTATGAATAGGAGAAGAAAAGAAGTAGAAGTATATGGCCAAGAATAACTACCTCATCAATGAGTTTAAGCCTGAAAGACAAGACATTTCTTCTGGTGTGCTTGCACGCCAAAAGTTAGTCGTTAGCGATAGCGTTGGTCTGAAAGACACAGTAACAGGCATCGGTGTGCCGCAATGGTCTGATGGCCACGCGCCAGCCCATAATGATGCACATGTAGTATCTACATTGATGCAATCCGGGTGTCGTTTGATTGGGAAAACTCAAGTTGATGAATTCGGCATCAGTATTAGTGGGAAGAACCCTTTCCTGGCTAGACTCAAAAACCCTGTCTCTCCATTTGCCCGTCTAGGTGGGTCTTCTTCCGGAGCAGCAATTGCCGTTTCCAAAGGTAGCGCAAGCATCGGGATAGGTAATGATTGCTGCGGGGGGGTGCTGATCCCAGCATCTTACAGTGGCTTGTTTGGTTATCGCCCTTCACAAGGGATGGTTGACCTGAGGGGTATCGCACCGATTTCGCCTTCATTTGATGCCGTTGGCTTTATGACAAAGCATCTATCAA
Source organism: Grimontia marina (assembly GCF_900060185.1). Classification (GTDB taxonomy): domain Bacteria; phylum Pseudomonadota; class Gammaproteobacteria; order Enterobacterales; family Vibrionaceae; genus Enterovibrio; species Enterovibrio marinus. The sequence goes on along the minus strand of NZ_FIZY01000016.1, from coordinate 3,363 downwards.
CTTTGGAGCAAATCGCCGAGAAATGCTGGACTAAGCCTCCCAAGGCGGTTCGGCTTGGGGCCATAATCAATGCCTCTTCCCTCTTTCACGAGTTGCTCTCGGCTGAAGCTTTGCTGAAATGGGAAGAAAAATTAGCTAAATCCAAGATCTTCCGCAATGACATGCCTAGTCTCAGTAAGCTCACCTTAACTCAGGCTCACAACATCCATTCGGTAATACTAGGCCGGGAAGTAGACTTGCAATATGGACAGTGGCTTGACGAACAAAAGCCAAAATTCTCAGATGAAACGGAAGAGCATCTGAAGCAAATAAGGGGTAAGAGTTTTAAAGAGTTCGTCGAAACTAAGAAAAAACGTGAGTTTTTCAGTGACAGTTTGCAAGGATTTTTCAAGCCTGGAGAGGTTTTGATGATCCCGACTTCTCCAGGGCAACCTCCCAAAGGTGAATCTGTCGATGAATCATTTCTTACTAATCAGCGACGTCTCTACGCTATCGCAGAGGTCGCTGGATTATCGCAACTCACATTACCTTTGTTAATGGTCGACGGCGTTCCAATGGGCGTTTCTCTGTTAGCTTATCCTGGTGAGGATAGGTTGGTGTTTGAAGCAGCTTCGCGTTGGTACATGTAGCCGGCTTGGTATATTGAAACGTTCTTGATTTCCTCAGTATTTTCTCTGTGACAACTCCGTTTTCGACGGAGTTGTCAACAGCTAGTCTTATTTTGTCTCACCGTTTTGACCTACATGTAACATGGTGATGTGCAAACAGTTTATTCGTCATCTAACGAACTATTTTTGACGAACTTCAACCACTCGTTTCGACTTCATTTTTAAACATTAGGTCAAGAAAAATTTATTTTTTCTTTAATTTCATAGTAACTATAAGATAATAAAGGAAAAATTACCTATTGACCTGTGATGAACCTATCAACAGAATCTGTGGATAACTAGGTGAATTAGTTGGGCGATGAAAAAATTAACTCAATGAAATATAAGGTTAAATTTCTTCTCTTAGGTCGATTTGGATTTCGGCGTATAGCTGTGAATGAGGTTTGTTACTATCTTTTTAACCTCTGGGTTTTAAATTGTTTTAAAACCAACCGATATTTTGTAGCCCGCCGGGAAAACTGAAAAATGAAACCGTTTATTTTGAAAAGTGTCTGGCATCCCATTTTAAGCGGCTTCTCTGTGCAAAGACGTTGGGCCTGAAAAGATGCAGAACATCGAAGTCCTGGACCGGGTAGTGTGGCTTGGGAAGGATTTTAAGTAGAGAGCTAACTTAGGTTTAAGCGAACTCAAAATAGGTTACGTGTCATGTCAGAATTACAAAACGCGCATTTCTGGGTGGCAAAAACAAGCCTCAACGATATCAGCGTGATTTTCGAAGAGACATATAGTGACGATGACTCTCCAATCAATGAGTTTGCTCGCCAACAAGATGAACTGTTTTACGACCATGACTTTTTCTATATTGAAGGCCTTTCTCATGGCATTGATGACTTTTTCCTAAGTGCAGGTATTCCTGAGGAAAATCAAAACCAATACTTGATGCCTTGAAACCTCATTTATTGTGTGCCACACACATAACTGTAGGAGATTCTAGTGATTTTAAATCACCTAGGTCTTGTGTAATTGGCTCTTCTCAATTTACTTATGTTGGTATGTTTAAACACTGGTAGTGTTGCAAACAGGGTATGAGATCAGATCCGATTCGCAAAGCGGATAACTTGGAAATTTGTCACAAGAGAAAGCTTTCAAGTCAAAGTAGGTAATGGTACGAGCCGAAAAGGCTGTGACGACCTTATTTCTCCTCAAATGAATGCGTACATAGTCTTTCGCTAGATTTGTCCCACATTCGGCGATTGCAGCGCTAGCTCTCCAGATTCTGATTAGCCCGCGCTATAAAAGGGCTGCCCCACGAAATCCCAAACGATCCCATTCAATCCCAATATTTCATTATTAGTGGTGGGTTACAAAAAGCGAGCCAGACTGATGTCTCTCAGTCTGGCTTGGTGTTATTCGAGCGCTTCAATCAGGTCATCAACTCCATTGTAATTGGTATCATAACCACCAAATTCGTCCAACTGGTTTAGCGTTCCGTCACCGTTAGTGTCGAAGTTTGCAAAGTTGGTGTCTGCAATATCGTAATCAGATCCATCGTTACCTGAGTTATGGCTTTCTGAGTCAACAAAATCAGGAATACCATCATCGTCAGAGTCCGGAATAGTCGCAATTGATTTACCAATATCAATGTTATCCATCATGAAGTTGCTATCTACATCTTTAAAGCCCGCTTCAATAATGTCCGGGACTAAGTCGTTGTCACTGTCCAGATCTAAATCATTCGGGATGCCGTCGTTGTCTGAGTCGGCAACAAACTGCGTACCCGGCAATGGAGACAGTAAGAAACGGCTGATTTCAATCACGCCACTATAGAAGCTGGAGTCGATATAGAAGTCCGGCGTCTCCCCCTCATAAACAATGGTGCGCAACAATTCGTTGTTTCGGAAATAGGCAATCACCCGGTCGGCAATTTGAATGGAGAGGGTATCTCCAACAGAGATACGTCCAAATGTGCCTTTAGATGCTCCACTTTCATAGATATACAACGTGCTGCTTACGATATAGAAGGCGTAATCTATATCGCCATAGCTGGCAGAGGATTCTTCCTTGCCCAGTCCAATCATGTTGTAGGTGCCGAGGCTGTCTATGACAAAGCTCAACTGATAGTGTGAGCGGAAACCATACTCAGAAAAACGCTCAGAGTTTGCCTGAGACTGCCAGTATCCGCCGTTTCCGGTTAGTGAGCCTTGGGTAAAACTGGTGTTACCCGTTAGAAGTGGCCAACTGGAGACATTCATATTGATATTGGATTCGAGATTGTTAGAAATACCATCGTTGTCTCTATCCATATCTCGGTTGTTGCCCAGTCCATCGCCATCAGTATCTGTGGTTTCAGAAGCATCCGTTGGGAATGCATCGCTATTATCACCTACACCATCACCGTCTGTATCAGTATCTTCATTCGAATCAAATGGGAACGCATCGTAGATATCAAGTGTGCCGTCGTTATCGTCGTCATCATCGTTTGGATTTGATAAGCCATCGCCGTCCGCATCTTCCGCACGATCATCGATACCGTTGCCGTTGACATCGTTACCGCCAAGTTCATCATTGCTATCGAGTTTGCCATCGCCGTTCGAGTCGAATGCAGCAAAGTCATAGCCATGCATGTCGAAGGCCGTGCCGTCATTGGCGGCGTTCTGGCTTTCCAAATCAAGGTAGTCCGGGATGCCGTCACCGTCGGAATCCGGGGCAGGGTCGACAGTGCCTTGGAGATTTACTGAGTCCACTTTCAGGTCGC
>NZ_FIZY01000015.1 GCF_900060185.1 Grimontia marina | reverse complement strand
GACTTGCATGTGTTAGGCCTGCCGCCAGCGTTCAATCTGAGCCATGATCAAACTCTTCAATTAGAATTTTTTTGCCCTTCCTCACTTTGAAAAAGTGAACAAAGGCGGCTCGATGAAATACTGTTGTGTTCTAACCCCTCTCTACAAACTAAAGAAAGAGCAGAACGAATTGACTGTGCCGATATAACCGAAGTTATTTCGTTTGGTCACTCAGTAAACATCGATAAATCTTTTGTCTATCAACTACGAGTGCCCACACAGATTGCATAGGTCAAATTGTTAAAGAACGTTGACTTGAAGAAGCGTCGCTTCTCACCGTCAGGGCTGCGAATTTTACGCTGCCGGGCGATGAAGTCAAGAAGAAATTTTGAGATTTTTCAGCGTTGCTTTCGCAACTTTCAAAACACCTTATTGACTTGCCTCTCGGGGTGAATTTCCCTTTGAATCGGGCGGCCATTCTACTGATTCGAAACAGCGCGTCAAGCGTTTATTTCAACTCGATTTTTAAGGCCTTCGCCGTACCGATTTGAGTGGGCGTTTCCGCTGTGGAAGCCGCTCCCCGTGTCGGTGAGGCGGCATTATAGAGACCAGGATCACATTGGCAAGGGTTTTTATTGGTTTTTTTTCCGATTGAACACAATTCAACCTAAACTTTGAAAAACACAACAAATTGCAACATTAGATAGCCGTCACATTCACTTACTAGCAATAAGAACTCAATATCCGTAATATCAACCCGACAATTGTATTTATTTTAGTCAGCATTGATTTCAATTCTTCATGCTATTTCTTCTAACCGACGTTTACTTTAGACGATTATGAAAACATCTATCAGCTTGCTTATTACTGCAGCCATTGCATTGCTTGGTGCATTGCTTTTAAACAACTCTACTTTAATTGCCAGTACTGGTTATGCATTTGCTCTTGGTGCTATTACAACAGGTATTGCCATTTCTCTTTTTTCTACTAAATCTTCAAGCGATATTTCAGACTCTACCCCTTCTACTAGCAAAACCATCTATGTAGGTAACCTTCCTTACCGTGCTAATGAGAATGACGTAAAGGAATTGTTCTCTAAACATGGTGAAGTATTTGCCGTGCGCTTGATGAAAGATAAGCGTACAGGGAAGCGACGTGGTTTTGGGTTTGTCGTGATTGCAGCGGGAGATGCCCCTGAAGCAATAGAGGCATTAAACAACAGTGAATATGGAGAAAGGACGCTAAAAGTTAGAGAGGCGAATGATCCTAGAAAATCGGAGCGCGGTTAATAGTTGCGAACCCCAACTTTACCAGTTCCTGATTTAGCGCTTCCTCTTCTTTAACTGGAGCACTGCTAAAAACAAAATGTTTAGCTTTGCTGAGGGAGGTCTTTTGATCTTCCTCTTTTAATAATGTCGCTACACGATTTGCTATTGCGCTTCCTGAATCAATTACCAGACACTGTTCGCCCAGAATGTCTTCAATTTCTTCTTTGAGTAATGGGAAATGCGTGCATCCCAATACAATACAGTCTGTTTTATTAATAAACGGAGCCAACACTTGTTTTAATAATTGCTTATCAACAGGCGTACCACGTAATTTTCCCTCTCCCATTTGTACTAGCTCTGTTGAGCCAACCATTTCTACTTGGCAATCGGGCGCAAATTCTTTGACCAGTTGATGGGTATAGGATCGTCTTACCGTAGCTGGCGTTGCTAAAAGACCGATACATTTAGATTTACTTAACATAGCAGCAGGTTTAATTGCAGGAACAACACCAACAACCGGAATACTCAGTAATGAGCGGAGATGTGGAAGCACCAGAGTACTGGCTGTGTTGCAGGCGATAATCACGAGTGCAATATCATGCTCATCACAGATAGCTGACACCATTCCGCACACACGTTGGACAAGCACATCGTCTGCCAGCTCTCCATAAGGAAAGGCTTCGTTATCGAAGGCATAGACAACATGCTGTTCCGGCAATACCTGAGCCACTTCCTTAAACACAGAAAGGCCACCTACACCAGAATCAAAAATCAGCACACTCTTCACGCTATAACCCTTTGTTATCCGCTTGCGACGCAATCATACTTTGCACGTCAGCGAATTTGAATCTTTCACCTGACGAGATGATAGCTAAGGTGGTGGAATCTCCCTTCCCGCTGAAAACCTGTGATCTCAATATCCAGAGGATATTGAAAGCAAGGTGCATCGGTAACGATAGTGTGAAACTCCCCGTCTTCGCCACAAAGGTCACAGCCATCCGGAAGCTCAGCTAACAAATTGGCGTTATAGTCCCAGCCAAGAAACCTTCCATCCAACTGAGAGGTATCAACGGTAGAAAGTGTGGTCTTAATGCCTGAAGCAATGACTTCGTTTGCAAGTACCTCACTTCCCTCACCGAGCAATGGAAAAACACACTCCCAGCCCTGAGGTTCAATATAGCTTCTGCGGTATTCTTCAATGCCATTACAGAACATATCGCCAAACGCCACTGCATCGACATTTAGCCCACTACTGCGTATACCTTCGACAACCCTCTTCTGATAAACATCATTGGGAGGAAAGACTTCGTTCAGTTCGATAAGCACCAAAGGCAATCCAATGCTTGCTGCCTGCGCTTTGACAACATTGATGGGCGTGGCCTGGAAAGGAACCGTTCCCGCCACGTAGGTGGTATACAATCCGACAACTTGATAACGATCGTCTTCCAACAGTCGACACAGTGTCAGGGTTGAATCCTTACCGGATGACCAACTGATAATGACGCGTTTTTTCATTCCTCATTCCAACAAAGAAAAAGCCGCCTGATGGCGGCTTTGAAAACTGATGCTTAATATGCAAAGTTCAAATCGATATAGAAGGAACGCTCTGCCGCGGGATAACCTCCCGCAGTTTCGTATTCTTCATCAAACAGGTTGGCCACTTTACCACCTAGGGTAATGTTATTCGAAATGTCATACTGCGCAGTTAAATCCCAAACAGAGTAGCTATCCAGAATATCACCACCAGAGAAGTCAGGGCGCTCGCCTTGATACATAAACTGAGTACCCAGCAACACATCACCCAACCATACTGAAGTGCGCCATTTCGCTACTTCTTTTGCTCGACGCGCTAGTTGCTCATTCTTTGACAGATCTTTTGGATCACGAAGCTCTAGTGACACTTGGTTATATACTGGCCCCAAGTCGAAATCTGCAATCAGCTCAATACCTTTGATACGAGCTTCTTCGACGTTTTCGTTTTTACCGTTTGGCCAAGTTCCCGCATAAACGATCAGGTTATCAATAGTGTTGATGTAACCATTCAAGCTCCAGTTTACGTCAAACATCGCTCCCTCAAGACCAACCTCTACATTCTCTGACTCCTCAGGCTGCAAATTAATGTTACCGCTTGAGCCATAAAGCTTGTCAAAGCCAGGAGCCTTAAATGCAGTGCCATAGCTAGCAAACAGGCGGTAGTCTTTATTAATGGTCCAACCTGCGGCAATCATACTAGTGGTGTTGCTACCAAACTGGTCATTATCATCGTAGCGAGTACTGCCTTCCAACAGGATACTGTCTGTAATATTCCAATTTACTAAACCGAACACGCCAATGTTCTGGCGAGGGTTGTCTTCAATAGAATCAATCGAGATGAAGCTACCGTCGAGATATTTCTCCAGTGTCAGATCAACGCCCGTCGTTACTGCCAAGTTCTCTTTCGCTTGGTAGCGAGAAGTCAGGCTTGAGTGGATTTGGCGGATTTCACTATTCAAATTGTCTGCGGAAGGTGCTAGCCCATCGGCATAGTCATAATTTTTTTGCTGACCAACCTCTAAGCGAACCAAAGTATTCCACTTACCCGACGTATAGCCTGAGTCTGCACCTATAGTTGTACTTTCAACCCATGAGTTCTTTTTGCTGCCGTAATTATCGTACTCAACTTCGTTTTGGTACCAACGGCCAATGACGTTTGAGTTCCAGTTTTGGCTCGGAACATAGCTTAAGCGCAGAGAGACATTTTTGCTCTCAAAACCATGCTTATCATCAGTTGCTGCAAAATCTGGATGAACGTTGTAACCATCGACTGATTCCAAACCGCCCATCAATTGCAAAGACAGGCTCTCTGTCAATTTTCGGGTAACGCCAACATCTGCTGAGGCAGAACCAAAGCTACCACCACCAATGCCAAAACGTGTTGCCTCTGCATCATTGCGAGTAATGATATTAATCACACCGCCAATAGCGTCAGAACCATACACGGTCGCACCAGAACCTCGGATCACTTCAATACGCTCTACTGTATTTAACGGTAACATGTTGAAGTCAATTGTGCCCAACATGGTACGAGGAAGTCGAACGCCATCTACCAACACCAAGACGTGGTTAGAATTGGTGCCACGCAAGAAAATTGAAGCATTCTGCCCTCGACCGCCACTTTGGCCAATCTCAATACCTGGTAGGGTTTTCAGAGCATCAACCAAGCTGTTTGCTTGAAGTTCTTCAAGGTCCGCACGAGTTAATACTGAAACAGGTGCTAGGACAGTAGAAATAGGTTGTTCAAATCGGGAAGCAGTAACGACCATAGTGTCGTCAACAGAGGAAGTAGTAGATTCGGCGTGCGCAAACGCAGCCCATGGCAGCATACCTGCCGCAAGTAGCTTTTTAGACATATCAGATCCAAATATCGCGTGTATCCAATGATGTCAGGAGATCCTGAAACCATATTGTGACCCAGCTGATATTCGGACTTAGAGACGACCTACAGTGACGACTTCCCACATTCAGATGCAGTGTCTGGCTTTCGCCTTGCCACTTTCGTTTCTCTTTACCGCTGCGCGCCAGTTCCGGATTCTCACCGGATTCCCAGCTGGAGTGAAAGCGCGCAGAGTATAGAGGAGTCAGCGCGCCATTGATACATAGATATTGAGAACTTGGTCTCATTCGCCCGGGAAATGGGTGATTTGTGCTTGGCAGCGCTTTCAATAGCTGAGACTGACAAACTCCACTTCTTCTACGTCCAGCTTCATCTTGATATACACCGTCAGTACGAAGAAGAAGTTAGCAAGCAGATTAGCGAAACGGGGCAGTACTGGCTCAAAGGTCACGCCTGATTCATCTAAGCGATGAAGCAGACGCACGGTTTTCTTTGAGCCCGTGCGGCACTGATGCAACGCCATGACACCAACCGGACCTCTCGGGAGCACAAAGCGGTTAATACGACCACGGCTTAATTCGTTGTAATGGTCGTATCTCGCATGCAACCATTCCAAATCTTCTTCAAAGATGGCCGTCTTCCCACGCACCGAACCATTGAGGTGATAGATTTTCGGGTGAAGGGTCTCGAGATCTTCCCGCACATCATCAAAACCTTCCGGCAAGGTTGCCAGTGCCATCCCCACCAGACTGCAAAGCTCATCAGTGTGGATTTCATAGTCGCAGGTCAGCGCCGACTCATAGATAAACGGATAACAAATCTCTTTGCGATTCTTTGGTTTTCGAAAGCTCATGACAAGGCTCGGTCTGATTAAAGTGTGCCAATATTATCCCAAGGCACAGGTTTACGCTTCTACTGGCGAAAAAGTCAGCGAAAAGGCTGGACAATATGGTTCCGCTACTTACAATTTGCGCTCATTTTTAGTTATGCAGGTTAGGTAATATGAGCAATACCCTGATTGACACCACCCAATATCAGGCGCAATTGGACGAGAAAATCGCGCGTATGCAAGACGCGTTTGCCGAGTTCAATGCGCCTGAGCTGGAAGTGTTTCCGTCTCCAGACAAACACTACCGCATGCGTGCGGAATTCCGCGTCTGGCATGAAGGGGATGACCTCTATTACATCATGTTCAATCAAGAGACCAAGCAGAAGTACCGTGTGGACCAGTTCCCACAGGCAAGCCGCATCATCAACGATCTTATGCCACTGCTGGTTGATGCTATCCGTCCGATTGAAAGCCTGCGTCGCAAACTGTTCCAGGTAGACTTTCTGTCTACCCTGAGCGGTGAAGTGTTGGTTTCAATGCTTTACCACCGTCAGCTTGACGAAGAGTGGGAAGCGAATGCGCGCATGCTGAAGCAACGCCTGAACGATGAAGGCTTCAACCTGAACCTGATTGGCCGCGCGCGTAAGCAAAAGATCGTGATTGACCGCGATTACGTGGTGGAAAAGCTGAGCGTTAACGACCGCACCCTGACTTACCAGCAAATTGAAAACAACTTCACCCAGCCAAACGGGAAAGTGGCAGAGAAGATGCTTGAATGGGCAGTGGATTGTACTCAGGACAGTACAGGCGATCTGCTCGAACTCTACTGCGGAAACGGTAACTTTTCGCTGGCACTGGCAGACAACTTCGATCGCGTGCTGGCAACAGAACTGGCTAAACCTTCTGTTGAATCTGCGCAGTGGAACATTGCAGCGAACAAGATCGACAATGTCCAAATCATCCGTATGTCTGCGGAAGAATTCACGGAAGCGATGGAAGGTAAACGCGAGTTCCGCCGCTTGCAGCAAGCTGGTGTGGATCTGAAAAGCTACAACTGCAACACTATCTTTGTCGATCCACCACGTTCCGGTATGGACGAAGGTACTTGCCGCATGGTGCAGGCATATGACCGCATTCTTTATATCTCCTGCAATCCGGAGACACTGAAAGAGAATCTGGATATTCTGTCAGAAACACATCGCATCACACGTTTTGCGCTGTTTGACCAGTTCCCTTACACACACCACATGGAAGCGGGTGTTCTACTCGAGCGCAAATAAAACGCTGAGAAAAAAGGCGCCTAAGGCGCCTTTTGTGTTTTTGTTGTCAGCATTACTCTTCGACTGGCGTTTCTTCTTTCTTGCCGCCGACACTAAGCCAGCCCATCTTGAACGCCACCCAGAATATCAACAACATGGTCACGATGATGGAGAAGAAATTACCGCCCAACTCTGGTACCTGCATGCGTACAAACGCTGAGTAACCAAACGCACCAACCAGAAAACAGGCAAACGCGATGAGCGGTGTGCCGTCGGTCAGTGGTTGATTAACATGCTGCTGGTAGAAGCAGTACACCGCCAGAACAAAGGCGATGATGGGGAAAATGGAGAATGCAACGCTGTCGATGAAAAGCGTTGCCAGTGATGCGCTACCACATAGACCTGCGATCACTGCGAGAAGGAGAAATTTACGCTCTGATTGGTGATTCTGTTCCATATTACTTACCTGCCTGAAGACAACTTATCCTTGAGAGCATTGCGTACGCGTTCTTTGCGGTACCAGTATGCGCCTTTCGCGATAATGCGCAGCTGGGTAACCAGACGTTCCGCGAGTTCAGCACGTGCACGCTTGTCCAAATCCAGCGCTTCTGCGCCAGAGCTGAATACCAAAGTGACACATGCCTCTGCCTGATTATAGGCTTCATCTCGGGTCGATCCGCCTGTCGCTTGGAAATATTCCGTTAGCTCAGCGATAAAGTGTTGAATTTCTCGTGCGACGGCTGCGCGGAAAGCCGCAGAGGTACCTGAACGTTCACGCAATAGCAGCCTGAATACATTGGGGCTGCTTTCGATAAATTCCATGAAGGTTTCGACTGACGTTCTAACAACACTGCCTTCGGTAGCAATACGTTGACGAGCCTGTCGCATCAGCTGACGCAACAACAAGCCACCTTCATCCACCATGGTCAGACCAAGTTCGTCCATATCCTTGAAGTGACGATAAAACGATGTCGGTGCAATACCGGCCTCACGTGCCACTTCGCGTAAACTGAGACTGGAAAAACTTCGGTCTGCGCTGAGTTGGCTAAAAGCCGCATCAATCAGCGTTCGCCGGGTTTTTTCTTTCTGTTGAGCTCTAATTCCCATCGTCAGTGTTTTACCTCATGAAATCTAACCGCAAACTATACTCGGTTTTTATAGTGAGTTCAGTGCTTATACTCCACTTTCCGAGAAGCGAGATCAGATCACCTATGTTTCGTTCAATTAACATCATAAACGGCCTGTTTTTACGTTAAGTAGCGTGATCACCTACGCTGAATAAGAGCGAGTTGATTCTCGCCACGCCCTGTGAGCGCTACACTTAGCCCGCAATCCTTAACATAATGAAAACAAAAGGCCACACGGACATGAGCAAAGCGACTCCTACATCGTCTAACCATTTTGATGTCATCGTAATAGGCAGTGGCCCCGGCGGCGAGGGCGCTGCAATGGGTCTGACCAAGGCGGGTTTACGCGTCGCGGTGATTGAAAAAGAAGGCACCGTTGGCGGCGGGTGTACCCACTGGGGCACCATTCCATCCAAAGCGTTGAGACACACCGTCAGCCGTATTATCGAATTCAACCAGAGTCCGATTTATACTGGCGACAATAAGCAGGTACACAGTACCTTTTCTGCCATTCTCGGTCATGCCCAATCCGTTATCGGCAAACAGACACGCATGCGTCAGGGCTTTTATGACAGAAACCTCTGTAGCATCATTCACGGCAGTGCCAAGTTCAGTGGCACGCACGAAATTGAAGTAAAAGCCGCGGACGGCAGTGTCGACAAATACACGGCAGACAAATTCGTTATCGCAACCGGTTCACGCCCTTACCGTCCAAAAGACGTCGACTTCAGACATCCACGTATCTACGACAGTGACTCTATCCTCTCGCTGCAGCACGACCCTCGCCACGTGATCATTTACGGAGCCGGTGTTATCGGGAGCGAATATGCGTCTATCTTCCGTGGTCTTGGTATCAAAGTGGATTTGATCAACACCCGAGACCGTCTGCTCTCGTTCCTTGACAACGAGATGTCAGACTCGCTTTCCTACCACTTCTGGAACAGCGGCGTTCTGATCCGTAACGATGAGACCTACGAGAAAATCGAAGGCACCAAAGACGGCGTTATCCTGCACCTACAGTCCGGCAAGAAGATGAAAGCCGACTGTATTCTGTTTGCCAACGGCCGTACCGGTAATACTGATGCGCTGAACCTGAAAGCCGTCGGTTTAAAGGCAGATTCACGTGGCCAGCTGAAAGTGAACGATAATTACGGCACCGAAGTAGAGCACGTTTATGCTGTTGGTGATGTGATTGGTTATCCAAGCCTTGCGAGTGCAGCTTACGATCAGGGGCGAATCGTCGCTCAGGCAATGGTAGAAGGTCAGGCCAAAGGCCGCCTTATCGACCATATCCCAACCGGGATTTATACCATTCCGGAAATCAGCTCCGTGGGTAAAACCGAGCAGGAGCTAACCGCAGCAAAAGTGCCGTATGAAGTGGGACGCGCACAGTTCAAGCATTTGGCGCGTGCACAGATTGCAGGCATGGATGTGGGAAGTCTGAAAATCCTGTTCCATCGCGAAACTAAAGAGATCTTGGGGATCCACTGTTTTGGTGAGCGTGCGGCGGAGATCATCCACATTGGCCAGGCGATCTTTGAGCAAAAAGGCGAAGGAAATACATTGGATTACTTCATCAATACCACCTTCAACTACCCGACCATGGCAGAAGCCTACCGCGTAGCAGCATTGAACGGCCTTAACCGTCTGTTCTGATTTGCCAACAGGCAATAAAAAAACGGAGCTTCTGCTCCGTTTTTTGTCGCTGAACGATGGCGAAATCCAGTAGGTTTAACCTTCTAATCTCACAATCTGTCGCCAAGGCAGTTCGGTATCACCCAATACAATGAAATTCGGGTTTTCCAGAGAGTCCCGCTCGTTGTAGGACAGCGGTGAAAGCGTCATATCCAGAATACGTCCGCCCGCTTCTTCTACGATGCATTGGGTCGCCGCCGTGTCCCATTCACCCGTTGGGCCAAGGCGAAGGTAGCAATCCACCGCGCCTTCTGCGACTAAGCAGGACTTCAGCGCCGCAGAACCCAGAGGCACCAAATCATAGTTACGGCTAGGCTCAAGGCGGTCAGTGATCGCTTTGATGTCCTGACGACGGCTGATCGCAATCGACAGGGATGCGAGTTCATCTTCATGCTTGAGGATAGACAGGCGGTGCTTTTCACCATCCGGCATCACCTTCCAGGCACCATGACCTTTGGCGGCATAGTAAGAGACCCCTGAAACTGGACCATACACCACGCCCATCACCGGCTGATTGTTTTCCACCAGTGCGATAATGGTGGCAAAATCGCCGCTCCCGGCAATGAACTCCTGTGTGCCATCCAGCGGATCCACCAGCCAGTAACGCTCCCAGTTGCCACGCTCAGCAAACGGAATCGAAGCGTCTTCTTCTGACAGCACAGGAATATCCGGGGTTAGTGCACTCAGGCGTTCAGTGACCAGTTTGTGCGCCGCGAGATCGGCACTGGTCACCGGTGTGTCATCGCTTTTTATGTTCTTTTCAAATTCACCACGCTGATAGATATCCAGGATCACCTGACCGGAAGCCCGGGCAATCTCTATCACCGGCTGAAGCAGTTGTGACAGCTCCATGTAACACTCCTCTTGGGCTCTCACACTACGACTTTGTCCAATGGTCTTTGGTCACGAAGTGATCAACGGCCGGAAAGCTCTCTCAAGGCCAACAGTAATGCGGTAATACTGCGCGCTTCCCCAAAATCGACGTGAGATAACAATTCTTCTGCCTGCGCAACAGGCCAACGGACCAATTCCAATGGCTCAGGTTCATCGCCCTCGAGCTTCTCTGGATATAGGTCCTGCGCCAACAACAGGGTCATTTTGCTGGAAAAGTAAGACGGTGCGAGCACCACCTCTTTCAGCGGGAACAATTGATGGGCACCGAAACCGATTTCCTCTTTGAGTTCTCGGTTTCCCGCTTCTAAGGCGGTCTCACCAGGATCAATTAGCCCCTTTGGAAAGCCTAGTTCATAACGTTCAGTTCCGGCAGCGTATTCACGTACCAGCAGCAAATCGCCATTTTCAGTTATCGGCACGACCAATACGGCATTGCGGCCACTTGGTTTCATGCGTTCATAAGTGCGTTCTTCACCGTTACTGAACTTTAAATCCAAGGCTTCAATCTGAAACAGACGCGACTTGGCAACGACCTTAGCGTGAAGGATTTCAGGTGGAATGTGCTTTTTCATGCTAACTCTCCCGAGAAGGCATTAACCGCTGAAACTGAGGCGATAACGGCCTTCACTGTCCGGATTGCCCAAAAAGCCAAGTTGGCCACGCATGCTTTCTGGAAAAGCGTCACCCGGCGCAAACCAGCCATTCAGGCTATAGCGTTGATCCGGTGACAGCGAAATATTAAAATCAGTTTCAATCGCATCTGATGCACTGTCACCATCCATCACCAACTGACCTTCATTACAGGACAATTGCGCGACCACCAACCCCGGATCAATCGTGCCGATGGGTGAAGCCACGTTGCCTTGCGACCAGGCTAGGTTGCCAGAGAGCGATTCACAGAAAGGCTGTTGGTTAAACAGGTAATCGCGTACGGTTAAATCAAACTGTCCGGACAGACTAACAGGCATTGGATACGGAATAAACGACTGCACCACATTGGCAGACGCCGATACCAAAAGGTTATTCGCGTAGATACCACCCAAGCTGTAGCCCACGTTTCCGCGGGCAGATAACCCCGGCATACCGGAAAGGCGAAGATCGACATCCGCTTTGCCAGTAAAGAGCTTCAGGGGGTTGAACTGCCACTTCAGTCTCCCCATCGGCTGCCCCTGCCATGAGAACTTAGCAGCGGAGCCATTCCATAAGGTGCCGGAAATACCACTCAGCTCCAGCCCTTGTGTTGGCGGAAGCTGGCGAACCACCAAATTGGCCGGAATATGCACAATCGCGCTCCCGACCAGAACCACAAGGAAAAGCAAGCTCCAAAGGATCACTCGTTTCATTTTACCCTCTTCCCAACTGCAGTCGTTTTACTTCAACAACACCCTGGGTGTCGGTTTTACCAACATCAATAAACTTCACTTCCACACCGTGGTTAGTGGAGAGAAAATCGAGCCAGCTAATGAGTGAATTGAACGGCATCGGTTTCAACCACACTTGAATCTCTTCCCGTTGCGGCTGCAAACGGACAATTTCCAGGTTGTAGCGTTTCACCGTAGTGGTCACAGACTGATTAAGTGGTAACGCACTCACCTGACTGCGATTTCCGGTTGCACGGCGAAGACCGTCAATCTCAGCGGCTTTGCCGTTTACCCAAGTCAACAGATTACGCTCACTGACCAGCCGCTGCTGCGCCTGCTCTGCGCGCACTTTAAGTGGACTTACGACACCCCAGTACATGATACCCAGAACTAATACTGCACTTGCCACACTGAGCAAGCGCTGTTCGCGACGGGATAGCCCTTGCCAATAGGCGATCAGTGCTTTCATGATGGTTCCTTACGCAATACAAAGGCGCCAGTGACGGTTTGCTGGTCGCGGCTTAATTGCCCCAGCTCCGTGTTGTATCTGCTCGACAAGGCTTTACGCAATTTTTCGAAATCCCCAAAATCTTTTCCACGCGCATTGAGGCGAAGCTCCCCTCTATCCTGATCGAACCGCATTGCATCGAGCTGAATGCCAGGTGCGGATTCCAGAAGCGGACCTAATTCCGCCATCCATACCATCACACCAGACTGGGTCCCTGCACCAGAGAGTCTATTCACCTCACCTTCTAAGATACGACGCATGTAGCTTGTGGTTGGGATACGCTGGTTTTGTGGCAACAACGCACGCACTTTGGCTTCACTTTGCTCGCGATATTGCGCCGCCTGTGATTCCATCTGGTAAATATCTGCAACCTCCTTGCCACCCAACACTGCCAACAATACCGCAGCCGCGATCGCCGCGCCGCGCCAAGGTTTGAGGTGTTTATAGATTTGGTTTTGTGGTTTGTAGCGTCCGACAAGCAGATTATAACGGCTCTGCATTGCCTGTTGTGCGAGCAATAGCATCACTAGCTCACAAGGCTCTGCTTTCCATTTGTCGCCCATGTCTTCCGGCACATCAGAATAGCTGTAAACGGTTTTAATGCCGCCTTTTTCTTGTGCACTGTCCAGGCTTTGTAACCAAACAGGCAACCAACCTTCTTCCGCTGAACTACCCTCAGTTTCTCCGGTACGCAATAGCCAGCGATGATTGAGGTTCGCCGCACTATAGCCATCGTCATGCAGCGGTAGACAGAGGCAATCCGGCACCAGTTTACGGACGTGCAAGTTGGCCTCCGACAAGTCGTCCAGCCAACGTAGCAGCACTTTGTGCTCAATGACCGCTACGTTAGCGAGCTCACCGCTTTTACCCAGTAGAGTGATATGAACCTGATCAACATCCTGTGCCAAATCATCTTCTAAAAGGAAAGGTAAAACCGTGTCGAGCTGGCGCTCACTGCCCGCGGGGATAGTCGCCGTAGTCAGCGTCATCGCAGCACTGTCAGCCAATGCCACCACGTCCCGGTCAGCCGCATAATCTGTCAGCTGTGACAAGCTTTCGGCTTCGCCAGAAGCAATCACTTCCTGCTGGGCTGGCGACCAGACCAGCCAGGGGATCGACTCCTGTGGATCGCTGTTAAGCCTGATTGTCAGGATCTCGCTCACTCTTTCCTCCAAAGCGACGACGGATAACGTTAACCTCGCCGTTGTCATCCCTCTGCAGCAAAGAACGCAGTCTGAGCGTTACGCTACCGAGGGTAATTTCTGTGTCTAATTCAAAGTAGCGGCTTCGCACATCCAGATATGGCTGCAGGCGCTCCCTTTCTTCCTGTTCAATATCGGCCAGCAACGGCTCAGCCATAAAACTGGCCACATCTGGCCAGCCATCAACGGCGTTTCTTCCGTTTATCAGTTCTTTTGCCTGCTCCTCAGAGAGGCTCGGGTGAAAGATGGCACTCAGAATAGGAGCATCTTCCTCTGTCAACGTATTCACATTCACCACAAGCTTGTCGCTCGGAATTGCGCAAAGCAGCGGGCTGACTTTATCAAACACTTCTTGCGTCACACCATTGATGGCGCGCCACTCGGAAATATCCGCAATAAAATTGTTTGGCGCCACATGCGGCTGTGGACGCGCTTCGTATTCACTGTCTTCCACACCGAGGGGAGATTGAACATTGGTATCAGTATCAATAAATTCCCAGGTCGCTGCGGCAGCCGTTTCCGCCTCAAAGCTGTCGATACCCTGCGATTCAATCAACTGCTGTAATGACACAACTAGTTTCGGGTTAGTGCCGTTTTCCGTCGGTTTGACACTGCGAAACCCATTCACGTTAAAGCACGCCTGCTGATCATGGACATTACCTGTCGCTTGACCACCATCGAGCGGATAGACCTGATCTCGCACAGCCCATGGTTGGCTCAGCGTCACTGTGTCTTCGCTATCGAAGCTTTGCTCGATACCGTAGCGCGCCAGTGACTCAACAGACTGCGTGAACCAGTAAGCCTGCTGGTAACGAACCTGACTTTCCGCACGGTTGAAATTCACAAACATGCGGCCAGACATGCTTACCGCGACCGTGGTCATCAGTGCCATAATCAGCAACACCACCAAAAGCGCAACGCCACGCTGCGATTGACCGCGCATCACGGCGTATTCTCCGTAGGTGGGGAGATGGTCTGCCCCGGTAGCAAATACACTCGGGTTAGTTCACCATAACGTTCCGTCTCCATCACCACCCGAATCGCTTTAGGCATTTCTAGCGGTGTGTCCCAATTTTTTTTCCAACCGTCACTTCCCTTGACTTCAAAGTGAATACCTGTGACCCCTTCCATCAGCGGCATAGAGGCTGGTTCTGTCGCTGAGCTGTCATCCGGGTACATCCAGCGAATACGTTCCAAGGTATCACCCTGAGTGCGGTAACCCACTTTTACCACTTCCCCACGGGGAAAAAGCTGTTGAGGATTGATCCAACCACCGCGGACAAAGCGGATACCCTGGGATTCGGAGTCTAATAAATCATCGCCAAATTCCAACAAGGTTTCTTTGGCTTCATCACCACCATTTCGGTACTGACGAGCAAGCATCTGGCGAAAAT
The DNA here is from genome assembly GCF_900060185.1 of Grimontia marina. GTDB lineage: Bacteria > Pseudomonadota > Gammaproteobacteria > Enterobacterales > Vibrionaceae > Enterovibrio > Enterovibrio marinus. Next base: position 86,461 of record NZ_FIZY01000015.1, on the reverse strand, counting down.
CGCTGTCCATTATCAGAAGCGTCCGTTGCAGGCTTTTCAGCGCATTGCCCACTTCTTCTGTCTGTATATTGCTGTTGATGACATTACGGAAAATCTGGTTCGCTGCCACACTCAGGGTGGCGAAAATCATCAAAGCTAACAGCACTTCAATCAGGGTAAATCCCCTTACTTTTTTAGTTCGCTGGTACATAGGTTCTTACCGTCACCAGAGAGCTTTGTCTCCGCTCATCACGCCACACAATCACATCGACCGCGCGCAACAAGTTGTCTGAAGTCGCAATGGGTTTGACTGTCCAGAACCACTCACGCCCCGCCATTTCTGACTTACCATTTTTTGCAGAGGAAATCGGTTTGTCTTCCAGCACAAACAGCGCCAATTGATTATCCGCCACCATGGACGCGAAAGTTTTCTCTTCCAGTGCACCTAGCGAATTTACATGCTGACCAGTCGCATTAAGCACCGCCATGGCCGCCACAGCAAATACTGCCATGGCTACCAAGACTTCAATCAGGGTAAAGCCGCGATGCTTTATCACTATTTACCCTCATTCACGTTCTTTACTTCAAATGTTGCTACGTCATTGCCTTTTATCTGCCACAGGCGCTTGTCATCCGCCACGATAGTCAGGGTAAAAGGAATGATCTCACCGTTCCCCATAAGCACCACTTGCGGCTGAGGCGGTTTGCTTTCCTCATCGGCAAACATCTCGTCATCAAACAGGCTTTCTCTATCGAATAAGCGGTCTTCTTCCGCCACAAAGCCACTGACTTCCAAATCAAGCTCCAACCCTTCAGGTAGAGTAACCGACGTGACTTTTCTATCCTGTTCCATCGGCACCCAGTCTTCACGAGTCAGGCGGAGCAGCTGATAGCCGTCTTTGTCCACATTGAGTCCAAGAGTTTGCCCGGTCAGCAAGGACTGTTCAGTCCAAAGCTGAATAAGCTGGAAGAAACGCTGTGCTTCTTCTTTGGCATCATCATTTTTGTTCTGTGGAAGGTTGGGCACCACGATCACAGCGCTTATCGCTAATAACACCATCACTAGCAGTATTTCCAGCAATGTAAACCCGGTCGGGCGCCCTCTTCTCACGATTAATTAATGTCCAGCATGTTCCAGTTGCCGATATCCTGATTCACGCCGTCACCGCCTTCTTGACCATCTGCACCCAAGGTAAAAATATCCACGGTGCCGTGCTCTCCTGGATTCAGGTACTGGTATTCATTACCCCAAGGGTCTTGTGGGAGACGCTTGATATAACCACCTTCACGGTAGTTGCGTGGCTCTGGCGACGAGCTTGGCTTTTTCACCAGTGCGTCCAGACCTTGATCGGTCGTTGGGTACACGCTGTTATCGAGACGGTACATGTCCAGCGCACCTTCCAGCGCACTGATATCCGTCACCGCTTTTTGCTGATCGGCTTTGTCTTTATTCCCCAGCAGGTTTGGAACAACCAAACTTGCCAGTACACCCAAAATAACGATAACAACCATAATTTCCAGCAGGGTGAAGCCCTGTTGACGACGTTGCATTTTCTATCTCTCCTGAAAGAACGCTGCTTGGCAGCGAGTTGGGGTTATACGCCCACAATATTGTTGAGCTGAATAATTGGCATTAAGGTTGCCACGACAATAAACAACACGATTCCGGCCATCGCAATGATGAGCGCCGGACCAAAAATACCCAGCGCGATATTGACCTGGGACTCGAAATCTCTATCCTGGTTGTCCGCAGCACGGGTCAGCATCTGTTCGAGCTCACCACTTCGTTCACCACTGGCAATCATATGCAGCATCATGGGTGGAAAAAGTTTCGATTTTTCCAGTGATACCCTAAGGCTCGCCCCTTCCCGGACACGATCTGACGCTTCCAATACTTTGCTCTTTACCCAGGTGTTGGTCATCACATCTGCCGCGACCTTCATGCCATCCAGCAAAGGAATGGCACTTGAAGTACAAATCGACAGTGTGCGGGCAAAGCGCGAGGTATTGAGCCCCCGGGCAACCCGCCCAACCACCGGCATATTTAATACACTTCTGTCCCAGCTGAGTCGTCGGCTCTCGTTTCGTAGCAGCGCCCGTGTAAGCACAAACAGCGCCACGATGGCACCCAATACCAACAGTCCCCAGTTGGTCACGAAATCACTCGCCGCTAACAATACCTTGGTGATGTTTGGCAGTTCGGCGCCAGTTTGCAGGAACTGGCCAACAATGTCAGGTACCACGGTCGCAAGCAAAAAGGCCACAATACCAATAGCGGCAACAGTCAGTACCATGGGGTATACCATGGCCTGAATCAGTTTGTTCTTCACTTGCTGGCGGTTTTCCACGTAATCGGCAAGGCGTTCCAACACAGGGCCGAGGTGACCGGATTTCTCACCGGCAGCAACCATGGCGCGAAACAGTTGGTCAAACACATGAGGGTAATCACCAAAACTGTCAGAAAGTGTATAGCCTTCAACGACACGCGCACGCACACCGGTGAGCATGTTCTTCAAACGCTGCTTTTCAGATTGCTCGGCAACGGCCTTGATACACTCTTCCAATGGCATACCCGCCTGAACGAGCGTCGCAAGCTGACGAGTCAGTAATGCCAGTTCATTGGTACTGATCCCGCGTTTGAAGCCGACAGAAGCAGATTGCTTTTGCTGCTCTTTTTCATGCGTTTGCGCCACTTCCATCGGCACCAACGACTTCTCACGCAGCATCTGGCGCGCCTGACGCGCCGTGTCTGCTTCAATAACGCCTTTAACGGTGCGGCCTTTGGCATTTAACGCTTTGTATTCAAACGCTGCCATTAGCCCTCCCGCGTCACACGCAGGACTTCTTCCAGCGTGGTCTGGCCCTTGCGAACTTTCATCAGGCCATCAGCACGGATACTCGGCGTAGACTCACGAACGTAACGTTCAATCGCCTGCTCACCCGCTTCGTTATGGATGAGCTCCTGAACCTGGGTATCAACGACCAGAAGCTCGTGGATACCGGTACGGCCGCGATAGCCTTTATGATTACACTTCTGACAGCCTTTAGCTTTGTAAAGGGTCAGTGATTCACTATCCGGCAATTCAAACCAAGCTTTGCTCTGGGCATCTGCTTCATAGGGTTCTTTACAATCCGGGCATAAGGTACGGACCAGTCGTTGTGCCAGCACGCCAAGCAGCGAGGAAGACACAAGGAAAGGCTCGATGCCCATGTCACGCAGACGGGTCACTGCACCCACAGCGGTGTTGGTGTGAAGGGTCGACATCACAAGGTGACCCGTCAGCGACGCCTGCACCGCGATTTGCGCGGTTTCAAGGTCACGGATCTCACCGACCATCACCACATCCGGGTCCTGACGCAAGATGGCGCGAAGACCGCGGGCGAAGGTCATATCAACCTTGGTGTTCACCTGTGTCTGGCCGATACCATTGATATCAAATTCGATAGGGTCTTCGACCGTCAGAATGTTTCGCTCCGCGCTGTTGAGCTCGGTCAGACCTGCATACAGCGTGGTCGATTTACCCGAGCCTGTCGGACCGGTCACCAGCAAAATGCCGTGCGGGCGTTTGATAAGATGTTGGAAGTTGTCGTGAACCGCCGGGGTCATGCCCAAGCTTTCCAGATCAAGCTGGGTAGCGTTTTTATCGAGAAGACGCAGCACTACGCGCTCGCCGTGAGATGAAGGCATGGTCGATACACGCACATCCACCGCACGTCCACCGATACGCAGTGAAATACGGCCATCCTGTGGCACGCGCTTCTCCGCAATATCGAGTCGTGCCATGACCTTGATACGTGATACCAAAAGCGGTGCCAGTTTACGGCTAGGGCTCAATACCTCACGAAGCACACCGTCCACACGGAAGCGGATAGACAGGCTCTTCTCGAAAGTTTCGATGTGGATATCAGAAGCCGTTTCTTTGATTGCCTCGCCGAGCATGGCGTTGATGAGTTTGATGATTGGTGCATCATCTTCCGATTCCAGCAAATCCTCGCTCTGTGGCAGCTCTTCGGCCAGCGCAAAGAAATCGTCACTGTCAGCGCCGATGTCTTCCATTAATTGCTGGGCTTCGGAAGAATCACGCTGGTAAAGCTGGGTCAGCTTAGGTTCGAAATCTTCTGAGCGCAGCTGAATTGGTGTGAAAGCATGGCCCAATACCCGGCGTACTTCATTAAGCACCGCAGGCTTTGGCTGGTCACGGTAGTACAGCAGGAAACCGTTTCCTGTTCGCTCCACCACCACGCCATGGCGCTTGGCAAAGCCAAATGGCAGTCGTGTGGCTACCATTGGTACATCAAGGTCCTGAGCCAGTTCTGCTTCGACTTCCGTATCCTGGGACAGCAATTCCATGGCATTACCTCAGCTCAGCCATAATGGCACGCACTTCTGCAGGCATGGTCAAATCAGCGCCAAATTCCGGCAATACTGGCGTTGTTACGCCCGGCATCAACTTCACTTCTTCCTGCGCTCGGTAGATCTGCTCGGCGCGGATGTAGTTGTATTTGCGCTGTGTGATGCCATCGGCGGTCAAACCGGTACGGATGATCGTCGGTTTGATAAACAGCATCAGGTTTCGCTTGGTTTTGCCTGACGAGGTAGATTTGAACAAGTGACCGAGGATAGGAATATCACCCAGCAATGGAACCTTCTGTTCACTCTCGTTGGTTTGCTCATCAATCAGGCCACTCAACACAATCATCTGCTGGTCCGCAGCCAGCACTGAGGTGTTGATTTGACGCTTACCAAAGCGAATATCGACGGCGCCACTGGCACCTAAGACGTTCGAGATTTCCTGTTCGATGTTGAGCTGTACGGAATCACCTTCGTTGATTTGCGGGGTGATCTTCAGCTTCACGCCCACGTCTTTACGCTCAACGGTCTGGAATGGATTGTCGTTGTTGGAACCCGTTGCAGAGCCCGTTACAACCGGCACTTCCTCACCCACAATGAACGAGGCTTCTTCGTTATCCAATACCATCAGGCTTGGCGAGGAGAGAATATTGGAATCACTGTTGGTCGACACGGCAGTGACCAGAGCGGTCCAGTCACCAAAGACTACACCGGCTGCAAGACCACTCACACCGCCCAGCACTTCTGCAATCGCGGTTGGGTCGCCAGACTCAGTAATTGGCACCTGAACCAGGTTGTTATTGTTGTCAAAGCGCGATTCTGTGGTTGTGGTGTCTTTCGCTTCTTCCTGCGCAGCCAGGTAGTTAGTGATGGGTACGCCGGTGTTACCAAACTGGATACCACCACCGTCCAGTGAGCCCCACTGAACACCGAGGTTTGCGCCATCGCTTTCTGACATCTCGACGATCATCGCCTCAATCAGTACCTGGGCACGGCGAATATCCAGCTGTGAAATCACGCCTTCCAGCGCACGCATAATGTCTGGCGGCGCAGTAATGACCAATGAGTTTGTGCCTTTGTGCGCCGAGATCTTCACGTCCCCGCCGACACCGGTAGCGCTTTTCTGGCCACCTTGCTTCTCTGCAATCAGGTTTTCTGATACGCCCTGAAGTACATCGACCACTTCTTCAGCTTTGGCATAACGAAGGTAAATCACACGGTTGTTGCCAACGGTTGCCATTTCGCGGTCAAGTTGGCTGATAAGGCGGCGAATACGGTCACGCACCTGTGGCTCGCCAGAGATCAGCACGGAGTTGGTGCGCTCATCCGCGACAAAACTTGGTTGAAGAAGTTCTGGGGTGCTTTTGCCGTCACCTTGTTTGTTCAGGCTTTCCACGATGCGCACCATTTCTGATGCCGAAGCATGCTTAAGGTTAACCACTTCCACTTCTTTGTTACCGGCCTGATCGACACGTTCAATGATGTCTGCCAGGCGGTTTACCACCGCCGCTCGGCCTGTGATCATGATGACATTTGCTGGGTCATAGTGAACCACGTTACCTGCACCAGCGTTATCAATCAGCTGACGAAGCAAAGGAGACAACTCACGCACAGAGACGTTTTTCACTGAGACTACTCGGGTGACAACGGCGTCGCCCTGAATATTGTCATTGTCGCCCACGACCGGAATTGCCGATTGCTTGGCATCTTTGTCACGCACCACTTTCAGCACGCCGTTTTCCATTTCCACCACTGCAAAGCCGTAGACCGACAGCACGTTGAGGAAAAACTGGTAGTACTGATCTTCATTCAACACGTCGTAGCTGCGCACGTTCACTTTGCCGCGCACCGCTGGGTCAACAATGATGGTCTTTTCGAGGTTGCGTCCAACAATCTCGATAAATTCCTGGATATCTGTTCCCTTGAAACTGGCACTGAATTCGGCAGCCCAAGCTCCCATGCTTTGCATGGCAAGCACACCTGCAACTAACCAGGATGTTTTACGTTTTTTCCACGTATTCACTTCGTTCTCCGTTTCCAGTCCAGTTACAGACCGATATAAATTTCGTGCAATTGACCGTCACGCTGGACGGTAAGGCTGATTTCAGAGGCATCAGACAAGCTTTGCCAGATACGGTTCATTTCTGCTGGGTTGGTCAAGTCAGCACCATTGATACCCACAGCGATATCACCGGATTGAAGACCCGCCTGTTCGAACAGTCGGCTGTCTCCACCTGGCCCAAGGCGATAACCCACCAGCCCTTCTTCGTTTCTCTCTTGAGACAGTGTGATGTATTTCAGCAATGCTTGCGGATTATTCATGATTTCTGCTTTCACATTGCTCAGGTCAGCTTCACCCGTGTTCTTTGGAATATTCGGTTTGCTTTGCGCTCGAGTTGGCGCTGGGGAAGAGCTGGACTGGTTGTAATCGACCCCCGCTAGCATCAGCGCTTCATCACGCCCATTGTTTCGCAAAATAACGCGATCGGTTTGCACCTGACGAAGAATAACCCGCGTCCCCTCTATCGCTTCACCAATGCCGTAGGTTTTTTGCGAGCCACGGTTGGCTATCACAGCTAAACCGCGATCAGGTTCAGAACTAGCGACCAAGCCCACCAAGGTCAGATTCAGGCGGGTACGAGGAGCCTCGACGACAGGTTCAGGTTTTTTCTCGACGGGAGCGGCTTTGGCGCTATATCGGCCAAAGAAGTGACGGTTGACCAATTGGTCAAGCTGATAGGCGGGTCCCTGTGCACTGACACTTGCCACCGCAGCCGGTGTATCAGAAACATCTTCCGGTGCAGCGTTTGGTACCCAAACCCACACCAATCTTCCCAGCGTCCAAGCCAGTATCAACACCAGTAAACGCGTCACCCACTTCGCAAGAGAAGCGGGAAACGCCTTTCCAAGTTGCGGTTGAGCCCAAACGAGCGAGCGCTTTATCCCAAAATTCGCAGACATGCTTTTCCTGTTACAAACATCGGCATTTCATTGCCATTCAGTCAATTGCCGCATTTGGTACCTGACGGCACCTTAATATAAGAATATGAAATCGACTGTTCAATTTACCTGTTTTCTTTTCCATTGCCGATAAGTGAGAGCCCTTTTTTGTCTGAATGATTCCATTGCGGCTTGAAAGTTAGACGAATGAACACCATATAAGAGCTCTAATTGTGATGCTGATCGTATTCAGCAAACGTGATAAGTTTAGCCCCCCGAACGTAAAGGAGTGTCTAGTGGGCTCGAAACACAACGATTTTGACCAAGATTTGCAGGTGCGGCTGGATAAATGGCTTTGGGCGGCGCGTTTTTATAAAACCCGTACCATAGCGAGAAATATGATCGATGGTGGCAAGGTTCACTACAACGGTCAGCGCTCAAAGCCGAGCAAACTGGTAGAAATTGGTGCCGAGATCAAACTGAGACAGGGTTTTGATGAGAAAATCATCATCGTTGAACAACTGAGCGAACGTCGCCGTGGTGCACCCGAAGCTCAAGCCCTTTACCGAGAAACTGATGAAAGTCTGTCGCGTAGAGAACAACGAAGCCTTGAACGTCAGATGAATGCACACAATCCAAGTCCAGATCGTCGTCCTGACAAAAAGCAGCGACGCGATATTATCAAATTTAGACACAGTAACGATTAACGCCGGAGAAGTTATCCCATGGCACAAGACAGTCTGCACCGTTACTTGTTCGATGGCGTCTCTGTACGCGGCGAACTGGTTCAACTTTCTGATTCATTCCAACAGCTGACGGGCAGCAAAAGCTATCCGGCTCCAGTCAAAGATCTGCTTGGCGAGTTGATGGTCGCAACCAGCCTGCTGACAGCAACACTGAAGTTTGAAGGCAGTATCACGGTACAAATCCAGGGTGATGGACCGGTATCTCTCATTGTTATCAACGGCAACCATAATCAAGTACTGCGCGGCACTGCGCGCTGGAACGGTGAACTGCCGGAAACCGCAACGCTGCCAGATCTGATGGGCAAAGGCCACATCGTGATCACCATCGAACCGGAGCAAGGCGAGCGTTACCAGGGTATTGTTGGTCTGGAAGGCGACACGCTACAGGAATGTCTGGAAGATTACTTCGCACGTTCAGAGCAATTAAAGACACGTCTGTGGCTGCGTACTGGTGAAATAGAAGGCAAATCGAAAGCAGCTGGTATGCTGCTGCAAGTCTTGCCAGACGGCATCGGCAATGAAGGCGATTTCGATCATCTAGCGAAGTTGACTGAAACGGTCAAAGACGAAGAACTTTTCAATCTAGAAGCAGAAGAAGTGTTATACCGTCTTTACCATCAGGAAAATGTGAAAGTCTACAAACCGAAAATTGTGACATTCAAGTGTTCATGCTCGCGCGAGCGCAGCGCTTCAGCCATTGCTGCAATTGAACGTCAGGAAGTTGAAAAAATGGTCGCTGAGACCGGAAATATCAAACTTCACTGCGACTACTGTGGCGCTGACTACGAATTTGATTCCGTTGATATTTCAGCAATTTTCAACCAAAACGGTCCCTCTTCAGAAACCGTGCATTAATAATTTTCTCAAAAAATTAATGGTCAAAAACCCCACGAAAACCGGCTTTTTCGCCGGTTTTTTCACCTATCACTTCTCTTTTCCAAAAAAAATACGCCGCATTCTAATTGCTTAATTTTGTACAAATAATAACCACTTCCGTATGGCACATGCGCGCAACATGACGGTAATATTATAGGTGCAGACTGGTTAAGACCATTACAAACTCTTAATTTGTTTGTAGTTATTTTTTGAGTTAACTCTCTGAATTGGCTAATTCAGGTTGCTAGCATGGACGACAGTTACACTACATCTTACCCAAGGAGCACCTATGACTGTCATGAACGTCGAAAAAAAGGTTGCAAATAATATCGATTTGTCAAAACACGGCTTATACGATGTTAAAGAGATTGTTCGTAACCCTACATACGAACAACTTTTCGTCGAGGAAACCAAGCCGGAGCTGGAAGGATTTGAGAGAGGCACTGTGACTGAGCTGGGCGCAGTGGCTGTTGACACCGGGATTTTTACCGGTCGTTCTCCCAAAGACAAATACATTGTGCGCGACAATACTACCCAAGACACCATGTGGTGGTCAGATCAAGGGACCAACGATAATAAACCGATCGACCAACACGTCTGGGAAGACCTCAAAGCCCTCGTTACCCGCCAACTGTCAGGCAAACGCGTGTTTGTGATTGATGGTTACTGTGGCGCTAACCCTGATACCCGACTGAGCATCCGCGTGATCACCGAAGTGGCCTGGCAGGCACACTTTGTGAAAAATATGTTTATCCGCCCAACAGAAGAAGAGCTGGAAAACTTTGGACCTGATTTCGTGGTCATGAACGGCGCGAAGTGCGTCAACGAGAAGTGGCAGGAGCATGGTCTGAACTCCGAAAACTTCACTGTCTTTAACCTGACTGAGCGCATGCAGCTCATCGGCGGTACCTGGTACGGCGGTGAGATGAAGAAAGGAATGTTCGCCATGATGAACTACTTCCTGCCGCTCCAAGACATTGCGTCCATGCACTGTTCTGCCAACATGAACAAAGATGGTGAAGTGGCGGTTTTCTTTGGTCTGTCAGGTACAGGCAAAACCACACTGTCTACCGATCCGAAACGCGCACTGATCGGCGATGATGAGCATGGATGGGATGATAACGGCGTTTTCAACTTTGAAGGCGGCTGTTACGCGAAAACCATCAAGCTGTCTAAAGAGGCCGAGCCAGATATTTACAACGCGATTCGCCGCGATGCACTGCTGGAAAATGTCACCGTTCGCAACGACGGCTCCATTGATTTCGACGATGGTTCTAAAACAGAGAATACCCGTGTTTCTTACCCGCTTTACCACATTGAAAACATTGTGAAGCCGATATCGAAAGGCGGTCATGCTAACAAAGTAATCTTCCTTTCTGCGGATGCGTTCGGTGTACTTCCTCCGGTATCCAAGTTGACACCGGAGCAAACCAAATACCACTTCCTGTCTGGCTTCACTGCCAAGCTGGCTGGCACTGAGCGAGGTATCACTGAGCCAACCCCAACTTTCTCTGCTTGTTTCGGTAATGCGTTTCTGACGCTGCATCCAACCAAGTACGCGGAAGTGCTGGTGAAGCGTATGGAAGCAGCAGGTGCAGAAGCCTATCTGGTCAATACTGGCTGGAACGGTTCTGGTAAGCGTATTTCAATTAAAGATACCCGTGCGATCATCGACGCGATCCTTGACGGCTCGATTGAAAAAGCAGAAACCAAAGTGGTGCCAATCTTCAATCTCGAAGTGCCTGTGAAACTGCACGATGTTAACCCTGACATTCTGGATCCACGTGATACTTACGTTGACCCTCTGCAATGGGAAAGCAAAGCACAGGATCTGGCAAAACGCTTTATCGATAACTTTGCGAAATACACTGACACGCCAGAAGGCGAGGCAATGGTCAAAGCAGGGCCTCAGCTCAGCTAAACAACAAGTACCAAGATTCAAAGCCCCCCCCAACTTCGGGGGCTTTTTGTTTTGTGGTTTGCAGCACAATCTCTAAATTCCTTCACTGCCTTGGTGTTGAAACGGATTACTGCTTGAATAACGTCAATTTTTACGCCAACCTCAAAAGAATCGCAGCGTAACACGCTGCACCTTACGCGTCGGATAACTGAAGAGAGTAGATCGCCAAATGCGTGTCCTTGCCAAGCTGTTTGCCTCGCTTGTCATCATTACTTTTGTCGTATTGGGTGCGCTTCTCATCGTGCTCAACACTAATTACGGCCTGCCTTTGGTGCAGAAAGCTGTCAGCACGCTTACTCCCTATTCCCTGCGCGCAAACTCTCTGGACTACAACTTCCTAGCTCCTCTTTCTCTCTCATTGAATGAGCCTGAACTGATTGAGTTGGAAACCGAGAACACAATTTATCAAGCAGGGTACGTTTCAGTAGCACTGTCACTGTGGGATTCACTTGATGGTTCACTTTCCTTGCAAAGCGCGGTGGTTCGTAGAGCCAAAATCAATCTGGCCGACAAAGCAGCTTTACCGGCTTCGCTTTTAATCAAACACCTAGCACTGGATGATGTCGCCTACCAAAGTAACACGTTTGCTTTCGATCATGCCGATATTCAGGTCTCCAACTGGCGCAACACGCACGATAAATGGGGAAGCTGGCAGGGCCAGTTCCAGTTGTCTGCACCTTCGCTCTCGATCGATGGCCAGACGCTTTCCAACCTTCTGCTCGACAGTGAAGTGATCGATGGAACGTGGGAAATTTGGGGGCTGTCGTTTAACAGTGAGTTTGGCAATATTACAGGCAGCGCGACAGTTGAAGACCGGAAAGTAATGCTCCACCAACTCACGCTGAGTGATGCCCGAATTGAACCTTCGCGTAACCTCTCCAATCTCACAGCGATGTGGGGCTCGTTAAGTGAAGACTACGACATTGCCATCAAACGCCTCGATCTGCTGGATGTCAGTGCGTCGGTGGATGATTTCACACTGGAACACCTCAATCTTTCAGCACAGTCGGTTAACCTACTCAACGGCGAACTTGCATGGGCAGCCAACGATGCGTCATCACTGCTCTCTTTCAATGCCAATCTGATCAACTTCGACAAATGGCTACTGACTGATGTCCTTGCAGAAATGTCGCTCTCCCCATCGCGCATTGAGGTTGGCGCCTTTTCTTCCAAGATTGATGGCGAGGGCTACATTTCGTTTGCCGGGGATATGACGCCTGCCTCGTTATCATTGCGGTCACTGGTACTTAATGGTCTGAGTCTGGAGCTGGAAAGCGGACTTTCTAAGACGCTATCCGCGCAGTGGGAACGTTTCGACAATATCCGCGTTGGCAGTCTGTCCATCAGACACACCAATGTCACTGTACCGAATCCTGAATTCCCGTTGCAAGTGATTGGATTGAATCTGAAGGGCAAAGACTTGCTGTTGAGGCAGGCAAGCCATAATGGCATGTGGCGAGGACAACTGACTTGCAGCGCAAAAGCAGCCAGCATCAATCGTATTCCGGTTTCCTCACCTTATGCAGCGATGAGCGTCGAGGACGGCTTATGGCAACTTGATCCACTCAGCCTGACCTTCCAGCAAGGTCAGCTGGCAGCCAAGGCCAGTGTCGACTTCAGTAGTCCTAGCCGTCAGTGGCACTTTGAGGGTACAGGCCTCAGCCTGCCGACGTCTTTGTATTCACGGTGGCTAGGTTTAAACCTGCCGCTTGAAGGCGAACACGATCTCACTGTGCGTATTTCCGCACTGGGGGGCGACACAGATAGCTTGGCTTACAGTCTGACCGGCGACCTTAAAGCCACGCCGCACCGCACCGTGATGCAAGTTAACGACGGAGAATCTTTCGGGCAGTCACTGATGATGCTGTTTTCGAAGAAACTCGAGGGTGCTGAGCACGTTGATTTTCCTGTCAATGTGGGTGAGGTGGTTATCGCCGCAGATCGTGGCCGGATAGGACTGGCACCGACCAGCCTGGAGCAGGGAGGAACACTTTCCACGCTATCCGGTCAATGGGATTTAGTCTCAGGTGAGGGCAACCTCTCCCACACAAACCAATAAGAACAGCTTAGGGTCTGTTGCCCCTTCGGCTCAGCCAAACAGCAAAGTCTGGCTCTCAATGGTATCTGCGGCCTGATCCTGTTCGGGTACCAGCATATAAGTGCCTGAGAACGTCCCTGCTACATCATCCCCGCTGTAGAAAGTCACTTCTAGTTTCACTCTGGCTTTACGACCATTTTCGAGACGATCAAGGTCACCACTTAGCCCATCAAGAGACACGACAGCGCGCGGTCGCTCCAGAATTGGCTGTCGGTAACGAATGTGACTGTCTGCCAGTACGATACTCGCAGAGAGCTGACGCTCTTTCATCAACAACCACACCATGCCCCAGCCAGCCAGCGTCGCCATACTGAAAACACTGCCTGCAAACATAGAGTCATGGGGATTGAGGTTGGCGTTTAACAGCGCGCAAATTTCAAAGCGGTAGCCAGTAAATTGGCTGATACGGATACCCATTTTATCGCTGATCGGAATTTGCTGCTGCCAGCGCTGCTGGAGCTCATGACACCACTCAGGGCGGCGCACCACGTCAGACATCATATCCAGCGTTTTCAGCATCTGCTGGTGACGCACAGGGCCACGCTCTTCGCTCAGCTCCCCTTGGTTCACAAAGCCGTTTTGACTGTAGAAGCCAATGGCGTCCTCTCGGGCATTACAGACCAACCGCTTCGCGCCCTCCTGACGAGCTAGCGATTCCAGCGTCATGAGAATAAGTGCACCTAAGCCCCGCTGACGGTATTGGGGAGCCACGGCCATGTAGCGTATTTGGCCATCGTTATCCGGCGTAAGATAAAGGCGGCCGATAGCAATAGGCTCGCCTTTGGCATCAACAATCACGCGGTGGTGTGAGCCAACATCATAGGCGTCGCGCTCAGAGCCTTCCGGCAGACGCCAGGGTTCACGAAGCATCTTCCAGCGAAAATGAAAATACGCCTTAAGTTCATCATCCTTGGTAGGGGTGATTAACCGAAACATCCTGTTTCTCTCCTCGTGAGCCCAATTGGGTTGTTAAACCTGCAGCCAGAAAGTCACTGGCCCATCATTCACCAGGCTGACTTTCATGTCTGCTGCAAACACACCATTTTCTGTTTTGACACCACTTTCGCGGCAATATTGCGAAAATAACTGATAAAGACGATCGGCTTCCGCCGGAGGCGCACCATTAAAGCTGGGACGCATCCCTTTGTTGGTTTCGGCTGCCAGTGTGAACTGGGAAACCACCAGCACATCACCACCTGCCTGCTGCACGTTAAGGTTCATCTTGCCGTTTTCATCTTCGAAAACGCGATAGCCCAACACCTTCTCATGCAGGCGATGCGCTTTCTTCTCATCATCGCCTTTTTCAACACCCAGCAGCACCAACAGCCCTTTGCCAATCGCACCGACGGTCTCGCCGTCAACCACGACACTGGCTTCGCTGACTCGCTGGATAAGCGCAATCATAACAGCTCCTTTCTTATCATCTTAATTGTCAGTAAGTTGTCCTGGTTCCGTTTCAAGTGAAATACTCCACATTTCTCGCTCGCCGAGCGATGCGGTAATTTCTGCGCCAATCAACACAATACACCAGCTGAGATAGACCCAAACAAACAGCAAAGGTACCACAGCCAACGCGCCATATATCAGCTCATAGGAAGGGAAGTTTGTGGCATAGAAGGCAAAGCCTTTCTTGCTGAATTCAAACAGCATAGCTGCCGATATCGCCCCGGCAAAGGCATGCACGAGACGCACTCTGCAATTGGGCACCAAGGTATAAAGCCCAAGGAAGGCCAATGCGGTAAAGAAGAAAGGCAACCATTTCAACAAAGTCGGCGCCCATACATCTGCCCCGTCCAGGTCCAGCAAGTTCAGCGAACCAAGGTAGGAGCTGACACCCAGGCTACTACCCACCAGCACAGGGCCAAGTGTCAGCACCATCCAGTAGATAGAAAAAGACACCACAGGCGCGCGCTTATGTTTTATTCGCCAAATGTAGTTCAGACTCTTATCGATAGCAGAGATCAACATCAATGCCACCACAAACAGAAAGGCCACACCGACAGCGGTCATCTTACCTGCGTTTGCGACAAACTCATTAAGGTATTGCTCAAGAGCGTCACCGGAGGCAGGCACAAAGTTATGTAGAACAAAAGTGCGAATCTGATCACCCGCTTCAGCAAACCCCGGGATCAAAGATAGCGCTGACAATACCACAGTGATCAGTGGTACCAGCGACAGCAAAGTGACATATGCCATGTAACCGGCAGTCACTGTCAGGCGGTCATGAAGAACACGACGGATGAGATGCCTTGCGAAGGCGAACAGAATTTGCCCTGCCTTGGGCAATGAATGCTTGAGTCGTTCCAATGCTTCAACCATAGTCTTTATTTAGAAAATTAATCATACACGAAGGAGTGTACCGTGCGCCTCATCTCCACCCTGCTTTTGTTTTTTACGCTGGCTGGCTGTCAGTCAGCCTATTACGCCACCATGGAAAAGGTCGGTGTACATAAGCGTGACATCATGGTCGATCGCGTTGAGGCTGCTTCCGATGCTCAGCAGGAAGCCAGCGAGCAGTTTACCAGTGCGCTTGATGCGCTCACCACTCTGACCAACTTCGACGGCGGAGAGTTACAAACAATGTACGACACCATCAACGAGCAGTACGAAGACAGCGAAGCGGCCGTGGACAATGTACATGAGCGCATCGCAGCCGTTGAAGATGTGTCTGGCGCCCTGTTCGATGAATGGCGCGAGGAGCTTTCCCTCTATTCCAGTGCAACACTGCGCCGCGACAGTGAACGTAAACTCAAGGCAACCGAGCGCAGTTACAGGCAAATGTTATCTGCGATGAAAAAAGCAGAAAGCAAAATGGGGCCTGTTCTCGACACACTACGCGATAACACTCTGTATCTAAAACACAACCTCAACGCTGCCGCCATTGGTGCTTTGAAGGGTGAATTTGCTGGTTTGGAAAAAGAAATTAACTATGCAATCAAGGATATGCAAACAGCCATCACAGAGTCAGAGCGCTTCCTAGCAACCCTCCAGAACTAAGAGAAATATCCCAACCGTCTCAGTTATTTTCTCGGAGTTGAAACAGACGATGTGAGACAAACTACCGTAAGGTGTGCCCAGGCAATTTACTGCCTGCATTCAACGGTATTACCGTTTCTCAACTTGGAGGAGAAAATATGAGCATTATTTCTTGGATCATTCTTGGCTTACTCGCAGGTGTTCTCGCGAAGTGGATCATGCCAGGAAAAGACGGTGGCGGTTTCATTATCACAACCCTTCTGGGTATTGCTGGTGCTGTGGTTGGTGGCTGGGTCAGCACACTGCTGGGCATTGGTACCACAACAGGTCTTAGCATTGGCGGCATCGTGATGGCAACAGTAGGCGCACTTATTCTGCTGTTTGTTTACAACAAGTTCGTCAAATAACGCAGAAGAACAAAAAGCGGTAGAGACAAAAAAGCCTCCCATCCGAGAGGCTTTTTACGTTCCTAAGAAGGCTTACTTACTGCCGCGGCTTGCACGCTTACGGTCAGTTTCTGTCAGCAATTTCTTACGGATACGGATGCTTTCAGGGGTCACTTCTACCAGTTCGTCGTCGTCGATGAACTCCAGAGCCTGCTCCAGTGTGTACTTGATTGGTGAAGTCAGTACCTGTGCGTCATCAGTACCTGATGCACGTACGTTGGTCAGTTGCTTACCTTTCAGGGCGTTAACAGTCAGGTCATTGTCACGGCTGTGAATACCGATAACCATACCTTCATAAACTTCAACACCGTGACCGATAAACAGACGACCACGCTCCTGCAGGTTGAACAGGGCGTTAGTCAGGGCTTTACCTGCTGCATTCGCAATCAGTACGCCGTTGTTACGCTGGCCAATGTTACCGCCTTTGTGTGGACCGTAATGGTCATAGGTGTGGTACATCAGACCTGAACCAGAAGTCAGGGTCATGAACTCCGTCTGGAAGCCAATCAGGCCGCGAGATGGCATGATGAAGTCCATACGTACACGGCCTTTGCCGTCTGGAGACATGTCTTTCAGCTCACCTTTACGCAGGCCGATTTTCTCCATGATGCCGCCCTGGTGCTCTTCCTGAACGTCGATGGTCACGGTCTCAAACGGTTCCATCAGCTGGCCATCTTCTTCTTTCAGAATAACTTCTGGACGAGATACAGCAAGCTCAAAGCCTTCACGACGCATGTTTTCGATCAGGATAGACAGGTGCAGTTCACCACGACCTGAAACGCGGAATTTATCCGGGTCTTCAGTTTCTTCAACGCGCAGTGCAACGTTGTGAACCAGTTCTTTCTGCAAACGCTCAAGGATGTTACGTGAAGTCACGAACTTACCTTCTTTACCTGCGAAAGGGGAGGTGTTCACCTGGAAAGTCATGGTCACAGTTGGTTCGTCAACAGACAGCGCTGGCAGCGCTTCAACCGCGTTCACGTCACAGATGGTGTCAGAGATTTTCAGCTCGCCCAGACCTGTGATTGCGATGATGTCACCAGCTGCTGCAGATGCAACGTCATGGCGCTCAAGGCCCAGATAACCCAGTACCGTACCGACTTTACCGTTACGGGTCTTACCGTCAGCACCTACGATGGTCACTTGCTGGTTAGGTTTTACAGAACCACGGGTCACACGACCAACACCGATAACACCAACGTAAGAGCTGTAGTCCAGCTGAGAGATCTGCATTTGCAGAGAGCCTTCGGTATCAACTTCTGGTGCTGATACGTTGTCAACGATAGCCTGAAACAGTGGTTCCATGTTCTCGCCGGTTTCGCCTTCTTCCAGCGTCGCCCAACCGTTCAGTGCTGATGCGTAAACCACTTGGAAGTCCAGCTGCTCGTCAGTAGCACCCAGGTTGTCGAACAGGTCAAACACCTGGTCCATTACCCAATCAGGACGTGCGCCAGGACGGTCGATTTTGTTGATAACAACGATTGGCTTCAGACCATGTGCGAACGCTTTTTGCGTGACGAAGCGAGTTTGTGGCATGGGGCCATCAACTGCGTCAACGATCAGAAGTACAGAGTCAACCATCGACATGATACGTTCCACTTCGCCACCGAAGTCGGCGTGTCCTGGGGTATCTACGATGTTAATGCGGTAATCATTCCAGTTAATCGCGGTGTTCTTCGCCAGAATGGTAATGCCACGCTCTTTCTCGATGTCGTTCGAGTCCATGACGCGTTCTTCGTGCTCGCCACGGGTTTCCAGGGTGCCAGACTGCTGAAGCAGTTTGTCAACCAGGGTGGTTTTACCGTGGTCAACGTGCGCGATGATCGCGATGTTTCTCAGTTTATCTATCTGTAAAGTAGACATGGGTTCTCTTTCACTCAAAAAAGATGTGCCGCCAAAAGCTCCGGCTTTGCCGAAAGCGCTCACCGCCACTGATTAAAAATCCGGCCGTAATTTACCAGATTTTTATTGAAAACCCACGAAATATGTGACTTAGGATCAATTTATATTCGTTCTGCCTTGTTACCGACACAAAAAGCCCACTTTGGAAGTCTGTCTCCATCCCTTATCCAATACTGTCTGCGGGCGAACAGTGCGCTACATTTGGGCAACATTTTTCGCCCTTATCATGGGTCGACTTCTTGCGTTTTTTATTGCACCACAATAGGCCGACTTTCGATCCACCTCACAGCTCCAACATTGTCTTATCCATCACATTGATCTGACGTTGACAACATAGCCGAACCGCTGCTGAATGACTTGGATGGCACGCAATCCTTCCCATTGCACCATTTTAGTGCGGACGCGCACCAAGATTGATCAAATAAACGCACTTTTTTAAGTCATTATCGTGTAACTATCGGTAACGACTGGGATTTCAAACTTGGCACACTTTTCGCTTTAGTGGAGCCAGACCCATTTTTGGTGAAGCGCAAAGACGCTCCTTCGCCAAGTTAGAGAACAATGACACCGGAGGTTTATTCACATGTCAGTAGAAAACGTACTCGCCTTAATCCAAGAGCACGAAGTTAAGTTTGTTGACCTGCGCTTCACCGATACCAAAGGTAAAGAGCAGCACATCTCAATCCCAGCACACCAGATCGACGCGGACTTCTTCGAAGAAGGTAAAATGTTCGACGGTTCATCTGTTGCAGGCTGGAAAGGCATTAACGAGTCAGACATGGTGATGATGCCTGACGCGTCTTCCGCTGTACTTGACCCATTCACGGAAGACGCAACGCTGAACGTACGTTGTGACATTCTTGAGCCAGCAACCATGCAAGGCTACGACCGTGACCCACGCTCTATCGCAAAACGCGCTGAAGACTACATGCGCTCTACCGGTATCGCAGACACTGTTCTGATCGGTCCTGAGCCAGAGTTCTTCCTGTTTGACGATGTGAAATTCGCGACTGACATGTCAGGTTCTTTTTTCAAGATTGACGACGTAGAAGCAGCATGGAACACCGGTTCTGATTTCGAAGGCGGTAACAAAGGTCACCGTCCAGGCGTTAAAGGCGGTTACTTCCCAGTAGCACCAGTTGATTCATCTCAAGACATCCGTTCAGCAATGTGTCTGGTGATGGAAGAGATGGGCCTGGTTGTTGAAGCGCACCACCACGAAGTAGCAACTGCAGGTCAGAACGAAATCGCAACGCGTTTCAACACACTGACAAGCAAAGCGGATGAAATCCAAATCTACAAGTACGTTGTTCACAACGTAGCGCACGCATTTGGTAAGACTGCGACCTTCATGCCTAAGCCACTGGTTGGCGACAACGGTTCAGGTATGCACGTACACCAATCTCTGGCGAAAGACGGTCAGAACCTGTTCGCTGGCGACAAGTACGGTGGCCTGTCTGAAACTGCACTGTTCTACATCGGCGGTATTATCAAACACGCTCGCGCAATCAACGCCTTTGCAAACCCTGCCACCAACTCATACAAGCGTCTGGTTCCAGGCTTCGAAGCTCCAGTTATGCTGGCATACTCTGCACGTAACCGTTCTGCTTCTATCCGTATCCCAGTGGTACCAAGCCCGAAAGCACGCCGTATCGAAGTTCGTTTCGGTGATCCAGCAGCAAACCCATACCTGGCGTTCGCAGCAATGCTGATGGCTGGTCTTGACGGTATTAAGAACAAGATCCACCCTGGCGATGCAATGGATAAAGACCTCTACGACCTGCCAGCAGAAGAAGCTGCAGAAATTCCAAAGGTAGCAGAGTCTCTGCAGCAAGCACTGCAGTGCCTGAGCGATGACCGTGAGTTCCTGACTGCAGGCGGCGTATTCTCTGATGACTTCATCGATTCTTACATCGCACTGAAATCTCAGGACGTTGAGAAGGTGAACATGACCACTCACCCACTGGAATTCGAACTGTACTACTCAGTGTAATTCAACGGGTTTCATAACAAATCAAAGGGCTCGCTCACAGGCGGGCCCTTTTTCTATTGTCTGAATTTCTCCCCCACCGAAAATAGGTTTGTTGGCATCCCGCCAGAAACTCAAGGAATTCATGATGCGCAAAATCGGTATGCTCTTTTTTGGTGTACTGTCTGTGTCCGCCAGCGCGGGTGAGTATTACCGCTGGGTTGATGAAAATGGCACCCTGCATTTCAGCGATTCGCCACCTTCCGCGAGTTTGGAGCTCGAGGTGGAATTAGGTACGATTCCTCTACCCGCTCAGGGGCCATCCAATGTTGCTTCACCTGCCGCTCCGAAAGCGCCGCCCATACCTGACGCCCCCGAAGTGCCGCCGCTGGCCAGCTCAATTTCCCTGATCTCTCCGGGCGATGAGGCCACGATTCGCAGTAATGAAGGCAATATCACCCTCAACATTTCTACCGACCTGCCACTAGGGAAAAATCAATCTGTTCGCGCCGTGGTTGATGGAAAGAAACAGCCCGTCTCAAAAGGTGCATCTTTAACCTTAACCAACGTTGATCGAGGCTCCCACACCATAAAGGTGCAATTACTACAAGATGGCAAGGTAATTGCAGCATCCCATTCAATCACTGTGTATCTGCATCGGGCAACCAAGAAAAAAGCCCCGCCTCCGGGCAAACCAACCCCCAGATAACACAG
Source organism: Grimontia marina (assembly GCF_900060185.1). Classification (GTDB taxonomy): domain Bacteria; phylum Pseudomonadota; class Gammaproteobacteria; order Enterobacterales; family Vibrionaceae; genus Enterovibrio; species Enterovibrio marinus. The sequence goes on along the minus strand of NZ_FIZY01000015.1, from coordinate 65,504 downwards.
GCTGAGACGCTATTTTGCAGCGCTGCTGTAGAAAGTGGATTTTCTTCGCTGCACAACATCGCACTATCGAGTAAACTGGGTTGCACCATATTGGTGCAACCAAAAGGAAAGTAATGTGGCCACGCTGACCGAAACTGTTATGGATAACCTGATCACTGCGGTGTTGGTGCTTGATAATGATCTTGTTGTCACCTATGCCAACCCTGCAGCCGAGCAACTGCTCTGTCTCAGCGCACGCCGCTTACTGGAGCACCCCCTTCCCGACTTGTTACAACACTGCTCTATCGATCTTGAGCTGGTTAAAGAAACCCTCTCTGGCGGTCAGGGGCTGACAGACAGCGATGTCACCATCGTCGTGGATGGCCACCAGCGCAAAGTAGAACTGAGTGCCAGCCCTTTAATGTGGGCGCGCAGTCCTTCTATGCTGATTGAAATCAAAGCTATTGGCCACCAACAACAAATCAGTAAAGAGTTGCAGCAGCAGGCACAACAGCAGGCTGCCAAGGAGCTGGTGCGTGGTCTTGCCCATGAAATTAAAAACCCGCTCGGTGGCCTTCGAGGTGCAGCTCAGCTTTTAGAGAAAATGCTGCCCGACCCAAGTCTTGGGGAATATACCCGTATCATCATTGAGCAGGCTGACCGTCTGCGCAATCTGGTCGACAGATTACTGGGACCACAAAAGCCCGGTCACCGCCAGCAAGAAAACATCCACGTGATACTGGAGAAAGTTCGCCAGCTGGTAGAACTCAGTGCAGATAAGGTGGTGGTGGAACGTGACTACGACCCCAGCCTTCCCGACATCGAGATGGATCCTGATCAGATGGAGCAGGCCATCCTCAACGTGGTGAACAATGCGGCGCAAATTATAGGAGACAGCCCAAATGCTGAAATCGTTCTCCGCACCCGCACTGAACATCAGGTGGTGATTGGCGGGAAGCGCCACCGTTTGGCTGCACGTATCGATATTTCTGACAATGGTCCTGGCATTGCCCCTGAACTCCAGGACACCTTGTTTTATCCCATGGTGTCAGGGCGCCCCGGAGGCACAGGGCTTGGACTTTCCATTACCCGAAACCTCATAGATCAGCATAAAGGCAAGATTTACGTAAATAGCTGGCCGGGACACACCACTTTCACCATTTTGTTACCCATTCGTCGCTAAGGGGAGAATATGAGCAAAGGACTAATCTGGGTCGTCGATGACGACAGCTCAATCCGCTGGGTACTGGAACGTACCCTAAGCGCAGCCGGACTTGCCTGTGAAACGTTTGCCGATGCTGACAGCGTGCTGGACGCTTTAAACCGGGAAGTCCCGGATGTACTTGTCTCTGATATCCGCATGCCGGGCACCGATGGCTTCACCCTGCTAAACCGTCTGCAATCTGAATACCCGACATTACCCGTCATCATCATGACGGCTCACTCGGATTTGGATGCAGCAGTGAGTGCCTATCAGAAAGGGGCATTTGAATACCTGCCAAAGCCGTTTGATATTGATGAAGCCGTCGCTTTGGTTGAGCGAGCTGTCTCCCACAGTCAGGAGCAAAAACGCCAGCGCTCACCCAAAGAAACGATGGAAGCCGCACCGGAGATTATCGGTGAAGCGCCGTCTATGCAGGAAGTTTTCCGCGCCATTGGTCGCCTTTCCCGTTCATCGATTTCCGTATTGATCAACGGCGAGTCAGGTACGGGTAAAGAGCTGGTTGCCCATGCTCTCCACCGCCATAGCCCACGCGCGTCCAACTCGTTTATCGCACTCAACATGGCTGCAATTCCAAAAGACTTGATTGAGTCTGAGCTGTTTGGTCACGAGAAAGGAGCCTTTACCGGTGCCAACAATGTCCGTCAGGGTCGCTTTGAGCAGGCCAATGGCGGCACCCTGTTTCTGGATGAAATCGGTGATATGCCGCTGGATATCCAAACCCGTCTGCTGCGCGTGCTGGCCGATGGCCAGTTCTATCGTGTAGGTGGCCATCAGGCCATCAATGTGGATGTCCGCATCATTGCAGCAACCCACCAGAACCTTGAAAGGTTGGTGGCTGAAGGCAGTTTTCGTGAAGACTTGTTCCACCGCCTGAACGTGATTCGCGTTCACCTGCCGCCGCTTCGTGAACGCCGTCAGGACATCGGCCAGCTCGCCAAACACTTTCTCAAGCGAGCTTCTGATGAGCTCGATATCGAGGTCAAATCACTGCACCCGACCACACTGGATTTAATGTCAGGTCTTTCCTGGCCAGGCAACGTGCGCCAGCTAGAAAACACCTGTCGCTGGCTGACAGTGATGGCGAGCGGTAAAGAAATTTTGCCCGAAGACTTGCCGCCAGAGCTGATGCAACCTGAATCAATGGAAAGTACCGGCGAAGGTGACAGCTGGCAGGCCGCGCTATCCCAATGGGCTCGTCTGTCGCTGGATAACGGTGATGACAACCTGCTACGTGAAGCCTTGCCTGAATTTGAACGTATCTTGCTGCGTGAAGCACTCAGCCACACCCGGGGGCACAAGCAGGAAGCGGCAAAACTGCTTGGTTGGGGACGTAACACCCTGACCCGTAAGCTCAAAGAACTTCAAATGCCATAAATCCAGAGCAGTTCACCATTTAAATAAATTTGGTAGACAATCTTTTCAAAACCGCCTTTTTAGGCGGTTTCCTTTCCCAGCCCTACTGACGACCTTGTATTTAGTCCTTATACTTGCCAAAAGTTGATTTAAGGATATTCACATGATCGCAACCCACCTTCCTCTGACGGATCTGCACCGTCACCTTGATGGCAATATTCGTATTAACACCATTCTGGAACTGGGTCAGAAGTTCGGCATGACGCTTCCTGCTGACACTATCGACACACTCCGCCCACACGTTCAGGTTATGTCTAACGAGCCGGATTTGGTTGGTTTCCTGTCCAAGCTGGATTGGGGTGTGGCTGTACTTGGCGATCTGGACGCGGTCCGCCTTGTCGCCTATGAAAACGTCGAAGATGCACTGAATGCGCGCATTGACTATGCAGAACTTCGCTTCTCACCTTACTACATGGCGATGAAACACCAACTGCCAGTGCAAGGTGTGGTGGAAGCGGTGATTGATGGCGTTCAGGCTGGTAGCCGTGACTTCGGCGTGAAAACCAACCTGATTGGTATCATGAGCCGTACTTTTGGTGTGGAAGCCTGCATGCAGGAGCTGGATGCGCTGTTGGCACTGAAAGAGCACCTGGTTGCTATCGATTTGGCCGGTGACGAGCTGGGCCAGCCGGGTCATCAGTTCAACGACCACTTTGCCAAAGTACGTAAAGCCAACCTGAATGTGACTGTGCATGCTGGCGAAGCGGCAGGAGCAGAAAGCATGTGGCAGGCAATCAATGAGCTGGGCGCTAGCCGTATCGGCCATGGTGTGAAAGCCATCGAAGATCCTTCTTTGATGGAGTTTCTGGCCAAAAACCGTATCGGTATTGAGTCTTGCCTCACCTCTAACGTGCAAACCAGCACTGTGGCTTCATTGGAAGCACACCCGGTGAAACAATTCCTGGCACAAGACATTCTGGCAACGTTGAATACCGATGACCCTGCAGTATCAGGTATCGAGTTACCTTACGAATACGAAGTGGCCGCACCGCAGGCGGGTCTGAGCCAAGCGCAAATCACTCAGCTTCAAGCGAACGGCATGGAAATCGCGTTCCTGTCTGATAGCGAAAAAGCGGAACTGAAAGCCAAAGCGGCATCCCGCGGCTAATCCGCTCACCTGAAAAATATCCTGAAAACACCGGCAAAAGCCGGTGTTTTTTTGTTCAAAACTCAAGTAGAATGCCGCCGAATTTTAAGCAACCAAGGTCAATGCAAAGCCTTTGCTTTGATAATCCCCTTGATTGAAAACCCATATTTACGCCGGATGAGAAGTATCATGTTCGACGCACTGTTTACCGCAAATGAAATTGTTGCTGCAGGCCCAGGTCAACTGGCAGCGGCAGCACTGGCTGTGGTGCTGGCTATTTTCAGCATCGGCAGCGGCGTATAACGCCCCATCAACAGCCAACAAAAAAGCCGCAATCAGCGGCTTTTTTCGTTTCTTGTGGTGTGAGACAGCATTAAATCACGCGGGAAAACTGCTGCTGACGCGCTCTGTCACGCAAGTAAGTGTCAAAGCACATGCAGATGTTGCGAATCAGCAGGCGCCCTTTCAGCGTCACTTTAATGGTATCTGCATCGATGCTCACCAGCTCATCATCGACAAAGCACTGCAGTAAATCCAAATCTTCCGCAAAGTAGGTATCGAAGGAAACATCAAACTCGCGTTCAATCGCACGCTTGTCCAGGGTGAAGTTGCAGATCAGCGATTTGATGACTTCACGGCGAAGCAAATCATCGCCATCCAGCATCACACCTTTCCACAGCGCATGGCGTTGCTCGTCGACCTGACCGTAGTATTTCTTCAGCTCTTTCTGGTTCTGTGCATAGCAATCACCAATCATGGAAATCGCTGACACCCCCAAGCCCAGCAGATCGCAATCGCCTTGGGTGGTGTAACCCTGGAAGTTTCTGTGGAGGATGCCTTCACGCTGCGCTACCGCCAGTTCATCATCCGGCAAGGCAAAGTGGTCCATACCGATAAACTGGTAGCCTGCGCCAGTCAGGGTGTTAATGGTTTGCTCCAGCATCGCCAGTTTTTCCTGTGGCGATGGCAAATCGTCTTCTTTGATTTTTCGCTGCGCCGCGAACAGTTGTGGCAGGTGCGCATAGTTGAAAACAGACAAACGGCCCGGCTGCATGGTCAGCACCTGCTCTAATGTCTTAGCAAAGGTTGCACTATCTTGGTGCGGAAGGCCATAAATCAGATCCAGGTTGGTCGAGCGAAAGCCCAATTCTTTGGCACGTACCACCATGGCTTTGATGAAGTCTTCATCCTGCTCACGGTTCACCGCTTTCTGAACTGTCTTATCGAAATCCTGCACGCCGATACTTAGACGGTTGAAGCCTTCACTACGCAGGTGATCCAGCATGTCGAGTTCAATTTCACGCGGATCCACTTCGATACTGATTTCCGCATCGGCATTGAGACGGAATTCTTCACGCAGCAGGGACATCAGGCGGGAAATCTGTTCTTTGGTCAGGAAGGTTGGCGTACCGCCGCCCCAGTGCAGTTGAGTCACGTTGCGGTCGCGAAGCAGGTATGCACGTTGACGGATTTCCAGTTCCAGCGCATCTAGATACTGATCCGCTTTGTGTGCATGACGGGTGATCACCTTGTTACAGCCACAGTAGTAGCAAAGGGTGTGGCAGAATGGGATATGCACATACAGCGAAAGATGACGATCTGGGTATTGGGTGCATGCCATATCAAACTCAGCCGCCGTGAAAACCTCATGGAATTCCAGTGCTGTTGGGTAAGAGGTGTAACGCGGCCCTGAGTAGTTATACTTCTCGATCAGTGCCTGATCCCAGATAATTTGCTGCTTAGACATGTATGTTCCCGCCAAAATGAACAACCGGAAAGTGTAAGTTGGCCAATTCTGCCACACTCTCCGGCTGCTAAGAATTGTTCCCGCACAAGGAACGGGAAAATTGTTGGTCAGATCGTACCTTTAAGGGTAAGTCGTTAACTCGCCAAAGTACGCACTGGCGTCATTTTCGCACCAGTGAATGCAAGGATTTCTTCAAGCTCAGTATGAATGGCCTGCTGCAGTCGGGATTCCGCCTTCATGCGCTCCATGTCGTGGCGCATACGTTCACGCTTTTCGATCTTCTTACGCGCATCGCCGCGTGGCATGTCTTTGACCACATCATACAACTCGTAAAGTGCGGGGAAGCGCTCTGGGAACTCCACGCGCTTCTCTCCCTGCAGGTGGTCCATGATCATGTAAAGGCGGATAGCCGCTTCTGACAGGTCGCACTGCTCTTGCAGTGTCGCCATGGCAATCACATCTACACTCTCAATGATTTTCTCGTTGCGTTGTTTAATAGCGGCGTTCATCGCCTTTTCCTGCATTTTGGTTTGATGGCGAAGTTTCGACAACAACCAGCCTGCATACACAGCCAAACCGAGAATGATGGCACCACCAAGTGCCACAACACCTATAGGAAGAGTTTCCAACACTTACTCCTGGTCAAATTTGAAGTTTTCAAACTCCGCCAGCAAATCGTCGTCGCCGCGGCGTTTGTTTTTCTTCGGCGCTTCTTCCGCTTCAGGCTCGTCCTCTTCGAACAGACCCAATTGCTTCATTAGCACCTCGATGCGATCCAGCTTCTCATCAACATATTGCTGAAGGCCTGCGCCCAAACTGTCACCGTTTTCAATACGGTCGAGAAGCACATTTAGTTGCGCATCATTTTCCAACATTTCCAATTCCTGCTCAGCGCTCAGGCGACGGGCCTTCTTCGCTTCTGCAGATTTTGGATGTGGTTTGGCTTCTACCACCAACTGGATAGGCTTTTTGCTGCCCAGACGCGGGTCGCGTTGTGCCTGCGCCTGACGCTGTTGCGCGGTTTTACCTTCCGAGTGGCGTGAGCCAGACTTCAGACCTTTGCGCTTGCTCTTACGCTTGCGTGCCAGCGCAGCAATGTCTTCTTTGGTCAGCGACTTCTCGCTGTATTGCGCAGGACCTTCAGAGCCAACTTTGCGGGCTTTTTTCTTGCGGGTCATTCGTTTTTCTTCCTCAGTAAAATTACGTCGTTACCAACAAAGTCCACGTCAAGACCATCACGCTCGGCCAAAAAGCGGAACGTTTCGCGACTGAAAAAACTCACGTGGGTTGGGTCATTTTTGTAATGCCAGCTTTTGAAAGCTGGAGCATCAATAACAAGCTTGGTCATAATGGCTAACCAGCCTCCCGGCTTGACCAAGTTCAGCAATTGTCTCCATTCCCTGTGAGGCATATAAAAGTGTTCAATGGCTTCTGTACAGGTCACGAAATCATACGTAGTGTCCAACGCACTGAGGTTGGGCGCAAAATACGGATCGTACACGGCCATTTGGTGTCCGGCTTCTTCAAGCATGGCGGCTAAAGCCGGACCGGGACCACATCCAAAGTCTAAGCCTTGCTTTGCGCTCTCACCCATTTTTTCCATAAGCGGTGTCGCGAGACGGCTTAGGAAACGTCGATAGCCTTCATCTTCCACGACATTTTCATGTTTGTCGTAGACGGCTTTTTCTTCTTCCGGTGATAACAGGCACTCAGGGTCTGCAAAGACCAGATAGCATTCCTGACAACGGAAGAAACGGCGACGTCTATCCTGCTCGAAATCGGCTATATCAGCAGATCTACATAGAGGGCATTCAAGGGACATGGGGATTTCTACACCAAATTGAATGGCGGGAAATGTAGCAGAAAGTTGAATAAGAAAAAAGCGACAGGCAAAGCCTGTCGCTCTATAGCGTTCTAATGAACGGATTTACCGTTTTCATCCCTAACAGTAACACCACATCCCGGTGAATAAGGGTCCTTCTAAGCGCGGGCGTCCTGCCGTTTTTATTTGAGTTATTACTCGCAACGTCCTGTCGTCATCACCATCCTGGTGTGTGTCCTAACCTTTCGTCCTGAAGGTGGTCCATGCTGAGTGTGAATCCTTCACACTTTTGAATGCCATCCTGACAACATAACGTCCTGGTCTCTGAGGCTTTCCTAAGCCAAAGTCCGTTTGAATCCTTGCGCAGCCCTGCGAAATCGTCCTGATTGTCCTTTCCGTGTCGTGCTCCTGTCGACATGAATAAGTTTACGCTTTCGCACTTTTCAAAACAGGCGGTAACTCACAATTCAAACAATCACCAAATGCACTTAAAAAGTATCTTTCTGAAATATGGAAGAAAAAAATAAAAACCAGCAAATATTTAAGCACCTTTCTCTATAAAGAATGGTCAATCGCTTACAAGATCATGGGAAATAATAGAAACCCAAACGAAAAAAGGCAGCGAATGCTGCCTTTTTGACGTCTTTTTGCGCAATCTGGCTATTGCACAGTCTGTTAGTGCAGACCGCCTACATAGTTCGAGATAGCTTCGATTTCTTTATCTGACAGCTTCTGCGCCACAATGCGCATCATGCCGTTGAGGTCGTTGTTGCGCTGACCGTCACGGAATGCCATCAGCTGAGCTTTCATGTAATCGGCGCTCTGACCAGAAATTTTCGGGAAGCCTGACAGTGCGGTGCCGTTACCACGAGGGCCGTGACACGCAATACAAGCTGCAATACCACGCTCTTGGTCACCAGCCATGTACAGCTCTCTACCAATTTCGATAGAAGATTCCGGTGTCGTACCCGGCTTCGCAGTTTGTGATGCGTAGTATGCCGCCAAATCTGCCATGTCTTGCTCAGACAGTGCAGCCACCATGCCGGCCATCACGGCATTGTTACGACCTTGCTCTCCGCCAGTCGTCATACCCAGCTTGAACTCTTTGAGCTGCTTAAGAAGGTATTTTTCGTGCTGACCTGCAAGGCTAGGGTTGGCGGGAATGACGCTGTTACCGTCTGCACCGTGACAAGCGGCACAAGTGGCTGATTTTGCTTTACCTGCTTCTGCATCGCCTTGTGCAAAGGCAGTAAAGCTCGCGAATAAAGTGAGTAGTAGCGCTAATCTCTTCATGACATTCCATTTATAATTATCAAGCTTCCAATACCACGATGCCCACGCCATCATGATACAATCATCGAGCAAAAACCGAGCACGGTCATTTTACACAATTTCACATAAAAGTAATCAGTCGACTACATAAAGTCGAGACGGAGTTAACAGTGAATCCTTCACTCAACTATCGAAACACCCACTTTATTACCAGTGCGCCAGATATCAGGGCTTTACCTCATGATACTGGTATCGAGATCGCATTCGCAGGTCGTTCCAATGCTGGTAAATCTAGCTCAATAAACAGGCTTTGTGATCAAAAAAGCTTGGTGAAAACCAGTAAAACGCCGGGGCGCACACAATTAATCAACCTGTTTAAAGTGGATGAGGGATGCCACATTGTTGACTTGCCGGGTTACGGCTACGCGCAAGTGCCGCTGGAAATGAAGCTAAAATGGCAGAAATCTCTGGGCGAATACCTGCAAAAGCGTAACCAGCTTAAAGGCCTCGTCGTGCTGATGGATATCCGTCACCCACTGAAAGAGCTGGATCAGGATTTGATTTTCTGGGCGGTAGACAGCAACTTGCCGGTGCTGGCACTGCTAACCAAGTGTGACAAGCTGAAAAGCGGCGCGCGCAAAGCAGAGCTTTTAAAAGTGCGTGAAGCAGCCAAAGATTTTGGCGGTGATGTAGAAGTCGAGCTTTACTCATCATTAAAGGGTATTGGTGTCGATAAACTGCGTAAAAAGCTGGATGGTTGGTACGCACCGACACTCGAAATCCCACAAGAATCTGATCAGCAAGATACTGAAAACGACGACGCTTAATCTGTCAGGACGCTGAAAATAAAGACCCCACCATGTAGGTGGGGTAACGGGAGAGAAATAGGAGGTTTTTTTTAGTCGTTATAAAGCTAGTGTCAGTGATTTTCCCCAACCCCGCAAGTTAGACCCGCCTAAACACCTATCATATTTGCCTCAAAGATCAGGCACCTGTTCTGTTAAAAATTCCAACACATTGATTGTTAATCGCTTTATTTTTATTTGCCAAACTTATTTTTTAATATGAAATATCATGAGAATCGTATAAATAACGATCGTTTTCATTCTGGAAGTGAGTTACAGATTTGATTGGATAAAAAAAGACCGAATCGATCGCTCAATTCGGTCAGAAATAACGTGTGAGTTGCCTGTCGTAAGTTGGATTGCAGACAACCCTGACACATCAAGAACAAGAAGCAGTGGTCATTATAACGCCAACGCCCTCAAATTAAAGTATTTACTCTAATGAGCGGTAACAAAATACAAATACATCAATAGAAATGAATATAAGATAATGTATTTAAAGTAATTAATGAGCGATACCCAGAAGAAGCATTGGATAGGAAAAGCACAATAAAAAATGCCCCGGCTGACATTTGTCAACCGGGGCTGCTGAATCAGCTAAATCCAATAACGTGAAACAAAAGGTCTGAAAGATAGAACATCTTACCTCTTTACCCTACGCCTCTTACTGTATATCAAATGGCCGATTAAGAAAACCCTTTACGTAGTTTTTTTTCATCAAATTATAAAAATAAACACCTAATGTATTCATATTGCTTCATTTAAGAAATAAAAAAGCCCGCAGTAACGGGCTTTTTTCGCATTAAGTTTTAAGTGTTTGTGCGAGTCAGGTCGGAATCAACCGCCTGATTTAATGCGCCTGATCCCAGTTTTCGCCGCTACCAGATTCGGCGACCAGCGGAACTTCCAGCAACGCAGCCGATTCCATTAACTTACAAACCTGTTGCTCAATGTCAGAAAGGTGTTCGGTATCTACTTCCAACACCAATTCATCGTGTACTTGCATGATGAGTGCCACACGACCCTCAGGCTGGGTTTGAATCCAGGCATCCACCAAAATCATCGCGCGTTTGATGATATCTGCTGCCGTTCCCTGCATAGGAGCATTGATTGCAGCGCGCTCTGCCCCTTTGCGACGCATGGCATTACTAGATTTGATTTCCGGCAGGTGAAGACGGCGGCCAAAGATAGTTTCTACATAGCCCTGCTCGGCAGCCTGCAGTCGGGTGGTTTCCATGTATTGGCGTACGCCTGGGTAGCGCTCGAAGTAGCGCTCCATGTATTGCTGCGCTTCACCACGTGGAATGCCGAGCTGTTTTGCCAAGCCAAACGCACTCATGCCATAGATAAGGCCGAAGTTAATGGCTTTCGCACGGCGACGCATTTCTGAGGTCACATCACTGATATCAATCCCCATCACTTCTGCAGCCGTTGCCGCATGGATGTCTTTGCCGTGACGGAAAGCATCAATCAGGGCTTCATCACCAGACAGGTGCGCCATGATACGAAGTTCAATTTGCGAGTAGTCGACTGCCAGAATGGTTTTCCCTGCCGGTGCGATAAACGCCTGACGGATACGACGGCCTTCTTCATTGCGGATAGGAATGTTCTGAAGGTTCGGATCGGTTGATGACAAGCGACCCGTTGCCGTTACTGCCTGATGATAAGAAGTGTGCACACGGCCAGTAGCTGGTTTCACCATCTTCGGCAGTTTATCGGTATAGGTGGATTTCAGCTTCGCCAGTCCACGGTATTCCAGAATGCGTTTTGGCAGCGGGTAATCCAGCGCCAGCTCCTGAAGCACTTCTTCGTTGGTAGAAGGGGTACCTGATGGCGTCTTCTTCAATACTGGCAGACCCATTTTCTCGAACAGGATAGCCTGGAGCTGCTTGGGTGAACTCAGGTTAAATTCTTCACCGGCAATCTCATAAGTTTCCTTTTCAAGTTCATCCAAGCGAATCGCAATTTCCTGAGATTGCTTCGCCAGCATTTCTGCACTGATCAACACACCATGGCGCTCAATACGCGACAGTACTGGCACCAGCGGCATTTCGTACTGCTCGAAAATAACTTTCAGTTTCTCGTCATTGTTGAGCTGCGCCATCAGAGCATTGTGCAAGCGCAGGGTAACGTCAGCGTCTTCTGCCGCGTAAGGGGACGCCTGATCCATTTCAATCTGGTTGAAGGTCAGTTGCTTCTTACCCTTACCCGCAATCTCTTCAAAGCTGATGCACTTATGCTGCAGGTAGCGAAGTGCCAGGCTATCCATGTCATGCTTACCCGCAACGCTGTTGAACACGTAAGATTCCAACATGGTGTCGTAAGCAATGCCGCGCATCGCGATATCGTATCGTGCCAGCACGCTCGCATCGTATTTTAGGTTCTGGCCAACTTTCAGCGCACCGGCATCTTCGAGCCAGGGTTTCATTTCTGCCAGCACCCAGTCTCTGTCCAGCTGCTTCGGCGCATCCAGATAGTCATGAGTCAGCGGCAGGTAAGCCGCTTCACCTTCAGCAACGGCGAAGGAAATGCCTACCAGGTTGGCTTCCATGTAGTCCAGGCTGTCGGTTTCGGTATCGAAAGCCACGACATTGGTTTTCTTCAGCTTTTCCATCCAGCGCTGGAAGTCTTCTCCTGTCAGGATGGTTTCGTATTGGCTGCGATCAATCGCAGCGGCTTCGAATGTTACTTCTGCTTTGACAGACGATTTCGCTGCTGAAGCGCCAGAAGCTGCGCGCTCTGCGACGGCATCAACACCTGCACTGCCACTTTGGGCTTCTGCCAGCCAGCGCTTGAAGTTCAGTTCAGTGAAAAGCTCAACCAGCATGTTGTTATCTGCCGCGCGGTTAATCAGTTCTTCCGGCTTAAACGGCAGCTCACAATCAAGCTTGATAGTCGCAAGCTGATAAGAGAGGTAAGCATTCTCTTTGTTATCTTCTAGCTTCTTCGCCATGGTTTTTGAGCCACGGAAGCTAAGGTCTGCAATCTTATCAAGGTTGTCATACAGCGCATCCAGACCACCGATACCGGCGATCAACGCCGTGGCGGTTTTCTCACCTACACCCGGTACGCCCGGGATGTTATCGACTTTATCGCCCATCAGTGCGAGATAGTCGATGATGTGCTCTGGGCCAAAGCCGTATTTGTCATGCACGCCTTGTGGCGTCATGATCACGTTGGTCATGGTGTTAATCAGGGTGACGTTTTCATCCACCAACTGCGCCATGTCTTTATCACCGGTGCTGATAAGGATTGGCATGCCTGCCTTAGAACCTTGCACCGCCAGTGTGCCGATAACGTCATCCGCTTCAACGCCTTCAATCACCAGCATCGGGAAGCCCATGGCTTCAATGATTTGATGCAGCGGAGCAATTTGGCTGCGCAGATCATCCGGCATTGGCGGACGGTTCGCTTTGTATTCCGCATACATGTCGTCACGGAAAGTCCTGCCTTTGGCGTCGAAAATCACCGCCACATGAGATTGCGGATACTGTTTCACCAAGCTGCGCAGCATGTTCACGACGCCATAAACGGCACCTGTTGGCTCGCCATTGGCATTGGTCAGGTTGGGAGAAGCGTGGTACGCGCGGTAGAGATAAGAAGAGCCGTCGACCAGGATCAACGGGTTATCAGAAGTCGTCGCCATAACGTTATAAGCTAACCGGAAAATGATTGATGGGTAAGGATGCCACGAGTTCCGGAGTCTGTTAACCCGAGATTTCGCTCTTCGGCTCAGGAATGCCAAGGTGATCGCTTTGGATTTACAACATTATTCTTCTCTACTTAGCCGACCTTCCCCACCCTGTGCATAAGCCTTATACACAGCTCATTCACTAAAAACCGCTGTGGATAAGTTTGTTGGTATTTATTTTCAGGTCTGTAGATCAAATTCGGAATGCCATAAGGGAAAGAAATTTACCTTATAATTTTTAGACACTTAACCTTAAGTCGTTGATCGTGATCAGGATCGATCGCCGATCATCGGCTGTGGAAAAAGAAATTAGTGGCATGATCGAGTTATCCAGAAAAATTTTCTTTTATCGATCTGTAAGGATGTGATCCGGTTAGATTCAAATCCCTACCAGTTTGCTCATAAACTAGCCTAGCATTGATGATCTGACAGGCTAGGAATGAGCGTTGATTGCCTGTCCCGAATTTAAAATGAGGACACATTTATGAAGAAAGTGGCAGTCATTCTGGCTGGGTGTGGTGTCTACGACGGCGCAGAGATCCATGAATCCGTTTTATCCCTGTTGGCCATTGAGCAGGCGGGTGCTTCCTGGCATTGCTTCGCGCCGGATGTTGATCAACACCATGTGATTAATCATGCCGCGGGTGAAGAATCCGGTGAAACACGTAATGTTCTGGTAGAGGCGGCGCGCATTGCCCGCGGTGATGTAAAGCCACTTAGCGAACTCAACGTGAATGAGTTTGATGCCCTGCTGCTACCCGGCGGATTTGGCGTTGCTAAGAACCTGAGCACCTTTGCCACCAGCGACGAAGAAATGGAGATCGAGAAAGAAGTGCTGCGCGTGTGTAAGGCGTTTGCCACGGCGGAAAAACCTGCTGGCTATGTCTGTATCTCTCCGGTGCTGATCCCGAAAGTGTATGGGCCAGGCGCAAAAGGCACCATAGGTAACGATCCACAAACAGCGGCGGCTTTCAACGCCATGGGCGGTGAGCACATTGATTGCCCAGTGGATGACTTCGTGCTGGATCAAAGCCGTCGCCTACTCTCAACGCCGGCATACATGCTGGCCACCTCAGTCAGTCAGGCAAATGCAGGGATTTCCAAGCTGGTCAGTAAGCTGGTTGAACTGGCGTAGGGTTTATTTAGGACAGAAAAGAAAAAAGCGACGCTTTGAGCAAAAGCGTCGCCTGCATCAGGGTCAACTGCACAACGTAAGCAGTTTTATGCAAAAACATATACTGGAAGCAATGTGAGCAATGTCGTGTGTCCGAAAGTAAGTTTCCCACTTGCCCTCGAACAAGACAAATAATAATCATTCTCATTACTATTTGGCAAGCAGTATTTTTGTTGTTTTTTACCTTCATGCCACAGGTGTGATTTTCTTCACAAAATGAAGGCGATATTGCGCCAATGCCTCTTTCTTCTCCAGATGTTCAATCTGGTAGTGATTGTTCAACAGTAAACACAGCATGCCTGCAAAGCAGTTACGGGACTTCACTCTGAGACTGGTATAGCCATGTTTTGCCACCCAACGCTCCTGCGCATGAAGCAATGCCTGCGCAGTACCACGACGGCGACCAGTTTTGGTCACACCACCCAGCCAACTGTAAAAGCACTCGTTATCTAACTGATAGCCAATTTTGACGCCACAAAGTTCGCCGTCGATATCAGCAACCAATACCAGTGATGCTTTATCACCAATACGTTTTTTTAACGACGCGAGGTTTTCCTGATGGGCAAACTCATCAATCTGGCTGAGCACGTTCACAGCTTCCGCCAGCGTGCCTTCTCGAATGATCATGAGGGATTCCTTGAAATAGTCAGCGCCAAGACGCTCGTGTTTCGATTATAGCGCTTGAGGATAAGACATAAAAAAAGCCGGTCTGTCGACCGGCTCTCTTTCCCTCAATATTCTGCGTTGATTTCGCTGTTAAACCAGTTTGGTTTCAACCGTTTCGTTCACCCGGGTAATGCGGCTGACAATATAGTTCAGCAGCACACCGTACATAGGGACGAACAAGCCGAGGCTGATCACCAGTTTAAATGCGTAATCGACCAGCGCGATTTCTACCCAGTTCTCCGCCATAAAGGCATCTGGGCTGTTGTAGAAAGCAATCGCAAAGAACGCCAGGGTATCAATCGCGTTACCAAACAGCGTTGAACAGCTTGGTGCCACCCACCATTGCTTGGTTTGGCGCAGACGGTTGAACACATGGATATCGAGGATTTGCCCCAGCAGGTAAGCCATAAAGCTTGCTGCAGCGATACGCGCAACGAACAGATTAAACTCAGTCAAATGACCCAGCCCCTGATATTCGCCTTGGTAGAAAAGAACCGACAGCACATAGGAGATCAATAACGACGGTACCATGACCGCGAAAATGATCCGGCGCGCAAGACCCGCACCAAAGATGCGAACAGTTAGATCGGTTGCCAGAAAAATGAACGGGAAAGTAAACGCACCCCAAGTGGTGTGAAACCCGAAAACGGTAAATGGCAACTGAACCAGGTAGTTACTGGATGCAATGATAACCAGGTGGAAAACCACCAGGAAAGAGAGGGCTTTGCGCTGTTGCGCGGGCGTAAAAGTGCTCATTGTGAACCTTTTTGTCATTGGGGGCGAGGGAACCCAAATTACCAACTCACCAGATTCTGTGATCTGGCTCCTAGGGGCTGTTGACCTTTGGTGGTTAAGTTTTGTTCTCGCTATAAGCGTTTTAGGCGCGGCGAGGTGTATGCCGCCTAGTCATTCTAAGCAATTACGCCTCAACAAAGCATAAAACGCATAGAGCAGAACCGTTCTGGCAGCGTTTGTGGGGAATTTCTGCTGCGTTATCAGCTTCTCATATAGGCTAGCTACACATCGAAGCCTCTGCCTTGCATAAAATCCCCACAAACTGCTGCAAAAATCATCACCAAAGGTTAACAGCCCCTAATAAGGTGGCGAATTATACATCAATTCCGGCGAATGCCAACTGCTACAAATTGCGAAATTCGAGGCGAAGATTAGCCAAGCTGTTTCGACAGCCAGTTGTTCATAAAGGCGAGCTCTTCGTCACCCTCTGCGCCCAGCCTTTCCAGCCACACACTGGCGCTGTAATGCTCGGCACGCAGCATAAATGGCACGCCTTCGAAGTCGATAAGCCAGCTTAATAAGTCCGCGTCGGTTTGTTTTTCTGTGACCTTAGCGTCAATCAGTTGGCAAAACGCCATCAGATGTTGCTCGGCGTTATCAAAATCCAGCGCATCTGCAGCCAGCACCAACCGACCTGCTTCGCTGTCATGGTGGGAAAGACGGAAAGTAGGGTTATCCATAACTCGGCTCATCGTCATTGAGGGTGATATGGTCTTCAATCACATCGAGGAATACATTGCCGTATTTTTCAAGCTTGCGCTGACCGACACCGTTCACCGCCAGCAGCTCACCTTGTGAGGTCGGGATCATCTCTGCCATCTCAATCAAGGTGGCATCGTTGAAGACCACGTATGGTGGAATGTCTTCTTCATCCGCAATCGCTTTACGGAGCTTGCGAAGTTTGGCGAACAGTTTCTTGTCATAGTTGCGCTTACCAAGCTTGTCAGCTTTGCTACGTGGCGACAGCCCCAATCGCGGCACCGCAAGTTCTAGCGCAATTTCCCCGCGAAGCACCGGACGCGCTTCTTCGGTCAATTGCAGCACAGAGCTTCGGGCGATGTTCTGCACCAGATAACCACGGTGGATAAGCTGACGGAAAATGCTGACCCAGTATTCATGGCTGAACGCTTTCCCCAGACCATAGGTGCTGAGCTTCTCGTGTCCGTATTCCTTAATACGCTGATTCTGCATCCCGCGCAGCACTTCGACCGTATAGCCCACACCGAAATTCTGGTTGACGCGGTACACGCAGGACAAGGCTTTTTGCGCTTGCTCAGTACCATCAAACAGCGTCGGCGGGTCAAGGCAGATATCGCAGTTGCCGCAAGGCTTATCGCGGTATTCACCAAAGTAATTCAGCAATACGAGACGGCGACAAGTCAGCGCTTCGGCAAACGCACCCATCGCATTGAGCTTGTGGCTTTCCACCAGCTTTTGCGGACCATCCGGTTTTTCTTCCAAACAGCGGTGCAGCCAGCCAATGTCTGACGGGTCATAGAACATCACTGCTTCTGCGGGCAGACCATCACGTCCGGCGCGGCCGGTTTCCTGATAGTAGGATTCGATATTGCGCGGAATGTCGTAATGCACAACAAAACGCACATTGGGTTTATTAATACCCATACCGAATGCCACGGTCGCGACGACTATCTGCACATCATCTCGCTGGAACGCTTCCTGTACCCAGGCACGTTGCTCGTTCGTCATGCCTGCATGATAAGCCGCAGCGCGGATATTATTGCCAACCAGCTTTTCTGCCACCTGCTCGACCCGCTTGCGGCTGTTGCAGTAAACGATACCGCTCTGGCCGGACTGGGTTGCCAGAAACTGGGTCAATTGCGCCAGAGGCTTGTGCTTTTCAACCAAGGTGTAGCGGATATTCGGACGGTCAAAACTGCCAAGATAGATGTGCGGGTCATTGAGAGCCAGACGCTGGCAGATATCCTGACGCGTGGTGTCGTCTGCCGTTGCGGTCAACGCCATCACAGGCACGTCGAGGAAATGCTGCTTCAGGCTGCCAAGTTGCGCGTACTCAGGACGAAAGTCGTGTCCCCACTGACTAATACAGTGCGCTTCATCGACCGCAATCAGGCCAAGGTTGACCGAGTGTAGGCGCTCGATGAAATCACGCATCAGAATACGCTCTGGCGATACATACAACAGCTTGAGCGAGCCATTGCGCAGCGATTGCCACGTGGCCGATTGCTCGTCTGGATTCATCGAAGAGTTAAGACATGCGGCCTGCACACCATTCGCCAGCAATTGGTCGACCTGATCTTTCATCAAGGAGATCAGCGGCGAGATCACGATGGTGAGGCCATCGCGCACCAAGGCAGGAATTTGATAACAGAGGCTCTTGCCACCGCCTGTTGGCATGATAACCAATGAATCACGCCCGCCAACTGCGGCATCGATGATTTCTTTCTGACCGTCGCGGTAACTGTGATAGCCGAACACTTCCTGCAGAACAGTTTCGTCGTGCGCCAGTGGTGGTGTCATTTCGGCCGAATCGGTAACGGTCATAGAGCCTCTCATCATTGAATAGCCGCTCATTCTAAACGCAGCGGGGCATGGATAAAAGGTCAACGACGACGAACTGTCAGTTCAATTTTTCTCAACAGAAAAGGTGTGCTTCAAAAAGGGAAGTCCATATACTGGCCAAAGCAGCAAAAACTTTTATATATGATGTGGATGCTGGGCTTTCACCGGAAAAATCCGCTTCAGGCCTTTATTTTTCGCTGCACGCACCGCCATCAGGCGGTTTTTGCTCTTTAGCGTTTTTAGATGTAGAGATTTCGCAGTGAATGATGCGCAACAAACCCGCCGCGGCGTGATGCTGGCGCTGGGCGCTTACACCATGTGGGGCGTCGCTCCGCTTTACTTTAAGGCTCTAACCGATGTACCACCGATGGAAGTGTTGGTGCACCGCGTGATTTGGTCTTTCTTCTTCCTAGCCCTCATTCTTCGTGCCAGCAGTGGCCTTGCGCGCGTCAAATTGTTACTGAAAGACAAAAAACGTCTTGGCCTTCTGACCATCACTGCCGTGGTGATCGCCGCCAACTGGCTGATTTTCATTTGGGCGGTAAAAAATGACCTGATGCTCGATGCCAGTCTCGGCTACTACATCAACCCGCTTATCAATGTGGTGCTTGGTATGGTCTTCCTTGGTGAGCGTTTCAGAAAGCTACAATGGGCTGCCGTAACCCTGGCATTTCTCGGCGTGGCCATTCAGGTCATCACCTTTGGCTCACTGCCCTGGGTCGCGCTGGTACTGGCTTGTAGTTTTGGCTGCTACGGCCTGCTGCGTAAGAAGATAAACGTCGATGCCGCAACCGGCCTTTTCATAGAAACCCTGGTGCTGATGCCTGTGTCGCTGATTTACCTTCTATTTATCGCCAGCAGCACCACCTCAGACATGATGCAAAACAGCTGGGGATTGAACCTCCTTCTGATCGCTGCTGGCGTGGTGACCACACTGCCACTGCTTTGCTTTAACGGAGCGGCGACGAAATTACGTCTCTCGACGCTTGGCTTTTTCCAGTATATCGGCCCAACCATGATGTTCATGTTGGCCGTTGGCCTCTACAACGAGCCGTTCACGACAGATAAAGCGACCACTTTTGCCTTTATCTGGACCGCGCTGGCAATCTTTACCTTTGATGCTGTCAGAAACCGGAGCAAGCAACGCAGCAAATAAGCACTCAATACGGCACCGTCAGGTGCCGTTTTCCTTTACGCCCTACAAATCCTCTATCTTGCTGCCATAGCGGAAAAAATCCGTGTTTCTGCCTCGTTAATCCGACACTCTTCTCTTCCTTTTGCGAACTATACTCAAAGTCCGAATGTTTGGGCGTTAAAAGGAATTACAATGAAAAAACACCCTACCCTGTTCCTTTCCACACTGGCACTCAGCCTTGCACTTTCTTTTCCTGCTACCGCCACATCTGAAGGCCAAACCACAGATGCGATTGCACCAGAACTTGCAACCGGCAGCGTGATGCGAAAAGCCGTGAAAGGTAAAGAGTGGATGGTGGCCTCTGCCAACCCCCATGCTACCCGAGCAGGTGAAGCCATGCTGCGTGCTGGCGGGAATGCGATTGATGCCATGGTTGCGGTACAAACTGTCCTCGGCTTGGTTGAACCACAAAGCTCAGGTATCGGCGGCGGTGCACTGCTGGTGTATTGGGACAGTGATGCGCAGGCACTCACCACGTTTGACGGACGCGAAACCGCGCCAAAAGATGCCACGCCTACCCTGTTCCAGAACGAAAATGGCGAGCCGCTGAAGTTCTATGATGCTGTGGTCGGTGGGCGCTCTGTCGGCACACCGGGCACATTACGCCTGATGCACGATACTCACGCCAAATTTGGAAACCTTTCATGGCGCACAGTACTGACGCCGGCCATTGAAGTGGCAGAAAGTGGCTTTGAAGTCTCACCCCGTTTAGCGGGTATGATTGAGGGCGATGCCGATAGACTGCGCCGTTACCCATCCACTTATCAGTATTTCTTTGACGACAATGGTAATCCACTTACTGTCGGTCACCGTCTGGTGAATCAGGAATATGCCAATACCTTAAAACTGGTCGCTGAAGACATTGATAACTTCTACGAAGGTGAGATTGCCGCCGACATCGTGGCGACAGTGCAAAACGCCGCGGGCAACCCGGGCATTCTGAGCAAAGAAGATCTGGCTGATTACCGCATTGTGGAGCGCCAGCCTGTTTGTGCGCCTTACCACCAGTACCGTATTTGTGGCATGGGACCACCAACATCAGGCGGTATTACAGTGGGGCAAATTCTGGGGGTACTCAGTCACTTCCCGATGAAGTCACTGGGTAAAGATAATCCCGAAAGCTGGCGTTTGATTGGGGATGCCTCTCGGATGGCGTTTGCAGACCGCGGCCGCTACATTGCCGACAGCGATTTTGTGCCAGTGCCAACAGAAGGCCTGCTGGCTCCGGAATACCTCAAAGCTCGCGCAGCGCTGATCCCTGCAGAAGGTGCCATGAAAGAGGTTAACCCGGGTGAGCCCAAGTTTAGTTACGCCAGCGTTACGCCAAAACTTGCAGATGACGAGTCTATTGAGTTGCCTTCCACCAGCCATTACTCGATTGTGGATAAAGACGGCAACATCGTTTCTATCACCACTACCATCGAGAACGGCTTTGGCTCACGCCTGATGACGCGAGGCTTTCTGCTCAACAACGAGCTCACAGACTTCTCGTTCAAAACCCACGCTAACGGGTATCCGATTGCCAACCGCGTTGAGCCGGGCAAACGCCCCCGCTCATCCATGTCGCCAACCATCGTGATGCGTGATGGCAAGCCATACATGGCCGTTGGCTCACCGGGCGGCAGCCGCATCATAGGCTACGTGGCGAAAACCTTGGTCGCGCACCTTGATTGGGGACTCGACATCCAATCTGCCATCGACCTGCCTCACCTTATAAACCGTTTTGGCACCTACGATCTTGAAGCCGGGACTGATGCAGAAAGTTTCAAGCCAGCGCTTGAAGCAATGGGATATGAAGTCAATATTCGTGACTTAACCTCGGGTATCCACGGTATTGTTATCGATAGCGGCACCTTGGTAGGCGGAGCTGACCCAAGGCGCGAAGGTTTAGTTGTGGCGGATTAACGCCAGGAGCAAAAGAATGTTGCGTAAAGTGAATATGATTGCGCTGTGTACCCTTCTGGGCGCAGCGAGTGTCCCGGCGCAGGCGACCGACTTGGGTAGCCTGCTGGGCAGTGCCGAGAAAGAAGCGTCGAACCTGTTGGAAGGCGTTAGCAGCGAAACAGCCAGCAACCCGCTGACCTCTCTGCTTTCTACCGACCTCGGTGTTGACGACAAGCAAGCGGCAGGCGGTGCCGGTGCATTGCTGGCCATGGCTTACCAGACATTGGGCGAAGGCCAGAGCAGCGAACTTCTGAAAATGGTACCGGGTATGGATTCACTGACCAGCATGATCCCGGGTGATTTGGGCAGCAACCTGTCGAACATGGAGTCAGTAGACAAAGTGTTTAACATGTTGGGAATGGACTCAGGTATGGTGCAGAAATTCTCACCTGTGATTTTGAAGCACCTGACAGGTGCTGGCGCGAGTGATTCGCTCATCAGCGATCTGGCCAGTGCCTGGGGCACGCCCGCTTAATCCCAATTATCGCCACGCCAAAGACAGAAAGGGTGGCTCAATGCCACCCTTCCTTTTTTGCTCTAAACCCGAATTACATTGCTTCAAGCTTGGCATATTGAGTCACCAACCACTTGATGCCTTCTCCGTTAAAGGCCACCTGTACCCGGCTCTGTTGACCGCTTCCTTCAAAGTTGATGATGGTTCCCTCACCGAATTTCGGGTGCTGCACACGCTGTCCAAGCGAGAATCCGGTCTGGTTGAAGTTCTCTTGGGTCTGGGTTTGCGAGAAACGCCCTGATGCTGCGGCTGGACGCGACACTTTCGCGCGCATTCGCACTTCTTCGAGGCAATCTTCCGGCAGTTCGCGGATAAATCGCGACGCTTTGTGGAACATGTCTTTGCCGTAAACTCGGCGCATCTCCGCGTAAGTGATGTAGAGCTTTTTCATCGCACGGGTCATACCGACATAACAGAGGCGACGCTCTTCTTCCAAACGTCCGGCTTCTTCTGCCGACATCTGACTTGGGAACATGCCTTCTTCCACGCCCACCATGAACACCATGGGAAACTCCAGGCCTTTGGCACTGTGCAGTGTCATCAACTGCGCCGCATCGTCAAACTCATCCGCCTGACCTTCACCGGCTTCAAGCGCTGCATGAGAGAGGAACGCCGACAATGGCGACATTTCTTCCTGCACCTCTTCCGGCACTTCAAACTGACGGGTAGCGGTAACCAGTTCCTCAAGGTTATCAATGCGCGCCTGCGCTTTTTCACCTTTCTCCGCTTCGTACATAGCGCGAAGGCCGGAGTGCTGGATCACGTAGTCCGTTTGCTGGAATAGCGCCATTTCGCGGGTGTCATCTTCAAGCGCATTCACCAGCTCGACAAAACGACGCAGTGAGTTTGCAGCGCGGCCTGCCAGCACCTGCTCTTCAAGCAGTTGGTTACTCACTTCCCACATGGTTGCACCACGGTCGCGCGCAGCAAGACGGATGGTTTCGAGGGTGCGATCGCCAAGGCCGCGTGCTGGCGTATTCACCACACGCTCAAAAGCGGCATCATCAAAGCGGTTACCGATCATGCGCAGGTACGCCAGCGCATCTTTGATTTCCTGACGTTCGAAGAATCGCATACCACCGTAAATGCGGTACGGCAGACCTGCCTGAATCAAGGCCTCTTCAAGCACACGGGATTGGGCGTTGTTTCGGTATAAAATCGCAGTGTCATTCAGCGCGCCGCCTTCGTCTTGCCAGGCTTTGATTTTACCCACCACGAAACGGGCTTCATCCAACTCGTTAAACGCACTGTATACAGATATTAATTCACCTTCCTGACCTTCCGTCCACAGGCTCTTGCCCATGCGCTCGGCGTTGTTTTCAATCAGGTGGTTAGACGCCTTCAGGATGTTGCCGGTCGAGCGGTAATTCTGCTCAAGACGGATGGTTTCAGCGCCAGGGAAGTCCTGAAGGAAGCGGGAGATGTTCTCGATTTTCGCGCCGCGCCAACCATAGATGGACTGGTCATCATCACCTACGATCATCACTTTGGCATTGTTGCCCGCCATCATACGCAGCCAGGCATATTGGATGTTGTTGGTATCCTGGAACTCGTCCACCAGAATATGCTGGAAACGCGCTTGATAGTGCTCACGAATATGCTCTTTATCACGCAGCAGCTCGTGGCAACGCAGCAGCAATTCCGCAAAATCCACCAAGCCTGCGCGGTCACACGCTTCCTGATAGGCAGCGTAAACACGCAACCAGGTTTTCTCTACCGGATCAAACTGGGCATCAATGTGATGAGGACGCAGACCTTCGTCTTTCTTGGCGTTGATATACCAAGACGCTTGACGCGCAGGCCAATGTTTTTCATCCAGATTCTGCGCTTTGATCAGGCGGCGAAGCAGACGCTGTTGATCGTCTGAGTCCAGGATCTGAAAGTCCTGCGGCAGGTTTGCATCCAGATGGTGGGCGCGGAGAATACGGTGACACAAACCGTGGAAAGTGCCGCACCAAAGACCGGAGGCCGTCCCCTGCATTAACTGCTCAATACGCCCGCGCATTTCTGCGGCGGCTTTGTTGGTAAAGGTTACCGCCATCACCGAAAACGGCGAGGCATACTCAACCTGCATTAACCAGGCAATACGATGAACCAGCACACGTGTTTTACCACTGCCTGCGCCCGCCAGAACCAGATAGTTGCCAAGCTGAGCAGCCACTGCCTCGCGTTGTTTGTCATTCAGACCGTCAATCAGGTGGGATACGTCCATCGTTCATTCACTGGTTATTTATACACTGGTTGAGGATTATACCCATAAACCGTCGTGAGTTGCAGGTCTCCTTATCGCACTGCGCTTGTTTTTGAATCTGTAACGGCTTCTGCCTCTTTCTGACTTCATGAATCGCTTTAACGTCTACCGTTTCAAGACAAAAAACACCTGAAAATTAAAAATAATAAAATCATATGCATAGCGGTAATTTTGTTTATTTAAAGAAAAATAAGCTTAAAAAATAACCGTAATGACGAAAGTTTTTATGCTAGAGACCTATCCTTTTGGAAGAGCACTGAATAACCAACAGTGCCATCAGGGACTCCCTGAATAACCTATTGATTATCTTGATGACAAAAGTCTGTAAAGAGAGGAACTATCATGAAAAAGACCAATTTTGCTGTCGCTGCTGCTGTTACCAGTCTTCTTGCTGTAGGTGCTACTACCCTGACAGCTGCTCCCGCTCAAGCAGCAGAGAAAGAAAAATGCTACGGCGTGGTGAAAGCCGGTAAAAACGACTGTGCGACTAACAACAGCTCTTGTGCAGGCACCTCAACCAAAGATGCACAAACCGACGCTTTCGTCGTTGTACCAAAAGGTCTGTGTGAGCGTCTGGTTGGCGGTTCAACCACTTCGTCTTAATTGGCATTGAAGGGTTCCGTTATGGAAAAGGTATCTCCTTGGGTGGGCGTTGGACTGAGACAACCACACCACGATCACTTTCTTAATCATTCCCCGGATATCGGATGGTTAGAAGTACACAGTGAGAACTTTTTCCTGCCGCACTCAAAAGCCTTTGAGGCGCTGCACACCCTGCGGCGCCACTATGACGTCAGTTGCCACGGTGTGGGTTTGTCACTGGGGTCTGTCGATCCGGTGAACAAACACCACCTTGGCAAGCTGAAACATCTGGTCGACACAATCGACCCTCTCTTTGTTTCCGACCATTTAAGCTGGAGTTCGGTCGACGGCGAGTACTTCAATGACCTGCTGCCTCTGCCGTATACAGAAGAAGCATTGAAGGTGTTTTGCCGTAATGTCGACGCGACGCAAGATTACCTGAGCCGCCAAATGTTGGTCGAAAACCCTTCAAGCTACTTAAGCTTCAGTCACTCCACCATTCCTGAGTGGGAGTTTCTTGCCGAAGTGGCGAGACGCACTGGCTGTGGCTTATTACTCGATCTGAACAACATTCATGTCAGCGCCTTCAATCATGGCTTTGATACCGACACCTACCTAGCAGCAATTAATCCTGAGTGGGTGCAGGAAATCCATCTGGCCGGTTTTACCGTGAAGCAGTTGGACGAAGGGGAAATCTGGATTGATACCCACAGCCAACCCGTGTCTGAGCCTGTGTGGTCGCTTTATGAAAAATGGATTGCCGAGCACGGCGCGCGCCATACCTTGATTGAATGGGATCGCGATATCCCTACGCCGGACGTTTTACTCGGTGAAGCAGCAAAAGCCGATCGCATCGTCAAAGCCCTCTCGCCATCCGTGAAGGAGGCTTCATGAGCGCCCCCAGCCTTGCTTCACTGCAGCATCAATTTCGCGATGCCCTGCATTATGAATCGCACGAGCTCCCTGTTGCGCAGGGCGTGACGGAGCCTGAGGCGCTGATACAGGTTTACCGCAACAACTTTGTGATGACCCTGACCGAATGCCTCAAGAATATTTACCCCGTCGCCAATGCTCTGGTGGGCGAAGAGTGCTTTCAGGCCATTGCCCGTCACCACGTACTTGGCACCACCATGGATAACGCCTGCGCCGATCGCTATGGCGCCGGGTTTGCTGACACCATTCGCGCGCTGCCCAACATTATTGAAGCTGTTCCGTATCTGGCAGATATCACTGAGATTGAATGGCATATCCAATGCGTGAACAGAGCGCCATTGCCGGAAGCTTTTCCGGTCGAGGCCTTGTCAGAAATACCACCGGAAGATTTTCCGCGTATTCAGCTGACGGTTTCTCCGGCATCCGCCGTGATGAAAAGTGACTTTGCTGTCGCCACACTCTGGCAAGCGGTCAGCAATCAGGATGAGGAGGCATTGAATCAGCTGGATTTGATGCGTCCAGAAGCCCTGCTGGTGCAGAAAGATAACGAAGGGATCAGTGTCACCACTATCAGCGATGAAGAAGCCTCGCTGATCCTCGCTTGTAAAGATTTCGCGTTTGGGGAGATTGACCCCGAGCTTTTGCCACACATTTCCGGTGCCATGCTAAGCGGTGTTTTCAGCAGCTTTGCACTGGCCAGTGATTAACAAGAAAAAGGAAATCGCACATGTTCGCTGTGATCAATAAAATCGACGACTTGATGGAATCTGCGCTGAAGCCTTTGGTTCCGGTTCTTCTGCTGGTTAGCCGCCTCTGGGTAGCCTGGGTATTTTTCAAATCCGGCCAAACCAAAGTTGCCAGCTGGGACAGTACCCTGTTCCTGTTCGAATACGAATATCAGGTACCGTTTCTTCCTTGGGAAATGGCGGCCTACCTCGGCACAGCGGCGGAACTTATTTTACCCGTGTTCCTGGCACTCGGCCTTTTAACCCGCCCAGCGGCTTTTGCCCTGTTTGCCTTTAACATTGTTGCCGTGGTGTCTTATCCAGCGCTGTGGCCAAAAGGCTTTTTCGACCACCAGATGTGGGGTGTGATGCTGCTTGTCACTATGATTTGGGGTCCAGGCATGGCTGCGGTTGATAACTGGTTGAAGAACCGTAACTAGCCCAGCAAGAGCAACTCGGAAAGGTCAGAAATTTCCACGTCCGGTAGTAACGAAGCGCGCCGCTGCAATGTCAGCGGCGTTTTTGTGTCGTTAAACCAACACGCTTTAAAGCCAGCTAGTTTCGCCCCGCGTACATCGGCTTTGAGGTGATCGCCAACATGGAGAATGGTATCTGCGGGAATATTCAGGATGGACTGCGCCTTGGTAAACAGTGCGCCGTCAGGTTTCGCTGCACCGTCCGGCCCTGCCTGAAGCACCTGCTTGAATAGCGGCGTCAGGCCCAGCTTGTCACAATCAACATTCCCGTTGGTGATCGCCACCAGCGGATAGCGGTCAGCCAATTCGCCCATGCTCTGCATCACGTCTTCCGGCACGATAAAATTACTGCGCTCATGAAGGAAAAATGCCACGCCATCATCGGCGAGAGATTTGGCGTCAGCCTCACTCAGGCCGCAACGTAAAGCTGCCAAGGTGAGTTGGGCTCGACGGATTTCGGTGACAAACCCCACCAGCGAGGCATCCGCTGCAATCACTTCTGAGCGCATCACCTGCCACTGGGGCCAGTCAAAGTTGGCCATCGCCGGGCAGCACGCTTCCAGCCAATCCAGCAACATTTGCTCTGCACGGATAATCACCACCCGGTTGTCATACAGGGTGTCATCCAAATCAAACGTCATAGCAGAGACAGGTTGCCAGCGGCGATAGAACTTCATGCGCGCTCCTTGCAGTGAGTAGTGAGGTCAGTCGTCGTTTTTGCGCTTACGCGCCCTGGGGTGCGCAGCGTCGTACACTTTAGCCAGATGCTGGAAGTCGAGGTGGGTATAAACCTGAGTGGTGGAGAGATCAGCGTGGCCCAGAAGCTCCTGCACCGCCCTCAAGTCACCGGAAGACTCCAACATGTGGGTAGCAAAACTATGACGCAATTTATGGGGGTTGATATGGCTGCTGACCGCCTGTTTCTTTCCCCATTCCGCCATACGCTTTTGTACGCTGCGCGGAGAGATACGGTTTCCCAGCTTCGACAGGAAAAGAGCATCTTCCGGCCCTTTAAGCAGTTGGTTACGTACTTTCAGCCAGTTGAACAGCCACTCTTTCGCCATACCGGTAAAAGGCACCACACGCTCTTTGTCGCCTTTACCGATCACACGCAAATCGCCCTTTCGCATCGCCACATCACGAACGTTAAGGCCAATAAGCTCAGACAGGCGAAGTCCTGCGCCGTACATCAGCTCCATCATGGCGCGATCGCGCACTGACAATGGGTCATCCGCATCCACCGACAGCAGCTGATTCACTTCATCGACATCAAGGTTCTTTGGCAGCGTGCGACCTTGCTTGGGCGCTGCCACGCCTTTCGCAGGATTCGCCGCCAGTGCTCCGTCTGACACCATAAAATCAAAGAAGCTGCGAAGGGCTGACAGGCGAAGCGCAATGCTGCCCGCTTTCAGACGTTCGCGCTTGGCTTGGGCTGCAATTTGACGCACCCATGCGGCATCGACATCCTGCCATTTGGTCACGCCTGCCCCCACCAGGAACTCTGCACTGGCGGTCAATTGTTGACGGTAATTGTTTTCGGTGTGGCGGCTTAAGCCCCGCTCGCGGATCATGTAATCAAAGAATCGCGCCAGCGGTTTTTCGATGCTGGCAGGCAAACTCATTCGTTCGCCTGCCACTTGGTGAGGAGGATGGCGATGTGCTCGGCAATCTGTTCGACAAACAATGTATCCATACTGGGCTGGAAGTGACCGCCATCTTGGCTGGCAAAGGTCAGAAAACCCAGTTCTTTGCCTTTAAACACAGGAACCAGTGCATAAGAGCCAAGCTCAGGGGCTTGAGTAACGAAATGGTCGCCATCGACTTTGCGTAATCTGCCAAGGTAGATGCGCTGACCGCAGAAATGCGCCGCTTTCACCGCATCCACACTCTTGCGGTGCAGTGGATGGTGTACACCGTTATAGAGACGGAGGTTCACAACCAAGTGCAGTGAGTTGGCAAGTTCCAGCAAGGCTTTGTGAATATCGTCTTCACTTTCTGCCACAAACAGCGCCTTGTGCGCATGAGAGAAAGCGCGAAACAGGTTCTCATTACCTGCCGCGATGCTCATCAATTGGGTAATGTCTTCTTCAAGCTCGGCCACGCGCTCACGCAAACGGCCGAGTTGGATTTCCACCAGAGATACCGCACCACGCTCAGCATGAGGCACTCTCAGTTGTGCCGCCAGTTCAGGCTGGCGATTGAAGAAATCTGGATTGTCTTTCAGAAAAGCGGCCACGGCTTCTTCGGTCAATGCCTCAGCCAGTGGCCCTTTGAGCTTGGAAAGCTCCGTCATACTGTTATCTGTCCATCGTATACGTGTGAAGCCGGACCCGTCATGTAAAGCGGATGCCCTACACCTTTCCAGCGGATTTTCAGATCGCCGCCCGGCAAGTGCACTTTCACCGACTCATCAAGCAAACCCTGCAAAATGCCCACAGCGACTGCTGCACAAGCACCACTGCCACACGCCTGAGTTTCGCCCGCACCGCGCTCGTAAACGCGAAGACGGATTTCATTGCGCGATACCACCTGCATAAAGCCAGCGTTAACACGCTCTGGGAAACGCTCGTGGGATTCCACCAACGGACCCAGGCCTTCCACGTCATAGGTATCGACGTCATCGACCACGGTGACGCAATGCGGGTTACCCATACTGACCGCGCCCACAAACAGGGTTTTATCTTCTACACGTAAAATATAGGTTTTTTCTTCAGCGTTTGCGCGGAAGGGGATTTTAGACGGTGCCCAGATAGGCTCACCCATGTTGGCAGTGACCAGTTCGTCACTGTCCATCTTGAGTATCATCTTGCCGCCTTTAGTGCTGACCTGAATTTGGTTTTTGTTGGTCAGCCCTTTCATTCGCACAAAACGGGCAAAGCAGCGCGCACCATTGCCGCACTGCTCCACTTCGCTGCTGTCAGCATTAAAAATCCGGTAATGGAAATCACTTTCCGGATCGTAAGGCGGTTCAACCACCAACAGCTGATCAAACCCCACGCCGGTATTTCTGTCCGCCAGACGGCGGATCATATCCGGAGAGAAGTATGCATTTTGCGTCACACAGTCAACGACCATAAAATCGTTGCCGAGACCATGCATTTTGGAAAATTGTATCTGCATCCGGATCCTTTTACTCAGGCAGTACCTGTTCTAACTCCCACAGTGATGCCAGCGGCTCACGCTGACGCACCAGGTGGGATTGGTCGCCATCTACCATCACTTCTGCTGCACGGCAGCGGGTGTTGTAGTTAGACGACATCACAAAGCCATAAGCACCTGATGAACGCACCGCCAGCAGATCACCCGCTTCAAGCACCAGCGCGCGGTCTTTACCAAGGTAATCGCCGGTTTCGCACACAGGCCCAACCAAATCATAAGTTTTGGCTTCACCCTGACGTGGCTGTACAGGAACAATATCCTGCCAAGCTTGGTAAAGCGCTGGACGCAGTAAGTCGTTCATCGCCGCATCAATGATGGCGAAATTCTTTTCTTCGTTGTGCTTGAGGAACTCAACCTTGGTCAGCAAGACACCGGCATTGGCGGCGATCGCACGGCCCGGCTCAAAAACCAGCTCGATATCCTGATGGTTCGACAAACGGTCAAGCAAGGCTTTCGCATAGTCAGATGGCTCTGGCGGTTTCTCATCGCTGTAAGTCACGCCGAGACCACCACCTACATCAAGGTGATCGATAGAGATGCCATCCTGTCCAAGCGCATCAATCAGCGCCAGCAGGCGATCGGTCGACTCGATAAACGGAGCCAGCTCTGTCAGCTGTGAACCAATGTGACAGTCAATACCATGCACAGAAAGGTGTGGCAGGCTGTTCGCGTATTGGTAAACCTCACGGGCTCTATCAAACGCGATGCCGAATTTGTTTTCTTTCAGACCGGTAGAAATATACGGGTGGGTTTTCGCATCCACATCCGGGTTGATACGCAGGCTGATTGGTGCCACTTTCCCCAGCTCGCCCGCCACTTTGTTCAGGCGATCAAGCTCGGCTTCTGATTCGACGTTGAAGCATTTAATACCGAGCTCCAGCGCGCGCGCCATTTCCGGCTCGGTTTTACCTACGCCAGAAAACACCACTTTCTTTGGGTCTCCGCCAGCCGCCAATACCCGCTCCAGCTCGCCCTGAGAAACGATGTCAAAGCCTGATCCCAGACGCGCCAATACATTCAGTACGCCAAGGTTGCTGTTTGCCTTCACGGCATAACAAATCAGGTGCGGGTGGTCACCCACAGCTTTATCAAACGCATGCCAGTGACGCTCAAGCGTCGCACGCGAGTAAACATAAAGCGGTGTACCGTATTGTTCCGCAAGCTGCGCCAGTGGCAGCTCTTCTGCCCACAGTTGCCCGTCATCCTGATAATTGAAGTAGTCCAACGTTGTCCTTCCCTGTCCAAAGTTTTATGGCTGAGTAGATTCCTGAGTATCCTGCGGCGTTTCCGGATTTACCTGCTCATTTTGGGCGGGTATATCTTCAGGAAAGTAGAGAGGTCCTTGCTGACCGCATGCCGAAATCAGGGCTACTGTTGCCAGTGCGGCAAGTTTCAGGGCTAATCGCATCATTTATGCCAGTGATCTAAAAGTTAATGCCCTCTATAATCGCATCAACGCACTGAAAAGCAATAGGACGACTAAGAATGAACACAAGCCAATACCATGAACTGGTTGACGAACAATGGATGGCGATTGAAGACGGCATCGACGAGAGTGGCGCGGATATCGATTACGAAACGAATGGCAATGTTCTGACACTGGATTTTGAAGACCGCAGCCAGATCATCATCAACCGCCAGGAGCCGATGAAAGAGATTTGGTTGGCATCACGCTCAGGCGGCTTCCATTTCAGCTATCAGGACGGTCAATGGCTGTGCAGCAAAAGTGGTATCGAGTTTATGGACATGGTGAAGCAAGAATGTTCCAAACACGCTGGCGAGAGTGTGGATTGGTAGAAAGCAACTTTATATGAAGGTGTATCAAGAAGGGCTGACAGCAACTGGTGCCAGCCTTTCTTATTTGAGATTAATCAGCGGGACGCGTATTGGGCAGCGTCAGTATTCGCATCAGAACGTTGCCATTGGCGGTCACTCTTGTAAGGAATCACTTGAGCGCGACCATCAGCCTGGTGAATGATGTCGTAAAACTGCGGCAGATTGAAGTTCACCGCTTTACCGCCAAAGTTCGTTGCTTCCTGTGCTGAGGTGTAGAAACGGTTCACACCCTGCACCATTTCCTCTTTGTCACCGCTGCACTGACGGTAAACTTCCACGCGGTTATTTTCATCCAACACATAGATGTGGAAGCCGTCATTACAATCTTCAAAAAAGAACTGGATAAGACCTTCACTGGCGTATGAGTCAACCACTTCCGGCGGATGAATATCGGCGTCTTTGTCCAATACCACTACCGGTGAGCCGTGAACCTTGTTGGTCGAAATAGAACGGTAGAACTCGACGGAGTTTTCGAGTTTCTGGACTGACACACCGCGACGCTCAAAGAATAAGCCAAAGGTTTGGTCCGCGACTCGAATCGCTTTAAATCGGCGACGTTTCTCCTGATCTATTGGTTTCAGGCGCATGTCGATGCATTCTGCAACCAGTTGATAAACCAGGTTACGAATCAAACCACGCATCTTGCCTGCATAGCAGAACACATCCACCGACTCTGGCGGAATGGCATCCTGGTGCATTTTACCCAGCAAAGTTTTCAATACGTCAAGAATCGCGTTTTCACCCTTGAAGTTCAGGGTACGCACTTCGTTCCAGCTATTGCGGTAAACCAAATCGACACTGCCAACCAAACACTGCTGCTCAGCACCATAGCTGAAAATATCCGTGTTTTTGAAATCGAAACGCACCGCAGGCTGTTTAAGCTCTGTGGTTGGGTCGTTTTCAAGGTTGATAAACAACGCCAGCTTACGCACTTCACAAGGACTCGACAGCGCCTGCAGTGAAGGCTGCGGACGACGTACAGAGAAGGTGTTACGAAGGTCACTGACCAGTTGGTAAAGCTTGTCGATGTCGACCTTGCTGTTACGTGCCACGGAATGCAGGCGGCTAGATTCAGTCAAAAGGCCATTGAAATACGCCCACGCCACCAGCTTTGAAAGGTAGCGATTATGTTCGAGCGGCGAACGGCCAATGATTTCCACTGGCTTCAATGATTGTTTATACAGATACCAACCCGGAGGATTACTGCGACCTTCCTTCACCTGAATAAAGCTCAGGTCCGCTTCATGCAAATCCGGAGACAGTTGCGGGTTAAGCAGGGTCACTTTGCCCGGCAATACCTCAAACGCAGCATAAAGCTTACGTGCCAGAATACTGATGTCTTCAGGGCTGATAGCAGAAGTAATGTCATTGCGGCGCGCGAAACGGATAAGGTTTCGATAGCTCAGCATCAAGGCTTCAAGTA
This sequence comes from Grimontia marina, assembly GCF_900060185.1. Lineage (GTDB taxonomy): Bacteria > Pseudomonadota > Gammaproteobacteria > Enterobacterales > Vibrionaceae > Enterovibrio > Enterovibrio marinus. The sequence goes on along the minus strand of NZ_FIZY01000015.1, from coordinate 32,209 downwards.
GCTCGTTATGTGCTTCTTTAACCTCTTCCACTTTCCAATTACGGCGATCATCCAGCCGCGCGATGTCTTCCTGTGACCAGCCCCATTCACGGGTTAGGATACACAGTACTTCTCGACGCCATGGCACAGAACCTGGGCCAGGCTCACGGGTTAGTTTCTCGTGGGTTTTGAGGTAGAAGCAGCGGCGCACCAGATCAAGACGGCGGTGGTCATCGATACGCTCAAGATAACGGGTCACTTTCTCCAGCATAAGGTAATAAGCGTCAGACTGATAAACGTCCAACATGCCAGAGAAGAAACGGCGTTTGCCGTCAACGCTCAAAAGCTGGGTTCCCGGGTACTCCCAAGAGTAAGCTTCAAGCAAGATTGCTTTTAGTACCGACTTATACGGTGAATCGATACTTTTATACAGTTGCCAGAGGCTTGAGCCGAAGTACTCTTCAGCCGGGATCGAAGGCAGGCCACCAAAATCCACCCAGTCGTTGCGCTCAATGGCACCACTGGCAATCATCTCCCCGACGTAATCTTCGTAACAGCCTTCCATCTCTGGAGGTACCAGATACCAAAGAAGATGCTGTCCAGCCAGATGCACAGCGGAGCGGTAAAATTCATCAAGTAGAAGATAATGTTGGGTCGAGCCACAGTTTTCCGTGGTCATCGCCTGCGCCATGTTCTGGCGGAAACGTTGCTCGCAAATCACAAAGAAGTTCACTTCCACACCCTGAGACATCGCCCAGTCGGAAATCAGTGAACATTTGGCGTCAAGCATGTCACGCTCATCATGCCCCACCCAGTCCTGTACACAGACCCAAATATCCAGATCACTGGAAAGGCTTTGACCCATCGAAGCGGTACTCCCCATAGAGAACAGGCCTTTGATAGGGTGCTCTTGGGAAAATGGCTTACCCGGTGATGGGATATTCAGTGCGAGGGCGCAATCGTTGACGAAGTCTTGCTGAACGTCTGAAAGGGAGAAATTGCAGATACCATGGACGACGCTACGTTCTAGGTAGCCAGGGACAGCAGGATGATTAAAGTGCAGCAAGGCAGGCAATACGTTAAAGACATTAACGGCCTGAGAGTGCATAGCGCTTCGTGCGCGCTCCAACCTAACGTGGTTGAAGGCATTAAGACGCTCTAATTGCTGATCAACATAGTTTTGCAAGATAAACATCCAAAGTTGCCGACATCCTAGTCAACGTAACGGGAGCTGAATCTAAAAGACTTCAGTGCCCATGGATAAAAACGTGATCAATCTAACAGTTTTTCTTTGGAGCGTAAAGCGAGCAATGACTCATCATTTCTGCTTCACTTTGCTCACTATATGACCAAAACTGTGAGAGAGACAACGCTTTATCTCAAATTTGATTCGAAATAAGATGAACCACGTAGGGTTTTATCCCTGTGAACCGCCTCAAAAACATGATCCATATCACATCATCATAGCCGAAGCCGCGTAGATTCGCACCTTTTTATCGCCGCTATCACCTTAAGTTCTCAAGGAATAACAAGGGGTGGTACGATTAGCGTAAGCAAATCAAATGGACGCAACTATGACTTCAACACCCATCCGCATCGCCACCCGCCAGAGCCCACTTGCCCTGTGGCAGGCTGAATTTGTAAAAGCCGCTCTGAAAGAAACCCACCCGGGTTTGGTTGTGGAGCTGGTTCCTATGGTGACCAAAGGCGACATCATTCTCGACACTCCACTGGCCAAAGTTGGCGGCAAAGGATTGTTCGTGAAAGAGCTGGAGCAAGCAATGTTGGATGGTCGTGCAGACATTGCGGTCCATTCCATGAAAGACGTGCCTGTAGAGTTTCCTGAAGGGCTCGGGCTGGTCACTATCTGTGAGCGTGAAGACCCGCGTGACGCCTTTGTTTCCAACAATTATGCAAGTATCGATGCACTGCCAGAAGGTGCGGTTGTCGGTACATCAAGCCTTCGCCGCCAATGTCAGGTTCGTGCCAAGCGCCCTGATTTGGTGGTGAAAGATCTGCGCGGCAACGTCGGCACCCGTCTGGGTAAGCTCGACAACGGTGAATACGACGCCATCATTCTTGCATCAGCAGGTCTGAAACGTCTGAATCTTCATGACCGTATCCGCAATGAAATCGAACCGGAAGAAATTCTGCCAGCGGTTGGCCAAGGCGCTGTCGGCATTGAGTGCCGTCTGGATGACGAACGCGTCCGTGCGCTGCTGGAACCATTGGCCGATGCCAACACCACTTACCGCGTGCTATGTGAGCGTGCGATGAACAACCGTCTGATGGGTGGGTGTCAGGTGCCGATTGGCAGCTACGCAGAAATCCACGGCGACCAAATTCACCTGCGCGCACTGGTAGGCGAACCGGACGGCAGCAAGATCGTCAGCGGTGAAGTGACGGGCCCGCTTGAAAAAGCGGAAGAGCTGGGTACTGGCCTTGCTGAACAACTGCTTGAAGATGGTGCGCGCGTGATTCTGGAAAAACTGTATCAGGACGAAGTATGACAGTATTGGTGGTGCGCCCCGCACCTGCCTGCTATGAACTTGCCGAAACCCTGAATCAATCAGGAATAAAGGCGCTTCCCGCGCCTTTATTGTCTTTTTCCGCCGGAAACGATCTTCCCTCTCTGACTCACTCCCTTAATACACTACCCCCACACAGCGTTGTCGTGGCGGTGAGTCCCCGTGCGATTGAATACGCCCATCAACAACTTCAGGACGAAAACGCCAGCTGGCGTGACGATCTGCATTATGTGGCAGTCGGAGAAAAAACGGCGCAAGTCTGGAAAGCCAAAAGCAGTGTGGATTCGATTCAGCCGCCGACAGAAGACAGCGAAGGCATGGTGTCCTTATCTGTTTTCGAGAAGCCGGAAAGTCTTCAGGTTGTGATCTTGCGTGGCAACGGCGGACGGGCACTTTTAGGCGATACCCTGACAAATCACGGTGCCAAGGTGCGCTATTTTGAAGCCTATCAACGACATTGGACCAGTGAATCCCTATCATCACTAGCTATGCAATGGCGGGCGGAAAATGTCGATACTCTGGTCATCACCAGTGGCGAACAACTTTCGCTTTTGTGTCAGACAATCTCAGAGTGTGACCAGCAATGGTTACGAGAATGCCATATACTGGTGCCTAGCAAACGGATTTACAATCAAGCAATTGGCCTTGGTTTTAATGCAATCAGCTGCGTAAACAGCGCCTCCAATCACGCCCTGTTTCACGCGTTAAACGAGATGATTAACTCGGGACATTCGGATGACAGACAACAATAAGACTTCAGGCACGGATAAAGACACGTCGGCGCCAGCATCCCCTACCGGCAAGGAAACGCCATCGTCTTCCAAGCAAAGCGGTAAGCCTTCTGCGACCGACAAATCCGCTGCCAAGTCCACGCCTGCTGATACGCCGGCCAGTGACAAAAACGCTGCAACGCCGCCCCCAGCCAACCAAGAGAAAAAAGGTAGCAACAAACTTTCTGTGGTTGCCATTGTGTTGGTGATTGCCCTCGGCGGCGGCCTTTACTATCACGGCCACCAGCAAAGCCAACAGCTCACGGCCAACATAACAGCCCTGACAGACGAAATCAGCTCTCTGAAATCTGCATTAGCTGATAGCGAAAAGCAAAGTCAGGAAGCGGTGAAAAAAGCCGTGCAGGATACTCAAGTGCTGATTGAACAGCAGGACACTACCATCAAGAGTCTGCAATCTGCGCTGGCTGATGTGAAAGGGCGTCGTCCGAATGACTGGCTGTTAGCAGAAGCGGATTACCTGGTGAATCAAGCTGCACGTAAGCTTTGGCTGGAACACGATGTACTGACAGCCACCACCCTGATGCAAAACGCAGATCAACGCATTGCAGAGCTTAATGACCCATCACTGACACCAATCCGTCAGGCGATGGCAAAAGACATACAGCAATTGAAAGCCGTGAAGCGCATTGACCGCGACGGTATTGTGCTTCGCCTGAACTCGCTTCAACAGGAAGTCGACAAACTTCCGCTGGCCAATGCCATCATGCCAGAAGCAGAAGAAGTGGCGCCTCAGAAAGTCTCTGGCAATGTCGACGACTGGCAGCAAAACCTGAAAGCCTCTTTCAGTGATTTCGTCGGTAAGTTCATCACCTACCGCAAGCGTGAAGGCGACGTGGTACCGCTGCTCACCCCGGCGCAAACTTTCTACCTGCAGGAAAACCTCAAGGCGAAGCTGGATCAGGCCGTTACCTCGGTATATCGCGAGAATGGCCGCTTGTATGCCGAGTCACTGAAAACCGCGAAAGACTGGGCAGAGCGTTTCTACAATCAGGACGCTGACATTACCAAGAGTTTCATTGCGACCCTGACCAACCTCAGCCAACAAACCATCGAGGTGAGCTACCCTGAGGCATTGGAAAGCCAAGCACTGATTAGTGACATGCTGGCTGACCGTCTGCGCCGCGATTTAGCGCCACTGCAAACCGGGGAGAATAACCAATGATTAAAATTCTCCTGCTGGTTATCGCGCTGATTGCAGGCCTGATTGTCGGGCCGGATCTGGCGGGAAATCAAGGTTATGTGCTGATTTCCGCGGCCAACCAAACCATCGAGATGAGTGTATCCACGCTCATCATTCTGGTGGTGTTCGCTTTTGCTGCACTGTTCATCCTTGAATGGCTCATTCGCAAAATCTTCTCGCTTTCAAGCTCCACCCGCGGCTGGTTTTCCGGCCGTAAGAGTAAAAAAGCACGCGCGCTGACCAACGATGGCTTGCTGAAACTGCTGGAAGGTGACTGGAAGCAATCTGAAAAGCTGGTGATGAAAGGTGCAGCCCACAGCGATGCCCCTTTACTGAACTACCTGGCAGCAGCAGAAGCAGCGCAAGGCCGTGGCGACGTCGACAGCCGTGACCGTTACCTCCAACAGGCGGCAGACTTCGGGACAGATCGCTTAGCGACCTCATTGACCCGTGCCAAACTGCAGTTTCGCCAAGGTCAATATGAGGAAGCACTGGCCAGCCTACAAGGCTTGGTTGATGCCAATCCGCGCAACCCGATTCTGCTGACCCTATTAAAAGACACTTATCTGCAACTTCAGGACTGGCAGGCACTGCTCCGACTGATGCCCTCACTGAAGCGCGTGAAAGCTGTGACTAACAGTGAAGCGGAAAATCTGGAGCAGAGAGCCGAGTGTGGTCTGATGGCGCACATTGCAACCCAAAAAGGCAGCGATGGCCTTCTTGCGCACTGGAACAGCCTCAGTCGTGCAGCGCGTCAGCAACCTAAGCTGATTGCCTGTCTGGTGCAGCAGCTGATTTCACGTCATGCAGACTCAGAGGCTTACATCATTCTACGTGAGAACCTGAAAAAACACCCGGATGAAACCCTGATTTCTCTGGTGCCTGAGCTGAGGCTGCCTGACTATCACCCAGCCATTCTAAAGCTTCAGGATCTGCTGCGCTACAACGAGAATAACCCGGTGACCCATAGTGCATTAGGCCAACTTTACTTCCGCGAAGGGAAATGGGCTGAAGCTCGAACCCATTTTGAAAAAGCGCTGGAAATCCGCCCAGACGTAACCGATTACGCCTGGTTGGTAGACACCTTGGAAAAGCTCAACGAATCCGGTGCTGCCAACAGCCTTTCACGCGAAGCACTCAAGCTTGCTCTACCTCACAAAGAGTGAAACATTTCATGCACAAAAAACGCCCGAAAGGGCGTTTTTTTATTCACGACGTCTACAGTCAGATCTAAAAACAACCCAAGTTGTTTCAGGCTGTTAATAATGATTAACTGCTATTTACCAGCCATTGTTAAGACAAAGTAGCTGTTATCAAATAAGGGCGTAACAAATTATATTTTGCCGGTTTCAGTTGTTAATCAATTCGTGGGCTTTTATCAGTCAGTGCGATCAGCAATTGGCATCGGCTTTGCCAATCCTTTTTGATAGTGAGCCCGCCCATCATGGATATGTTACCTTGGATCCTGGTATCAGGTCTGTTGGTTTCAGTTGTTACTGGTCTGCTGACAGTTCTACTGGTTAAAGGTATGGAGTAATCCGACCCTTGCACCCCACGCCTCCGTTTCGGAGGCGTTTTGGTTTCTGGTGGAGAGGACTATCGCATAGCTGCCTTCACATAAACGTCAAAGCGGTTCTTCTTGGTTTCAATTTGGGTAGAAGGCGTTTTGCCAGCCAAAAACTCCGCATAATCCGGACGTTTGACCACCACACGCTTGGTCGCCAGTGTATAAGCTGGCTCATACAGACCATCTGCGTCGTCATCTGCGCCTACCAGCGACTGGAAAACACGCATCTCTTTTTTTACCAATGCTGACTTTTTCTTGTATGGGTACATGGGGTCGAGGTACACCACATCCGGGCGTTCCAAGTTTTCGTCATCAACAAGCTTCACCAGTGCATCATGGCTTGAAGCATGCAGAAGCGACATGCGCTCACTCACCCAACCGCCGATTTCCGGATCCACTTTGGCACGGGCAAGGCCATCATCCAGCAGCGCCGCAACCACAGGATGACGTTCAACCATCTGCACCTTACAACCAAGAGAAGCCAACACAAAAGCATCGCGCCCCAATCCTGCTGTGGCATCCAACACCGTTGGCGTTGCCCCTTTGTTGAGTCCGACGGCTTTAGCAATCGACTGCCCTTTACCGCCACCAAATTTACGGCGATGACCAACAGCACCACCCACCAAGTCGACGAAAACCGCGCCGAGCTTTGGCTCGTCCAGCTTTCTAAGCTCCAATTGGTTTTCGGTCAGTACCAACGCAAACAGGGCGTTCTCATCGTGGGTCAGTCCCCAACGGTTGGCAATCTCGTTAAGGATGTCAGCGCGTTCTGGCGCTTCACAGGTTAAAGCTATCTGCACCTGGGTTCTCCGGCGTCATATTCGCCGTGAGTATATACCCAAACGACCTGAAGATGCAGGATTCAGGTCGTTTGAGTATATAACGAAAGGATAAGGTTCTAGGAGAAATAGAAAATTGGCTGCGGTGCCCTGTTAGAGCACCGCTTCTTTTTCACTGGCTGCCGCTTCGAGAATAAGCTGCTCCATCGGCTTCGGCACACTAAAGTAATAACCTTGGGCATAATCCACACCGAGGGAACGTAGACGCATCAGAATGGCGTCGTTTTCCACAAACTCTGCCACGGTTTTCTTGCCCATCTGGGTCGCCAGTTGGTGAATCGCTCGCACCATCACATAGTCGGTTTCATCTTCAGCAATGTCCCGCACAAATTGACCATCAATCTTGATGATATCGACAGGTAGGCGTTTGAGGTAACCAAATGATGAAAGCCCAGAGCCAAAATCATCCAGCGCGATGGTACAGCCCAGCTGTTTAAGCTTTTTAAATAGCTCTATCGCGTCACTGAGGTTGCCGATCGCTGCCGTTTCCGTGATTTCGAGACTGATTGATGTACTTGGAATGGTGCTGGTTTTGAGCGCTTCAATCAGGAACTGGATAAAACCTTCATCGCTCATGGAGCGGCCGGAAAGGTTGATCGACACCATGCCTACGGAATCGACATATTCGGGGTAACGCTCAAACCAACCCAAGGTTTTCTCAATCACCCGCTTATCAATCAAATGCGCCATGTTATAGCGTTCAGCAGCCGGAATGAATTGCCCCGGCGCCACGTTCTCCCCTTTGGGGTCGCGCATCCGTACCAAGACTTCGAAATAGAGCTTTTCTTTCAAACGGGATGTCACGCTGACAATCGGCTGGGCATAAACTTCAAACCGGTCTTCCGCCAGTGCCGCATGAATTTTGCTGACAAAGGACATTTCCAGCTCATGGCGGCGCAGTTCCTGATCGTCCGGGCGATAGAGGTGAACCCGGCTGCGACCATCATGCTTGGCAGCATAACAAGCTGTATCAGCCTGAGCGTGCACCTGCTGAGGCGTGCCCGCGGTTTTATCCAGCATGCGGATGCCAACAGAACATCCCAACGCAAGACGAGTATTCTTCCAATAGAAATCAAGTTCACTCAGCGTATCGAGAATTTTCCTGCCCTGATCCAAAGCATCCTGCTCATTGCAGTCATAACAAATCACCGCAAACTCATCACCACCAAGACGTGCCAACGTCGCACCAATAGGCAGCAACTCGCGCAGAACCTGCGCCGTTTGTTTGAGCGCTTCATCACCTGCTTCATGACCCACGGTGTCGTTAATCACGCGGAACTGATCCAGATCGATGTAGAACATGGCGTGCGTGGCACCGTTTTCAGTCAAAGTGCCCAGTACATCAACCAATCTGGCTTCAAAGTAGTTACGGTTCAGCAAACCGGTCAGGAAATCATGTTGCGCCTGATAACGAAGCTGTTGCTCCATTCGGCGATTTTCCGTGATGTCCTCTCCTACTAATAACAGTTGGGATTGCACCTGAGTCGAGCGGATGCTTTCACGAATCCAACGCTCTTTGCCGTCACTGGTGCGGTAGCGGATCTCACGGCGACGGATCCCGAACCGCTCCCGATCTTTCCCGTTTAAAAGGCTTCTCGGCGGTAGGCTGCCGTCGGCATAAAAGTCTGTCACTTTATGTCCGAGCATATGGCGTTTAGAAAAGCCCAGCCACTCAGTGGTGCACTGGTTCACGGATTGAATACGCGATTGCTGATCAATGGTCAGCAGCATTACAGGCTGCTGTTCATAGAGCATGCGGTATTCCACCTCACTGCGCTGAAGCTTCTGCTCTGCCAGTTTTCGCTGGCTGATATCGCGGGCCTCAAACAGAATTTGCGCGTCGGCATGGCTGTGATCCGGCAAGGCTTTGAGCGCCACATCCAGAATCACTTCGTTTTGTTGCTCGGAAAGCAGGCATACCTCAAAGCGGCTCGCCTGCCCTTCAATTAAAGATTCCAGGTGAAGCTTAAGCCTGTCAGCGCTGAGCCATTCTGACCAGCGCCATAGTGGCAAAAAGCCTCGGTTGGCATATTCAGGAAACAAACGCTGGAATGCGCCGTTGGCGGAAATAACGCGTCCCTGATAATCCAACAACGCAATGTATTGGTGACTTTGATCAAACACACCTTTGAACAGTGCCCGGCTTTGCGCCAGCGCCCGCTCACCCTGTTTCTGGCGGTTCATGTGCTTGGTGAGAATACCAATAATCACCATGGCAATAAACATGATGGCGAGGCTGCTCAACACTGCATCGCGATTGGCTTGCCAGAAGGGCGGGGGCTGGTTGTTGACGGTGGCTTGAGGAAACTGTCCGATGTCTATTTGACGCTTTTTAGCAGCGTCATATTCAAAGATAAGCTGATTGGCGTCGGAAATAATCTGCGGCATTTCGCCACTGTTTAGCGTTTCAATCAGTAAGCCTGCCTGCACCTTGCCGTGATGCTCGCCATCCACCATGATACCTCCGACAATACCGTAGGGCAGCATAAAGCTGTTAGCGCCATAAACCGGTACCGTTGCCGCGTGCGTGACCTTAGTGAGCAAATCGCCATGCTCCATAAAGTCGCCATTGGCATCTTTGAAGAAGGAGACAAACAGAATCACATCGCCCTCTTCCAGCGTGGCGCTCTGCTCAACCAGCTGCTCAAAGCTCACTTTGTGCATGCGGCGAATCTCCACTCCCATATCCTGAGCGCTATCCAACTGACGTGAGATAGCCTGCCAGTACTGGCGGCTGGAATAAGCATCATCCAGTGCGAGCCAAACACGTTCAGTGTCAGGGTGAAGGTATTTGATCAACGAAACGTTGGCCGGCACGTTAATCAATTCTTCAACGCCACCGAGCATATTAATGTTCTGATACGGCTCTAGACTGGCACTGTTCAAACCGGAAAACACCACAGGCACATTGCCAATTTCTTCAGCAAGTTCGTTGACCAGCCAGAGCGCGGCATTGTCTGTGGTCAGCACGGCATCGTATTGATGCTCTTCAAGGCGGGTGAGATAGAGACGTTTCAGCTCTTCATGATAATCAGGGGATTGAATGCGTTTGGTATCGAGATAGGTGTGCTCAACAACAATGTCCTGCTCTTCAACACCCTTTTCGATTCCGCGTACAATGGATTCCGTCCAGAAAAAGTCCGGATGGTAGGAATGAATGGCGAGAACCTGATAGGCTGCTAGTGCTGCGCCGCTTTGAAGAAAGAGAACAGTAACAAAAAGCCACTTAAATATTTGGCGCATAGAATGAAGTAGGTTTGTCTTAATTCTGTATCGGTTGTACCACACGGTATTGGGAAGGCTATCAATTGGTCAAGTTTTATGCACGGAAACTGCGGGTAACATGGAGTTTAGTGAATCACTATGAATGAGATTGCAAAATTAGATGATTTAGATCGCCAAATTCTACGAACCCTGATGGCGGATGCCAAAGTGCCTTATGCGGAAATGGGAAAACGTTTTTCTGTCAGCCCAGCCACTGTGCATGTACGCGTTGAAAAGATGAAATCGGCAGGCATCATCACGGGCACCGAAGTTTTGGTGAACACCAAAGCACTCGGCTATGACGTGTGCTGTTTTATCGGCATCAACCTCTATGCCGCACGGGATTACCACTCGGCGCTGGAAAAGCTTCAACAACTTGATGAAGTGGTGGAAGCCTATTACACCACGGGCGCCTATAACATCTTCGTCAAACTGATGTGCCGCTCGATTGAAGAGTTGCAATACGTGCTGATTGATAAGCTTCAGGCGATTGATGAGGTGCAATCAACAGAAACCCTGATTTCCCTGCAAAACCCCATTAAGCGAAATGTCGCGCCTTAATGAAAAACTCCATCGTCCAGAGACAAAAATGCCAGCAAGTCGCTGGCATTTTTTCATTGGAGGCAGGCTTATTCAGTCTCTTCCTGATTTGGCAGATCAGGGATTTCCATCTGCTGATCTTCGGCCAGCCAACGCGCTACGTCTTTGGCAAAGTACGTCAGGATGCCGTCTGCACCTGCCCGCTTAAAGCACATCAGGGATTCCATCACGGTTTTACGCTCGTCGAGCCAACCATTCATGGATGCCGCTTTGTGCATCGCGTACTCACCGGAAACCTGGTACGCAAACGTCGGCACCTTAAGCTCCGTCTTCACACGGCGAACAACGTCAAGGTAAGGCATGCCAGGCTTGACCATCACCATGTCCGCACCTTCATTCACGTCCATCGCCACTTCGTGAATGGCTTCGTCGCTGTTGGCCGGATCCATCTGATAGGTTTTCTTGTCGCCGCCTTTGAGGTTAGCAGCTGAGCCGACCGCATCACGGAACGGGCCATAGTATGCCGACGCATACTTCGCCGAGTACGCCATGATTTGGGTATGAATGTAACCCGCCTCTTCCAGCGCTTCACGGATAGCACCGATTCGGCCGTCCATCATGTCTGACGGTGCCACGATATCTGCGCCAGCTTCCGCATGGGACAAGGCCTGCTGGATAAGCACCAGAGTAGTTTCGTCATTCAACACGTAACCGTCTTCGTCGGTCAGACCGTCCTGACCCGACAAAGTGTATGGGTCGAGTGCGACATCAGTGATCACGCCCATTTGTGGTACGTGCTCTTTCAGCAAACGCACGGCGCGCTGCACCAGACCTTCCGGGTTATGTGCCTCGTCAGCAGTTGCTGATTTAAATTCTTTCGGTACAACAGGGAACAAGGCAATCGCAGGTACGCCCAGCTTCGCCAGATATTCTGCTTCGTACAGCATGAGATCGATGGACAAACGCTCAATGCCCGGCATTGACTCTATCGCTTCACGACGGTTTTTCCCCATCAGAATGAACATTGGGTAAATCAGATCGCTGGCGGAAAGCTGGTTTTCCGCCATCAGGCGGCGGCTGAAATCATGTTTGCGCAGACGGCGCATACGACGGGCCGGAAACGCGCCCTGAATGGATACGGTCACGGTATCCTCCTTAATCCAAGTGCTTGAGCTTTGACAGCATCATAGCGGTTACAGTCCAAAGAATCGACGGGTGTTGAGGGTGGTTTGTGTGATCAACTGCTCAGTGTCCTGCTGACGTAATGCAGCAATTTCTGATGCAATATGAGGCAAATAGCAGGGTTCATTGCGACGGGATTTGGGTTTTGGCTTGAGATCCCGTGGCAAAAGATACGGAGCATCGGTTTCAATCATCAGCTTGTCATCAGGGATAAGTGGCACAATAGCACGCAAGGCTTCACCGCGCCTTTCATCACACACCCAGCCGGTAATGCCGATATAAAGCCCAGCCTCCAAGCACGCTTTCAGCTCCTCCTCAGAGCCCGTAAAGCAGTGCAACACGGCGCCCGGCAATTTATCGAGGTAAGGCGTTAGAATGGCCATAAAGCGCTCATGGGCGTCACGGCAATGAAGAAACACAGGCAAGTTGAGTTCAACGGCGAGTTTAAGATGCGCTTCAAACACCGCTTCTTGCTGCGGCCTTGGTGAAAAGTCGCGGTTAAAGTCGAGTCCGCACTCACCAATGGCAACCACCTGAGGCTGATGGGCTAAAGCGCGGATAGACGGCAGCGTCAAATCGTCCACTGTTTTGGCATCGTGAGGATGAACACCAGCAGTGGAAAACGCAAAACCCGGCATAGATTCGGCCATAGCTGCAGCCTCTGGACTGGATTCCAGATCCGTCCCTGTCAGCACCATGGCACTGATACCGGCTTCTTTGGCACGCGACACGACGTCTTCTCTGTCTTTGTCGAACTGGCTGCTGGTGAGGTTCACCCCAATATCAATCACGCTCAATCCTTTTCATTTGATATGAATAAGAAAAAAGCCAGTGTATCACTGGCTTTCTGGTTCAGCACACGCTCAGATTAACCCTGGCTTTGCTCTTCATTCTCTTCGTTTTCTTCGCCGCGCGGTTTGTAGAAGCGGGAGAAGAAAAGACCGACTTCAAACAGCAGACACATAGGGATAGCCAGAAGTGTCTGTGAAATGATGTCAGGCGGTGTCAGCAGCATACCGACCACAAACGCCGCGACGACGATGTATGGGCGCTTCTTGCGCAGATCATCAGGCTCTACTGCGCCCGTCCAGGTCAGCAGCAAAATCGCTACCGGGATCTCAAACGCCAGACCAAAGGCCATAAACAAGGCCAGAATGAAATCCAGATAGCTGGCAATATCCGTGGCTATCTGAACATCTACCGGCGCAATCGAGGTAAAAAAGCCAAACACCAGCGGGAAAACCACGAAGTAGGCAAACGCCACACCGCAGTAAAACAGCAGTGAACTGGAGGCTAACAGCGGGAATATCAGGCGCTTTTCATGTTTGTACAGTCCCGGGGCAATAAACGCCCAGACCTGATAGAGGATCATCGGCACTGCAACAAACACCGACACCACCAAGGTCAGCTTGATGGGCGTGAAGAAGGGCGAGGCCACATCCGTCGCAATCATGCTGGTACCTTCCGGCAACTGGGAAACCAGTGGCTCGGAAATGAAGGTGTAAATGTCGTTGGCAAAGTAAACCAGCGCCAAGAACACCACCAGCACAGCCAGCAATGCACGCAGCAGACGATCTCTCAGCTCGGTAAGATGGCTGATGAGCGGTTGGGTATCTTCAACAGATGACATAGTTTCTCGACAAAAACTGAAGCCCGGATAAAACCTTACTCGGTTTTATCCTTGGTTGGGCTGGAAGCATTGGCAGCGTCTGCAGCAGGCTCACTTTCGCTTTTCGGGGCGTAAGGGCGCTGTACATCTTCCGCTGCTTTTTTTAGCTCATCTACAGACTGTTGCAGATCTGGTGACAGGTTTTGCATTCCCATCTGCTCGGCTTTTTTCAGGTTCTCCTGAAGCTCCTGGATTTTCAGCTCTTGTTCGAGCTCATCTCTCACGGAGCCTGCCATTCTGCGCGCAGCACCCACCCATCGGGACACGTTGCGGATGGCCACAGGTAAACGTTCGGGGCCGAGCACCACCAGACCGACAACGGCGATCAGGATCAGCTCCCAAAAACCGATATCAAACACGGATTATGCCTGCTCTTTGTCTTTCGCTTCGCTTTTTTGAGCTGTGTTGCCGCCTTTCTCTTCCAGTTTTTCCTGGCCGAAATCAGCATCTTTTTTGTCTTCGTCAGACATGGCTTTCTTGAAGCCTTTTACTGCCGAACCCAAGTCGCCACCGATGTTACGCAGCTTTTTGGTTCCGAACAGAAGAATAACAATGACTGCTACGATCAGCAGTTGCCAAATACTAATACCACCCATGCTAGTGTTACCTCTGCGTTATGTGGTGAATAAAAAAGTAACCGGAGTTTATCCCCCCAATGTTACAACTTATTTCTTTAATTTCACTTATTAAATGCGCGCCATGCGAATAACCAGCTAAACAGCGCGGTGCCACCGGTCAACTGAGGTAAAAGTTCTACCTGATTGCTATACAGTATGGCAGAAGTCACCAGCAGCGTAGCGCCAACGCCCATCAGGAAACGGGCTCGGTTTTGCTGCTTACGCGCCAGCATAAATTCGCGGTACATGGCATCCATTCTCAGGTTAACCTGACGGCCTTGCTTAAGGCTGTCGTAAACCAGCTCTGGTAGCTCGGGCAGTTTCTCCGCCCAGAACGGCGCTCTTTCTTTGATGGCGTTGATCACAGCCTGAGGGCCGACCTGACGTGACATCCAATCTTCAAGGAACGGCTTGGCGGTATCCCACAAATCCAGTTGCGGATAGAGTTGGCGACCCAGCCCTTCCACATAAAGCAGTGTTTTTTGCAGCAGAACCAACTGAGGCTGCACTTCCATGTTGAAGCGGCGCGCAGTGTTAAACAGGTTCAGCAGCACATGCCCAAATGAAATATCGCACAATGGCTTTTCGAAAATTGGCTCACACACGGTACGGATAGCAAATTCGAACTCATCGACATTGGTATCGTGCGGCACCCAGCCTGAATCAACGTGCAGTTCGGCCACTTTGCGGTAGTCACGATTGAAGAAAGCCAGAAAGTTTTCCGCCAAATAACGCTTATCTTCACGGTTCAGCGTGCCAACAATGCCGCAATCCAGACCAATCCACTGCGGGTCTTCCGGGTGCTCATAGGAAACGAACACATTGCCCGGGTGCATGTCCGCATGGAAGAAACTGTCGCGGAAAACCTGAGTAAAGAAGACTTGCACGCCGCGCTCAGCCAGAAGCTTGAGATCGGTTCCGTTGGCTTTCAGCCCCTCGATATCAGACACCTGAATGCCATAGATGCGCTCAGACACCATCAGGCTCGAGCGACAGTAATCGCTGAACACTTCCGGCACATAGAGAATATGATCGTTTTCAAAGTTGCGGCGAAGCTGGATCGCATTGGCCGCTTCTCGCATCAGATCCAGTTCATCAAGAAGAGTTTTTTCATACTCACGCACCACTTCCACCGGCTTCAAGCGTCTTGCTTCGGGGAGGAAACGCGCCACCAAACGTGCCATGCGATACATGAGTTTGATGTCAGCCTGAATGACAGGGAGGATGTCAGGGCGGATAACCTTAAGCACGACTTCGCGACCGTTTTCTTTCAAGGTCGCAGTGTGAACCTGTGCAATCGAGGCGGACGCCAGCGGTGTTTCGCTGAAATCGTCAAACCAATTTTCCAGCGGACCACCAAGGGCTTTTTCCATTTGCGCTTTGGCAAGCTTGCCATCAAACGGCTCAACCTGATCCTGCAGCAGAGCAAGCTGGTCAGCAATCGCAGGCGGAAAAAGGTCACGGCGAGTCGACATCATCTGGCCGAACTTGATCCACACCGGGCCCAACTCTTGAAGCGCCAAACGCAGACGCTCACCGAGTTGCTTGTCCGGATGTTGATTCTTCATCCAGAACAGCATTTTGCGCATCAATTGCGGGCCACGGGTTATCGGCTGGTCCGGCAACAGCTCATCCAGCCCATAACTGAGCTGGACTTGGGTAATTTTGTAGAGGCGGCGGATTTCGCTGGGTGTCATGCGCTCTCCACCTCAGCCAATTGCTTTTCGAACGCTTCAAGTCGGGCTGACAGACGGGAGGCCTGACTCTGAACATCATCGACTTGATCGGCAAAATAGGCCACTTCCAACGCACCCGGCGCCAGTCGCCATTCTTCGACCACCAGTTCACCAACATAGCGCTGGTTACGCTCGGTCATCTGCTTGAGAAATGCCAACCCTTGCTGGGCACCACGAACCAGGGTGTGTGCAACCACATCACCGGTGTAATGCGAGAGCCACTCTGCGATATCCGGGTTAAGGCCATTCAGAAGATTGGAAAATTGCTGGGCGACATCAATATCACCGTCCAGATGCAATTTGTCTTCTTTGATGAGTTTGGTCAGGTTGGCTTTGTCTTTCAGCTGTGGCGCAATGGAAATGGCCAATGCCAAGTCGCAGTCTGCGTCACCTTCAAAATCCGCCAGTACATCGATTTGCTGACTGAACACAAACACCAACTGCTTGTTGATGTCTGTCAGGCGAACACGCAGCACTTTTCCTTTGAGCCTCGCCAGTCGGCGTTGACTCTCCACATCCTGCTTGAGCAGGGTGTTTAAGCTGGTCTCAACAACGGCGGTGACTAATGGGTCTAATGGCATTCCCGACCCCTTAGAATTTGTAGCCGCGGTGCAGGGCAACAATACCACCGGTCAGGTTGAAGTATTTGGTTTGCTCGAAACCTGCCTCTTCCATCATGCCCTTCAGGGTGTCCTGATCGGGGTGCATGCGGATAGATTCAGCTAAATAACGGTAGCTTTCGCCGTCATTCGCGATAATTTCGCCCATTTTCGGCAGCAGGTGGAAAGAGTAGGCATCATAGACTTTTGACAGCGGCTCAACGATTGGCTTGGAGAATTCAAGCACCAGCAGACGACCACCCGGCTTCAGTACGCGGTACATTGAGCGCAGTGCTTTGTCTTTGTCAGTGACGTTACGAAGACCAAAGCCAATGGTGATGCAATCAAAGTAATTATCAGGGAATGGCAGCTCTTCCGCGTTCGCCTGCACGTAATTCACGTTGCCGACGATACCCAGATCGCGCAGTTTGTCGCGACCGACATTCAACATGGAGTTGTTGATGTCTGCCAACACCACCTGACCTTTCTCACCCACGATGCGGGAGAATTTAGCCGTCAGATCGCCAGTACCGCCAGCCAGGTCGAGGACACGATGGCCAGGGCGCACACCGCTGCAATCAATGGTAAAGCGTTTCCAGATACGGTGAATACCCATGGACATCACATCGTTCATGATGTCGTACTTTGCCGCCACATTGTGGAAGACGTTGGCAACCATACCGGCTTTCTCATCTTTAGCGACGGTCTTGAAGCCAAAGTGGGTGGTATTCTGTTCCGCGTCTTGCGTCACGCCCTGTGTCATATCTGTCATTATTAACCCCTGAGTAACACCGGGCCGGAAAAGAAGAAAACGCCCGATATTTTTGCGCTTAGTGTACTTTACATGCTCAAACAACCACAAGAAGCGCTGTTCAGAGTGATAACAGCACGCCCACTTCAAGGAAAACGCCTGCGGAAATGGTGAGCCACTTCAAAGGCGTTTGACACCGAAGTGGGCGTGCTGAATCACTCCCGAAGGGCGAGTTTAATTGGCTTCCACACTTCGTTGTGGCTTTTCGATGTAGCCCACTACGCCTTCAAATCCACGCCTTGTTTGAAAGCCAATTACTACTCGCTGAACTCGCCTTCATGCGGTTATTTGAGCATGATGCAGAGCATGCTCAAAGCGCTTAGTGCGCCAAGTGACTGTCCGTTTAATCCTTTGAGACGGGTAAGGTCACAACATCATCATTCTCTTCTGTCGTATCTCTTTTCAGCATAGCTGGGCTGATATCGCGCTTCACTTCCACACCCAGCGTTTTAAAGCTCTCGGCCTGACGCAAAATATTGCCTCGTCCGCTGGAAAGCTTGTTCACGGCGTTTTGATAGCTGTCTGACGCTTTATCGAGCGCCGATCCCATGGCTTCCATGTCCGACACAAACAGACGAATTTTGTCGTAAAGCTTGCCGGCTTTTTCTGCAATCACACGGGCATTCTGGTTCTGATGCTCAAAGCGCCACAGATTATTGATGGTGCGGAGAGCCACCAGCA
This sequence comes from Grimontia marina, assembly GCF_900060185.1. GTDB lineage: Bacteria > Pseudomonadota > Gammaproteobacteria > Enterobacterales > Vibrionaceae > Enterovibrio > Enterovibrio marinus. Next base: position 14,226 of record NZ_FIZY01000015.1, on the reverse strand, counting down.
AAGTGGTTGGGCTCACCAACATGATGTTGTGGTCCAGCGCTTCTCGGATAAGGGAAGGCTCTGCTTCGATGGCAATCTGGAACGCGGGCTCGACAGGAATAAACATCAGTACATAATCGAGGCTTTGAATGCCATGAAGCTGATGATAGTCCTTGCGACCAAGGCCTCGGATATGACCGCGAATGGCAGCAATGTGCTCGCGCAGTGCATTGTCTTTATCCACCAGTGATTCGGCGTGGTAATAACGTTCATACGCCACCAGTGCCATCTTGGCATCAATCACCACATCCTTCCCTTGCGGCAAGCGTACGATGACGTCCGGCTGGTAACGTTTACCCTGCTCGTTCTCAAGGCTGACCTGAGTTTCGTATTCATACCCTTCACGAAGGCCGGATTCTTCCAGCACACGGGCAAGAACCACTTCCCCCCAGTTGCCCTGCTGCTTGTTGTCACCTTTGAGCGCCTGAGTCAGGTTAACCGCTTCTCGGGTCATCACCTCATTAAGCTGTTGGAGGTTTTTAATTTCATGCACCAGAGTGTGGCGCTCTTTGGCCTGTTCGCCAAAGCTGTCACTGACTTGCTTACGGAAACCTTCCAGCTCGTTTTTCAAAGGACTCAAGAGAGATTCGAGACTCTGGCGGTTTTGCTCATCCACAGTACGGGTTTTATGGTCGAAGACTTTGTTGGCGAGCGCCTCGAACTGAATACGAAGACGCTCCTCCGCCCCTTCCAGCAGTTTGATTTTCTCTTCTGCAGCTTCGAGCTGCTCTTCGGTACGGGTTTGATGCTCGCGAAGGGTCAGCTCCAGTGCCGCTTTGGTATCACGAAGGTTCTCAACGGTATCGGCCAATTGGGCTTTTTCAGCGCGTAGGGTTTCCATCTGGCGCAGCTTTTCTGCCGCTGCCGCGAGCTTGCCATATTGAGTGCGAAGCTCAGAGCTTAAGCGATCACGTTCCAGATCCATGCCATCAAGCTCATCCTGCAAGCTCTGGTTTTCGCCTTTCAGCCGACCAATCTCAGACTGGCTGTGCTTTTCATCAGCTTCCCGCAATTGCTCATGCAAGGCCTGCAGATTTTGTTTTGCCATACGATGGTAAAGCGCCGCCAATAACGCTGTGAGACCTGCGCCAGCCCCTGCTGCCATCCATACCAGACTGTCTGAAAACAGCGCTTCAAGCTGCATGCCGATACCCTTTTATTTCCAATACGCTAACTGTATTGAAGGCTAATCAGACACTGGATAAATGTCCAGCTTTTCTATTGAGCAGATCTTGCTCTAGACTGCCGCATTCTCTCCCTCATTTTTTATAAGTGATTCTCCTATGAACGACCGCCTAGCGATTGGCTACGGATTGGCTGCGGTACTCCTTTGGTCGACCGTCGCGACGGCTTTTAAAATCACCCTGAGCTACATGACGCCGATTCAGATGCTGGCAGCCGCCAGTGTGGTGTCGGCAATTTCTCTGGCTGCGGTGGCAGGCTTTCAGGGCAAATTGCACCTGTTGACGTCTACCTTTGCCAAACGACCGCTGTATTACCTGCTGCTCGGGCTTATCAACCCGCTGATTTATTATCTGGTGCTGTTCAAAGCTTATGATTTGTTGCCCGCTTCTCTCGCGCAGCCATTGAACTACAGCTGGGCGATCACCCTGACGCTGATGGCAGCAGTATTCCTCGGCCAGAAAATTCGTAAACAGGACTGGATTGCGGCGGCACTAGGTTATGCAGGTGTGGTGGTCATTGCCACCAAAGGGGATATCTTTGGACTGCAATTCGACAGCCCATTAGGTGTCGGATTGGCGCTGCTTTCCACGGTTTTGTGGGCGGGTTACTGGATTTTGAACGCAAAAAACCAAGCCGACCCAGTGATTGGGCTGCTGCTTGGTTTCTTACTTTCTTTGCCTTTTTCGATTGGACTTAGCCTGTACACCAGTGACTGGAGTGGCATTCCATGGCAAGGCTGGGCGGCAGTGACCTATGTCGGTCTGTTCGAGATGGGCATTACTTTTGTGCTTTGGCTTAATGCCATGAAGCTTGCCACTAATACCGCCAAGATCAGTAACCTGATCTTTATTTCACCTTTTATTTCGCTGATCTTGCTGTCGCAAATTATTGGAGAACAAATTCATCCAACGACCTTAATCGGTCTGGTGATGATTGTTGTCGGTTTGCTGATCCAGCAGCGAAAAGGGAAAGCGAAATAATCAGGCACTGCGCTGCGCGAGATAGTCGCGCAGCTCATCGACAGAAATACCGTCGTTTGCCAGCTCTTGCGCCAATTCCAGCACACGCTCACCTTTGCGCTCATCAATCACTTTATTGAACTGGTGTACCAGCTCGCGAAGACCACTGATTGGCACTTGACGCGCGGCACTTTTTACGCGCTCTTCACTCATGCCGCTCAATTCAGTGAGCAATTTACCGAACATCATTTTTTCCGGAGATTCTTCTAGCATCTCCAGATGACGAGCTAATTCAATTGTCGACATCGACATAATATTTAACTGCCTGTGTATGTATTTACGAAGGAGTGTGCGAACAGCCTTTGATTTGGCTGGCACCCCGAAATCGGGAAGATCTGAGAAATTCGCACACTAAATATACTTCCCAAGCCAAATAAGCAACAAAAAAATACCCGCTAATGAGCAATTAACGGGTAAATGGTGGAATAACGGTTGTCGAGACCGTCGCGCTTTTCGCGTCTTATTAGTGAATTCGCTAAGTTTTACGCTTCTGCGGTATGCCAGCGTTTACCTTTCGACGACCACAGCAGCAAAAGGCCTGGTGCCAGCAGCAACATGTGAAAGACCAGAAGGTGTGGCTCAGAAAGACCTGCGCGTTGTGTCACGCTGACCAGCACACCTGCGCCACTCATCTGGAAAAGACCCAGCAAAGCGGCTGCCGTTCCTGCACGTTGACCAAACGGCTCCAGCGCTTTACCCGCCGCAGAGCCCAGAATCCAGGCGAAACCAAATGATGACAGGAAGACAGGTACCATAAATGCCCAGGCAGCTTGTGTGGCGCTGAGTGCAGCCATCAGGCCACCTGCAAACACCAGCAGTAACATGCCGGCATTCAGGGTTTTGCGACTGCCAAATTTATCCATGACTTTTGGCGCCGTCATGGATGCCGTAATGTTCAGCACTGCATTGACACCAAACCACAGGGTGAATTGCTCCATGGTAAGGCCAAGGCCGTTAATCAGGCGAATCGGCGCTGAGGTGACGTAAGCCAAAATAACCGACATCGCCAGCATACAAAGCACAGCGTGATACACAAACACTGGCTCTTTCAAAACCTGCCAGTAACGCGAAGGGCTCAGCAGTTTGCCGCTGCTGTCCGTGTCTGCCGGACGGGTTTCACGGAACAGGGTCAATACCAGCACCAATGCCACCAGCGCATACGCCATCATAAAGCTGAAGTTTGAACGCCAGCCAAACTCAGCGGTGAGCCATGCACCCAAAAGCGGTGCCAGTGCAGGAATGAAACAGATAGCGCCGTTAAGGTAGCTGATCATCTGACCGCTTCGCTTACCGCCAAAGCTGTCACGCACGGCAGCGAATGCACATACAGAGGTTGCACAAGCGCCCGCACCTTGCATCAGACGGGCAAAAAGCAGCGCATCCAGCGAACTTGCCACCCAGGCAAAGCCCGAGCTCAAGCTGTAAATCACGATACCGGCTATTGCGACCGGACGGCGGCCATAACGGTCTGCCAAAGGGCCAGCCAGAAGCTGGCCAAGACCCAGACTCACCATAAACCAGGAAATGGTGTCCTGAATCCGGGTAGAGGCCACGTCAAACTCTGCCGCCATCAGTGGCATCGCAGGCAAGTAAATATCGATTGCCAGTGGGCTGAACAGCACCAGCAGGACCATGAGCGCCACAAGTCGGCTATCAGGCTTGGAAGAAGGGGTAGACATAAAGAGCTCCTGATGATTTGAGGCGGAGTGTAGTGGGATTTTGATATGAACAAAAATGGTTTATATTCAGGTCAGACATTCCCATTAGGAATAACACTTAATGAACCTCAACCAACTGCTGCGTTACGATCTCAGCCTGCTTATCTGTCTTCATGTGTTACTGGAAGAAAGCAACGTCACCCGGGCTGCGCAGCGTCTTCATCTCAGTCAATCCGCGGTCAGTAAAAACCTCGCCAAACTTCGCGAACAGTTTGATGACCCCTTGTTCAACCGCACTTCCCGTGGCCTTTACCCAACGCCGAAAGCCTTGTCCTTAAAACCGGGACTGAAAAGCCTGCTTGGGCACATTGAAGGGCTGACAGTCTCGGATGAATTCAACCCGGCAACCAGCGATCGCCGTTTTCACTTCTCTCTGGTCGAAAGTGCCTATCCTCTGCTGCTTCCTCGATTTTTAGGTGAAATCCTCGACGCAGCTCCCTCAATCACGCTGGATACTCAGGCATGGAGCGGGCAAACTTTCGACGCCATGGCACGTGGTGAGGTAGATTTTGGCATTACGGGAAAAGACCTTAACCCTGCTGACGCCATGCTGACGATGATGCCGCCGAAAGGCATCATCTATGAGGAGCTTTATCAGGATGAGCAACGGGTGATAGTGAGAAAAGATCACCCCGTGCTAGATGAAGCAAAATGGGATTTGGATACCTACCTGAAACAGCGACACGTTCAGGTCAGGTGTGATGGCAGCGATCGCTGGCTGCTTGACTATAAACTTGCAGAGCGGGGCATTGAGCGCGACATCGCCATGTATGTGCCGGATTTCAACAGCGCGGCGAGCCTTTGCACCCATACCGACCTGGTGTTCACCGCGCCGGCGCATTTTGCAGCAGCCGTCGCTAAGCAACTCAATTTACACGTGTTGTCATTGCCAACACCTTTACCGCCCATGGCATATACCCTGTTCTGGCATCAAAGTCAGCAATCCGATCCTGGTCATAGCTGGTTACGGCAGTTGATTATTTCACGTTGTCGACATATGACAGAAATTGCAGCGGCAGATGAAAACAGATAGCTTAGACAACCAAAGACCCCTATACGATCACCCAAATAAGGACGAAGAATGCACGCCATTATTGCGCAGCGCGTCGATGCATTGAGACGCTGGCTGGAAGAACAGGCACTGGACGCTCTGATCATTCCTCATGAAGACGAATTTCTCGGCGAATACATCCCCGAGCACAATGAACGCCTCCTCTGGGCGACCGGTTTTACTGGCTCAGCGGGCGCGGCTGTTATCGCGCGAGACAAAGCCGCGATGTTTGTTGATGGCCGCTACACGGTACAGGTACGCAAGCAAGTGCCTGGTGACATTTTCGAATACCGTCATCTGATTGAAGAGCCTGCCCTGCAATGGCTGCAAGACAACTTGCCTAAAGGCAGCAAAGTGGCCGTTGACCCACGCCTTCACAGCGCCAACTGGCTGGCTTCTGCGGAGAAACAGGTCGAGGGTAAACTGGATTTGGTGTGTGTAGATACCAACCCGGTCGATACTGCATGGCATGATCGTCCTGCTCCCCTGCTAACCGATGCAAGGCTGATGGGCACCAACATTGTGGGTCAAAACAGCGAAGATAAACGCCGTGAAATCGGTACTGCGATTGCTAAATCCGGCGCTGATGCAGCGCTTTTAAGTCAGCTCGACAGCATCTGTTGGCTTCTGAATATCCGTGGTGGCGATGTATCACGTCTGCCCGTGGTGCTGGCCAGCGCTATCGTCAATGCCAAAGGCGAAGTCACTCTGTTTATCGACCCTGCGCGCCTGCCTGAAGGTTTCTCAGCGCATGTGGGCGAAGGCGTATCGGTTCAAGCTCCAGAAGCACTGGAGTCAGCTCTGGCTGCACTATCCGGCCAATCTGTGTTGGTCGACCCGCAAACCAGCAATGCCTGGGCAAGTCAGGTACTGAATCAAAACGGTGCCATTATCGTTCACGCTGCCGACCCATGCATGCTGCCAAAAGCGGCCAAAAACGCAGTAGAAGTCGCAGGTATGAAAGCAAGCCATGTCCGCGATGGCGTGGCAGTCAGCCGTTTCCTTGCCTGGCTGGATAAAGAAGTCGCGGCGGACAACCTGCCAAACGAAGCCGAGCTTTCAAACAAGCTCTACAGCTTCCGCGAACTAGATAAAACACTGGCAGATTTGAGCTTCGATACTATCTCAGCAGCAGGTGGCAATGCAGCTATGTGCCATTACAACCACCTGAATCAGCCTGAGCCGGGCGAGCTTGAGCTCAACAATGTCTATCTGGTGGACTCAGGCGGTCAATATCCGGATGGTACGACCGATATCACCCGCACTGTTGCGATTGGTGAGTGTTCCGACGAAGTGAAGCAAGCCTTCACTCTGGTACTGAAAGGCCATATCTCTCTGGCAACTGCACGTTTTCCGAAGGGTACCGCTGGTAGCCAACTGGATGCGCTGGCGCGTCAGCACCTGTGGGCTAACGGCTTCGACTACGACCATGGCACAGGCCACGGAGTAGGTCACTTCCTAAGCGTCCATGAAGGCCCTCAACGCATTGCCAAAGCGCCGAATACCGTTGCGCTGTTGCCAGGTATGGTGTTGTCAAATGAGCCAGGCTATTACCGCGCTGATGCCTTTGGTATCCGCATCGAAAACCTGGAGTTGGTGGTAGAAGTGCCAACCCAGGGCGACATGACTGTACTTGGTTTTGAGTCATTAACCCGCGCTCCAATCGATCGCCGCTTGGTGGACGTGTCTTTGTTGACTGACAGCGAGATTGCATGGTGGAACGATTACCACCAGAAAGTGTGGCAGGATGTTAGCCCATCACTTGAAGGAGAGGACTTGGCGTGGCTTGAGCGAGCAACTGCCGCCCTTTCACGCTAGATGGTTAAACACCAAAGAGAAGAGCGCCGATTGGCGCTCTTTGTTTATACAATAACTCTGTTTGTTATCCAGAATATCCCTGCTCCCAGTCCTTCCACACCACTTCAAAACCCGCCGCTTTCACAGCGGTCGCAACGGCACTCGCACTGCGCTCGTCAGAGACCGAAAACTGCTCCAGCTCAGGCTCATCATCGGCGTACCCGCCAGGCTGGGTTTTCGAGGCTGCTGACATCGAAGTGATCCCAAGCGGCAGCACCTTATCCCGAAATTCAGGTGACTCTCGGGTCGATAGAGAAAGCTCCACTTCAGAGTTAAGCAACCTATAGGCACATATTAGCTGAACCAGTTGCCGGTCCGTCATCACTGACTTTGGCTGTACCGCCCCCTCACAAGGACGGAGCCTTGGAAATGAAATCGAGTAACGGCTTCGCCAGTAAGTTCGCTCCATGTACTCAAGGTGACTGGCGACAAAGAAGCAATCAGTTCGCCACTCATCCAGTCCAATCAAAGCACCAATGCCAATCTTGTCGATCCCTGCCTGGGCAAGCCTGTCAGGGGTATCAAGACGGAAAGCAAAATCTGTCTTGTTGCCACGTAGATGATGTTCGGCATAGGTCGAGCGATTATAGGTTTCCTGATAGACCATCACTGCATCCAGACCCAGACCTTTAAGCTCAGCATAGTCTTTCGTTTCCATGGGTTGTACCTCCATGGCGAGATAGCTGAAATGCTGCTTAATGACAGGCACTGAGGTTCGAAAGTAGTCCATCCCCACTTTGGTTTGATGCTCACCCGTCACCAAAAGGATGCTGTCGAAGTTCATTGCTTTAATCGCTTCGCACTCTCGCTCAATGTCATCCAATGACAGGGTACGTCGCTTGATACGGTTTTCCATTGAAAAACCACAATAGGTACAAGCATTGGCGCAAAGGTTCGACAGATAAAGCGGCACGTAGAAATTGACCGTATAGCCGAATCGACGGCGTGTCAGTGCGGCAGCTTGCTGCGCCATCGCTTCAAGGAAGGGCTCCGCAGCCGGCGAGATCAACGCTTTGAAGTCCTCCAAATTCCGCTTTGGCTTAGCCAGTGCCCGCTGAACATCCACTTCCGTTTTGCTGTAAATCGAGAGACGGATATCGTCCCAATCGAGCGTCTGCCAATGATCAGAAAAAGCCATATCTCCTCCCGTCACGCCAGCTCATCAAGAAAAGCGGTGAGTGGGCTGGAAGCGACAGCTTGTTTTACCTGACCTGCTAAGCCTGACTCATACGCCATGCGTCCTGCTTCTACGGCTAACTTGAAGGCCTTAGCCATTGCGACAGGGTCAGCTGCCGCAGCAATGGCTGTATTCACCAGCACAGCATCTGCACCTTTTTCCATCGCTTCAGCAGCATGGGAAGGGGCGCCTATCCCAGCATCTACCACCACTGGCACTTTGGCCTGATCGATGATGATGTCGAGAAAGTCTCGCGACGCAAGGCCTTTGTTGCTGCCAATGGGTGCACCGAGCGGCATCACGGCCGCACAACCAGCTTCTTCCAGATGCTTACAAAGCACAGGATCGGCATGGCAATATGGCAGCACCACAAACCCCTCTTTGACCAGTGCTTCAGCCGCTTTCAAGGTTTCAATCGGGTCAGGCATCAGGTATTTGGGATCAGGATGAATTTCGAGCTTCAGCCAGTTCGTTCCCAGTGCCTCACGGGCAAGTCTTGCCGCAAAAATGGCTTCTTTCGCGGTTTTTGCACCCGACGTGTTAGGTAACAGATTCATACCCGACGCAATCAGTGGCGCCAGAATGTCATCATCACGCTTTTGGACATCGACACGTTTTAGCGCCATGGTAACTAACTCGGAGCCACTTTCGACAATACTTTCTGCCATAACCTGGGTGCTTGAGAACTTTCCTGTTCCGGTAAACAGGCGAGAGGAAAATGTTTTATCTGCAATTTTCAACATGGTTAACCTCCGGCAATGGCCTGAAACATAGCGACCTGAACACCCTCAGTCAGTGGTGTAGATTGCCACTGGCTACGGGGGATAATTTCACCGTTCAGAGCTATCGCCACCGACTGTTCAGGCAGAGATAATTCGCTCACCAATGCCAGCAAATCGCTGGCAGTTTTTGGCGAGTAGGCTTCATCATTAAGCCAGATCTGCATGTGAGATCTCCTTATTTAGAAGTGCGCGAGGCTGACAAATGGCACACTCAGGATCGCGAGCAACCAGTATCTTTTTGAGCGAAAATGACTGTCCATCAAATTGAAAGAAGTTAGGTGACAGCCTTTCTCCAATCAGTAGCTTAAGTGCTTCTAAAGCCTGAAAGTTTCCGATAATGCCCACTACTGGCCCCACGACACCTGCACTCTGGCAACTCCTCGATTGAGGGTCGTGATGGGAGGGGAATAGACAGTGATAACAAGGCGAGGAAGAGGTTCTGAAATCGAAAGTCATCAGTTGACCTTGCCAACCAATACCTGCACCAGCAATCAACGGTTTGCCCAGTTTCACACAGGCGGCATTCACCGCCTGCCTGGTTGCCATGTTGTCGCTGCAATCAAGCACGATATCAGCAAGGGAAGCTTCAAGCTCCAACGCCATTCCATCAAGCTGACGAATGACAGGGCGACATTGGATTAGGCTATTCAACGCGTTGAGTTGTTCACTCAGCGCTTTCGCCTTACCTTTACCCTGGTCCTTTTCGCGATAAGCAATTTGCCTCGGCAAGTTTGAACGCTCCAGCACATCGCCATCAGCCAGCACTAACTGTCCGACTCCTGCCCCGGCCAAATACTGCGAAGCCGCAGTTCCAAGACCACCACATCCCACTATCAGTACTTTGGCTTGGGAAAGTTTCAGTTGCGCCTCTTCGCCCCAGTTATCCAACATGATTTGGCGACTGTAACGGTCAAATTCATTGTCTGACAGACTAGCTTTGTTCGACGACGATACGCTCATTTCTTGCCTCCTCTGTCAGCACCTCAGCGAACGATTGAAGCGTTGCCGCCAAGTCACAGGACTGGGTGACCGCCCGGACAACAGCAATCGCATTCACGCCGCTTTGCCAAACTTCTGGGGCTTTAGCGAGATCAATACCACCAATAGCCACTGTCGGTAGTTTCCCTGCTACTGTCGCTAAATGCTTCGACAACTGCGCTACGCCCTGGGGAGGCGTCGGCATCTGTTTGGTTGGTGTTGGGAAAATATGGCCGATAGCTAAATAGCTCGGGTTAAGAGACAAGGCTAAATCCAGTTCATCAGACGTTCGGGTGGACACTCCAAGGCGAATACCGGCACGGGCTATCGCATCCAGATCAGCCGATTTCAAATCGTCCTGACCCAGATGAATTCCATATGCGCCTGCATCGAGAGCCTTTTCCCAGTGATCGTTGATAAATACCTGAGCCTGACAGAGGCGGCCGCAAGCGACAGCCTCTTTGATCATGGCATCAAGATTAGGATGGTTGGCGTCTTTAACCCTAAGCTGCACTGTACGCACGCCAAACGCCAGCAATCGCTTCAACAGGGCAATATCATCCACCACCGGATAGAGAGGGCCTATGCCCCCGTCCATCCTTGGAAACACGGGAGAGGTGTTCATAGCACCCCCTACGCTTTCTGGTGGTAGAGTTCGCTGCCTTTAGCGAGAAATTCCGCCGATTTTTGCTTCATGCCTTCAAGTGGATCTTCCAGCATTTTCACTTCAATGCCTTCGCCTAGCTCAAGGCCTTTTGTGCTTTCTTCTTTTGCAAAAGCGCGAACTTCATGACTGATTTTCATTGAGCAGAATTTAGGGCCACACATGGAGCAGAAATGCGCCACTTTGCCTGACTCCTGTGGGAGAGTTTCATCGTGATAAGCGCGCGCAGTATCTGGGTCGAGCGCCAGGTTGAACTGATCTTCCCAACGGAATTCGAAGCGCGCTTTAGACAGGGCATTGTCACGTACCTGAGCCCCAGGGTGTCCTTTCGCCAAATCAGCCGCATGAGCACAAAGCTTGTAGGTAATCAGGCCGACTTTCACGTCATCTTTATTCGGAAGCCCTAAATGTTCTTTTGGTGTCACGTAGCAAAGCATGGCACAGCCAAACCAGCCGATCATCGCCGCACCAATACCGGAAGTGATGTGGTCATAGCCCGGAGCAACGTCTGTCGTCAAAGGTCCAAGCGTGTAGAAAGGTGCTTCATGGCAATGCTCTAACTGCTCTTCCATGTTTTCTTTGATCATGTGCATTGGCACATGGCCTGGGCCTTCAATCATCACCTGAACGTCGTACTCCCAAGCAACCTTGGTCAACTCACCAAGAGTACGAAGTTCTGAGAATTGAGCTTCGTCGTTAGCATCGGCAATAGATCCCGGACGCAGACCATCGCCCAGCGACAATGCCACGTCATACTTCGCACAGATTTCACAAATCTCGCGGAAGTGAGTGTAGAGAAAACTTTCCTGATGGTGCGCCAGACACCACTTGGCGATGATGGAGCCACCTCGGGAGACAATGCCAGTGACACGTTTAGCTGTCATTGGTACATAACGAAGCAGTACGCCAGCGTGGATAGTGAAGTAATCAACACCCTGCTCTGCCTGCTCAATAAGAGTGTCGCGCATCACTTCCCACGTCAGGTTTTCAGCGATACCGTTTACCTTCTCAAGTGCCTGATACATAGGAACAGTACCGATTGGCACAGGGCTGTTTCTCAGGATCCACTCGCGAGTTTCATGGATGTTTCGACCGGTCGACAAATCCATGACAGTATCTGCACCCCAGCGGGTCGACCACACCAACTTCTCGGTTTCTTCTTCAATCGATGAGGTGACTGATGAGTTACCGATATTAGCGTTCACTTTCACCAGAAAATTGCGGCCAATGATCATTGGCTCAGATTCAGGGTGGTTAATATTGGAAGGGATGATCGCGCGGCCTTCCGCCACTTCTTTGCGAACAAATTCCGGCGTAATTTCTTTTGGCAGGTTAGCACCAAAGTTCTGACCCGGATGCTGACGGTTCAGTTGCTCATCTGCATATTGCTGGCGACCCATGTTTTCACGAATCGCGATGTATTCCATTTCAGGCGTGATGATACCCTGACGTGCATAGTGTAGCTGGGTAACACACTGCCCACTTTTAGCTCGACGCACAGACGGTAGGTTACCAAAACGAAGCTCATCCAGCGTGTCATCATCCAAACGTGTCTTTGCAAAGTCTGACGTCACCCCCTCAAGGAGTTGAGTATCGCTACGTTCCTCTATCCAGCGCTCACGCAGCTTTGGCAGACCCGCATAGATGTCAATTTCGTAGTCTGGATCGGTATACACACCCGAGGTGTCATAAACACGAACTGGCTCATTTTCTTCAAACTGGGGTTTATCTTTAGTGCCACCAATGAGGCTTGGTGCTAGGGAGATTTCACGCATGCCCACCCGGATATCTGGACGGGAGCCTTCTACATGAACTTTAAGAGAGTTAGGAAAGGGTTGTACCGACAGGTTGTCGATAAAGGCTTTTGCTTCGTTTCTGGCTTGTTTACGGTTCGACATAGCATTACTCCAATATATTTTTGGGAATAAATGCTTGCCGGATTTGCTGAGCAAGAGGTGTGGCGACAATTATGGATATGGCTATCCCTGAACACCACTATTGTTGTTCTCTTGTTCCCTTCGCAGGTATTAGCCTGATCAGGTTCAACGGATCCTGCTTTCGCAGTCTCAGCCAAATGGCACTCCGACAAGTATCAGCGAACGAGTATAGGGAATGCTTTCCGTTATCTCAACCACTCAAAGTGATTAACCGCGCATTAACAACTGAAAGCCTGCCCAAGCTGCAAAAATACAGACAACGACATTAAGCACAACATTCAGGCCCATTTTGAACCACTCACCCTGTTGAAGCAGCAAAACGTTATCCATAGAAAACGTGGAAAAGGTAGTGAGCGCACCAAGGAAGCCAAGTCCGATAAGGTGGCGCCAAGGACCTGGAGAAAAGACTTCTTGCTCCAAGGCGGCAACGAGTAGCCCCATCATAAATGAGCCCACGACATTAACCATCAAAGTACCATAAGGAAACCCGCGCCCTAGCATCACTGCGCATAGCTCGGAGATCAGGTAGCGAGAACAGGCACCAAATGCACCTCCAATCGCAATATAGAAGAGTAAAGCCGCTTGATTCATGGCGTTCAAACCCATGCTATCGAAAAAACCAAGCTGACATGATACGCCGTAAAGAACCTATTCGCTAAGGCGATCTTTTAGCCAATTCAAATGCTGAACTGAATGGGGGAACAGTAGATACGAAAAAGCCCCAGCATTTCTGCTGAAGCTTCGATTTTGGCAAGGGTGGTGGGATTCGATCGGACTGGCGCCCCAGCTCCCAACAATTGGCTCGCAGAGACAAATGCCATATATGAAAAAGCCCCAGCATCTCTGCTGAGGCTTCGAATTTGGCAGGGGTGGAGGGATTCGAACCCCCAACACGCGGATTTGGAATCCGCTGCTCTGCCAATTGGAGCTACACCCCTGTACGCGCGTTATTCTAATGGTTCTCAATCAAATAGCCAGTAATGGTTGGGGAAAGCTAAACCAAATGAACAGATTTCATGCAAAATTATAATTCTTCAGCAAGATTTTTCTGCTTGTACTTATTAAATACCAGTAATGCGATAACTGCCGGCCCTGCAACCAAAGCTGCAATAGCGCTACAAAGCAGAGTCATTTGAAGTAAAGCTGCTAAATCATCCATCTGGTGATTCCTTTATCCCTGTTAGATAAACTGATAATACCGCGATGTTATATAAAAAAAGTCTCAATAATAAAAACTTCAGACCAATACTCCATCCGTTGCATAAATAAAAGTAAGAGTAATAAACAATGAACACTCAGTGTATGCATTTCAATACATTAGATGTGGATTTTCGACATATCAACTTATTAACCAATGCCCACTCATTAATTTTGGTCAGGCTTGTATTTTGAACTTAAGACAGATATTGAGTATGTAAATTGAGTGTCTTATTTGAGTATGACAAATAGCAAAAAACCTCAGCATTTCTGCTGAGGTTTCTTTAAGAAGTGGCGGAGCGGACGGGACTCGAACCCGCGACCCCCGGCGTGACAGGCCGGTATTCTAACCAACTGAACTACCGCTCCACTCAAATTAACGTTCGTTCACAACGTTAACTTAAATTGGAAGCCTGGCGATGTCCTACTCTCACATGGGGAGACCCCACACTACCATCGGCGCTGTTACGTTTCACTACTGAGTTCGGCATGGAATCAGGTGGGTCCATAACGCTATGGTCGCCAAGCAAATTCTGTGGCTTTATCCCGCTGGCTATAAAGCACGCTAGCGGCGTTACTTTGCTCCCTCACTCGGTCATGTACAGTCGTACACTCCCTCGTT
>NZ_FIZY01000014.1 GCF_900060185.1 Grimontia marina | reverse complement strand
TGGCAATTTCACGGTTGGCAGAAGATCTCAGGTATGGATTGCCAGTTCAATCTCTTCCAAATAGCCAAAGTGCCTATCGAGAGACATGTAAAAATCCGAAGTGCAGCAACACCTTTTGACCCTGAATGCCAAGAATATTTGGCAAAGAGAAAGTCCAAAAGGCTAGTTCGCAACACTTGGAATGATCCTGCTCTGGCTGCGTTATAAGTTGCTGGGTATCAAACGATGCCTTTGTGGAGGCTTGAGCCGTATGCAGTGAAAGTTGCACGTACGGTTCTTAGGGAGACGGCACTTGGCAACAAGTGTCGTCCACCCGACATTTTTGAGTTACGCTGAGTACAGGCCCAGATCCCTCCCCTTCAACCCTTTGAAACGTCAATTCCATCCACAACATGGATTTCCATTTTGGAAAAACACGCTTCTTGATAGTTCAATAGTGGCAAGCCGGATTCGCGCTTAGTATAAACCCAAATTAAAGTAGGGTCTTTTCCATGAGCAAGCAACTGACAGAACTTCAAGAACGTTTCTACCAAATCATCAACAACCCAACCCTGTCGCCAAAGCAGAAAAACCAATGGCTGGCGTTGGAAGCAGAAGCAAGCCTGCCTTACATGGATATCTCGGACGATATCGAGCAGGCGATGAAAGACGGCGTTATCTGTGACATGTTTGAAGGTCACGCACCGTTCAAACCTCGCTACGTGCTGCCAGACTACGCAAAGTTCCTGTCTCAGGGTTCTGAGTACCTTGAGCTGTCTCCAGCAGAGAACCTGGATGATGCGCTTAACATGCTGAACATCATCTACCACCACGTACCGTCAGTGACCAACATCCCTGTTTACGTGGGTCAACTGGATGACATGCTGATGCCTTACGTGGGCGACCTGTCAGACGAAGAGATCTACCAAAAAATTAAGCGTTTCTGGATCATGCTGGACCGCACCCTGCCAGACGCATTCATGCACGCGAACATCGGCCCAGCAGACAACATCATCTGTCGCACTATCCTGCGCGTCGATGCTGAGCTGAAGCAAATCGCACCGAACCTGACATTCATGTACGACCCAGCGGTGACTTCTGACGACCTGCTGCGCCAAGCGACCTCAAACATTGTTGAGTGCAGCAAGCCACACATCGCGAACTACCCAATGCACGCTGCGGCATACGGTGACAAGCGTTTCGGTATCGTGAGCTGCTACAACTCGCTGCCACTGGCTGGCGGTTCTAACACGCTAGTGCGCATGAACCTGAAGCACGCTGCTGAGAAAGCGGAAAGTGCAGAAGACTTCCTGAACGAAGTGTTGCCAACCTACAGCAAGCTGATGGTTGAACTGATGGACGTTCGCAGCAGCTTCCTGCACGAATCTTCAAACTACTTCAAACACTTCCTGGCAACAGAGGGGCTGATTGAAGAAGGCCGTTTCGCGCCGATGTTCGGTATTTACGGCATGGCGGAAGCCGTCAACATCCTGATGGAAAAAGACGGTCAGTCACTGAAGTACGGTCACGACATCGCGGCAAACGAACTGGGCCACGCAATCTCTGGAAAACTGGCTGAGATTGTTGAAGCGAGCCCTGTGAAGTACGGCCTGAACGGTAAAGCGGTACTGCACTCACAAGGTGGCATCAGCATCGATAAAGACGTAACCCCGGGCGTTCGTATCCCTTACGGTACTGAACCAGACCCAGTGACTTACGTGCACGCAACCGCTGGTCACCACAAATACTACACCTCGGGTATCAGTGACATTCTGACCATCGACGAGACAGTAAAATCAAACCCAGAAGCCATGTTCAACCTATGTAAAGGTGCAATCAACATGGGCTACCGTGAGTTCACCGCGAACGTTGCGTCAAACGATCTGGTGCGCGTAACGGGTTACATGATCAAACTGTCTGACATTGCGAAATACGACGATGAAGGTTCTCGTAAGAACACCACGTGGCTGGGCGCAGAAGCAGCTTGCAACACAGGTATTCTTGACCGCGCACCACGTGTTGTGAGCTTCGAGACCACGCCTGTTTACAAATAAGCGATAGAAAGCAATGCCGCCGGAGAATGTCAGTGAAACCGAGTAAGACAAACGCATTGGTCAGCCGTATCCTGACATTCTCTTGTGTTGACGGACCGGGCAACCGCCTGGTCATCTTTTTGCAGGGCTGTAATTTCGACTGCATTACCTGCCACAACCCGCATACCATCAATCACTGCACCGATTGCGGCGATTGTGTAGCGCCCTGCCCTGCTGAAGCCCTGTCATTCAATGCTGAAGGCAAAGTGGTTTGGGATGAGGCAACGTGTACCCACTGCGATCTTTGCATCGACGTGTGCCCTCACAAGTCCAATCCAAAAATTGTCAGCTACAGCTTGGACGACATGCTGGCCTTGGTTCGCCAACACCACTTTTTCCTGAACGGCATTACCGTGTCAGGCGGTGAAGCCACGCTGCAACTGCCGTTCATTATCGAGCTGTTCAAAGCGGTAAAAGCGGACCCTGCGTTGTCACACCTGACATGCTTTATCGACAGCAACGGTTCTTTGTCTCGCGCGGGTTGGGAGCGTGTTGCCCCTTACCTTGATGGCGCAATGATTGATTTAAAATCTTGGCAATCCGAGACGCACCGTTGGCTCATTGGCCGCGATAAACACCGCGTCATTGAGACTATCGACTTGCTGGCTGAGATGGGAAAACTGCACGAAGTGCGTTTACTTCATATTCCGGGGAAAAGTGACTTGGATACGGAAGTGGATGCCGTCGGCGCGTTTCTCAATAAACTGCCGGAATCGGTTCAAATTCGCCTCAATGCCTTTCAGCACCATGGCGTGATGGGTCAGGCATTAGAGTGGGAAAAATGCAGTGAAGCGGAAATGGATCGCTTTCACGACTTGCTGTTCGCCCACATTCAGCGGCCGATGCTGAAACCGACCATTTATACCTAACTCACCATCCAATTTGGGCTGGCGTTTAGCTTTTGGCAAGAAGCTGACTATGAAGCCAACGACACGCTGGATTGTTCAGGCTCACCGTATTCCACACCAGACTGTATGCCACCTGCCCATAATCAAACGGCAGGGGTTTCGCCACCAGCCCTTTTGCCTGCAACGCAGTTTCCGCCCAACGTTTAGAGCAGGTAAACAGGTAGTTTGAGTGGTGACAGGTAGATGCAGCCGACCCAAAGTCCGCCACGCGCATGGCTATCTGGCGCGCACCATGGTGCTGGGTCAGGGTTTGTTCGAAATACGGCTCTGACAAATCTTTATCTATCACGTTGATATGGCGACAACTCAGGTAGCCATCAATGTCTAACTCCACATCAGCCAACGGATGGTTTGGGTTCATCAAACACACCATTTCATCCTCCAGAATCGTCTGCCAGACAAGGCTCTTACTGAGCGTCGGTGGCTGACTGACATCGTGAGGAAGTACGAGAAAATCCAGTTTCCCACTGAGCAGCGCTTCGAAACTGAATTGCTCCTTGGTGGAAATACTGAGCTGCGCACTGGCACCCAGTTTTTGGGAAATATCACATAGCGTGGGCGCGAAAAGTTCAAACGTACTTTCCCGCATGGCGAGTGACAGACTGCCGCCAAACCTCTCCGGTGCGAATTCACCCTGCTCAAAGATACCGCTGATATTGGAAAGCACATTATGGATAGCAGGACCAATGCTGAGCGCGTATTGCGTCGGCATCAGTTGGTTGCCACGACGGAAAAAGAGTTCGTCATTCAGATCGGATTTAAGCTGCCCCAATGCCTTACTGACACTTGATTGCGTCACGCAAAGGATCTCTGCCGTTTGTGTCACGCTGTGCGTCATCAAGAGCACATGCATCACAGTGAGGTTTTTCAGGCTGATGCGGGAAAGCGTGGTGTAATCCATGGCGGTCTTTTTCAATCGTGAAGGTTGGCGAGAGATTACCTTCAAAGAGATTGGCAGAAAAGAAAAAGGCACGCTTTCGCGTGCCTTTCAAGATTCACTCGGTGCGCAGGTTAAGCGCGTGGCAGGTAGTCTGCTTTACCGACCCACTTGTAGGTGGTGAGCTCTTCCAAGCCCATAGGACCGCGTGCGTGCAGTTTCTGAGTAGATACCGCAACCTCTGCACCCAGACCGAACTGTGCGCCGTCTGTGAAGCGAGTAGACGCATTCACGTATACCGCCGCAGAACCTGCGCCATTGATAAAGGCTTCTGCTGCTGCCAGGTCGTTAGTCAGGATCGCATCTGAGTGGCTCGCATTGTGGTCACGCATATGTTTGAGCGCTGCATGCACATCGGCGACGACAGCCACACCCAGCGTGTAACTCAGCCATTCGGTATCGAAATCACCGTCCGCTACTTCCTGCAGATCTGTAACGCCGTCCAGCAATGGTAGCGACGCTTTATCAGCAACGATTTTCAGCTTGTTGTCATTGAACAATGGCGTCAGTTTTTGCAGCACCTCAGCGGCAACCGCTTCGTGTACCAGTAAGGTATCCAGCGCATTACACGCAGAAGGACGTTGAACCTTGGAATTAATGATCACATCCAGCGAGCGCTCGAGATCAGCAGTTTTATCCACGAACAGATGGCTGATGCCGAAGCCGCCAATGATCACAGGAATCGTGCTGTTTTCTTTGCACATCTTGTGAAGTCCCGCGCCGCCGCGAGGGATGATCATGTCAACATACTCGTCTAGGCGAAGCAGCTCACCCACAAGTTCGCGATCTGGCTTTTCAATGTACTGCACAGATGCGGCTGGCAAATCAGCTTTTTCCAGCGCGGTCTGAATCACTTTCACCAACTCAACGTTTGAATGGAAGGTTTCACGACCACCACGCAAAATGCTGGCATTGCCGGTTTTCAGACACAAAGAAGCGATATCAATGGTCACGTTCGGGCGCGCTTCATAGATCACGCCAATCACGCCAATGGGTTCGCGGCGACGGCTCAGTGTCATGCCGTTTTCCAGCACTTTGCAGTCAATCTCGCTGCCGACGGGATCAGACAGCGAAATCACGTTGCGAACGTCAGCAGCAATACCCGCCAGACGCGCTTCGTTCAGCAAAAGACGATCCAGCATCGCGTCGGGCAAACCCGCTTCGCGTCCCGCATCGATGTCTTTTGCATTGGCAGCAAGGATAGTTGCTGCGTTCGCTTCCAATTCGTCAGCAATGACTGCCAGCGCTTTATTCTTTTGCGCTGTTGGTGCCGTTGCCAGTGCGTAAGCAGCGTCTTTCGCTGCACGTCCCATTTGTTGAAGACTCATTTCAGCCTCTATTGCTCTTCCTGAATAACCGCGGCTTCTGCCACAGTCTGATTAATCGATAACGACCAAGTCGTCGCAATGCACTGCGACCGCGCCGTGAGCGTACCCCAGAATATCTTGAATATCCTGGCTGTGTCGACCCGCAATCGCGCTGAGATCTTTGCTTGAGTAGCGACAAATACCGCGTGCCAACTGCTTACCTTTCTGGTCGCAGATGCGTGCTACTGAACCGCGGTCAAAGTGACCTTCTACGCCAGTAATACCTTTTGATAACAGGCTGCTGTGACGCTCAACCACTGCTTTCGCAGCACCGTCGTCAATAATGATGTTCCCCGCAGGAGGAGGCCCAGCCAGAATCCAACGCTTGCGGCTTTCCAAAGGTGACTCCAATGGAAGGAAGCGCGTACCGGCTTCTTTGCCATCCACTAAATGTTGAATCACTTCCGGACGGCTGCCTGCTGCGATCGTCACTTCAATACCTGCACGGCGGGCGACATCTGCTGCCTGCAGTTTGGTTGCCATACCACCTGTACCTAACCCACTGACACTGCCGCCAGCCAGTTTGTGCAGGGTCTCATCGATGGTATGTA
Organism: Grimontia marina; assembly: GCF_900060185.1. Classification (GTDB taxonomy): domain Bacteria; phylum Pseudomonadota; class Gammaproteobacteria; order Enterobacterales; family Vibrionaceae; genus Enterovibrio; species Enterovibrio marinus. The sequence goes on along the minus strand of NZ_FIZY01000014.1, from coordinate 101,183 downwards.
CTTCGCGGATAAGCTCTGCATCAGGATTGCTGCGTGGATCAGCAGTGAATAGACCCGGTTGGTCAGTCAGCAATAAAAGCTTGTCTGCTTCAGCCAAAATCGCGACCAGTGCTGACAGGTTATCGTTGTCACCGACTTTGATTTCTGCCGTCGCGACCGCATCGTTTTCATTCACAACAGGCACAATGTTATTTGCCAGCAGTGCTTGCAGCATGTCACGTGCATTGAGGTAACGCTCGCGGTCATCCAAATCAGCGCGGGTCAGCAGCATTTGACCAATGTTAATGCCATAAATGGCAAACATGCTTTCCCATTCCTGGATAAGGCGGCTTTGACCTACCGCAGCCAGCATTTGCTTATTAGCAATAGTCGGCGCAAGTTCGGGATAATTGAGGTGTTCACGACCCGCAGCAATCGCACCAGAAGTGACAACAATGACTTTGTGTCCCTGACGGATAAGCATGGCGCATTGACGTACCAATTCAACAAGGTGTGCGCGGTCGATTTTCTTGGAGCCACCGGTCAGTACGCTGGTACCGAGTTTGACGACAATGGTCTGGCGATCAGAAGTATCGCCAGCACCAGAATAGACAGATGAAACGTTTTCTTGGCCTGACATGATATTGACAACATAAAAGCAATTAAGCCCTTCTTTTATCAATCCCAGACCAAGATAACAAGTGATTAAAGCAACTCAATCACATAATTCATCAAAAGGAGAGGTTTAGGCTGCAGAACCCAGCTTAGGCTCTTTCAGTGAAGGCTTGGCACTGATTTCCAATCCCAATTCGCCTTCGACAAATTCAGTTATTTTTGAATAAAACGCATCAAGCGAGGCTTTTACTTCGGTAGAAGACTTATTTGGTACATTCTCCGCCTTCCACGCGCCCTCGGTATCGAATTTACCGAAAGTATAAGCGTACTCAAACCCACCCTCTTTTGGTGAGATTTCCATCCACCAGCCCCAAAACTCACGGCATTCCGGTGATTTTTTGGCATTCACGCAAGCAGAAAGGCAATCAAAGAAATAACCTTCTTCCGAGCATTTATTTTGGCGTAAGTAAGGCCCCAACTGCGCAAAACGCGTCAGCAGGCGCCCATGTGAAAGCGTTTTTGTTTCATCGGTCATAGCAAGCTCCCATAAGACGAGAAAAGTTCCGTTTCAACACTACCGCGTACCGGCAAAAAAGGGGCTGTTTAGCGCGAATCCCCTATTTTTATTATGTGTATTTTTACCAGCAGGTAATGCTTGTATAACACGCTACGATCAATATATCGTCCCATCGAGCATTGCTTTGAGCATTTAATGAATGCTCCACGCCGTTAAGAAGATCTATATCACAATGTATCGCTAAACCATTTCACAGCATCATTCATTATTCTGTGATATCCATCAAGAAGTGATCTATTGGGTAGCGTCTTCGCCTTGCCACCAAAACTGTAGAGTGCAGCAAGTTGATTATCCGTTTCTGGGCAAACTGGGTCACCTTCCAGGCTTAACGCCAATACCGGCACTTTGGTTTTTCGGCCGGATAGCAGTCCTTGATTTTTTAGCGATAGCGCTTGCAACTGAGTCAAAAACGATGTTGACGCCTGCACTTTCCCCATTCGGGAAGCGATAGTATCTAGATGCATCGGTGAGATCTGTCTAAGGCGCTGCATATCACTCAGTAAGGCGTGCAATACCCCACCAATGGATACGCAAGACTTGATACGATTCTCTTCCACAAACGCCATACGAACTGCAGCATTACCGCCAAAACGTACGCCCATACAGCCGACACGATGATGGTCAACCCAAGGTACTGAAGTGAGCTCACTCAGCATCGCCTGATGCAACTTGCTGGTATCCTCGCTCAGGGGCCAATGACAGCTACGACCAACAGACGGCATATCCAAAGTCAGCATGGCGATATTCGCAGGTGCAAAGTAGGTTTCGAACAGACGCCATAAGTCAGTCTGCAATGTATCCAAACCACCACTGACGATCACAGTAGGTAAAGGCTCATTGGTATGGGGAAGGTACAGGAAACCTTCGAGCGGTTTACCATCAACCTTAGTGATGATGTTTTTGATTTTGTATTGGGATTTTTCAATTGCAGAGTGGAAAGCCTTGTTGGCCAACACTTCAGCCTGCAAAGAAAGAGGATCGCCTTTTAAATGGGGGTAGGCAGCAATACTGAAATGGGTACAGGCATGTAGCCAATGCTCCGCAGCATCAGTTTTGTTTCCCCGCTCTTCGCTCTCTTGCGCAAGCTTCTGATGCTTCATGCCCTCCTGCGTCCATTCATAGGACCAGTTTCCAGGTCGATAACCCACAACCGTATCCAATAGCGTTTCACTGGTGCGGTTATTATCAGAGCCCGCAATACGCGCCAAAGTTGCTTCCATCTCAATGGGATCAATACCTTGCCAAATCCACTGAGGGCGACGCAGCGTACGGTACCAGCTGTTATTGCTGTCTCCATCTAAAGTGTTGTGAACACAATTTGCCGATTGGTTGACCGACCCAACAATGGTCGAGGTTTCCTTGGCATGCTTGTGTTGTTTGAAGAGTTTTACTGAAAGGTTTTCGGATTCGGTTTCGCTCACGGAACCTCTCCCTGTTTAGGTATCTGAACTGACACTATTGTATACCCAAACAAACTGAAAACCATGACCTCACCTGAATGATAGACGCCTAAATTTGGACATAAAAAAAGCCCCATAAAGGGGCTTTTCAAGTTCTTTAGCAATTAACGCTTTGAGATTGGCTCAACGAAAGTTACGCCCATGTCCCAAGGTTGCTCAATCCAGCAATCCTGAGGGATGTCTACCACATAGTCATCTACCAGATGTTTACCTGCCGGCTTCGCACAAACAGTCACGAATTTCGCTTTCGGATACATTTCACGAATGACTTCTGCAGTACCGCCAGTATCAACCAGATCGTCCACTACCAGGAAGCCTTCGCCGTCGCCGTCTGCTTTCTTCAGAACACGCATATCACGCTGGTGATCGTGGTCGTAGCTAGAAATGCAAACTGTATCCACATGGCGAATACCCAGTTCACGCGCCAAAATCGCTGAAGGAACCAGACCACCGCGGCTTACCGCGATAATGCCTTTCCATTGATCTGCAGGTAGCAGTTTTTCAGCCAGTTGACGGGTGTACATTTGCATGTTGTCCCAGGTGATAAAAAACTTGTTGCTCATTTAGAAAACCTCAGGCGTTAGACGCCAATTTAACTCAGTCAAACGATTGCGGCGTATTGTGTCTTACATAACGAATTTCAGCAAGAACAGGGCAGCAAGAACCCAAATACTGATAGGCACATCACGTCCTTTACCGCTGAATGCTTTGATAGCACAGTAAGAGATAAAGCCCAGACCGATACCGTGAGCAATTGAATAGGTCAACGGCATCAGCAAACACACAACCACAACAGGTGCCGCCTCCGTCAAATCACGCCAGTTAACGCCCACCAGGCCCGACATCATAAGGATAGCGACGTAAAATAATGCACCCGCAGTTGCATAAGCCGGAACCATACCTGCCAATGGAGAGAAGAACAACGCAAGCAGGAACATGATACCCACAGTCACTGCAGTCAGACCGGTACGCCCACCTGCAGCAACCCCTGACACACTTTCAATATATGACGTAGTATTCGATGTACCCAGAACCGCACCCACAGTAGTCGCGGTACTGTCAGCCAACAGCGCACGGTTCAGACGTGGCAGTTTTCCATCTTTATCCAGTAGCTCTGCTTTTTGCGCAACACCTACCAAGGTGCCCGCTGTATCAAACAAGTCAACGAAAAGGAAAGCAAACACGATAGAAATCAGACCGACTTCCATCGCACCGGCAAAATCAAGCTGCATAAAAGTTGGAGCAATGCTTGGTGGTGCAGACATGATGCCGCCATATTGGATTTCGCCGAACAACACACCCAATGCAGTCACGATAAGAATCGCAATCATTACTGCACCTTTGATGCCGCGGTTAACTAGGCCAATAGTCAAGAAAAAACCCAATGCTGCCATCGCAGGACCAAAAGCAGACAAATCGCCCATTGAAACCAGCGTTGCTGGATGGTCAACAACAATGCCGGAGTTTTGCAATGCAATCAGCGCCAGAAACATACCGATACCCGCAGAGATACCGGTGCGCAGTGAAAGCGGAATTGAGTGGATAATCCACTCACGCACTTTGAACAGGCTTAACGCAATAAAACATACACCCGACAGGAATACTGCGGCCAATGCCACCTGCCATGAGTAACCCATCTGGAACACAACAGTGTAGGTAAAGAATGCATTCAAACCCATACCTGGCGCCTGGGCCACAGGATAGTTTGCAACCAAGCCCATGATGAAACAGCCAATTGCCGCCGCTAAACAGGTTGCAACAAAGACTGCACCACGATCCATACCTGTTTCAGATAGAATCGCTGGGTTTACGAAAATGATGTAAGCCATTGTCAGGAAGGTAGTCAGTCCTGCAATAACCTCGGTTTTGATATCTGTACCTTGCTCTTTCAGTTTAAAAAGACGCTCAAGCATGGCTTTCTGTTCCTTGGAAAGTAAGAATTTGGAAAATTTTCACGCAAACGTTTGTGGAAAACGTTTGCGTGAAAATTTGACGCGCATATTACCCGCCACATCACAAAATTTCCAGCGTGAATAACCACTTGAAAATCTTGATTGCTGGCGAATTAAACGACAGTTCGCGACCCTAGGGTCTGTACATATTATGTTAGAAGGAAACGCTGCTTAATAAATGTACTGTGTTGAAATCTGAGAGTTATATAAAGAAGTGGCTGAACAGAATGAGATCTGCTCAATGATTCACCAATTGATAGGTAAAAAAAACGCCACTTTAAAAGTGGCGCCAGATAAAAATGGCGTTCCCAAACTACGGAAACAAAGTATCTGTTAGAGCGGGGTATTACAGTTGAGGACCTCGGTCCTCAGGGGGAACAAGTAAACTTACTTACGGCTGTACCCGAACATCGCCGGATAGCGAAAATTAGTGGTGTATACAGAACCGCGATTCCAGTATTGACACGCTGAACTACCTTTCATCAGCTTATTACCTCAAAAAAATTCGAAAAGAATGCAGCTTCGTTAAAAGCTCGGTTCCGTGGAGACGAATACATTTCGGGCTTATCCATAAACAAATGAAAGCGCATGGCCATGTCCCGGGCAAAGAGCCCAATCCAAGGGACAGCGGGATAATAGCTTTTTCGTTACTTTATTACAACCAATAAAGCGACATAGATCACTCTTTACCTGAAAACCCTTTAGTTGATGTAATTTAATTACACACAGTTTCAAATGTTATAGAGAAAAATGTTAAGACATCTAGCTATTTCACCATAATTGCTTGAATACCAAACGTCATGCTGAAAAAGTAGACAGTGTAACTATAATTAAGACACCACAAGATAGGACTCGCTCATATAGGCTGCTCTAAACCCAGCTGAAAAGCGAACCACGGACAAACTGCAGTTGATGCTGTAGCTCCTTCAGTCACAACATAGGAATGTACTCTGATGCTTGTCAACGCTATTCGTAATATCAAAATCCGCCAGAGGGTTTTCATACTTGTCGCGATTATTCTAAGCGCCATGGTAATCCCAATTTATCTATTCGCCAGTCAAAACTACCAAGCCTTAATGGAGTATAAAAAGGATGAAACCAAAGTACTTGTGGAAAGCGGCCATTCACTAATTGAATACCATTACAACCGCTATAAAAATGGCGATATAACGGAACAAGAAGCCAAGCAGGCCGCTCTTGATGCGATTGCGGCTCTCCGATATGACCAGGGCAACTACTTTTGGATTAATGACAGTCAGCCTGCAATGGTCTTACACCCTATTAAGCCTGAGTTAAATGGTAAAGATCTTAGTCAATTTGAAGACAAGGCGGGGAATCGTCTGTTCGTTGAAATGGCATCAACAGCCAAACGTTCAGGAGGTGGTTTTGTTGACTATTTTTGGAGTAAGCCGGATTCTGACGTCCCTGTTCAAAAGAGTTCTTATGTGAAGCTTTTTCAGCCCTGGGGCTGGATTCTGGGCACAGGCATATATGTGGATGACGTAAAATCTAATTTTGCCAGCGGGATTACATTTCTGATTGCGTGTATGACAGTGATTTTTGGAATAGTTCTTTTTATCAGCGCAATTATCGGACAATCTATCGTTGCACCAAGCGTCAATACGGCCAAAGCACTGGAAGATATATCGAGTGGTCAGGGAGATCTATCAAACAGACTACCTTCTTCCGGTCGAGACGAACTCAGTCAGATAGCCCGCTTCTTCAACCGTTTCATCGAACAAATTCGTGGCATAGTCGGAGATATAAATCCAGTGTCTGACACGCTCGCCAAATCAGCGGATGAAATGGCTCGTTTATCTGAAAGTTCCGAAAGACTGGCAAATCAGCAAAGTGCAGAAATCGACAGCATTTCCGCCGCCGTCAATGAACTGCTGGCCAGTAATCAAGAAATGGCTTCTTCAGCCGCACATGCTGCGCAGGAAGCGCAACTTGCTACAAATGAATGCCATCAAGGTCAAAAAGTTGTCAACGATATGCACCACCAGATGCAAGGGATGGTTAATAGTATTCAGAGCGCTTCTAACGAAGCGAATATGCTTTCAGATGACTCAAAGAATGTGGGTCAGGTGCTAGATGTTATTCGTGCCATCGCTGAACAAACCAATCTACTTGCGCTGAATGCTGCTATTGAAGCTGCACGCGCTGGCGATCAAGGACGGGGCTTTGCGGTAGTGGCTGATGAAGTCCGCACCTTGGCTATTCGTACCCAACAAAGCACAGATGAAATTGAAACCATCATTACCTCGCTGCAAACCCGTGCTTCATCCCTCAATGCTGAGCTAGGCAAAACGCAGACCCTTTCTGAGGCTACAGCCGAACACAACCAACTAACCCTACAAGCCTTAACAGCCATAGACGCTAAAGTTAGGGACATCACAGACGTTACACAATCTATTGCATCTGCATGCAACCAGACGGCCGCAGCAACAGAAGAGATCAACATCAACCTGAACAACCTTGTCAGTAAAGGGCGCGAAACCGTTGAACAAAGCCGAGACCTGACGGAACAGAGTCTTGCTCTGTCAGCCGTCGGCGTTCAGCTCAAGAGTGCAATCGGTCAGTTCAAGATGTAAGCTTTCACTCGCCATTCAGAGATATGCTTTTAACAAAGCATACTTTTACGTTACAAATTCTGTTAGTTTGACGGCATGCCCCAGTGGCGTGCCGTTTTTGCATATGGAAATGGTATGTTATTTGGGTATAGAAGCCATCTTGGCTTTGCGAAATGCCTTTTTATTCCTAGTTTTCTGGAGAAAGCCTGTGTCAGAAATCAGCCAACTATCGCCACAACCTGTGTGGCAGTTTTTCGATAAGATCTGTTCCATCCCTCACCCATCCAAGCATGAAGAGCAACTGGCACAGTACATTGTTGACTGGGCTACCAGTGAAGGCCTTTCTGTTACCCGAGATGATATCGGCAACGTGATCATAAGAAAGCCAGCCACAGCGGGTATGGAAAACCGCAAAGGTGTAGTGCTTCAGGCACATATCGATATGGTGCCGCAGAAAAACGAAAACACGGACCATGATTTCACGACCGATCCTATCCGTCCTTACATTGACGGGGAATGGGTTACCGCCGATGGCACCACTCTGGGTGCAGACAACGGTATGGGCATGGCGACATGTCTTGCGGTTCTGGCGTCTAAAGACATTGAACATGGCCCACTGGAAGTTCTGCTGACCATTGATGAAGAAGCGGGTATGACTGGCGCGTTTGGTCTGAAGGCAGGTTGGTTGGAAGGTGAGATCCTCCTGAATACCGACTCTGAGCAAGAAGGCGAAATCTACATGGGTTGCGCAGGCGGTGTAGATGCCTCCATAGCATTCTCTTTGGAGCGCGAGACTCTAGGCGGCGGCTACGTCGGTAAAACGCTTCAGATTAAAGGCCTGAAAGGCGGCCACTCCGGTGTTGATATTCACACCGGCCGTGCAAATGCCAACAAGTTGTTGGGCCGTTTTCTAGCTGGTCACGCGAACGAATTGGGTCTTCGCCTACTTTCAGTCCGCGGCGGTACACTTCGCAATGCCATCCCACGCGAAGCTTTTGCAGATGTTGCTGTCCCAGCAGCCAACGAAGAGAAGCTGGCGAACCTCTTCAATCATTTTGAATCTCTGCTGAAGGAAGAACTGGGCGCTGTAGAGACCTCCATCGCACTATCGGTTCTGGATGCCGAGCTCTCCGAGCAAGCTCTGAAGCCTTCGGTACAAAGCCGTATTATCGCCACCATCAATGCCTGTCCAAACGGCGTGATTCGCATGAGCGACGACATTCCCGGTGTAGTTGAAACCTCGCTTAACCTTGGCGTGATTACGACTGAAGACGACAAGATGACCCTACTCTGCCTGATCCGCTCATTGGCAGACAGTGGCCGCAGCTATGTAGAAAGCATGTTGAAATCCACCGGTGAGCTGGCTGGAGCCAAAGTGACCTTCTCTGGCGCGTACCCGGGTTGGAAGCCGGACCCAGAATCAGAAATCATGCATGTTTTCAGAAAAACCTATGAAGACATCTATGGTCGTGCTCCTGACATCATGGTGATTCACGCCGGTCTTGAATGTGGCCTATTCAAGGAGCCGTATCCAAACATGGATATGATCTCCTTCGGCCCGACTATCAAGTTCCCGCACTCACCGGATGAAAAAGTGGAAATTGCTACCGTGGGGCTTTTCTGGGAGCAAATGGTGGGAATGTTGAAAGCCATCCCTGAAAAAGCTTAATCCAAAGAGAAAGAGCGCCAATTGGCGCTCTTTTCAATTCATGGCTCCTTCCAAACCATTACCACTCGAAGCTGAGTTGCGAAGGCTGGTTCTTCTCTTCAGATTTCAAACCAACAGATAAGCCAATCAGCCGCACCCCCCTTCCTTGCTGACGCGCTAATGCTTCGCGTAATAACTCAGGGAACATCGCATTGTCATAACGCCACTGGCGATGCTCCACGGTGGTTTGCTGGAAGTCTGAAAATTTGAGTTTCACACCCTGACGAACAATTTCCATATTGGGCGAGACACGCTTAAGCCTTGTTTCCATCTCTTCAAACAGTGAGGCCATAACATCGAGGCATTCTGCTTCGGTTTGGATGTCCTCTGGCAAGGTTCGCTCAACACCTACTGACTTTCTGACACGCTCTGTTTCCACACTACGTTCATCAATGCCATGGCAACGCTTCCATAAAGACAGACCAAACTTTCCAAACCGTTTGAGCAAAGCATTCTTATCAAATTGCTGCACGTCTTCGCCTTTATACAGTCCCATCTCATGAAGTTTTCCCAAGGTAACCTTTCCAACACCGGGAATTTTCTCCAGTGCTAACGTTTTTACGAAGTCATCGACCTCATCAGGTGTGACGACATACATGCCATCGGGTTTATTGAGATCAGAGGCGACCTTAGCCACGAATTTTACCGGTGCAATCCCCGCCGATGCAGTCAAGCCAAGTTCATCACGAATAGCACGCCGGATATCCTCAGCAATCATGGTCGCAGAACCACGAAAAAGTGAGCATTGACTAACATCCAGATATGCCTCATCAAGAGAAAGGGGCTCAATCTTGTTGGTGTAGCGCTCGAAGATTGAACGGATTTGATGGGAAACACTTTTGTATTTGTTCATGTCCCCTCGAATCACAGTGAGATTCGGACAAAGTTTCAAGGCATGGCCCGTCGCCATGGCAGAGCGAACGCCATATTTACGGGCAATATAATTACAGGTCGAGATCACCCCTCGGCGCTTTTCAGAACCGCCAATAGCAAGAGGGATGTCACGCAGTGCCGGGTTATCCCGCATCTCTACTGCCGCGTAAAAACAATCCATGTCGACGTGGATTATCTTTCTCATAAACTCATTCGCCCAAACCAAACACTGTTTATATACACAGTAATGTGACCATGTGTCAATCTGACAATTCACAATACCTATCAAAGAAAAGAGGAGCCTGAGTTTGCATATGTCATAAAAAAACCGCCTCTCGGCGGTTTTTTAAATTTAGATGATTTGGTTCTTTTTCCACTCTTCAGTCTTCGCTGCCCGAGCTTCTCGCTTCTTACGCGCGTCACATGGTTCTGGGCAATCACATTCTTTCTCGATACCCACTGCGCCCAAACCACCACAGCTTCCGCTGATCGTTTTGCGCTGAATAATGAAGCCAATAGACATACCAGTAATCACCAGAATGAATACCGCGAAGGTTATCAGATACACAGACATCTTATTACCTTTAACGTGTTAGATATGGTTTGAACGCATCCGATGCGACTTCGTTAAATCCACTATCCGTCTTTAAGATGAAAAATGCAGGAATATTTTCCTGGTTCGCTAATGCAAGCGCCGCATCTGGGCCCATCACCATAAAGGCCGTAGATAGACCATCCGCTGTCATACAAGACTTATCAAGTACCGTTACAGACACCAAACGGTGGTTGATTGGCTTGGCTGTTGCCGGGTTGATAGTGTGCGAGTAGCGAACACCATTTTCTTCAAAATAGTTTCTATAGTCACCTGATGTAGCGATAGCCATATCGCCCGGTGCAATGATTTCCTGAACGGTTTGTTGATCAGAAGTTGGCTTTTCAATGGCAATTCGCCATGGTTGCCCTTCAGCATTCTTACCATTCAGTTGAAGCTCACCACCGATCTCCACCAGGTAGTTTTCGATTCCCAGTGAAGCTAAGTAGTCAGCAATCACATCCACGCCAAAACCTTTGGCAATCGATGACAGATCGACATACAAATCTGGATTTGTTTTGATCAAGTTATTGCCATCCACAGTCAGGAAATCTATCCCTGTCATCGCACGGCGCTCTTCGATCAGCGCTTCTGTTGGAACACGATCAGGACGTCCTTCAGGACCAAACCCCCAAAGGTTAACCAGCGGTCCAACGGTGACATCCAATGCTCCGTCGGACAGTATGTTCAGACGAATCGCTTCCGTCACCACTTTTGCCGTATCTTTCGACACAGTAAATGGTTCACTACCTTTTTGCTGGTTAAACAGACTCAACTCTGAGTCTTTGCGGTAAGTGGACATTTGGTCATTCACCAACTCCAGACGCGCATCAATTTCCGCCTGAATATCGCTAGAAGCCGGCAGATCTGAGTCAGAAACGTATTTCACCGAGTAATAGGTTCCCATGGTGGAACCTGTCAGGTGTGTTTGCTGAGGTGCTTGTTCGCATCCAGTCAAAACCAGCAGTGCGCTAATCATTAGACCGGCAGACAACAGGAATTTTTTCATTACATCATCCAGTTGATTATAAGGGGATCAGAAAGAATCACTTTCGACTTTGGTGAGCTTGAAAAGCCATTCAGAAAACAATGATTCTGTCTGATTAGATGCAAAATGGCTGACCCTAAGGCCAGCCATTATCTCCTTCAGACAGCGGGGCGATTAGCCACCGAAGTCATCCAGTAGGATGTTCTCGTCTTCAACACCCAAGTCTTTCAGCATGCCGATCACGGCGGCGTTCATCATTGGAGGACCACACATGTAGTACTCACAATCTTCTGGCGCTTCGTGATCTTTAAGATAGTTCTCGAACAGCACGTTGTGGATGAAGCCAGTGTAGCCATCCCAGTTATCTTCTGGCATAGGATCAGACAGTGCACAGTGCCAAACGAAGTTTTCGTTTTCTGCTGCCAATCCGTCGAAATCTTCTACGTAGAACATTTCACGCTTAGAGCGCGCACCATACCAGAAAGACATCTTACGGCTAGACTTCAAACGCTTAAGCTGGTCGAAGATGTGTGAACGCATTGGTGCCATACCTGCACCACCGCCCACAAATACCATTTCTGCATCAGTGTCTTTCGCGAAGAACTCACCAAACGGACCAGAGATCGTACACTTGTCACCTTCCTTCAATGACCAGATGTACGAAGACATGATGCCTGGTGGTACGTCTGGGTTGTTAGGTGGTGGCGTCGCAATACGCACGTTCAGCATGATGATGCCAAACTCTTCTGGGTAGTTCGCCATTGAGTACGCACGAATGGTTTCTTCATTAACCTTGGACTCGTAACGGAACAGGTTAAACTTCTCCCAGTCTCCACGGTATTCTTCTGGAATATCGTAATCTGCGTACTTAACGTGGTGAGCAGGCGCTTCGATCTGGATGTAACCACCCGCACGGAACGGTACTGACTCGCCGTCTGGAATTTGTAGCTTCAGCTCTTTGATGAAGGTTGCTTTGTTATCGTTAGAGATAACAGAACATTCCCACTTCTTCACGCCGAAGATTTCTTCAGGGAGCTCGATGTCCATGTCAGTTTTCATTGCTACCTGACAGGCCAGACGCTCACCTTCACGTGCTTCACCCTTGCTGATGTGGTCAAGTTCAGTTGGCAGAATATCACCACCACCTGATTTCACTTTCACGCGGCACTGGCCACATGAACCACCACCACCACAAGCTGAAGATACGAATACACCTGCACCCGCCAGCGCGCTCAGAAGCTTACCGCCTGGTTGCGTGGTGATTGCAAGGCTTGGATCGCCGTTTACAGCGATCGTGATGTCACCTGATGGTACCAGCTTGGACTTGGCGAACAGAATCACCAGTACCAGAGCCAGTACGATTAGAGTAAACATCACTACACCAAGAATAATGTCCATTGACTATTCCTTAATTCGCGGTTTACCCGACTTACAGTTGAACACCGGAGAAAGACATAAAGCCTAACGCCATCAGACCTACAGTGATAAAGGTAATACCCAGACCACGAAGTGCAGGTGGTACGTCAGAGTACTTCATCTTTTCACGGATACCTGCCAGCGCAACAATCGCCAGCATCCAGCCCACACCAGAGCCGAAACCGTAAACCACAGACTCCATGAAGTTGTAGTCACGTTGAACCATGAAAGATACACCACCGAAGATTGCACAGTTCACTGTGATCAGCGGCAGGAAGATACCCAGTGCGTTGTATAGCGGCGGGAAGAAGCGGTCCAGAACCATTTCCAGGATCTGTACCAGTGCCGCGATAACGCCGATGAAAGTGATGAAGTTCAGGAAGCTAAGATCCACGCCTTCAACAATCGCACCGTTTTTCAGTACCAGGTTGTAAATCAGGTTGTTAACCGGAACGGCCACAGACAGTACTACGATTACCGCAACACCTAGACCGAAAGAGGTTTTTACTTTCTTGGATACTGCCAGGAAAGTACACATACCCAGGAAGAAAGACAGTGCCAGGTTTTCGATGAAAATCGAACGAACCAGCAGGCTAATGTAATGTTCCATTACGTCCTTACTCCTTCGCTTCTACTTGTTCAGGTTTGAAGTAACGCACAACCCAGATCAGGAAGCCGATCAGGAAGAACGCTGATGGGGCCAGAAGCATCAGACCGTTTGGCTGGTACCAACCGCCTTCTGAGGTCAGAGGCAGGATTGATACGCCGAACAGCTTGCCTGAGCCCAGCAGTTCGCGGAAGAAACCAACAGAGATCAGTACGAAACCATAACCCAGACCGTTACCGATACCATCGATGAATGATGGCAGTGGCGGCGACTTCATCGCGTACGCTTCTGCACGACCCATAACGATACAGTTGGTGATGATCAGGCCAACAAATACAGACAGCTGCTTAGAGATGTCGTAAACATATGCTTTCAGGATCTGGTCTACCACGATTACCAGCGATGCGATGATCGCCATCTGAACGATGATACGTACAGAGTTTGGAATGTGGTTGCGAATAAGCGAGACGAACAGGTTCGAGAATGCCGTTACGAATACTACCGCAATGGTCATTACAAACGCCGTTTCCAGCTTGGTGGTAACTGCCAGTGCAGAACACACACCCAGTACCTGAAGGGCAATTGGGTTGTTGTCTAGTACCGGAGACCAAAGATTCTTTTTCAGTTCTTTAGAATCAGCCATTGATCAGCTCTCCCTGTTGAACTTTCTTCAGAAATGGGCCAAAGCCGTTGTCACCAAACCAGAAGTCAAAGGTGTGCTGTACACCGTTTGAAGTCAGAGTCGCACCTGACAGACCGTCTACACCGTAGACATCTCCAGGTTGAGCACCGCCTTTAACAACTTTCAGCGCAGGCATGCCTTTGTCATCAAACAGCAGTTTGCCTTCGAACTGTGCACGCCAGCGAGGGTTTTCAACTTCGCCCCCCAGACCCGGAGTTTCACCGTGCTGGTAGTAAGCGATGTCAGAAACGGTCTTGCCATCTGTGTCCAGTGCAACAAAAGCATACATCATGCCCCATAGACCACTGCCGTGTACTGGCAGGATCAGACGTTCAGTTTGACCCGCGCCATCTTTTACCAAGTAAACCTTGGCGATGTCAGACAGGCGGCCAATCTTGGCGATATCTTTGTCTGCAGTCAGTTTGACTGACTGAGAAGGGTCAGACGCTGCAATGCGTTGGTCAAAAGCCTTCGCTTCTTCAACGGTACCTACAAGGTCACCTGTTTTCAGGTCAACCAGACGTGGTTCGATGAACTTGTCGAAGGTTCCAGTGATGTTGCCGTTCGCATCGATACCAGCAACAGAAAGGATGTTGCGCTGTACGTCCAGCACGGCATTTTTCTCTTGCAGAGGACGCAGAGAAACGGCCGCAAACGATACCACAACTGAACACACGAGGCTCAGTGCGATAACTACGGTCAGCGTTTTTTTAATGCTATCGTTATTGCTTGACACGAGCCAGTCTCCGTTTGATGTTGCCCTGGATCACCAGGTTGTCGAACAGCGGCGCAAACAGGTTCGCGAACAGGATAGCCAGCATCATACCTTCTGGGTACGCTGGGTTAACCACACGAATCATCACTGCCATCGCACCGATCAGGATGCCGTACCACCATTTCGCTTTGTTGGTAAACGACGCGGAAACTGGGTCAGTTGCCATGAACATCATACCGAACGCGAAGCCACCCAGAACCAGGTGCCAATGCCATGGCATGCTGAACATTGGATTAGTATCAGAGCCGATGATGTTGAACAGAGTCGCTGTAGCAACAAGACCAATCATGGTACCCAGAATGATGCGCCAAGATGCGATTCGCATCGCAACGATCATTGCACCACCAATGAAGATTGCCAGCGTTGACACTTCACCGATTGAGCCTGGGATGTTACCAATGAATGCATCCATCCAAGAGGTCGCTTGACCAGTGATGTTGTTAACCAGCGCGCCTTGACCACCTTGAGCCCATTGGCTCAGCGCAGTCGCACCTGAGTAACCATCAGCCGCAGTCCAAACCAGGTCACCTGAAATCTGTGCAGGGTATGCAAAGAACAGGAACGCACGGCCAGCCAGTGCAGGGTTCAGGAAGTTACGACCGGTACCACCGAAAATTTCTTTTGCTACAACAACACCAAAGGTAATGCCCAGTGCTGCTTGCCACAGAGGAAGTGTTGGCGGAACGATCAGTGCAAACAGAATAGAAGTTACGAAGAAACCTTCGTTGACTTCGTGCTTGCGCACCATACAGAACAGGACTTCCCAGAAGCCGCCCACGATAAATACCGTTGCGTAGATAGGCAGGAAGTAAGTGGCACCCAGTACCATTTTACTGCCCCAGCCTGCATCTGGTGTCAGCGTACCGCCCAACATTTCTGTCAGCCAGTAGTGCCAGTTACCGCCAACAACTGCTGCCAGTTGTTCTGCACCGTACATAGAGTTCAGTGCCATGATGGCTTGGTTACCAGCGTTGTACATGCCAAAGAACATGGCAGGGAACACAGCAAGCCACACCATGATCATGATGCGCTTCAAGTCGATGCTGTCACGAACGTGCGCACCGCGTTTGGTCACTAGGCCTGGGGTGTAAAGAACAGTCGCTACTGCTTCGTACAGCGCAAACCACTTCTCGTGTTTACCACCCGGCTCGAAGTGATGCTCGATATCTTCAAGAAAATTCTTCAGGCTCATCGCTTACCCTTCCTTCTCAATTTGATCCAGGCACTCGCGGAGCATAGGGCCAAAATCGTACTTGCCAGGGCAAACAAAAGTACACAGAGCAAGATCTTCAGGATCCAGTTCCAGTGCGCCCAGCTGAGACATGCTGTCCAGGTCACCTGCACAGATATCACGCAGCAGCAGAGTCGGCTCGATGTCCAGAGGCATCACACGCTCGTAGTTACCGATTGGCACCATAGAGCGCTCACTACCGTTTGTGGTAGTGGTCATGTTGAACAGCTGGCCTTTAAAGAACTGGCTTAAATATGCGCGGGTAACGGAGAACTTGTTCTTACCTGGAGTAATCCAGCCAAACAGTTCTTTTTCACGACCTTCACGAAGCGCGCTCACCTGAAGGTGATAGCGACCGAGGTAACCGTGAACACCACCAGCGTTCGTACCACTTAGTACGGAGCCAGAAATGAGACGGATTTCACCAGGCATCAACTCATTGTCAGTGATGTCTGAGATAGAAGCACCGATTTGCGTGCGGATGAGACGAGGATTGTTAACAACCGGACCTGCCAGAGAAACGACGCGATCTGTATAAACTTCACCAGTGAGGAAAAGCTTACCGAAAGCGATAACGTCTTGATAGTTCAGGTGCCAAACCTGCACGTCCATACCAACAGGACGCAAGAAGTGAATGTGGGTACCAACCAGACCTGCTGGGTGAGGACCATTAAACACTTGCTCTTCCACATTGGCTTGGTTGCTACGCGGCAGGCTGGATTCGCCTTTACACACAAACACCTTACCGTCGGTCAGGCGTGAAAGCACGTCCAGACCTGCTACAAACGCTTCTTGCTGTTCATTAATGATCAGCTCTGCGTTTGCAGCCAGAGGGTTTGAGTCCATCGCTGTAACAAAAACAGCTGCAGGACTTGCGTCAACCGCTGGTGTTTTGCTGAATGGGCGGGTACGGAGCGCCGTCCACACACCTGACTCAACAAGTTGGTCTACAACCACTTGACGATCCAGGCCTGCGATGTCGGAGGCTTCGTATTTGTTGAAAGTGACTTGCTCGTTGCCTTCTACTTCGATGACAACAGACTGAAGAACACGTTTTGCACCGCGGTTAACTTCAACCACAGTACCCGCTGCAGGAGCAGTAAATTTAACGCCTTGGTTCTTCTTGTCTTCAAAAAGAACCTGACCTTTTTTCACTACATCCCCAACACGAACATGCATCGTTGGACGCATGCCAACGTACTCTTCGCCAAGCAAGGCGACTTTTTTGATGGCAGGGCCATCATTTATCACCTGAGCTGGAGTCCCGGCAATTGGGATATCCAAACCCTTTTTTATTGTAATCATACGCACTTGCACTACATTAACGGGAAAAAATTCTGTTATTGCGCAGTTTAATACACGACTTTCCACTGTCTGGCTGAGCGATTCATCCGCTCACCTTCGCAACTTCCTCATCACCAACCCGCAACAATTCGAGGCATGGGGTCAGTTTTCAAGCGGTGGATTCTATCATCAACCAAAGTCGCTATTCCACGGCAATCACCGTGATACACCCTGAATTTTCAGCAACTGAACAAACTATGCTCAATTGTAAGCGATAAGTATGAGCAGGTGCACAACTTATGGTGCAAACGTGATGTAGATTAGTTGTTAGAGAAATAACATCTATCACGTAGACCTGTCGTCATCTCGGACACGCTAATACACTCAGATTTTTTAACATCTGCTCACATTTCAGGACGGTTTTGGTCCCAAGCTTTACGACTGATATCCAGTAGTGATTTTCCTTACTGCGCTAAAAAGGCTGTTTAAAACAGCCCATTGTCAATCACTACTCGGTATCTAAAACAGAGCCACCGTGACATGGCGGAGAGACCGGAGCCTGCTCATTTATTTCACGCCACTCCCCTTCAGTATAAGTATGAATTGCAAGTGCATGGATATCATTTTGCAATTCTTCACTCAGAGCCTGGTTTACCGCACGGTGCCTTGCGATAAGGCGTTTTCCTTCAAACTGTTCACTGACAACGGTGACTTTAAAGTGGCTTTCTGCCCCTTCCGGTACGTTATGCATGTAACTTTCGTTTTTCACATCCAAATGCACCGGTGAAAAAGCGGTATTGAGTTTTTCCTCAATTCTATGCTGAACTTTCATTGTTCCCTCTGGCTTTAAACGTAACGGGCTGAATGCACTGGGTTGGTTCTGAATCTCAATCAACTGCAGAAATTCATGGTTTAGCGTTGGCACTTTTTCCATGAGTCAGTCAATACAAATAAATCCCAACACAACCTGCATATTGCGCCGTTTTCGGTATATTATTTGCGACAATATACTCTATTCTCACAAGCACTTCGCCGATACCTCTCATGAAGACAACATTAGACATTTCCGGTAAGGCATTTTCTTTACGCCGTTACCCCATCCAGAAAAACGACACTCTGCAAGCATGGGATGCGGCTGATGAATACTTGATTGAACAACTGGAACAGGCCGAACTGCCAGCAGGTAGCCATCTTCTCGTGCTAAACGATGGTTTTGGCGCAATAAGCTGTTGGGCTGCAGAAAAAGGGTACCACGTTACCGCTGCCAGCGATTCACATCTCGCCCAAATCAGTGCTGATGCGAACCTCAGTAAAAATAACCTGAACAGTGTGAATTTTATTTCATCGCTAGAACCATTGCCGAACGATGCTGATATCATTGTGATGAAGCTTCCGAAATACACACGTTTTTTGGTTTGGCAACTCCAGCAAATATCGCAATACTCGCGAATAGGTGTGCAAGTTATCGCAGGCGCAAAAACGAAAGATATTCACACATCAACGCTCAAACTGTTCGAAAAACATATTGGTACTACACACACCTCACTGGCCAAGAAAAAAGCACGGTTGATTTTCTGTCTGAAAGAAAAGCAACTTGGATCAGCACCTGTTGAAACCACGTCTTTTGATGTTACTGATTACCAAATGACGCTGCAAAACCATGCCAATGTGTTTTCTTCGGAAAGTCTAGATATTGCGGCCTACTTGATGCTCAAACATATTCCAAGTAACGAAGACTTCAAACATATCATTGATCTAGGATGCGGAAACGGGGTGCTTTCAGTGGAAGCTGCACGCCGTAACCCTCAGGCCAAAGTGACTGCCGTGGACGAAAGTCACATGGCTGTGGCATCAGCATCTGCTAACCTGCTTAAACATGGTATTACAGCGGGACGTTTCGATTGCAGAGTCAACGACTGCTTGAATGGTTTTGAGCCAAACAGTGCTGACTTGGTGTTATGTAACCCACCATTCCATCAACTGAACACAGTGACGGATCACATCGCTTGGCAAATGTTTTGTGACGCCAGACGGGTTCTTGGACCCAATGGGCGCATTGTAGTGATTGGGAACCGCCACCTCGGCTATCATGCTAAATTGAAACGTCTTTTTGGCAATGCACAAGTCATTGCTTCTGACCGTAAGTTTGTTATTGTCGAGGCTTATAAACAGCCTGACTCTAAAGGGATGCGTTAACTCATGAAAAAACTACTGCTTGTTTCCGGACTGTTACTGGGCCTGACTGCTTGCTCGTCCCCCCGCGAACCTCAGATGACGATTGCGCCTCAGCCTTCAGTCTCATCCGTACCAGTCGCGCAAAGTAAACCGGTTACGGTAGAGAGCCGCGACCTGCGTACCGCACAATTTGTTGCCGTAGTGGATAATGGCCGTAAAAATGTACAACCAATTCAGGCTACCTCAAACGTGCGTGTGGTATTGGAAGATGCGCTTATCCGTCAGTTAAATTCACAAGGCTATAAAGTGGTTGCTGACAGCAAAGGTAAGCTACGCATGGATCTGCTTGATGCCTTAGTGAAGGTAGAGCACAGTGTTTTCTCCCATACTATGAACACCAACGTTCAGATCCAATTGGTTGCCGATAATGGTCAGAACAAGTTCGTGAAGCGCTATACTGGTAAATCGACCACTGAAGGCTCTACCAGCGCATCTGTAGAAGACATGGAAATGGCCCTGAACAGCCTACTCGAAGCCGTATTGCAAGACATTGCGCGTGACCAACAACTCATGACATTTATGAACGAGAACTTCTAATGAAAAATGTGTTAAAAACTGTACTTGTTGTCATCTCTTTGTTTGCTGCCCAGGCTATGGCAGCAAACCCTGTGGTTAGCGTTGAAACCAGCGTGGGTAACTTCAAACTAGAGCTCTACCCAGAAAAAGCACCTAAAAGCGTAGAGAACTTCCTCAAATATGTGGAAGATGGAAGCTATGTGGGCACCCAGTTTCACCGTGTTATCCCTGGATTCGTTGCACAAGGAGGTGGTTACGATGCGTCATTCAAACCACGTCCAAATACCTATGGTGAAGTGGTTAACGAATCAAAGAATGGGCTAGGTAACGAGCGTGGAACGATTGCGATGGCGAGGCGTAAGGCTCCAGACTCTGCGACGCGACAATTCTACGTTAATCTACGGAATAACAGTAACCTGGATGGTAACAGTCATAAATACGGCTACACAGTGTTCGGCAAAGTCATTGAAGGTTTTAACACCGTCGAGAAAATGGCAAAGGTTAAGACCATCACAATCCCCGAGGCTCGCATGCGTGATGTTCCTCAACAACCTATACTGATCGAGAAGATTCTTATTATCAATTAAGTAACAGGTCAAGAGGGAATGCTAAAACTCGTTGCAGACAATCCCGAAACCAATAATGATGAGCTTGCCGGAGAACATGTTCGACAACATGCACCGGCATTTGCTGCTGATGTCATTCGTTACATTCTCCACCAAGCCTCCTACGACAATTTAGTAAACTCCAGCCAAAACCAGTTTATGGATTGGTGGCAACTGTCAATATCCGGCGGTCCTTCAGAAGACGACTACGAGTCAGTTTACTGGTATCTTCTCTACCTCATCGAATCCCGCAGAGAAGACGAATTGCGGGGTAACCGTTTTGTGAACCAACGTCTCAAAGAGTGTGCTTGCTATCTGATCAATAAAGAAAAATTGCCCCGGTTTGCACGTGGCATTCGTCCTTGAAGCACGGTAGCATGGTTCTACCCTATACAGATAACAAGGACGTACACTGATGTCCCCCTCTTCCCATCCAACTTGGCGCGAGACGCTGAATAGCTATCTTGACCGCAGACTCCTATGGGTCTTCATGTTGGGCTGCGCAAGCGGCTTTCCATTGCTTTTAATTGGTTCAAACATGTCAGGCTGGCTGAAAGACGCAGGCCTTACCAGAACAGCAATCGGTTTATTCGGTTCTATTTTCGCGGTATATGCGATCAACTGGATGTGGGCGCCACTGATTGACCGGGTAAAATTACCCGTGCTGCACCGCACCTTGGGTCAACGACGCAGTTGGATCTTACTGATGCAGGTCATTATGTTGGTCTGTACACTTTTCATTGCCAATACCAACCCTTCATTTAACCTTTGGCTAACCTCTGTTCTTGCATTCACCATTGCGCTGGCTTCGGCCACCCAAGATATCGCTGTAGATGCATTCCGTATAGACAGTTTTGGTGAGCAGGAAAAGTCCAAAATGCCGCAGGCTGCCGCCATGGCTGTGATTGGTTGGTGGACAGGTTACAGCCTTCCTGGCTATTTCGCTTTTATCAATGCTGATTCAATAGGCTGGAATGGCGTTTACTACGGCATGGCAGGTTTTATTGTGCTTCTTATTCTGTTTACGCTATTTGTTGGCGAGCCGGACTCACAACGAGACAAACTGCAAGCTGAAGCTGAATCACGTTACGCTAAGCGATTAAATCAAGGCGAGAACAGCATTCCGGTATGGTTCTCAGTGACCATCGTTGAACCTTTTGCTGAATTCTTCAGACGCAATGGTGTAAAAGTCGCACTCACTCTTCTCCTCTTTGTATTTTTGTTCAAGATTGGTGAAGCCTTCCTCGGCCGTATGTCGATCGTCTTTTACAAAGAAGTGGGGTTCAGCAATGAACAGATTGGCTATTACTCTAAGCTGATCGGTTGGGGAGCCACTGTTGTTTTCACTTTGATTGGCAGCGCGATTAACGTTCGCTTCGGCGTCGTTAAAGGGCTTCTGATTGGTGGTATTGCTATGGCTGCCAGTAACCTGATGTTTGCGCTGATGGCGCAGGTTGGACCGAATGAGAACCTGTTCCTGGCAACCATTATCGTGGATAACTTTACCAGTGCATTTGCAACCATTGCTTTTGTATCCTTCCTGACTTTCCTTACAGGCAGGGCGTTCTCCGCAACCCAATATGCTTTGCTGGCGTCTCTGGGCAACCTTGGCAGGACAACCCTCTCGTCCTTCAGTGGCTCATTGGTCGACTGGATTGAACAGTTTGAATGGACTCACAACATCAGCTGGCTTGATCCGTGGTCCTTCTTCTTCATCCTCACCACAATCATGGTCATTCCAAGCCTTGCCATGATTGTTGGGCTCAGAAAGCACTTTAAAAAGCTGCAAGACATGCAGAAAACGGCCTAATCTGTGTTTAATCCGCGACAATTGTCGCGGATTCATATCTCAAATCCTGTTTAAACCGCCTTTCTGATCATCTTTTGAAACACATATCTCTAATACATTCCTTTTCAACGGGATCTAAATCACAATTAGAAAATGATTGCGATTTCATTGCATTTTATTTTTTGAACTTTCCCATAGAATGGCGCCCGTTACGGCGGAGGTCCAACCAATAGGTGTCTTTGCCATTTCTTTTCTGACAGTGTAAAGAGAACTCAAGATGCGTAAATCAGTAGTAGCACTTAGCGTTCTGGCAGCAGCTGCGGCTGTTCCAGCTCAAGCGGAATATCATTACGGTTTTGCAAACGTATATGCAGACTACCTGAAATGGACTAACGGTGACGACAAGTTCGGTGGTGTTGAAAATACTCGTGATGAGCATGTAACTATCGGTGCTGAAGCTGGTGCAGGTTTCGATTGGGGTCAAGTTTACGGCTTCTATGAGTATGAGAAACTAGATCAAGCTTCAGACAGCCGCAGCCAAGCAGCAAAGTTCACAGCTCACTACAAAATTGTTGATGAAGTGACCCTTTACGGTCAGGTTTACGATCTTAAAGACAACAAATTCACTAACGAACAAAACCGTGTTCTGGGCTTTGGTTACCTTGGCCTGAATGGTGAGGGCTGGTCATTCAATCCATTTATTGGTGTTCACGACCTGTCTATCGACAACACTGGTGAAAAGTACAATGCAGAAGGCAATCTAGAAAGCTACACAAACGCTTCTGGTTTCAACGGCTACATGGCAGGTTGGACTGCAATATACAACTTCGAGATCGCTGGTCAGCCAATGATGGTTACAAATTGGCATGAAATCGAGTTCGATCGTAACGACGATTACGCGGCACTTCAGTACGGTAAAATCGGTCACAATGGTGGAGTAAGCCTGTGGTACGACATCACTGAATCAGTTTACACTGGCCTAACCTACCGCTACTTCTACAACAAACTGAGTGTTGACGGATACGGTGACGCAGTTATCTTCCGCATTGGTATGCACCTGTAATATAGATGCTAGTTGTGGAAAGGCAGCCAAATGGCTGCCTTTTTGCTTTTCTGCGTTCGGCTCTTGTATCAACAATGGTATGCTTTCAGCCAGTTAAACAATAAGGATGAAGCATGCGTTTTACGCTTGTCGGTGCCGGTGCGGTCGGTGCGTTATGGGGTTTAAAACTACTTGAAGCTGGGCATCAGGTTCATTTTGTCACCCGCAAAGAAGAGTCTGACATCACGCTGGGATTCGAACATCAGAGTCCACTGATTTTTCCCTGCAACCAATCCGCTCGCATTGAGGAAAGCGACTGTGTTCTGGTTTGCGTCAAAGCCTTCCAGGTGCTGGATGCCATCCATCTTATACAGCCTTATCTTCATCCAGATACCCCAGTAGTCTTAATGCACAACGGCATGGGTACAGCTGATGCTGTTCTTCAAACACTGGACACAAACCCTCTGGTACTTGCCACGACCTCCCACGGCGCTTTAAAGCTCTCTCCATCGGTATTACGACGTACTGGCCTTGGGGAAACACGCCTGGGTGGTGCGAATGTCAGTGGAAAACAGTGTGACTTTCTTGCTGACGTTTTCAGCCATGCTCTACCCAGTGCTCAATGGGAAAAGAATATTCAGACCGCGCTTTGGCGGAAACTGTCCGTCAATTGTATGATCAATCCTATGACTGCACTGCGTCAGTGTCAGAATGGCGAGTTGCTTTCTGATAGCTTGCGAGAGCAGCTAAACACATTAAGTGAAGAGATCGCTTTGGTCATGCAAGCTGAAGGATTAAACATCGCATCGGGTGACGTCTTACAACACGCATTACAGGTCGCGAAAGCCACCGCAGAAAACCACTCTTCGATGAATCGGGACGTGCACTTCAAACGTCACTCGGAAATAGACTTTATTACCGGCTACCTGATCAGCCGAGCAGAATCACACGATATAGCGGTACCTGAAAACCGGGCGCTGTATCAAGCCATCAAGAATTTGGAGCAATCCTATGACCACGCCTAGCGTATTGGTGTGCCTAGCCCAAGGCACAGAAGAAATGGAAGCCGTAACGGTTATTGACGTTATGGTACGTGCTGGATTTAACGTCACCACTGCAAGTGCTGCAGAAAATGGTGAGCTCACTTTGACGTGTTCACGTGGTGTAAAACTGACAGCAGACATTCCACTGGTCAAAGTTGCCGATGAAGAGTTTGACTGCATTGTTGTACCGGGAGGCGTCGAAGGCGCTAAAGCCTTGGGAGAAAGTGCATTGGTTGTTGAAATGATTAAACAGCAGCAGTGTGACCAGAAATGGGTAGCGGCAATCTGTGCAGCGCCTGCTTTGGTGATTGAGAAGAACCAGCTGTTCCCAGACGCTTATAAAACCTGCCACCCAGCATTTATAGACCATATTCCGGCAGATAAGCAGAACAGCCGTCGGGTCTTCACTGATCACGACCACAAACTGATCACCAGCCAAGGTCCGGGCACTGCGTTGGAGTTTGCTATTGAGATTGTTTACTTGCTGGCAGGCAAAGACAAAGCCCGAGAAGTCGTAGAACCAATGGTGATTATTCCCAACCTCCATTACGAAAAGAAATTCGCTTAACCCTGCACTGGGTATACCTCAAACCAAAAAACCGACCTCGATAGGTCGGTTTTTTGATTTCTAAGTCTTCTCGCTACGCTTTCTCGGATCAGCCTTACGGACGGTATACCTTCACATTCGCGTAGCCATTTTCTTGCAGGTAGAGAGCCTGCAGCCTGCTCATCACGCCCCGATCACAGTAGAGCAAATAAGTTTTGCTCTGGTCTAGATCGCCGAATTTGGTTGCCAGTCTGAAGAATGGAATGTGCACCACTTCCGCACCATCAATTTCCAATGGTTTTTCGTCTTCTTCTTCAGGGCTACGGATATCCAGCACCACGGCACCTTTAGCAATTTCGTCCACCAGTTCAACGTCTGGCGCTTTTTCTTTACTCTGCTTGCCGATATCACGGATATCCATGATTCGGGCGTCGTAAACCACTTTATCCAGAATGCTGAAATCAAAGTTCGCTTCTTCCGCTTCTAACTTCGCTTTCTCAGCCTTGATGGTTGGCTTACGTGAAATCACACCACAGTATTCCGGCATGGTCTTCGCGAAATCTTCAGTACCAATATCACGAGCCAGATTGATGATGTCTTCTTTGTCCCAGTTGATCAAAGGACGCAGGATCAGAGTGTCAGACACATTGTCGATCATACGCAAGTTGGTCAGCGTCTGGCTCGATACCTGCCCTAAAGCTTCACCAGTCACCAATGCCTGGATGCCAAATTTTTCCGCCACCATGGAAGCTGCTCGCACAAACATGCGCTTAAGAACGACACCCATCTGGCCGTCATCGACTTTCTCAAGGATCTCCGCGACGACAGGTTCAAAATCAATGGAAATGAACTTCACTTTGGCAGAAGAACCAAACTTCTCCCACAAGTAGTGGGCGGTTTGTTGAACGCCAATCTCGTGTGCTGCGCCGCCAAGATTGAAGAAACAATAATGTACTTTGCTACCACGCTTGATGTGCAGATAGCTGGAAACACCGGAGTCGAAACCGCCAGATATCAGGCTCAACACGTCTTCCTGTGTACCCAGTGGGAAGCCGCCCTGTCCTTTAAAGCGCTCACGAACCACATTGACGTTTTCTTTGTCTACTTCCAGGTGTACAACCATGTCAGGCTTTTTCAGCTGAACACGGGCTGATTCAACATCTTGGTTCAAACCACCACCCACGTAGCGCTCTACGTCGATAGACGTGAAGTCATGATTGCCACGACGCTTGGCACGAACACAGAAAGACTTGCCTTCCAACTGATGTGCCACCGTTGCCGATACGATTTCATAGATGTTGTGCAGATCAGTAAACGGCGTTTGCTCAACTTCCAACACATGGTGAATACCCGGTGTGTTGGTCAATAGACTCAATGCAATATCACGCTCAGCCGCGTCTTTTAGCGAAACCTCGATATGATCACGACGGTTGAACACCGACATAGCGTCTGACTTTCGCTTAAGAATATTTCGGATGTTAGTTTCCAGAATTTTCGTGAAGCGCTTCCGTACAGATTCACTTTTGACCATCACCTCAGGGTGAATTTTGACGATAAATTTCATAACAGGTTTCGCTACGGCTTTAACAAAGGCGCGGATTATACCTCAAGCATAACGTATTCGAAATAACCACACTGAAGTGAGTACAAAAACAAAAAAGGCAGCATCAATGTGCTGCCTTTTGTAAGGGATTTAAAAGATTCAGTTTTCTTGAATAGACTCAACCGGAGCACTGGTAGAAATCTCATCAGATTCTTTCGGCTTACCTTGCATAATGGCAATCTCCACACGACGGTTTTGAGCCCGGCCTTCAGGTGTATCATTCGGCACGCGGGGTGAAGAGCCAGCGAGTCCCTCAACCCGCATTCTCATTGGGTCAAAACCTGTCACTGTTTCCATTTCCTGGGCAACAGAAACAGCGCGTTGCGCAGATAGATCCCAGTTAGAGCGATAAAGCTCGGAGTCCAACGGTGAGTTGTCGGTATGGCCGGAAACGCGGATCTCGCCCGGTACGTCTTTCACTAAATCAGCGATCTGACGGACTAAAGGACGAAATTTTGGCTGTAGAAAAGCTGAGCCTGCCGGAAAAGCGCCGTTTTCGCGGATGCGAATAATCAGTTGCTGCCCCAGGTTTTCTACCTCAACGGCTCCTTCTTCCACTTCACGCTCAAGCGCTTGAACGACCATTTGGGCAGTACTCGACATCTGTTCTGTATCCTGTTCCTGCTCCTGCATGGACGCTTCAGTTGCGGTAGAGCCCCCATCCAATTTTGCTGAATCGCGTTGTGAACCACCCGCACGATCTGATTCACCATCTTGAAAGTCGAGCGTACGCTGCGTCATATCGATGGTTTGCTGCATGATAACTTCAATAGGCGTGGGCTCTGGACGGCCCGGGCGGAACTCCTGTGCAATCACACTGGTACCTTTCGGGATGTCTTTTACCTCAAGCAGGTTTTGTACACCGAAAGCGAATTTCATCGAGCCCGCGATCTGCTTGAACTTCAATACATCCATTTCCGAGAACGAAAGCAGAAGTACGAAGAAACACATCAGCAGTGACATCAAATCTGCGAAAGTCCCCATCCAGGCTGGTAGTCCGGGGGGGCCACATTTGCATTCTTCATCCATCTCCGACTCCTTATCCCTCTACGTCAACTGCACGTTTCTTCTCGTTGAGGTAGTTCTTCAGGTAGCCGTCAATAACACGTGGGTTCTGACCATCCTGTATTGCTAAAAGACCGTCCATGATAAGACGTCGGTTCATTTTCTCTTGATCTTTACGCATGCGAAGCTTACTGGCGATTGGAATCGCAATCATGTTTGCCAGCATTGCGCCGTAAAGTGTTGTCAAAAGTGCTACCGCCATCGCAGGGCCGATCGCTTTCGGGTCGTCCATGTTTGAAAGCATGGCTACCAATCCGATCAGTGTACCTATCATCCCCATAGCAGGGGCTACATCTGCTAATGCACTGTAAAATTGTGCGCCAGCATCGTGCCTCTCGTCTGTCATCACAATGTCTTTCTGAAGTGTCATTTTCACCACTTCGGCATCGTGACCATCCACCAGCATGTCGACCCCTTTCTTCATAAAGGAGTTCGGTACTTCCATTTCTTCCAAGGCGAGGAAGCCACCTTTACGTGCTGCATCTGCCATCTCTACGATTTTGGCAATAAGGTCTTCCGGGTCGTCTGCTTTGAACATAAAAGCCTTTCCCGCAATTTTAAATGCACCAAAGAACTGGCCCATGGTGTAGTTCATCAATACAACAAACAGGCTGCCACCAAATACGATTAACGTTGAAGGAACATCTACGAACATGCTTATGGTGCCACCAAGCAACATCGCCATGACGATGAAGGCAAAGGCGCCCAAAATACCTATGAGTGTCGCCAGATCCACGGAACGATCCCCTTAATTTTTACTAGCCAGAAAGAATAGTGACGTATTCCCAAGCGACCTGAGATTGCAGGTTATTAAACCGCTTGAGTATGACTGAATTCGCTGTCTGCCCTTCCGTTAACGGCAGATGTAGCGATAGATTTAGCGCGTACTTTAAATTTTATACCCATCTCATCTCAAGATGCAGATTTTCCTCTCAAGATTAAGCTCAATGTCCACTTCTGAATAGAGGAAGTCGAGATTGAATTGGACGACAATTTTTTGCCGCTGTCGAAAACACACGCAAAATTCAGGCCGCAATCGTCCATAACCCCAGAAAATCTCCCCCAGCAGCGCAGATTTTCACTCAAGCGTTTGACCCTTAACAGGCGCTGGGTTAACTTCTCCGCCATTCTGATCGTTCTGGATTTATCATGGCTGCTAAGAAACCTGAGAACATGACCTTTGAAGAAACACTCAAAGAGTTAGACACGATTGTTAATGGCCTTGAAAGTGGTGATTTACCGCTCGACGCGGCGCTAAAGCAATTTGAACGCGGGATTTCTCTGGCTCGCCAGGGACAAAAGACACTCTCTGACGCCGAGCAACGCGTGGAGATCTTGCTCGCGCAAGACGACAACACCCCTTTGGAAAAATTTGAAGACACGCGCGATGAGTGATACTGCTTTAACTTCCACCCTCATTCATTACCAAAACCGCAGCAATGTGCAGCTTTCACGTTGGCTGGACAACCTCGGCAACGATAAACAGCCTTTGATCCAGGCTATGAAGCATGGTGCGTTACTCGGCGGCAAACGTGTTCGCCCTTACCTGACGTATGTAACTGGTAAGTTGTTTGGCGCTCCAGAGGAGGCTCTGGACACCCCAGCAGTCGCGGTTGAGTGTATTCACGCTTACTCGCTTATCCATGACGATTTACCCGCCATGGATGATGACGCTCTGCGTCGTGGTCAGCCAACTTGTCATGTTGCTTATGATGAAGCGATTGCCATTCTTGCGGGTGATGCCCTGCAGACACTGGCTTTCACCATTCTGGCAGAGGGTGATCTTTCTGCGGAAGGTAACGCGTACCGTATTCAAATGGTGAAAGAACTGGCATCTGCATCCGGTGCTGCTGGTATGTGTCTGGGACAGGCATTAGATCTGGCAGCGGAAGGTCAGAAAGTCGACTTAGCAGCGCTGGAAACCATTCACCGCCACAAGACCGGAGCCCTTATTCGCTGTGCGGTTCGTCTCGGCGCATTGGCGGCGGGTGAAAGAGGTGTAACATACCTCCCAGAACTGGATACATTTTCAAATACTATCGGACTTGCCTTCCAAGTGCAGGATGACATTTTAGATATCATCAGCGACACCGAAACCCTTGGAAAACCTCAAGGTTCCGATCTCGAAGCGGAAAAAAGCACCTACCCGGCGTTGCTGGGACTGGAGGGCGCAAAGCAGAAAGCCGAGCATCTTTACCAAGAAGCACTACAAGCCCTGCAGGCGATCCCCTACAATACAGAGCAATTAGAACTGTTCGCCCGGTATATCATCGAGCGCAAGAACTAAAACAAATAGCGCCATAAAACGAATATATGACTCTCGATATTTCTAAATACCCAACGCTCGCGCTGGCAGACACACCTGACGAACTCAGAACACTACCACGTGACGTTCTGCCGAAGTTGTGCGACGAGCTCAGAACGTATCTGCTCAACTCCGTCAGCCATTCAAGCGGCCACTTCGCATCAGGTCTTGGCGCCGTTGAGCTGACCGTGGCGCTTCACTATGTCTACAATACCCCTTTCGATCACCTGATCTGGGATGTAGGCCATCAGGCATATCCACACAAGATTCTGACCGGCCGCCGCGAGCGACTCACAACTATCCGTCAAAAAGACGGCTTACACCCTTTCCCATGGCGGGAAGAAAGCGAATATGACGTACTGTCTGTTGGCCATAGCTCAACCTCAATCAGCGCAGCGTTAGGGCTTGCGATTGCGGCAGCTAAAGAAGGTCGCGAACGTAAAGTCGTCAGTGTGATTGGTGACGGCGCGATCACTGCCGGTATGGCATTCGAAGCCATGAACCATGCTGGCGACGTACACGCAGATATGCTGGTGATCCTGAACGATAACGAAATGTCGATCTCAGAAAACGTCGGCGCACTGAACAACCATTTGGCACAACTGCTTTCGGGTAATTTCTACACCTCTATCCGCGAAGGCGGCAAGAAAGTGCTGTCCGGTGCGCCACCGATTAAAGAGTTGGTCCGCCGCGCAGAAGAGCACCTGAAAGGTATGGTTGTGCCGGGCACTCTGTTTGAAGAGCTGGGTTTTAACTATATTGGCCCTGTTGATGGCCATGACGTTGAAGAGCTGGTGAAAACCATAAAGAACATGCGAAACCTTAAAGGGCCGCAGTTCCTGCATGTCATGACCAAAAAAGGCAAAGGCTACGAGCCGGCGGAGAAAGACCCGATTGGATATCACGCTGTGCCTAAATTCAACCCAGCTGAAAACACCCTTCCAAAAGCCAAATCATCAGGCCCTACTTTCTCCAAGATCTTCGGAGACTGGCTGTGTGATATGGCAATGGAAGACGAGAAGCTTCTGGCGATAACACCAGCTATGCGCGAAGGCTCTGGTATG
This sequence comes from Grimontia marina, assembly GCF_900060185.1. GTDB lineage: Bacteria > Pseudomonadota > Gammaproteobacteria > Enterobacterales > Vibrionaceae > Enterovibrio > Enterovibrio marinus. Next base: position 70,057 of record NZ_FIZY01000014.1, on the reverse strand, counting down.
GTGCGATTCTCCAAAGAATTTCCGGATCGCTACTTTGACGTCGCGATTGCGGAGCAACACGCTGTCACCCTAGGTACAGGTATGGCGATTGGTGGCTACAACCCTGTCGTTGCTATTTACTCTACCTTCCTACAACGCGGTTATGACCAATTGATCCATGATGTGGCGATCATGAACTTACCGGTCATGTTCGCCATTGACCGTGGCGGCCTTGTGGGGGCTGACGGACAAACGCACCAGGGTGCATTCGATCTCAGCTTTATGCGTTGCATTCCAAACATGGTGATCATGGCGCCGAGTGACGAAAATGAATGTCGCCAGATGCTCTATACCGGCCACACTCATCAGGGGCCAAGCGCCGTTCGCTATCCACGCGGTAATGGCTGTGGCGCCAAAGTAGAAGAGGTCATGACTGCGCTATCGATCGGTAAAGGTGTTATTCGCCGTCAAGGTGAAAAGATTGCTATCCTGAATTTCGGTACCATGATGCCTTATGCACTGGAAGCGGCGGAAAACTTGAATGCTACCGTTGCAGATATGCGCTTTGTAAAACCATTGGACGAAGCTCTTATTGACGAGCTTGCCACGTCTCATGATGTACTGGTGACAGTCGAAGAGAATGCGATTTCCGGCGGAGCAGGTTCAGGTGTGCTTGAGTATCTGATGAAGTCACGTCAAATCAAACCAGTGCTCCAAATTGGTTTGCCAGATAAGTTTATCCACCAAGGCACACAGCAGGAATTGCACGAAGAACTCGAGATAGACGGTAAAGGCATTGAAGCACAAATCCGACGTTATCTGGGTGAATAACTTCTAAAAAATATATTAAAAACGGCGCATTCAGCGCCGTTTTCTATTTCGTAATGCCGCAGACTAACTGAGCCAGTACGTGTAGCCTATCCAAAGTATCACCATTGACATCAAACCTGCCACAATATCATCCAGCATGATCCCAAAGCCGCCATGCACTTTCTTATCCAGCCAACTGATAGGCCAAGGCTTCACCATGTCGAAAAACCTGAAAATGATAAAACCGGCTAGAACAACCTGCCAGTCAGTCACAGGGACAAGAAACATGGTGATCCAAAATCCGACAAACTCATCCCAGACAATACTGCCATGATCATGCACGCCCATATCACTTGAGGTGCGTTCGCAAAGGTAAATTCCCACCAGAGAACCAACCACAATAGCGACTGCCAATGCGAGGGGAGAAAAGCTCACAAGCAAATAATAAAACGGCACCGCAGCCAGCGTACCCATGGTGCCCGGCACAATGGGAGAGAGGCCAGAGCCAAAGCCTGTTGCCAGGAGATGAACAGGGTTGGAAAGACGAACTTTACTATTCGGATTATTCATACATCACTCGGAGAAATGATCCCAGCCACTCAGGGACCAATCGACAGGTTTATCCTGCCATTGCACTATTACGCCTTCACCATGTCGAATCTGACCGATACAGGTCACGACAGTATTGGTATGCGCAAAGGCCGCATCAACCGCACCACGATGACTCTCAGGTACGGTAAAACAAAGCTCGTACTCTTCGCCACTGGTCAGTGCGATTTTCGCTGCCGCTTCTTCATCACCGACAAAAGTGATTAGTTCCTCGGATACTGGCAAAGCTTCCGCATTGATAACCGCGGACACGCCGCTGGCTTTCAGGATGTGCTTGAGATCCGCCACCAGACCATCAGAGATATCCAGTGCCGACGAAGCAATTTCACGTAGCGCCTGCCCTGCAAGAACTCTCGGCTCAGAATAATAGTGGCGGTTAAGCAGTGTAATTTCAGTGTCATTCTTTGGTTTATTGCCGTTTAAGATGACTGAAAGACCCGCTGCACTGTCGCCAAGGTTGCCTGTCACATAAAGCCAATCACCCGCTTTTGCACTATCACGACGAATGGCTTTACCAGCAGGGACAATACCCTGAAGCGTCATCGTAATACTCAGGGGGCCTTTAGTCGTGTCACCACCAACCAGTTGGACGTGATAGTACTCAGCAAGCTTATAAAAGCCTTCACAGAACGCTGAAAGCCAAGTTTCATTTGGTTCAGGGAGTGTCAAAGCAAGAGAGCACCATGCGGGCATAGCGCCCATGGCAGCAAGATCGCTTAAGTTGGAAGCCAGCGCTTTATGCGCGACTTTTACAGGATCAGCATCGGGGAGAAAGTGGGTTCCTGCTACCAAGGTATCGGTCGTGACGACCAGTTGGCAGTTTTCCGGCACAGTGATGACGGCAGCATCATCTCCAATACCCAAGTCCACATCGCGGCGCGTGACTGGCTGCGATTTAAAGTAACGGTTTATCAGGTCGAATTCGTTACCGGCCATTATTCCATCCCTAAGAAAAAGGCCAGCGTGGCTGGCCTTTGAAGTCTTAACTCGATATTACTTTTTACGCAGCGTCGGTACCGCTTTATCCAGCACACCGTTCACGAATTTGTGGCTGTCTTCTGCGCCGAAACGCTTCGCCAGCTCAATCGCTTCGTTAATAACTACTTTGTAAGGAACGTCTTCGCGTTTGCACAGTTCATACATAGCCAGACGAAGAAGTGCATGTTCCATTTCATCCAGATCCTGAATTGGACGAGACAGGTAAGGACGCATTTTGCTGTCCATTTCCTGGTAGTTCAGAACGACACCCGCCAGCAGATCACGGAAATAATCTACATCAGTTTCTGGTTGGCGCAGACGTGGTTCTTCTGCTTGATGCTCTTCTTCTTCATAGTTGTCTGCTGCCAGGAATTGAGCTTCGATATCAGCTACGTTACCTTGCGTCAGTTGCCATGAGTAAATTGCTTGTAGTGCAAAATGGCGCGCATTGCGCCGTGCGGCTGGTTTCACAGTAACCCCCGATTAGGATTCGATTTGGGACAGTACGTTTACCATTTCAAGCGCGCTTAGTGCAGCCTCTGCCCCTTTATTACCAGCCTTGGTACCCGCGCGTTCGATGGCTTGTTCAATGGTGTCTACGGTCAGCACACCGAATGCAACAGGAGTATCAAACTCCAGTGCCACCTGTGCCAGACCTTTGTTACATTCTCCGGCCACATAGTCAAAGTGTGGCGTACCGCCTCGGATCACAGATCCCAGCGCGATAATTGCGTCGTAACGGCCGCTTTTAGCAACACGTTGCGCCACCAATGGCAGCTCGTAGGCGCCTGGGCAACGTACTACAGTGATATTGTCTTCGCTTACCTGGCCCTGACGCTTCAGCGCATCAATAGCACCATCCAGCAGGCTTTCGTTAATGAAGCTGTTGAAACGGGAGATAACGATAGCAACTTGAGCATTTGGTGCTGCGAACGCACCTTCGATTACCTTCATGGGCCTTCCTGTGACTTATTTATCCGGATTGAGAAACCGCGGGATTCTATCACACTTTTCTGCAAAGCCGCCAGCGGTTATCCGGGCAGGAATTTGCGTCGAATCCTACAGGCTATAAATTAAAAAACGCAGCATAGGCTGCGTTTTCTCTGTCAGCGTCGTTTTAGTTTAGTCGACGACGTACTCGACCACTTTCAGGCCAAAGCCAGATAGTGCATGGTAGCGCTTGTTAGTAGAGGATAACAAACGCATATCCGTCACTCCCAAATCCGCCAAGATTTGCGAGCCGACACCAACACGGCGGCTGGTGCCCTGCCATTTGGCGGCTGCCGGTTTCTCGCCTTTGTCCTGCGCTTCGAAGGTACGTACTTTGTTGATGATGGACGAAGATGACTCTTCTTTACCCAGAATAACCAGCACTCCACCATCAGCATTGATACGTTTCATCGCATCACTCAATGACCAACTACGCTCTGCTGATCGGTCAGAGTGCAGTAAGTCCGTAAAGGTATCCTGAAGGTGAACACGCACCAGCGTTGGCTGGTTGCTCACCTCACCTTTACGCAGGGCATAATGCACCTGGCTGTCGATAGTGTCGCGGTAAGTGATCAGATCAAACTCACCATACTCGGTTGGCAGTTTACATTCTGCCACGCGCTCAATGGTGGTTTCGTTATTGTTACGATATTCAATCAAATCAGCGATGGTACCTAGCTTGATGCCATGCTTCTCTCCGAACTTTTCCAGGTCCGGACGGCGTGCCATGGTGCCATCTTCATTAAGTATTTCAACAATCACACCTGCTGGGGAGTAGCCAGCAAGACGCGCCAAATCACAACCGGCCTCAGTGTGACCCGCTCGGGTCAGCACGCCACCATCCTGCGCCATCAACGGGAAAATATGTCCTGGCTGAACCAAGTCAGCGGCAACTGCATTGGGTGCAACGGCTGCTTCCACTGTTCGCGCACGATCGGCGGCAGAAATACCCGTTGTTACCCCCTCTGCCGCTTCAATCGAAACAGTGAAGGCCGTAGAGAACTGCGCGTTGTTATCGCTGACCATCAGCGGTAAACCAAGGCGTTGGCAACGATCTTTAGTCATGGTGAGACAAATCAGGCCACGGCCATATGTCGCCATAAAGTTGATGGCTTCCGGCGTAATTTTTTCTGCTGCAATGATAAGGTCGCCTTCATTCTCGCGATCTTCATCGTCCATCAGTATAACCATTCTGCCCTGACGGATATCTTCGATAATCTCTTCTGCACTGCTGATTGGCATGGCTCTGTCCCTGTTCTTACCGGTTTGTTCGGTTCAGTTATCTCAAAAAGCCCGATTCGGCGAGCTTTTCCATGGTCAAACCGCCAACACCACTTTGCTGCGCTGCTCGGTCGCCCATCATTAATCGTTCAAGGTAGCGGGCAATCACATCCACCTCGATGTTGACCTGATGTCCAACGACGAAATCTTCAATCGTCGTTTCCAGTGCGGTATGCGGCACAATGGTCAGTTTGAATCGATTGCCATCAATCTCGTTGATCGTCAGACTGATACCATCAATAGTGACAGAGCCTTTTTCTGCCAGATATTTAGCAAGCTCCTTTGGCGCTTCAAGCCAAAACTCAATTGCACGCCCTGTTTGGGTACGAGAAACCACAGTCGCGACACTGTCAACATGGCCGGATACCATATGACCACCAAAACGTGTCGTTGGCAGCATGGCTTTTTCCAGGTTCACTTTCTGGCCTGCTTTATACGTTGCAAACGCAGTGCGATTCAACGTTTCACCCGACAGATCTGCCACATAACCGTTTCCAGTCAAGGCAACCACGGTCAGACACACACCATTCGTGGCAATACTGTCACCTAGCTTGACATCAGCTAGGTCCAGCTTGCCGCTCTCCACGGTTAGCGAAATATCTCCACCTTTTGGGGTGATTTTCTGAATGTGACCAACCGCTTCAATAATTCCTGTAAACATACTAATTCACTTTAAATTTTACTCGGACTGCGGCTTTTGCATGCGAAGACGCACATCGTTGCCAATGCAGGTCACGTCAGTCAACTCGAAGGTTGGCACCTGGTTCATGCAGGTCATTCCCTTCAGGTTAACCAAACCACGGCTGTCGATGCCCATGAGTTTTGGTGCTTGATAGACGATCATCTCATCCACTAAGCCTGCATTCAGCAAACTACCCGCCAGCGTGGCACCTGCTTCTACCCAGATATGGCTGATACCATCTGATGCCAATGCACGCATGGTAATGTTCAGGTCAAGCTTTCCTGAGTCTTTTGCAACAGTCAGCACTTTATACGCATCATTGTCTGAATCTGCTTGAGAAGCTGTCACTATAATAACGTCACCTTCCAAAGAGAAAAGATGGGCATGTTCACTCACCTTCCTTTGGGTATCCAGTATCACGCGTGCAGGTTGACGCAAATCATCTTGGGCATACTCTGCTTTAACAGCGTCAGGCAGCTCTTCCCAGCGCACGTTAAGAGATGGATTATCATCCAGTACCGTCTGACTGGTTGAGAGAATTGCGCTGGCCTGAGCACGGAACGCCTGAACATCTGCACGGGCTTCAGCCCCGGTTATCCACTTGCTCTGACCATTTGCCAGCGCTGTACGACCATCAAGACTGGAGGCCAGCTTTAACTGGACGAACGGCAGACCGGTTTTCATCACCTTGATGAAACCAGGGTTGAGCGCTTCAGCCTGCGCCTGCATTAAACCGACCTCGACCTGAATGCCTGCATCACGCATGCGCTTTATACCACGTCCAGCCACTTTCGGATTCGGGTCTACCATGGAACATATTACGCGGCTAACGCCCGCCGCAACTAATGCGTCAGCACAAGGTGGTGTTCGCCCATGGTGAGAGCAAGGCTCAAGGGTAACGTAAGCAGTGGCGCCTCTAGCTTTCTCACCAGCAGCCTGCAACGCATGCACTTCCGCATGAGGCTCTCCGGCACGGAAATGAAATCCCTCTCCGACGATATCATCGCCTTGAGTGATCACGCAGCCAACATTCGGATTAGGAGCAGTGGTGTAAATACCGCGTTTCGCCAGTTCAAGGGCGCGCAGCATCATTTGAGTGTCAAAAATTGAAAACATGTAACCGCTTATTTTTCCAGGCGGGCTATTTCTTCACCGAAGTCTCGGATATCTTCAAAACTGTGATACACAGAAGCAAAGCGAATGTATGCGACTTTATCAAGTTCTTTCAGTGCATCCATCACCAGATTGCCTACCAATGTCGAAGACACCTCACGTTCGCCTGTAGCGCGAATGGTTGATTTAATGGTGTTAATAGACTTTTCGATATCGTCTGTGCTCACCGGACGCTTTTCGAGAGCTCGTTGAATACCGCCACGCAATTTATCTTCGTTAAATGGCTCTCGGTTGCCATTAGTTTTGATGATACGCGGCATCACCAGCTCTGCAGTTTCGAACGTAGTATAACGTTCGTTACACGCCAAACACTGGCGACGACGACGCACCTGATGGCCGTCTGCGACCAGTCGTGAATCAATGACCTTGGTGTCATTCGCACCACAAAATGGACAGTGCATCTCGCCTCCTTAAACAATTGGTGAACAGTGTAACCGATTTGCAGACTTGAGAAAGCGCGAAAGTGGTGAAAATAGGCACAAAAAAAGCACCCGAAGGTGCTTTTTTCAATCAGATAACAACTTATGCGTAAACTGGCAGACGTTTGCAGATTTCCAGCACCTTCGCTTTGGTTGCTTCGATAACTTCTGCGTTTTCAATGTCATCCAGAACATCACACATCCAGTTCGCCAGCTCTTTCGTATCTTCCTGAGTAAAACCACGGCGGGTGATCGCCGGGGTTCCAACACGGATACCAGAAGTGACGAATGGGCTACGTGGGTCGTTTGGCACGCTGTTCTTGTTCACAGTGATGTTTGCTGCACCCAGCGCTGCATCTGCATCTTTACCCGTGATGTTCTTGTCAATCAGATCCACAAGTAACAGGTGGTTTTCAGTACTGTCAGATACGATCTTGTAACCGCGCTCTTGGAACTGACCTACCATGGCTTTTGCATTGTCAACAACACGCTGCTGGTAAGCTTTGAACTCTGGCTCCATCGCTTCTTTGAAAGCAACGGCTTTTGCCGCGATCACGTGCATCAAAGGACCACCCTGACCACCTGGGAAGACAGCTGAATTCAGCTTCTTGTACATATCTTCGCCTGCATTAGACAAGATAAGACCGCCGCGTGGGCCCGCCAGGGTTTTGTGGGTGGTGGTAGTCACAACGTGTGCATGTGGGATTGGCGTTGGGTATACACCGGCTGCAACAAGACCAGCAACGTGCGCCATATCAACAAGCAGGTAAGCGCCTGCTTTGTCTGCAATCTCACGCATTCGCGCCCAATCAACGATTTGTGAGTAGGCAGAGAAACCGCCGATAATCATCTTAGGTTTGTGCTCAAGCGCCAGTGATTCCATCTCGTCGTAGTTGATTTGGCCTGCTTCGTCGATACCGTAAGGAATCACATTGTAGTGCTTACCAGAGAAGTTAACCGGTGAACCGTGAGTCAAGTGACCACCATGAGCCAGGCTCATGCCCAGAACAGTGTCGCCCGGATTCAGCAGTGCCATGTAAACAGCGCTGTTTGCCTGAGAACCTGAGTGTGGCTGAACGTTCGCGTACTCGGCACCGAACAGTTCACATGCACGGTCGATAGCCAACGCTTCCGCTTTGTCTACGTACTCACAACCGCCGTAGTAGCGCTTGCCTGGGTAACCTTCCGCATATTTGTTCGTCAGCTGGGAACCTTGCGCTTCCATAACGCGAGGGCTGGTGTAGTTTTCTGACGCGATGAGCTCGATGTGCTCTTCCTGACGTGCAGTTTCTTCCTGGATCGCGGCAAACAGCTCCGCATCGTAATCAGCGATGTTCATGTCACGCTTTAGCATCTGTATCTCCTGACTCAGATAGTTCCCTGGGTACCAAGTTGACCGGATAACTCGCGCTGGCAAATTATCTGCTCAACCTGGCTTGGGTTGATTTACACCAAATTGAAAACGCCAGTATCCACGCGGACGCAAACGTTTTCGTCATTGCATTCCTATTGGCTGCGATTCTACAAAATTTGTTGCGCAACAGGTAGTAGGAATCACATTTTTTTTGCCTGAGTGAACATGGTCTTTTCTCATTCCAATCATGAATTGAATTCACATTGACCAATGTCACATACTGTAAACCACAGAACTTTACACTCCGTAAGCCGTTGGTGACACAAGCGCTTACGCAAGTTCATCCCGCCTCTTTTCTCCCTTATACAATCTCTTTAAGATGCCCTGCTTTTCATTCGCTTATAGTGAAAGCAGTGCCGTGGAATGATTCCAGAGAGAATCAAGCATCCCGGCTTTTTGCGAGTACATTCTTGCGTCGTGAATCCCTTTAAAAACGACACATTTTAGGAGTTATTGCGTTGAGCTATCAGCCCAAACATTCACAGTTAGAAGACATGATTGCGATCCTGTCTGGTGCGTTCATTGTGGCACAGGGTGTTTATTTCCTTCAGCAAGCAGGCTTGCTGACTGGTGGTACGACAGGTCTGGCACTTTTAGTCGCCCAGTTTACCGACCTCTCTTTCGGTACCCTTTACTTTCTAATGAACGTGCCTTTCTACATCATGGGATGGCACCGTTTCGGTACCCAGTTTGCCCTACGCAGTGTTTTTGTAGGCGCTATGGTTTCGTTAATCGTTGACCACATCTCCCATGTATTTACCATCGGCTGGCTTCAACCACTTTACTGCGGTTTGATTGGCGGTCTTCTAATGGGTGTGGGCATGTTGATGATCTTTCGTCACAACGCAAGCCTTGGCGGTTTTAATGTAATGGCTCTCTTCTGCCAGGATAAGTTTGGCATTCGCGCAGGCAACGTTCAGATGACAATTGATATTGCGATCCTGCTGGCTTCATTCTTTTTTGTCTCACCATGGCTGCTTGCCTGTTCGGTAATTGGGGCATTTGTACTGAACCTAGTGCTAACCATGAACCATAGGCCAGACCGCTATGTGGTTTGTTATTAAACGCAATTGAAACGAAAAGACCGCCAGTCGGCGGTCTTTTATCAATAGTCAGTTAGGCGATTAGATCGCCTCTTCATCTTCTTCTCCGGTACGAATACGCACTACGCGCTCGACGTCGGTCACAAAAATCTTACCATCACCGATCTTCCCGGTTTGTGCTGTTTGCACAATGGTTTCCACACATTGGTCCGCCGCATCGTCTGCTACCACGATTTCCAATTTTACTTTTGGCAGGAAGTCCACCATGTACTCGGCACCGCGATACAGTTCGGTATGGCCTTTTTGGCGACCGAAGCCTTTAACTTCAGACACCGTCATACCTGTGATTCCGACTTCTGCCAGCGCTTCGCGCACGTCGTCAAGCTTGAACGGCTTGATAATCGCTTCAATTTTTTTCATATCGCATTCCCTTAAATTCTGGATTAAGCAAACAGCTCACTACTTTAATTGTAACCTTATACCACCCCGTTGGCGCGGTTTTCCTAAATAGAATCCCTTATTAAACTAGAGACTTCTTCCACGTCGTGGTTTTAGTTTCACCACAAGCAAAAGGAGGCTCGTAGCCGGAATTGGTCAACAGCACCTGCATAGGTTTACGTCCAATGACTGCACCGCAGTCCACTTTAAGCTCGCAAGTGACGGTTGCGGCATAGGCCTCTAGCGCATTCAGTAGGTTTTTACCTATCCCCTGCAGACGGCTTGCCTGATCGACTTCAAGCAGGGTTAAGGTTGCATCTTCAACCATGATGCCGTTATGGCGCTTTTCATGTTGAAGCACAGCCACAGCAACAGGTTCACCCTTTTTTTCGGCAACCAACATAGGGAGCTCTTTCGTCGATTCAGGATCGTTTAGTTTTGCCAGCGAAGGAAAACGGCGCTGAAGGGAATCCGGCATTGTTCCGGAAGGAATGAGCGTAAAGCTGATCGCACTGTCCATTGCATTTCTCTCCGTAAAATTGCCGGAACACTTTACCCTCTTGCCGATACAGGATGCAATCGGATAAAAAAGCCGCCACCAGAAGGTAGCGGCTTGTGTCACAAGTTTGGTGTTTAAAACGTCCTGATTAGCCCAGCTTGACGCGCGCGTTACGGAACATACGCATCCAAGGGCTGTCTTCACCCCAGTTATCTGGGTGCCATGAGTTCGCCACAGTACGGAATACACGCTCTGGGTGCGGCATCATGATGGTCACACGACCATCACGGGTTGTCAGACCGGTAATACCATTTGGTGAACCGTTCGGGTTCGCCGGGTAATCCTGAGTCACCTTACCGAAGTTATCCAGGTAACGCAGTGCAACCGTACCTGATTGCTCGATCGCAGCCAGATGCTCAGCATCACGCACTTCTACACGGCCTTCGCCATGAGAAACCGCGATAGGCATGTGAGAGCCCGCCATACCGCTCAGGAACAAAGATGGGTTTTCCTGAACCTGAACGAGGCTAAAGCGTGCTTCAAAGCGCTCAGATTCGTTGCGAACGAAACGAGGCCACAAGTCAGCGCCTAGAATCAGTTCGTGCAGGTTAGACAGCATCTGACAGCCGTTACACACTCCCAGTGCGAACGAATCGCCGCGATGGAAGAAACGCTCAAACTGGTCACGCGCCTGCTCGTTGAACAGGATAGATTTCGCCCAACCTTCACCAGCGCCCAACACGTCGCCGTATGAGAAGCCGCCACAAGCTACTAAGCCGTTGAACTCTTCCAGCGAAATGTTGCCTGCCAGCACGTCGCTCATGTGAACGTCTTTAGCATCAAAGCCAGCGCGGTCAAACGCCGCTGCCATTTCAACGTGGGAGTTTACGCCCTGCTCACGCAAAATTGCCATTTGAGGACGCGCACCCATTGTGATAAACGGTGCCGCCACGTCTTCCTGAACATCGAAGGTCAGGTTCGCTGACAGACCTGGATCGGTAACGTCTTTCTTCGCATCAAACTCTTGCTGAGCACCGCGTGGATTATCACGCATTGCCTGCATTTGGTAAGTGGTTTCCGCCCAAATGGTACGAAGCTCAGTACGGTTCTGATCCAGCACCAGTGCATCACCATTCCAGACACGGAGAGCATCGTCTTCTGTCAGGGTGCCAATCACATGGCTACATGCTTCCAGGCCGTGTGCAGACAGCGTCGACAGCACAGAATCCAAATCTTCGGTGCGAACCTGAACAACAGCGCCCAACTCTTCGTTGAACAACGCTGCCAGCTCGTCGCTGCACTCGCCTTCAGCAGACAGGGTGTTGATATCCACTTCTAAGCCAACGTGACCAGCAAACGCCATTTCCGCCAGTGTCACATAAAGGCCACCGTCACCACGGTCATGGTAAGCCAGCAGTTTTTCGTCGCGAACCAGCGTTTGCATCGCGTTGAAGAAGCCTTTCAGCAGCTCTGGGCTGTCAACATCAGCAGGTTTGTCACCCAGCTGCTTGTAAACCTGCGCCAGTGCAGTTGCACCCATACGGTTTTGGCCTTGACCAAGGTCGACCAATACCAGTGCACTGTCGCCTTTGTCAGTGCGAAGCTGAGGCGTTACTGTCTTACGTACGTCTTCGACACGGCCGAATGCGGTAATGATCAAAGACAGTGGCGAGGTGTTTTCTTTCTGCTCGCCCTTCTCGTCCCAGCGGGTCTTCATCGACATCGAGTCTTTACCCACAGGAATAGTCAGATCCAGCGCTGGACAAAGCTCTTCACCCACCGCTTTCACTGCTTCATACAGACCAGCATCTTCGCCCGGATGGCCCGCTGCTGCCATCCAGTTTGCAGACAGCTTAATGCGCTTCAGGTCGCCGATGTCAGAACAAGCAATGTTAGTCAGGGATTCCGCAACAGCCAGACGTGCAGACGCAGCAAAGTCCAGCAGTGCAACTGGCGTGCGCTCACCCATGGACATCGCTTCACCGTGGTAAGTGTCATAACTAGCAGCCGTTACCGCACAGTTCGCCACAGGCACCTGCCAAGGGCCGACCATTTGGTCACGCGCAACCAAACCCGTCACGGTGCGGTCACCGATGGTGATAAGGAAGGTTTTCTCTGCCACCGAAGGCAAACGCAGCACACGCTGGGTCGCTTCTTCGATGTTGATACCGTCACGGACAATCGTCTGACCCTCCACTTTCAGAGAGGTCACGTCACGATGCATTTTCGGTGGCTTGCCAAGCAGAATGTCCATCGGCATGTCTATAGGCGTGCTGTCAAAGTGGCTGTCTTCCAGCGTCAGGTGACGCTCTTCAGTCGCTTCACCTACCACCGCGTAAGGTGCACGTTCGCGCTTACAGATAGCATCGAACACGTCCATGTTTTCTGGCGCAACCGCCATCACATAGCGTTCTTGAGATTCGTTACACCAAATTGCCAGTGGGCTCATACCCGGCTCGTCATTCGGTACGTCACGCAGCTGGAATTTACCGCCGCGCTCGCCGTCATCCACCAGCTCAGGCAAGGCATTCGAAATACCACCCGCGCCCACGTCGTGGATAAACGCAATTGGGTTTTGCTCGCCAAGCTGCCAACAGCGGTCAATGACTTCCTGACAGCGTCGTTCCATCTCAGGGTTTTCACGCTGAACAGAAGCAAAATCCAGGTCTTCGGTCGACTGGCCAGACGCCATTGACGACGCAGCACCACCGCCCAGACCGATATTCATCGCAGGGCCGCCAAGAACAATCAACTTCGCGCCGACTGGGATTTCTTTTTTCTGCACGTGCTGATCACGGATATTGCCCATGCCGCCCGCAATCATGATTGGCTTGTGGTAACCACGTACTTCTTCACCGTTGTGCGAGGTCACTTTTTCCTCGTAAGTACGGAAGTAACCCAGCAGGTTCGGACGGCCAAATTCGTTGTTAAAAGCGGCGCCACCCAGAGGACCTTCCAGCATAATATCCAGCGCGTTCACAATGCGGTTTGGCTTGCCGAAATCAGTTTCCCAAGGCTGCTCAAAGCCCGGGATACGCAGGTTAGATACTGTAAAACCAACCAATCCCGCTTTTGGCTTACCGCCGATACCGGTTGCGCCTTCGTCGCGGATTTCACCACCAGAGCCGGTTGAAGCACCTGGCCATGGAGAAATCGCCGTTGGGTGGTTGTGGGTTTCCACTTTCATCAAGATATGTGCGTCTTCCTGATGGTAATCATATTGGCGTGACTCTGGATTCGGGAAGAATCGACCCACATTAGAACCCGTCATCACAGCTGCGTTGTCTTTGTACGCTGACAACACGTAGTCACTGTTGTGTTCGAAAGTGTTTTTGATCATCTTGAACAGGCTCTTTCGCTGTTCAACACCATCGATGGTCCAGTCTGCGTTGAAGATCTTGTGACGACAATGCTCTGAGTTTGCTTGTGCAAACATCATCAGTTCGATGTCGTTCGGGTTACGACCCAGCTTGGTGAAGCTTTCCACCAGATAATCAATTTCGTCTTCCGCCAGTGCCAGACCCAACTCAACGTTGGCCCTTTCCAGCGCTTCGCGTCCGCCACCCAAGACATCAACTGCCGTCATTGGTGCAGGTGTTGCCGCTTGGAACAATGCAGAAGCTTCTTCGAACTGTCCGAATACCACTTCCATCATGCGATCGTGAAGCAGGCCAGTCAGCGTCTTTTTCTGTGTTTCTGACAGCTCACCAGACAACTCGACATAGTAAGCAGTGCCACGTTCAAGGCGTTTGATTTGGGCTAGGCCACAGTTGCGGGCGATGTCGGTCGCTTTAGAGGACCAAGGGGAGATGGTGCCGGGGCGTGGTGTTACAAGGAAGAGAGTTCCTGTAGGTGCGTGCTCTGCGATCGTTGGACCATAAGTGAGCAAGCGATCCAGTTTTTGCTTTTCGTCCTCACCCAAAGGCGCGCTGAGATCAGCAAAGTGGATATACTCTGCATAGAGGCTGGTGACAGGCAAATCATTTGCTTTGCAGCTTTCCAGCAGTTTTTGGACTCGAAATTCGGACAGAGCGGGGGAACCACGCAAAATTTCCATGTGCGTACGTCTCTCGGTTAGCAGTGAATTAAAGTGATATTGACCTAACCCCATGATTTACATTGCGCAAATGAGATTGGAGAGCCATGTCGATACCACTTCTAAAGGCTTCGGGGCGGTATTATAGGGTAAAAAGGTGAGCGACGTAACACTTGACGCAACCGTTTGCGTAACTTTTTTTGACTGGCGTTTATTGTCACTATTCTGAGTATTCGCCAAGTAACGGTTGCTGCTTAACTTTCCGCGTCCAGCCAGCTTTGATATAACAGTCCTACGAAATACGAGTGAGCATAATTTTTTGAACCAGAACGCTGTAAAACGAACCTACACACTACTCACTGGCTTTTTTCTGATACTTTTTCTCGCTGGCTGCGAGTGGAAGTACGACGACAGAACGGCGCTGGAAAAAATCCGCGATCGCGGCGTATTGCGTGTAGGCACCCTGAACAACCAGCTTTCATACTACATCGGCCCCGATGGCCCGACAGGCCTCGACTATGAACTCGCCTCCCAATTTGCCCAAAGTCTGGGCGTTAAGCTTGAGATGCAACCAGCCTATACCCTGTCTGGGCTTTTCCCTGCCCTTGAACGTGGTGATGTTGACATCATAGCCGCAGGTTTAACCATCACCAAAGACCGCCTCGAACATTTCCGTCCGGGACCAGCTTACTACTATGTTAGCCAACAACTGGTTTACAAAAATGGCCATTGGCGTCCACGGCACCTCACTGAGTTAAACAAAGATGGGGCTCGCGTTGCTGTCGTTGAAGGCTCAAGTCATGCCCTTACCCTAAAGGCGATTCAGCGCGAATACCCAGAGCTTGTCTGGGAAAGTGTCAAAGACATAGATGACGATGAGCTTCTCAAACAAGTTGCCGATGGCAAGCTGGACTTCACTATCGCTGACTCTGTCGATATTGCATTGGTACAACGCACCCACCCAACCATCACAGTTGCATTGGATTTAACTGAAGATGAGCCTGTTGCCTGGTTCATGAAAAAATCACAGGACGACAGTGTTTACGCTTTAATGATTGAGTTTTTCGGCAAGAAAACCCAAAGCGGTGAACTGGCAGCACTTGAAGAGAAATACTTCGGCCATGTAGACAGCTTCGACTTTGTGGATACCCGCGCCTTTCTGCGCGCTATCGATACCAAGTTGCCGAAATGGGAACCATTGTTTAAGAAATATGCCGACGAGTTTGACTGGCGCTTGCTTGCCGCTCTTTCTTATCAGGAATCTCACTGGAACCCACGCGCCGTCTCTCCAACTGGCGTTCGCGGCATGATGATGTTGACGCTGCCAACAGCCAAATCTGTAGGTGTTAAAAACCGACTCGACCCGGAGCAAAGCATCCGAGGCGGCGCCGAGTACTTGCGCAAAATGCTGCACCGTGTGCCAGACAGCGTTAACGAGCACGAGAAAATCTGGTTTGCGTTGGCTTCCTACAACATTGGCTTCGGCCATATGATGGACGCTCGCCGTCTGACCAAGGCACAGGGTGGAAACCCAGACTCTTGGGCGGATGTGAAACAACGTCTGCCACTATTGGCCAAACGCCAGTACTACAAGCAAACCCGCTACGGTTATGCGCGTGGTTACGAAGCACTCAGCTATGTAGAAAATATCCGTCGCTACTACCAGAGTATTGTTGGCTATGATCAGGATAAAGCAGAGGCTATCACCAGTGATATCGCTGACGACCTTGAAGGATTGCAAACCATCATAGTAGAAGATGTACCCGGTGAAGGGGTAAGTGAGGTTATTGATACGCTTGAATCGGCCCCCGTAACAGATGAAGCAGAGAGTGCGGAAAAAACGCCGGAAGCTCAATAATAAGCCAACAGGAAGAACGGGGTTTATCAGAGAATCATGCTGTCATCGTGCTTTAATAAAAGATGATTATAAATACCTATAAGCGCAGCGAGGCTGCGCTTATTTTTTAAAAGGAACGACGATGTTTGCAAGAAAACGAAAGGTACAGGCTAACTTCGCCCGTAACTCCAGTGCGGCGTCGAACCGTCGTAAACGCCAACGCAATGTGGCACTGAAGAAGGTGCTATGGCGCCAACGCACTTTCGCTATCCGCGAATTCGCCATGATGGACGAGAGTTTTTAATTTTCGTCAGAAGGGCTTTGCGCAGCTTTACGCGCTTCTTTTTCCGCTTTCTTTTCTGAGCGACGACGGCGGAAAAATGCCTGCAACTGCTCGCGACACTCCTCTTCCAACACCCCACCCTGATACTGAACATGATGGTTAACGCCTTCATAGCTCAGCAAATTCATGACACTCCCTGCGGCTCCCGTTTTATAATCGGGCGCGCCAAACACCACTTTGCCAATCCTGCTATGCACCATGGCGGACGCACACATTGGGCAAGGCTCCAAGGTGACATAAAGCACCGCATCCAACAGGCGGTAGTTTTGCAATACTTTTCCTGCTTGGCGCAACGCAATCATTTCAGCATGGGCGGTAGCATCATGTTGGCCAATCAAGCGATTCCAGCCTTCTCCAATGACCACGCCTTCATGCACGACAACTGCGCCGACGGGAACTTCACCTTCGGATTCTGCTTTGCCTGCCAGCTCCATCGCCAGGCGCATAAACTGCTGATCTAATTCGCTCTTTGTCACTGTGTGCCTTTACTTCAATCTTGCTATGCGCCGGAGTATATCACTCCATGCTCCTCAATCCTTAGCCTGATTCGCCAGTTTAGCCGCCAGAAAATCCACCAGCAGTTTAACGCGAAGAGGCTGCAGTCGGCGGTGGGGGAACAGCGCCCAAATCCCCTCTTCCAAATCCTCGTAAGCATTCAGCACCTTGACGACCTCACCGCTTTCCAACGCCTCCTGCAAGTAATAATCCGGAAGCTGAATTAACCCATTACCGCGAATTGCGGCATCCAGCAAGGCAATACCACTGTTGCATCGAAGGTTGCCACGAACACGTACAGAGCGCTCCTTACCCTCCTCTCTAAAACGCCAGTAGTCATGCTGACCACGGAGGCAATTATGTTGTGCCAGTTCGGAAAGCGTATGGGGGGTACCAAATTTGGAGAGGTAATCTGGCGAACCGCAAACAATCAAACGACGTGTAGCCAGGCGCTTGCACACCATGGAGGAGTCCACCAAGCGCCCTAACCTTAACGCCACATCACAAGATGAGTCGACAAGGTCTAGCGTCGCATTGGTCAGGTCGACCTCTATTTGAATTTCGGGGTAGGCTTGCATGAAATCGAGGATCAGCGGCATCACCACTTTTTCCCCATAGGTCACAGGCGCTGTTAGCTTAATGTGTCCATTCGGCGTCTCGTGCAACTGAGTCACTGCACTCTCTGCCTCTTTCAGGCCATCAGCTAACAAGCGGCAATGTTGATAGTAAATATCACCTTCTTCTGTGGTTGAAACCTTTCGCGTGGTGCGAAATAAAAGGCGGGTATTGAGCCTCTCCTCCAGCAATGCTACCTGTCTGCTGACATGCGCGGTCGATGCGCCTAACCGCTTAGCTGCTTTGGTAAAGCTGGCCGTTTCGACCACAGCCAGAAACTCTGAAACCCCTTGCCAATCCGACATTATTTCTCACCAGTAAAAGTTAATTGCAATCCAAGTGGATTATCACACGTTTAGAAATAAATAGACTAATACTCAATTCCGGCGTGTCACAAAAGTGAACTCGCTCCTTCAACTTATATCGCCTAGGGTTAGACGTTAAGGGACTAGCCCTTTACCAATGAGGATGCTTGCAATGGCAGAACAATTTATCAAATCACGCGCAGCGATTGCCTGGGAAGCAGGCAAACCACTCAGCATTGAAGAAGTGGATGTCATGCTGCCTAAAGCGGGCGAAGTACTGGTGCGTATTATCGCAACCGGCGTTTGCCACACCGATGCATTCACCCTGTCAGGTGATGACCCAGAAGGTATCTTCCCAGCTATTCTGGGCCACGAAGGCGGCGGTATTGTTGAACAAGTGGGTGAAGGTGTCACCAGCGTTCAAGTGGGTGATCATGTTATTCCTCTCTACACCCCAGAATGTGGCGAATGTAAGTTCTGTAAATCAGGTAAAACCAACCTGTGTCAGAAAATCCGTGAGACTCAAGGCAAAGGCCTGATGCCAGACGGCACGACCCGCTTTTACAAAGATGGTCAGCCAATCTACCACTACATGGGCTGCTCAACTTTCTCTGAGTACACAGTATTGCCTGAGATTTCTCTGGCCAAAGTGAACAAAGATGCGCCGCTCGAGGAAGTCTGTCTTCTCGGCTGTGGTGTTACCACCGGTATGGGCGCAGTGCTCAACACCGCTAAGGTCCAAAAAGGCGACACTGTCGCTGTGTTTGGTCTGGGTGGCATCGGTCTTTCAGCAATCATTGGTGCAGCAATGGCAGGTGCAAGCCGCATCATTGGTGTCGATATCAATGAGAGCAAGTTCGAACTGGCTCAAAAGCTGGGCGCGACTGACTGCATCAACCCAAGCAAGTACGACAAGCCAATTCAGGACGTCATTGTTGAACTGACCGACGGCGGAGTGGATTACTCCTTCGAATGTATCGGTAACGTCAATGTCATGCGTTCAGCACTCGAGTGCTGCCATAAAGGCTGGGGCGAGTCTGTGATCATCGGTGTTGCCGGTGCTGGTCAGGAAATCTCTACTCGTCCATTCCAACTGGTTACCGGTCGCGTATGGCGTGGTTCTGCATTCGGTGGTGTAAAAGGTCGTTCAGAGCTACCAGAGATCGTCGAGCGTTACATGGCAGGTGAATTCGCTTTGGATGACTTCATCACCCACACCATGGGCCTTGATGGTATCAACGAAGCGTTTGACCTGATGCACGAAGGCAAGAGCATCCGCTCTGTTATCCATTACGACAAGTAAACAACGCCACAAAATAAACCCCACGCAGGCGGTGAAAAACCGCCTGCTTTGGAGTCCAACATGAGTCTTGAAAACATAAGCAGTAACCGCAGTTTTGGCGGTTGGCATAAGCAGTACACTCATACCTCACGTACTGTTCACTGCAACATGCGTTTCGCCATTTTCCTGCCTCCTCAAGCATCAGAATCCAATCGAGTGCCGGTGCTCTACTGGTTGTCAGGACTGACCTGCAGTGACGAAAACTTTATGCAGAAAGCCGGCGCACACCGTGTCGCTGCCGAGCTGGGTATTGCTATCGTTGCCCCTGACACCAGCCCACGTGGCGACAATATTCCTGATGATCCTGAAGGTGCGTACGATTTTGGTATCGGTGCTGGCTTCTACCTGAATGCGACCGAAGCACCTTGGAACCGTTTCTATCACATGTACGATTACGTGGTAAAAGAGCTTCCTGCTGTTATCGAAGCGCACTTCCCGGTCAGTGATGTGAAGGCGATTTCCGGTCACAGCATGGGGGGACACGGTGCCCTGACAATCGCACTGAAAAACAGTGACGATTACCGTTCTGTTTCTGCATTCAGCCCAATTGTGAATCCCGCTGCTGTCCCTTGGGGCGAAAAGGCTTTTACCAATTATTTAGGTGAAGACCGCCAAACCTGGCTGGAATACGACAGTTGCGCCTTAATCAAAAAAGCAGATAAGCACTTGCCAATGCTGATTGATCAAGGTGATGGTGACCAGTTCCTGCATGAGCAACTGAAGCCAGGAAACTTGCTCCAAGCTGCAGAAGAAGCAGGTTATCCGCTGGAGCTTCGAATGCAGGAAGGCTACGACCACAGCTACTACTTCATTTCGAGCTTTATCGAAGATCACCTCCGGTTCCATGGAGAGCATTTGAAGTAACGATTCAAACAAAAAAACCCGGCCGAAGCCGGGTTTTTCTATTCTTGCTGCGCCTGATCAGAAGCCCAGAGGAATGTTGAAGCTGAAGAACACAATCAGCAAGGTTGTCCATACGGTCAGGAACGCTGCTGAGTATGGCACCATCATCGCAATCACATCACCAAACGTCAGATCAGATTTGTACTTACGCATGAAGGCTAGGATAACACCTGCATAGGTCATCATTGGCGTGATGATGTTGGTGGAAGAATCCGCCACACGGTAAGCCGCAGAAACCATATCTGGTGTCATGTTCGGGTTAACCTGATACAGCATTGGGATGAAAATTGGCCCCAGCAGCATCCATTTCGATGTCAAACCACCCACAAACAGGTTGATCAGCGCAGTGGTAAGAATGAAGCCAATGATGAGAAGGATTGGGAAGTTTTCCAGACCCAGTGAAGACAAGGTGGTCGCACCTAGGTAAGTGATGTAAACACCCAAGCCTGAGTAACTCAGTACCGCCAGGAAGTTATGGCTGAAGAAAGTCAGAACCAGAACATAACCAAAGGTGTTCATCTGCTTCACCATGGCATTCACTACGTCTTGTAGAGACTTGAACTTGCCCGTGCTGTAACCAAAGCAAATACCCGTTACCGCAAACACCATCGCAATCAGCAGGATCACATTGTTCATGTAAGGGGTAACTGTGCGGCCAGCCTCGTTGGTGTATGGCGCGAGGGGACCCATTGCCAGCGTAACAATCGCAGCCAGAGAAGCAATCAGACCGAGACCAGCAGCGCGCAGACCCTTTTGTTCGCTCTCGCTGACAGATAAATCGCTCTGATCCAAGTCTTCAGGTAGCGTGTACTCCATCTTTTCCAAACGAGGTGCGACAAAGCGTTTGGTGACCCAAGCACCTAGGATCGCCAGCATGAAGGTGGAAACAAAGATGAAGAAATAGTGCATGGTCGCAGGGTTTAGCACTTCACCTGCTGCGGTCTCAAAAGGCACGCCTTGAGATTCTGCAAACACACGTGCATTCAGACCAATAATGACGTCAACCGGGGTTGCAGGAATCAGGTTTGCACTAAAGCCCGCGGAGACACCTGCGAACGCAGCAGCCATACCGATCAGTGGGTTTTTACCCACACCTGCGTACAACATACCCGCCAATGGGATAAGCACCAGATAACCGGCATCCGTCGCGATGGAGCTCATGATACCTAGGAATACCAGCAGCATCGGCAGCCATTTCTCATTCAGGCGAAGGCCAACACGCTTAATCACTGCCCCCAGAAGGCCAGAGTTCTCAGCAATACCGACACCAAGCATCACCACAAGGATGACACCGAGTACGCCATGGCCGAACGACAGCCAGTTTTCAAGGATCGCATTATCAAACATCCAGCGAACGTTTTCTGTTGCCAGCATGCTCTTCACAGTGTGGCTGACAGGATTACCATCTGCCCCTGTGGTTTGGAATTCCATTCCGCCGATCAAACCTGTAATGGCCAATGCAGCCACAAAAAGGAACATAAAAATGATCACAGGATCGAGGATTTTTATACCTACGCGTTCAATAAACGCAATCGCGCCATTCTGTTGCGGCGCTCCTTGTGAAGCTTGACTCATGTCATACCACCTTTTCGATGAGTTCTAACCTTGATTGACCATTCGCCGAAACGAGCATGCGATGAAATCAGGTATATCCGTTACTTTTGCCGCAAGAACTTAGCAGATGCCACTTTTGGAGTAAAACTCCAATAAATGAGATTACAAAGGAGATAATGCCAAATCAACATTAAGAGTCAGGACTTATGACAGATTGAAGACAGCACTGCAGATAATAGTGTGAGATAACGTAAACATCCCAGAAGATACATCCTTTATACAAAATATCAAAAATACATTAGTGTATAGATGTATGTTTTGATAATGTTGCGCTGATGTAGCACGTATTATTGGAGAAGAATTCAAACGCAAGAAAAAGCCCTGCACGGAGGCAGGGCTTGGATTACAACAGATTGCTGTTACATCTGGTAGGTGTAAGGTGCTTGGATACCCAGTGGGATACCCAGAGCCCAGTAAGCTAGAAGGAAGATTGACCAACCGATCAGCATCGCAATGGAGTAAGGCATCATCATTGAAGCCAATGTGCCGATACCTGTGCTCTTCACATAACGTTGGCAGTAAACCACGACCAGTGGGAAGAACACCATCAGTGGAGAAATGATGTTAGATACCGAGTCACCTACGCGGTAAGCCGCCTGAGACAGCTCAGGAGAAATACCCAGCGCCATCAGCATTGGTACAAGGATTGGACCAATCAGCGCCCATTTTGCCGATGCAGAACCGATCAGCAGGTTCACACACGCGGTCAACAGAATCATACCGATGATGGTCAGCTGACCCGGCATGTTCAGCGCTTTCAGGAATGCCGCGCCTTCCAATGCCAGTAAGGTGCCGATGTTCGACTGGCTGAATGCTGCCAGGAACTGCGCACAGAAGAATGACATCACCAAATATGCGCCCATGGTCGCCATGGTATCGCTCATTGCTTTAATGATATCGCCTTGCGTTTTGAAGGTACCTGCCACGCGACCATAAACCACACCTGGAATCACAAACAGGATAAAGATCAGCGGTACGATAGATTTCATCAGCGGCGCAGAGAACGCAGTCAGTTCGCCTTCAGGTGAACGCAGTGCTGAGGTTTCAGGGATAAGTGCAATCACCAGCAGAACGATACCTGCCAGCATTGCAAAACCTGCACGGTTGAACGCTTTACTTTCAATAGCGGTGAAGCTGCCCAGATCCGGTGCTTTTTCTGCATCTTCATCAATTGGCAATTTGTTCAGGCGTGGCTCGATGATTTTCTCAGTCACATACCAGCCGATAGCCACAATCAGGAAAGAAGAAAGGCCAGTGAAATACAGGTTCGCCAGTGGGTTCACCACGTAGTCTTTATCCAGAACCTGCGCTGCAGATTGGGTAAAGCCAGCCAACAGAGGGTCAATACCCGCTGGAATGAAGTTAGCAGAGAAACCGCCCGACACACCCGCAAACGCCGCAGCAATACCCACCAGTGGGTGACGACCCGCAGCGTGGAAGATGATGCCGCCCAAAGGAATAACCAGAACGTAACCCGCATCTGCTGCCGTGTGCGACACAATCGCCACCAGAATCAGCGCTGGAGTTAGCAGCTTCTTAGGTGTCACGTTCAGCATTTTTTTCAGGCCAGTGGTGATAAAGCCAGATGCATCTGCGACGCCCACACCCAGCATGGCTACAAGCACAATACCCATAGGTGCAAAGCTGGTGAAAGTGGTCACCATGTTCGCCAGGAAGCTTGCAAGCGCTTCGCCAGTCAGAAGGTTATTAATTTCTACAGCCTGGCCGGTAACAGGGTGGATCAGGCCGAAATCAACCTGAGACAGAACGGCGGACAGACCCCATACAATCAAAAGTCCATAAAAGAACAGAAGCGCAGGATCAGGAATTTTGTTACCCGCCCTTTCAATCCAGTTCAGGAACTTTTCCATACCGCCGCTTGGCGCGTCTGGAGTATTGCTCATGGCATGATTACTCATTTAAAGCTCCGAGTTTTTGCAGTGTGTGTTTGCATCGTAAGGAGCGGATTCTTTGATGAATTCGCAACGACGTCATAATTATTCAACAGCACAAAATACACGTAACAAACCAAATTGGTAGTGACTAATCTCAATTAAAATTACGGTTTAAGCACATAAATTCAATTTGCACACAAGCGATAAACACAAAGCAAACAAAGACAACCCAAATGAACAACAACCACGATAAAATGGCTACTTTTGGCGTGAAATGGTGAGTATCAGCCACCCTGAAGATGAATGACGTATCGCTGGTGAGAGAGAAAGAAAAAGGCACGCGATGCGTGCCTTTGAGTGACTGTATTTGAAGGGGAATTATTCCCACTCGATGGTTGCAGGTGGCTTACCAGAGATGTCGTAAACCACGCGGCTGATACCGTCGACTTCGTTGATGATGCGGTTTGAAACGCGACCCAGGAAGTCGTATGGCAAGTGTGCCCAGTGTGCGGTCATGAAGTCGATGGTTTCTACTGCACGCAATGAGACAACCCAATCATATTTACGTCCGTCACCCATTACGCCGACAGAGCGTACTGGCAGGAACACAGTAAATGCCTGAGAAACCTTGTTGTAAAGGTCTGCTTTGTGTAGCTCTTCGATGAAGATAGCATCTGCACGGCGTAGCAGATCACAGTACTCTTTCTTCACTTCGCCAAGTACACGTACACCCAGACCTGGTCCCGGGAACGGGTGGCGGTAAAGCATGTTGTACGGCAGACCCAGCTCCAGACCAATCTTACGCACTTCGTCTTTGAACAGCTCTTTCAGCGGCTCAACCAGACCCATTTCCATGTCATCCGGCAGACCACCTACGTTGTGGTGAGATTTGATAACGTGCGCTTTACCGGTCTTAGAAGCAGCAGACTCGATAACATCTGGGTAGATAGTGCCTTGCGCCAGCCATTTCGCGTTCTTCAGCTTCTTCGATTCTTCATCGAATACGTCAACGAACACATGACCAATCTTCTTACGTTTTGCTTCTGGATCCGCAATACCTTCCAGCGCTGACAGGAAACGGTCTTCTGCATCAACGTGAACAATGTTCAGACCGAAGTGGTCACCGAACATTTCCATGACCTGCTCAGCTTCGTTCAAGCGCAGCAGACCGTTGTCTACGAATACACAGGTCAGCTTGTCACCGATCGCGCGGTGGATAAGCATGGCAACAACAGAAGAGTCCACACCACCTGACAGGCCAAGGATCACTTCGTCATCACCCACTTGTTCTTTGATACGTGCAATCGCATCTTCGATGATAGATGCTGGCGTCCATAGCTTCTCACAGCCACAGATATCCATCACAAAGCGCTCAAGCATGCGGTGACCCTGACGGGTGTGCGTCACTTCAGGGTGGAACTGAACGCCGTAGAAACGCTTCTCTTCGTTGGCCATTGCTGCAAACGGACAAGTGTCAGTCGATGCCACTTTCACGAAGTCAGATGGAATTTCTACCACTTTGTCGCCGTGGCTCATCCATACATCCAGAACGCCTTTGCCCGCTTCGTTAATGGCATCTTCGATACCTTCAAACAGGCTACCTGGGTTATCCAGCGTTACTTTCGCGTAACCGAACTCACGCTCGTTAGAGCCTGCAACTTTACCGCCAAGCTGCTCGGACATGGTTTGCATGCCATAGCACACGCCCAGTACTGGAACGCCCGCGTTAAACACATATTCAGGCGCTCGTGGTGAACCGTATTCGGTCACACTCTCCGGGCCACCGGAGAGAATGATGCCGTTCGGGTTGAAGTCACGGATATCCTGCTCTTCAACATCCCAGCCCCACAGCTCACAGTAAACACCAATTTCACGGATACGACGCGCAATCAACTGGGTGTACTGAGATCCAAAGTCGAGGATCAGAATACGTTGGTCATGAATATTTTGGGTCATTTCAGCTTGTCTCAAAAAGTCATCGATACAGGGGACTTCCGCCCCCATGCTATAAATTTCAGCCTAAATTTACGGGCGTGAATTACTGGCCAGTACGGTAGTTTGGCGCTTCTTTGGTGATGGTCACGTCGTGTGCGTGTGATTCCGTCATACCAGCGCCAGTGATGCGAACAAATTCAGCTTTAGTGCGCAAATCTTCCACCGTTGCAGAGCCAGTCAGGCCCATACATGAACGCAGGCCACCCATTTGCTGATGAATGATTTCTTTCAGACGGCCTTTGTATGCCACGCGACCTTCGATACCTTCAGGTACCAGCTTGTCTGCTGCGTTGTCAGTCTGGAAGTAACGGTCAGAAGAACCTTTAGACATCGCACCCAGCGAGCCCATGCCGCGGTAAGATTTGTAAGCACGGCCTTGGTACAGTTCAACTTCACCTGGAGATTCTTCCGTACCTGCCAGCATGGAACCAACCATGACACAAGATGCACCGGCAACGATTGCTTTACACATGTCGCCAGAGAAACGGATACCGCCATCAGCGATACATGGCACGCCATATTGTTCTGCTACTTCTACTGCGTCTGAAATCGCAGTGATTTGCGGAACACCCACACCGGTAACAATACGGGTTGTACAGATTGAGCCTGGGCCGATACCCACTTTCACTGCATCTACACCCGCTTCAATCAGGGCTTTTGCACCTGCGCCAGTTGCGACGTTACCGCCAATGATTTGCAATTCAGGGAATTTTTCACGGGTTTCGCGAATGCGTTGAAGTACGCCTTCAGAGTGACCGTGAGAAGAGTCGATAAGCAGTACGTCAACGCCTGCTTCAACCAGTGCAGCAACACGTTCTTCGTTACCTGCACCTGCGCCAACCGCAGCACCAACACGCAGACGGCCTTGCTCATCTTTACATGCGTTTGGTTTGCGCTCAGCTTTTTGGAAGTCTTTTGCAGTGATCATGCCCGCGATGTGGTGATCATCATTCACCACAAGGATTTTTTCTACGCGGTGCTTTTGCATCAGCTTTTGAACTTCTTCTGGGCTTGCGCCCTCTTTCACTGTCGCCAGACGCTCTTTCGGTGTCATCGCTTCTGACACTTTCAGGCTCAGGTCTGTCACGAAACGAACATCGCGACCAGTGATGATACCCACCAGCTCATTGGCTTCAGTGACTACTGGGAAACCGGCAAAGCCATGAGTGTCAGTCAATGCTTTTACATCAGCAATGGTTTGATCAGGCGTCACAGTGACTGGATTTGAAACCACACCGGCTTCGAAGATCTTCACCAAGCGAACTTGTTCAGCTTGTTGCTCAATAGACATGTTTTTGTGGATAAAACCGATGCCACCTTCCTGAGCAAGCGCAATTGCAAGACGCGCTTCGGTCACTGTGTCCATCGCCGCTGAGATCAGTGGGATGTTCAGAGAGATTTTTTTCGTCAGTTGAGTGCGCAAGTCGGCAGTGTTCGGAAGAACTGTGGAGTGTGCTGGAACCAGCAGTACATCGTCAAAAGTAAGGGCTTCTTTAGCTATTCGTAACATTGCAATATCTCACGCCAATATAATATGAGGGAGTTCAAAATATTGCCGCCGCATTATACTGACGGCGCAAACGTTTGGCTACAGATTTTTACGAAAACGTTTGGCTTTCAGATTTCGCCTCTTTAACATGGTTTCATCTTGCTGAAAACAAAGACGCATTCCGCTATGAATCTCACCAACAACAATATCTATACCGTCTCCAGATTAAACGCTGAAGTACGTTTATTGCTCGAAAACGAAATGGGCATTGTTTGGCTGGTTGGCGAGATTTCAAACCTCACCATGGCAACATCCGGTCACTGGTATTTCACCCTGAAAGACCGTCAGGCCCAGGTCAAATGCGCCATGTTCAAAGGCAATAACCGACGTGTGACTTTTAAACCTGCCAACGGTAATCAGGTGTTGGTGCGCGCAAGGCTTTCTTTGTATGAGCCCCGCGGTGACTACCAAATCATTGTCGAAAGCATGCAGCCAGAAGGTGACGGTCTGCTTCAACAGCAATTTGAAAAACTGAAAATGCAGCTTTCTGCTGAAGGTCTGTTTGCAGCCAGCCTGAAAAAACCACTTCCAGAACAACCCAAGCGAGTTGGTGTGATCACTTCCAGCACCGGCGCGGCGCTGCATGATATTTTGCATGTTCTGAGACGCCGAGATCCCAGCTTGCCTGTGGTGATTTATCCCACCCAAGTGCAGGGCAAAGATGCTGCGATTCAAATCGCGCAGGCTATTGGGCGCGCCAACAGCCGCAATGAATGTGATGTGCTGATCGTTGGCCGTGGTGGTGGTTCACTGGGAGACTTGTGGTGCTTCAACGAAGAAATTGTTGCCCGTACCATTGCCGCCAGCTCCATCCCGATCGTCAGTGCAGTAGGCCATGAGGTTGATGTTACCATCGCGGATTTCGTCGCTGATGTCCGCGCCCCTACCCCATCAGCGGCAGCAGAGCTTATCAGCCGAGATACCTCGGTACGTGATCAGCAACTCTTGCAGCGTACTGATAGACTCGCACACGCTTTCAGCCGTCATTTAAACCGCTCTCAGGAATGGCTTACACGCTTGCAACACCGATTGGCGATGCAGCACCCAAAAGCACAGCTTCAGCAACAATCTCAGCAGTTTGATGAGCTTGAAAGGCGTCTTCATCAATCTATGCGCTATACACTTCAAACAGAAGCACAGCGCCTGGATAGAGCTGCGCAAAAACTTGAGCGCTACTCACCCGCGAACCAAATTCCAGGCCAGAAAGCGCAACTAGGCTATGTGGAGCAGCGTCTTATTGAGTCCATGCGCCGTCAACTCCGACAACAACAACATGCACTGGCATTACAGATGGAAACACTGGATGTGGTAAGCCCGCTGGCAACACTCGCACGCGGTTATTCGATCACCCGGAACGATAAAGGCGAAGTGATTCGTTCAGCATCGTCGCTTAAGTCTGGCGATCAGATAAAGTCAACGTTTGGAGATGGAGAGATCCAATCTACAGTGAACTAGAAAGGATCTTTAACCAGAAAGGTGAAACGGTGTCTCAGGACACCGTTTTTTGTTCTTCAAAAACGATTCTCGCACTCGACTTCGATTTCAGCTCGTTGCAGCTATTGCAGAAATAGCTGTTCGCCCCACAAGCCTGAAGCTTTTCCAATAGCGCGTCGCAAGTGGCACAAAAAGCCTGTTTTACAAAACTTTTCTCGCAGGTTTCACAACGGTAAGTGCGGTTGTCCCAAACCAAGTCACGTTCGCAATCAGGGCAATGATTTCCCATTCAGGTTTCCTTAACTTTTGACTTCGCAGTTTTTTGGTCAAAGGATGAACAATGATCCTTTTGCCGTTATTCTACCCCTTAGATGCTGGCAAAACGAGCAGCCTAGTGCTGGATCCTATAAAGATCGTCAGATCGCAGCGATTATGGGATCCGATCAGCGATCACCCCCTAAAAAAATATTTATCAATACAACCCCCGAAAGCATAAGTTACATGTTCTGCATATGGATTTAAGAAAGGATAAAATATCGAAATTAAATTTTAAAACCATAAAATTTGATATTTTATAAATTATAGGTGTCATAGTAGCCGCGTAATAATTCGCCTTTCCTTCCTAGAACGATATTTCAGGCCTAATTGCTTATTTTTTGTGACAAAGATCATCTAAATTGCATCATTCGACGGTCAGATCAGACTGAATTAGCGGTCAATCAGCCGTACCTGAAAGCCTGTATTAAGGCTAACGGCTCAAATTACGGGCGGGAAACACGGAAAGATGACACTTTTGTCTAAATTACATGGGCTGTCATTCAACCTTCATGTATCCGGATACAATACGTTTTTTACGGGCGTAAAAAAGCCGACCTTTAGGTCGGCTCTTGGTATTCAGTAGCAGAAAATTACTTCTTGCCGCGGGTTTTCACCATGTCTATCAGACGCTTACGTTGACGCGCTTGAGAAATGGTTAGCTTCTCTTTCTTACCTTCGAACGGGTTCTCGCTGTTCTGGAACTGAATACGGATAGGTGTACCCATGATTTCCAGAGACTTACGGTAGTAGTTCATCAGGTAACGCTTGTACGAATCAGGCAGTTCTTTCACCAGGTTTCCGTGAATTACGAAAATCGGTGGATTGTAACCACCTGCGTGTGCATATTTCAGCTTCACGCGACGGCCACGGATCATCGGTGGCTGGTGATCGTCCTGAGCCATGCTCATGATGCGAGTCAGCATCGCGGTGCTGATTCGCTTGGTCGCAGACTCATACGCTTCCTGAATCGACTCAAACAGGTGGCCAACACCAGTACCATGCAATGCAGAGATAAAGTGAATACGGGCGAAATCAACAAAGCCAAGACGACGGTCAAGCTCTGACTTCACACGCTCTTTCACGTCGCTGTCCAGACCATCCCACTTGTTTACAGCGATAACGATTGAACGACCTGCGTTCAATGCAAAGCCCAACAGGCTCAAGTCCTGATCCGAAATGTTCTCACGCGCGTCAATGACCAGCAGCACAACGTTCGAGTCTTCGATCGCTTTCAGTGTCTGGATAACGGAGAACTTCTCAACTTTCTCGTTAACACGCTTACGGCGGCGAACACCCGCAGTATCAATAATGACGTACTCACGGCCATCACGCTCCATTGGAATGTAGATGGAATCGCGCGTTGTGCCTGGCATGTCGTAAACCACGACGCGGTCTTCGCCAAGGATACGGTTAGTCAGGGTCGATTTACCGACGTTTGGACGACCGATGATACCGAATTTGATTGGCAGGTTACGCAGACGCTCCAATGCAGATTCTGCATCTTCTTGGGTCAGATCTTTATCTTCGTCTTCGGCATCTTGTTCGCCAGTCAAGTCGACCAAGCCTTCTTGATCTTCACCTTCTTCACTCGCCAGTTCTTCTGCGAACGGCTTCAGTGCGCGGTCGATCAAACCGAGTACACCACGACCATGTGCGGCTGCAATCTGGTACATGTCAGGCATGCCCAGTTGCCAGAACTCTGCACTGGCTGCGTCTGCATCGATGCCATCAACTTTGTTGACGACAAGGAAGGTTTTCTTTTCACGGCTACGCAGATGATGTGCAATCGCTTCATCAGCAACGGTCAGGCCCGCACGGCCATCAACCATAAACAGCACAACATCGGCTTCTTCAATCGCTGCCAGTGACTGTTCAGCCATCTTGGTTTCTACACCCTCTTCGGTACCGTCGATACCACCAGTGTCCACCACGATGAACTCATGCTCACCCAGCATAGCTTTTCCGTACTTACGATCCCTGGTCAAACCCGGAAAATCGGCAACGAGCGCATCGCGCGTCCTTGTTAGCCGGTTAAAGAGTGTCGACTTCCCCACATTAGGACGCCCTACCAGGGCTACTACAGGAATCATACTGACCTCTTAAAATCTCAAATTCATTAATAACAGCGGCTCCTGACCGGTCAAGATCAGGAGCCGAATAATTGATAAGCAACTGTATTTACTGTACTTGCTTCTTACTTATTGTGCCATCACGGGTTGTGACGATATAACCGCCATCTACGCTTAATGGGCTCACCGCAAAACCGCTGTCATCCAGCTGTTGCTGCGCCACAAACTCGCCAGAGTTCGGGTCCATCCAATGCAGATAACCTTCTGCATCACCCACCACAACGTAACCGGAAATAGCCACTGGTGCCGTCAACTGACGGTACTCCAAATCACGGTTCTGCCAAAGCTCAGTACCACTGCGTGCATCTACTGCCACCACATGATCTTTGTCGGTGATAAGGAACAGATAGCTGCCCACTACCAAAAAGTCAGTCGATGAACTGTAAGTGCGTTTCCACGCAGGGCGACCTGAACGTAGGTCAATCGCAACCAATTGGCCATTATAACCCACCGCGTAAAGCAGCGCGCCATCAATCACAGGTGTCGCATCAACATCAACAAGGCGGTCGATTTCAGTGGCGCCTTTTGGGCTCGCAATAGGCTGTTGCCAGATGATGTTGCCATTCTCAACGAATGCAGCACCCAGACGCCCGTTTGCCATGCCCCAGAACACACCTCCTGACGTTGATACCGGAGAGCTATCGCCACGTAATGTCAGGTTTGGCACGTCACTGGAAATACGCCAGCGTTCTTCACCCGTTTCTGCATCAAACGCAGCCAGTTCACCACGGCTGGTGTTAACAATCACCAGACTTTCATCTGCCAAAGGCTTAGAAAGGATTTCGCCGCCTGCATTGCTACGCCAAACGGTTTCTCCGGTTTCTTCATCCAACGCTATCAACGCACCGGTTTCAGTCCCCAAGTAGATCTTACTGTAAGAAGCTGTCAGACCTCCGGAGATCAGTGCGGCAGCATCTTCTCCCAGATCGACACTCCATAGGGTCGAGCCGGTTTCAGTGTCCATGGCTTTAACCACACCTTGGCGATCAGCCGCAAACACTTTGCCATATGCCTGTACAGGAGACAGATTGCTGAAATAGTTTCCAACACCGTTACCCACACTGGACTTCCAAACTTGAGTCGGGGTGAATTCACTCTCAACCACTGGCACGGGTACCATCTGGATGGAATCTTCCTCACCCGCACAGCCAATCAGCAGTGTTCCCAGCAAGGCAACTGCACCAACACGTTTCCATCCCTTACGCATCATACTCAGGCCTTATTGAGACAGGTTGTCCAGTTTCATCTGAACAACAGGGTTGGTCGCTGCTGCAATGGAAGCTGCATAAGCAGAACGCGCTGCGGCTGTATCGCCTTTACGCAGTTCGATATCACCGCGTAGCTCTTCAACCTGTGCTTTCCAGCTTTCCGCCGTCACGCTGTTCAGTTGTGTCAGCGCAGCGTCGTAGTTACCAAGCTCTGCTTCAACACGAGCCAAGCGAACTGTCGCCAGTGTTTTCAGCGTTTCGTCTTTCGAGGACTGCACTTTACGCAGTTGCTCGGCCGCTTTGGTCAGATCGCCTGCATCAACAAACGACTTCGCCAATTGCAGCTCAAGCAGAGTCGCGTAAGAGCCTTCATTATCACCGATGAAAGCTGTCGCTTTCTCTTCCGCCTGCGCATCGCCTGCAACCAGTGCGCTTACTACTTGTGTATACGCTTCTGATGCCTGCTCACGGCTGGTTTCCATTTCCGATTGGTAATAACGCCATCCATAAAGGCCGCCCAAACCGATTACTGCGCCGAGGACAACGGCTTTGCCGTTATCCCGCCACCACTTTTTAATCGCTTCGACTTGTTGTTCTTCTGTGGTGTAGACGTCCACGTTTTGTCCTCTCTTAAACTCGTTGAGCCAGTTTATCGGCTACTTCATCCTGAGAAATGGTCAGCTGTTCGCCGCCTTTAAGATCTTTGAAGGTCACTTGGTTGTTAGCGACTTCATCTTCGCCAAGTACCAGAGCCACCGACGCACCAACTTTGTCAGCGCGTTTGAATTGCTTCTTAAAGTTACCGCCGCCAAAGTGGGTCATCACGCGCAGACCAGGAACCTGCTCACGCAGTTTCTCAGCCAGTTGCATGCCCGCTACCAGCGTGCCTTCGCCTGCTGTGACCATGTATACGTCAACCGCAGGACGGGTTTCATCAAGTTCCAGCGTTTCCATCAGAAGCACAAGACGCTCAACACCCATCGCAAAGCCGACTGCCGGAGTAGCTTTACCGCCCAGCTGCTCAACCAGACCGTCGTAGCGGCCACCGCCACAAACTGTACCTTGAGAGCCCAGGCTTTCAGTGATCCACTCAAATACGGTGCGGTTGTAGTAGTCCAGACCGCGGACCAGTTTCTCGTTTACCGTGTATTGGATACCTGCGGCGTCCAACAGTTCACAAAGACCTGCAAAATGTTGTTTTGACTCTTCATCCAGATACTCCGAAAGCTTCGGCGCATCAGTCAATACCGCTTGGATATCCGCATTCTTGGTATCCAGAACTCGCAGTGGATTGGTATGCATGCGGCGTTTGCAATCTTCATCCAAGATCGCTTCATGCTGCATCAAGAATTCCACTAGCGCCTCACGATAATTCGCACGCGCTTCCAGTGAACCGATAGAGTTCAGTTCCAGGCGCACATGTTCATGGATACCCAGCTTACGCCAAAGGCGTGCAGTCATCATGATAAGTTCTGCGTCAACGTCAGGACCATTCAGGCCAAACACTTCCACGCCAAACTGGTGGAACTGACGGTAGCGGCCTTTTTGTGGACGCTCATGGCGGAACATTGGACCCACGTACCACAGACGTTGTTCCTGGTTGTAAAGCAAACCGTTCTCGATACCGGCGCGCACGCAGCCCGCCGTGCCTTCAGGACGCAAAGTCAGGCTGTCGCCGTTGCGGTCCTCGAAGGTGTACATTTCTTTCTCAACCACGTCGGTCACTTCACCAATAGCGCGGCTGAACAGATGAGTCATTTCCACGATCGGCATACGCACTTCGCTGTAACCGTATGCGCTGATAACGTCTTTAACAGTGCCTTCGACTTTTTGCCAAAGTGGAGACTGTGTTGGGAGGCAGTCGTTCATGCCTCGGATTGCTTGAATAGTTTTTGCCACGTTAACTCTCGTAACCGATCTGTTTGTTCTAGCTGTAAGTGAGCGCGCTGCGCTTACTCTTGTGTGTTCACGTCGATGCGGTTGTTTTCATCCAACATTGACGCTTTCGCCCGGATCTTCGCTTCCAGCTGATCGATCAGGTTGTCATTTTCAAAACGTTCTTTCTGGCGTTTGCCATCATCGTAATACGCGCTGCGTTTGTTACCACCTGCCACACCGATGTGTGACACTTCAGCCTCCCCCGGCCCGTTAACCACACAGCCAATTACTGATACATCCATAGGCACAACAACATCTTCCAAACGCTGTTCCAGTGCGTTTACGGTACCAATCACATCAAACTCCTGACGGGAGCAGGTAGGACAAGCAATAAAATTCACACCGCGTGAACGGATACGCAGCGATTTTAAAATATCGAAACCGACTTTGATTTCTTCTACTGGATCAGCCGCCAATGAGATACGCAGAGTATCACCAATGCCTTCGCTTAGCAGCATGCCAAGGCCAACTGCAGATTTCACTGAACCTGCACGCGCACCACCTGCCTCGGTAATACCAAGGTGCAGAGGTTGATCAATGCGTTTTGCCAGTTGACGGTAAGATTCAACAGCTAGGAATACATCAGACGCCTTCACACTCACTTTAAACTGGTCAAAGTTGAGGCGATTCAGAATATCAACATGGCGCATCGCCGATTCCACCAGTGCTTCTGGTGTTGGCTCGCCATATTTTTCTTGAATATCACGCTCCAGCGAACCACCGTTTACGCCAATGCGGATAGGAATATTTTTGTCACGCACCGCATCAACCACAGAGCGGATACGCTGTTCGTTACCAATGTTGCCAGGATTAATACGAAGGCAATCAACGCCGTATTCAGCCACCTTGAGGGCAATACGGTAGTCAAAGTGAATATCAGCAACCAACGGGATGGAGCACTGCTGTTTGATGAGTTTGAACGCTTCAGCGGCGTCCATTGTCGGCACAGAAACACGCACGATGTCTGCACCGACTTTCTCCAGTGCTTTTATTTGCGCAACCGTCGCTTCCACATCAGTTGTGCGAGTATTTGTCATTGATTGAACTGCGATCGGAGCGCCATCGCCAATTGGCACGTCACCCACATAAATACGCGTAGACGGACGACGTTTAATAGGAGATTCGGTATGCATTAGGTGTACTCTGGATTACTTCGGAAGGCTCAAACGCGCTACCCGTCCTGATGGGTAGCCACTCAGATCAACGTTCTTGCCGTTGTAGGCAAGACTCACAGTAGCTGGTGCACCCAGCACCAACTTAAACGGAGCTTCACCGGATAGTTCAACGGTTTCGCCCGCAGATTTTATCCCTGTCAACAGACGTTTGCCAGTAGCGTCGCGGATATCGACCCAGCAGTCGCCACTGAATGACATGGATAATGTAGGTTCAGTAACAATAGGTGTCGCTACAATTTCTTCAATCACAGGCGCGGTGCCAGCCACTAGCGGTTGCTGAGGTGTGGCTTCCGGCTCAGTAACCGCTGCCACGACAACTTCTGGTGAAGCATCAGAGACCGTTTCTTCCACCACATTATTTGTGCCTTCGGTATCTGTCAGCGCCGGCGCAATGCTATCTGTCACATCCTGAACCTGCTCGCCTTCAATACTCTCTCCAACATTATTAGCCGCAGGCGCTTCTTCTGTGAGAGAGGCTAGCAAGCTGCTGCCTTGTGGTAGCGAGAGAAGTGGATCGTTTTGTTGGTTTTGCCACCACCAAAATGCTGTTAGCCCAACCACGACGGCCAGAATCACCCAAGTCAGCCCCATCACGCGGCTGTCATGCTGATCACGACGTGTTTTGCGCGAGAAGCTTTGCATCTTCTGCACATTGTCTTCTGCTTCGGGTGCAGGCTTAAACGTGTGCATGATCTCGTCTGCATTCACACCAACCAATTTGGCGTAAGAACGAATATAACCACGTGTAAACGTGGTTATCTTTTCTTCATCGCAGCAATTTTCTTCTAAGTCTTGAATGACAGAAACACGAAGTCTGAGGCGGTCAGCCACATCCTGATCGGACAGCCCCATTGCCTCTCTAGCCTGTCGCAATACCGTTCCCGGATGTCTCGACTCAAGCTCAAACAGCTGTTCTTCGTTTTGTTCAGTATTCATTCGTTATGTACTGTCTATATTCTTTTGATTCCGGAAACTTGTTGGCCAACAGGTTTGCGTAACGCTCCACTTCCTTTGGCCGTCCAGCTTTGTTTTCCAAGTCAGTCATTATTAACAGCGTTGCAGGCTTATAGCCATAGCGTTTGTGAAAATGAAAAAGACGGATCCTCGCTTGATTCAGGTCATCGTCTTCCACTTCCATACGGGCGAGTTTTACAGAAGATAAAGGCCTGTTCGGCTCATGGTCAATGGCTTTAGCGAACCATACTTTCGCATTATCCCTACTCCCCGCTTTCATTGCACAGAGTGCGGCATTTTCATAACTACCGGATAACTTGTAATAGTATGGCTGCTCAATCGCCTTAGCAAACGCCCGTTGCGCTTCGTTATACCGTTCCTGCCGGCACAAGAAGACGCCGTAATTGTTCTGAACGTCACCATTTTTTGGTGAGTGACGTAACGCTGTTTTGTATTGCTGTTCTGCTTGGTCATACTCGCCGACTTCCTGAAGATAGTAGGCGAAACTAATAAGAGAGCGATAGTAAGTAGGTGCAAATTGCACCGCTGTTTCAAGATTTTGCCTCGCTCGCTCCCATTGTCCTGCCTTTAAATAGGCGAGACCAAGCGAAATTCTGGACTCGGCTGCTTCAATGCTATCAAACTTCGAGGTATTTTGCTTCTCCGTTACTGTGACACAACCAGCTAATAATCCCATCAAGAACAGAGCGCTAAGCGTCCTTGCCATTATCCCATCCTAATCAGTCTGACAAATCAGACTGATTTAACTGGGATTTGTTCCTCAACGTTCAGTCTGCTCTGCGTGCGTTTGGTACGGTCAATAACATCGCCAACAAGCTGACCACAAGCTGCGTCAATGTCATCGCCACGGGTTTTACGAACGATAACCGTGTAGTCGTATTGCATCAGTGTTTTCTGGAAACGGTCGATGCGAGAGTTACTCGGCTTCTTATATGGTGACCCAGGATAAGGGTTAAAAGGAATCAGGTTTATCTTCGCAGGCGTATCTTTTAGCAGCTCTGCGAGTTGGCGCGCATGCTCCATATCATCGTTAACGTGATCGAGGAGAATATATTCTACGGTGACACGTCCGCGGTTCGCATTTGAAGACGCTATATAGCGACGCACAGACGCCAAAAACGTATCAATATCATAGCGATCATTGATTGGCATGATTTGGCTGCGTAGCTCATCTGTCGGGGCATGAAGAGAGATTGCCAGCGCTACATCGATCTTGCCTGCCATCTGATCCAGACCAGAAACCACCCCTGACGTTGATACGGTGACACGGCGTTTTGACAGGCCGTAAGCAAGATCATCCAGCATCAGATTCAGCGCAGGGATAAGGTTTTTCATGTTCAGAAGCGGCTCACCCATGCCCATCATCACCACGTTGGTAATTGGACGTCGGCCAGTCTCTTTTTCCACACCGATTTCTTTCGCTGCACGCCAAACCTGTCCAATGATTTCAGACACTTTCAGGTTGCGGTTAAAGCCCTGCTGCGCGGTCGAGCAGAATTTACAATCCAACGCACAACCAACTTGAGAAGACACGCATAAGGTCGCACGATCGTCTTCAGGGATATAAACAGTTTCTACATCCTGATTACCAACACGCATAGCCCATTTGATGGTGCCATCAGAAGAATACTGAGCCGTGCTGACTTCCGGCGCGCGGATTTCGCAGCGCGCTTTCAGTTTTTCACGAAGCTTTTTGTTGATGTTGTTCATCTGATCAAAATCATCAACACCGAAATGGTACATCCACTTCATGATCTGATCGGCTCGAAACGCCTTTTCGCCTAATTCTTCGGCGAAAAACGCGCGTAGCGCCTGTCGATCGAAATCCAGCAGATTGATTTTTTCTGTTGTCATCAGATTGCCTCGTGAACAAATAAAAACAGGTATAGCCTTAAATCAAGGCGCGAAATTGTACAGTCTTTGTGATCGGGATTCCACCTGTTACTTGTAGGACTATTTTACGTCAGAAATAAAAAAGGAGAGCCTGGGCTCTCCTTTTGTCTTATCTATGAACCGATTATAGGGTACGAGGGCAAATCTCATCACCGGCGAAAAAATAAGCAATTTCTCGTTCTGCTGAAGCCGGGCTGTCAGAACCGTGCACTGAGTTAAAACGCATGCTCTCGGCAAAGTCCGCACGCAGTGTGCCACACGCTGCTTCTTCAGGGTTTGTTTTACCCATCAGCTCACGGTATCGCGTAATCGCGTTTTCACCTTCCAGAACCTGCACGGTAACCGGACCTGAAGTCATGAACTCAACCAAACCGTCATAAAATGGCTTGCCTTCGTGCTCGGCATAAAAACCTTGTGCCTGCTCTTTAGTCAGGTGAAGCATTTTTGCTGCAACAATTTGCAGTCCAGCCGCTTCAATACGCTGATAGATCGCGCCAATCAGATTGCGTTTTACTGCGTCGGGCTTAACGATTGAAAAAGTGCGCTCAATAGTCATTCTATCTTCCTTTTATATTTATTCAGATAGCGGCATTAAGTACCGGTATCTGTTTGTATCTACAAAAGTAGCCTACCAGAGCGCAATGCCAGACCCCACCCTGACATTGCGGAAGCGTTAACTGTGTTGTCAAAACACTTAACTTTTGTAGCGATTACTGGCTTGACTCATCCATCAGAATACGCGCGAGGGTTTTCACCCCCATACCCGTTGCGCCCACAGACCACTTGTCACTTGGTGTTTTGCGGTACGTGCCGGAGCAATCCAAGTGGATCCAACCTTCTTTGTAATTATCGACGAAGTACGACAGGAATGCCGCTGCTGTGCTTGCACCCGGTGAGTATTGACCACCGCCCACGTTTGCCAGATCGGCGAAGTTGGAGGGCAACATTTGGCGGTGGAATTCTGCCAGTGGTAATTGCCACATGCCTTCATTTTCTGACTCTGCTGCGGACAGACAACGCTGGGAAAGCGCCTTATCAAAGCTGAACAGAGCGTGGTAGTCATTTCCTAATGCAGCCTTAGCAGCGCCGGTCAAGGTAGCACAATCAATAGTCAGCGCCGGGCTGAATTTGTTTGCGTAAAGCAGGCCATCCGCCATCACCAAACGACCTTCGGCATCTGAGTTAAGTACCTCAACCGTCACACCGTTTTTGTAGGTAATAATGTCACCCAGCTTGTAAGCATTACTGGAAATCATGTTTTCTGCACAGCAGAGAATTAATTTCACTCGCTTGTTCAGACCTTGCGCAACCGCCAGTCCAAGTCCACCGGTCGCCATGGCAGCGCCACCCATGTCTGCTTTCATTGAGTCCATGAAGGCAGATTGCTTGATGCTGTAGCCGCCGGAATCAAAGGTAATGCCTTTGCCGACAATACAAGCAAACACTTCTGCGTCTTTGTCACCGGTTGGGTTGTAATCAAGCTGCAGCATCGCAGGTTTGCGCGCTGAACCACGGCCTACGGTGTGAGTACCCACCCAACCTTGCTCAAGCAGGTCTGCGCCGGAAACAATCTTGTAACTCACATGCTCAGGGTTAGGTGCCTGAGATTTAATGAACTCACCGGCTCGTACTGCTAATTGTTGAGGGCCTACCTCTTCTGCGGTTTCATTGATGATCTGGCGAACCCAATCAGTAGCCACCATGCGATCGTTCAGCACTTTCTGATCAGCATCTTCCAACTCTGCGTCGAAAGCAAAACCTGGCTTAGGACCACGTAGTCCTTGGTAAAAAGCCCATGCGGTTTCCAAATCCCAGCCATCACCGACCAGAGATACTTTGCGAATACCTTGCATATCAAGCTTACGGGCCGCTTGCTGT
Organism: Grimontia marina; assembly: GCF_900060185.1. Classification (GTDB taxonomy): domain Bacteria; phylum Pseudomonadota; class Gammaproteobacteria; order Enterobacterales; family Vibrionaceae; genus Enterovibrio; species Enterovibrio marinus. The sequence continues at coordinate 29,865 of NZ_FIZY01000014.1, read as the reverse complement.
ACTGGCGTGAGTTTGTCGTCACCTGAGGCGTGGACAACAGCGCCTTGCTGATTGAAAGAAACCAGTGCATTGGCACCCCAAGCTTCATCAGCTGCTTCTTGTGATAGCGTGATACGCATTTTGTCAGTCATGCTGAACTCCTTTTAACTGTCACCCCACGCATCGTTGCGGAGCGTAAAATTCGGGCTGATTTTTCTTTCAGAATACGCCATCTTTATGACGATTTATCTGAATCGCTCCAAATCGCCTGTTCATCAGAGAAACAGCTCAATTTGGAGATAAAACAAAGCGGGCATCATGCCCGCTTGAATAGTCTCAATCTGCCTGCTTTACTGGCGTAAAACAAGGGCTTTAATCCATTTCTTCCATCCAGCACAGGATGATTGCCTCTAAGATCTTCTCATTGGAGCGATTTGGGTCGTCTGAGAAGTCTTCAAGCTCCGTCACCCAACGGTGCAAGTCGGTAAAGCGCACCGTTTTCGGATCGGTTTCAGGGAATTTTTCTACCAGCTCGATCGCGATATCTCGCGAATCAGTCCATGTCAGGCTCATAGTCTTGCCCCTTATAAGATTAGTGATTTTCTGCCGCGTGGTTCAGAGTATAACGTGGAATTTCTACCACCAGATCTTCATCAGCCACTTTTGCCTGACAGCCCAAGCGTGATTCAGGTTCCAGACCCCATGCCTTATCCAGCATATCATCTTCCAGCTCGTCACTCTCATCCAGAGAATCAAATCCTTCGCGGATCACAACGTGGCAGGTCGTACAAGCGCACGACTTTTCACAGGCATGTTCAATCGCAATACCGTTACGCAGCGCAACGTCCAGCACAGTGTCACCGGCTTTTGCTTCCAACACCGCGCCTTCTGGGCAGAGATCCTGGTGTGGTAGAACAACAATCTTTGGCATGTTTAAACCTCGTCAATGGAATGGCCAGCCAGTGCTTCACGAATGGATTTGTCCATACGACGTGAGGCAAACTCCTGACTCGCTTTATCTGTATCTTTGATGCCTTGTTCAATCGCGGCAGCATCATCACCGTTGCGCAGCGCAATCAGCGCTTCAATCGCTTTCACCAACGCTTGCTGCTCTTCGTCAGACAGCAAGGCTTCTCCGTCTGCTTGCATCGCAACCAGAAGGCCTTCAATCACGCGGTCTGCTTCGACACGTTGCTCCGCTAGATAACGGGCATCTTTGTCGTCCTGAGCATGGGTGAACGATGATTTGATCATATCGGCAATTTCGGTATCGCTCAGGCCGTACGATGGTTTCACCTGAATTGACGCCTGCACCTCGGTGCTCTTTTCCATTGCGGTGACCGACAGCAGGCCATCGGCATCAACCTGATAAGTCACCCTGATATGTGCCGCACCAGCAGCCATAGGCGGAATGCCTTTCAGGGTGAAATCGGCCAATGAACGACAATCGTCAACCATTTCGCGTTCGCCCTGAAGCACATGTACCTTCATGCCTGTCTGACCGTCTTTGAACGTAGTGAACTCCTGCGCACGCGCAACAGGGATAGTGGTATTGCGTGGAATGATTTTCTCTACCAGGCCGCCCATAGTTTCAATACCCAAAGACAGTGGGATCACGTCCAGCAACAGCATTTCACCATCCGGCTTATTACCGACCAGAATGTCTGCCTGTGTGGCAGCACCAATGGCAACCACTTTGTCCGGATCAATATTGGTCAGCGGCGTGCGGCCAAAAAACTCTCCCACTTTTTCGCGAACCAGTGGTACGCGGGTAGACCCCCCCACCATCACCACTTCCAGCACTTCTTCAGCAGAAACGCCAGCATCTTTCAGTGCGCGGCGACAAGACAACAGAGTTTTCTTTACTAGAGCGCCAATAAGATCGTCGAACTGTTCGCGACTCAATGTGCCTTTCCAATCCAGCACATCAATATCTGCGACATCGCTTGCGCTTAAAGCAACTTTTGTGCTGTTTGCGGCATTCATCAAACGCGCGCGGTCATCACCGGAAAGCGCCCCAAATCCTGCCTGATCGGAAATCCAATCTGCAACCAGGTGGTCAAAATCGTCACCACCCAGTGCTGAATCACCGCCCGTAGAAAGCACTTCAAACACGCCTTTTGAAAGACGGAGAATAGAGATATCGAAGGTACCGCCGCCAAGATCGTATACCGCAATCACACCTTCCTGACCGGAATCCAGACCGTAAGCAATCGCGGCAGCTGTTGGCTCGTTAAGAAGGCGAAGTACTTTTAGACCAGCAAACTTTGCGGCATCTTTGGTTCCTGCGCGCTGCGCATCATCAAAGTAAGCTGGAACGGTAATAACCACACCTTCCAATTCGCCACCCAACGCTTCTTCTGCACGCGCATTTACGGCACGGAGGATATCCGCAGAAACTTCGATTGGGTTTTTCTTCCCTGCACGGGTGTTGATCAGTGGTAAACCATTGTCAGAGGCAGACAGTTCATAAGGAAGTTTGGGATAACGCGATTGAACGTCAGCCAGTGAGCGGCCCATCATGCGTTTGACGGAAGAAACCGTGTTTGCGCTATCAGTTTCGGACATCGCTTTCGCTGCGTATCCGACTGTGACATTTTCACCATAATGAACCACAGAAGGGATCAGCGCTCGGCCGTCTAAATCATTGAGTGTGCTCGCGGTACCGCTGCGAACAGAGGCCACGAGGGTGTTAGTAGTCCCTAGGTCAATGCCCACCGCAAGCTTGTGTTCATGCGGTGCAGCACTCTGACCAGGTTCTGCAATTTGTAACAGTGCCATGTTGGTTCCTGTAGCCTGATCAGCGTACTGTGTTAACCCAGCAGCCGATCTTCGATTCGTTCGATTTCTTGTTTGAGTTTGACCAAGAACTTCAGCTTGCGGACACTTGTTGCCGCATCCTGCCAACGCCCGCCATTTAATTGTTCTTTCAATTCGGCCAGCAAGGCTTTATGGAGTTTCTCAACACCTTGTTCAAAGTCAAACAACAATACATCCGGCTCATCGCTGTCTGCAATCTCTTCCAGCTCTTCTCGCAGCTCCATTTGCTGCATTAAGAACTCAGGATCTTGCATGGTCTGCTGCTCATCGCGCAGTTCTACGCCATTGAGAGAGAGAAGGTATTCTGCACGGCGTACCGGATCGATCAGCGTTTGATAAGCGTCGTTGATTTGCGCAGCTTTCTGCACAGCAAGCAAGCGATCCTGCTCGGATGCAGTGGCAAATTTATCCGGATGGAAACGTCGTTGGAGTTCGCGAAACTGCGAAGAAAGAGAGCTACCATCTAGTTCAAACTGCGATGATAGCCCAAATAGTTCGAAATGATTCATATCATCTCACGAGTTAAACGTTAAAGCTTTCGCCGCAACCACACTCGCTGCTTACGTTAGGGTTATTGAACTGGAAGCCTTCGTTTAAGCCTTCTTTAGTAAAATCAAGCTCGGTACCATCTAAGTACAAGAGACTTTTACTGTCGACAATCACTTTTACGCCGTATTGCTCAAAGTCGAATACTTCATCTTCTTCCTGGAGCTCATCAACAAATTCCAGTACATAAGCCATTCCCGAGCAGCCTGACGTGCGAACACCCAAGCGAAGGCCGATGCCTTTTCCGCGGTTTTCCAAGAAGGTGCGAACGCGTAATGCCGCCGCGTCAGTCATAGTAATGGCCATATGTACAACAACCCTTTAAATCGTATTAAGCTTCGTGTTTTTTCTTATAATCGCTTACTGCTGCTTTGATAGCATCTTCCGCGAGAATTGAGCAGTGAACCTTCACAGGAGGAAGCTCCAGCTCTTCTGCAATTTCAGCATTCTTGATTGCCGCAGCTTCGTCCAGAGACTTGCCTTTCACCCACTCAGTGACAAGTGAGCTCGACGCGATCGCCGAACCACAACCGTAGGTTTTAAACTTCGCATCTTCAATGATGCCTTGCTCGTTTACCTTGATTTGCAGTTTCATCACGTCACCACACGCTGGTGCACCAACCATACCACTACCTACGTTTGGATCGTTTTTGTCAAAACCACCCACGTTACGTGGATTTTCATAATGATCGATTACTTTTTCGCTGTAAGCCATGATCTTATCCTCAAAACCCTGAACCGCTTAGTGGTGTGCCCACTCTACAGTGCTTAAATCAATACCTTCTTTGTACATATCCCACAGTGGTGACATTTCGCGTAGCTTGGTCACCGCTTGGCGTACTTGTTCAACCGCGTAGTCCACTTCTTCCTCTGTCGTGAAACGGCCGAATGAGAAACGGATTGAGCTGTGTGCTAATTCGTCATCAAGACCCAGTGCACGAAGTACATACGAAGGTTCCAGGCTGGCAGATGTACATGCAGAACCCGAAGAAACAGCCAGATCTTTCAGCGCCATCAACAATGATTCACCTTCAACGAAAGCAAAACTCACATTTAGGTTTGATGCAACGCGCTGATCCAGATCGCCATTCACATAAACAGCTTCCAGATCTTTCACACCGTCGTAGAAACGGTTACGTAATGCCAGAGAATGCGCCGTGTCCTTCTCAAGTTCTTCTTTCGCGATACGGAAAGCTTCACCCATGCCTACGATTTGGTGAGTTGGCAGAGTACCAGAACGGAAACCGCGCTCATGACCACCACCGTGCATTTGCGCTTCTAGACGAATGCGTGGCTTACGACGAACATACAGAGCACCGATACCTTTAGGACCGTATGCTTTGTGCGCGCTCATCGAAATCAGGTCAACTTTGATTTCCTGAGTGTCCAGAGGCAGTTTGCCGATAGATTGAGCCGCATCAACGTGGAATACGACTTTACGCTCACGACACAGCTCGCCGATCGCAGCAATATCCTGAACCACGCCGATTTCGTTGTTCACGTGCATAATAGAAACAAGAATGGTGTCTTCGCGAATCGCGTCAGCCAGCTTGTTTAGATCGACAATACCGTTTGACTCTGGCTCAAGGTATGTCACTTCAAAACCTTCACGCTCCAGCTGACGGCATGGGTCCAATACAGCTTTGTGCTCAGTTTTACAGGTGATGATGTGCTTACCTTTCTTACCATAGAAATGCGCCACACCCTTAATTGCCAGGTTGTCAGATTCTGTTGCACCAGAAGTGAACACGATCTCTCGAGGGTCAGCGTTAAGGTAGTTGGCGATGTTTTCACGGGCAGTATCTACCGCCTCTTCCGCCTGCCAGCCAAAACGGTGCGAACGGGATGCTGGGTTACCGAAACAACCATCAAGGGTCAGGTACTGCATCATCTTTTCTGCAACACGCGGATCCACTGGGCATGTCGCTGAATAATCAAAATAGATTGGCAATTTCATTTGTGTCTCCAAGTACTCCGGCACATCTAACTACGAGCGAAAATTCACACCCAAAGTGGTGGCTGGCTTTTCACTGCCACTGGAGTTTAAACCATGCCTAACAATTGTTGAGGACTCAAGTGAGGAGTCCTGACGATCCGCGACATGCTTGACTTCGTTGTCTTGCATAAGTTCGCCAAGCGTAATGTCATTCAAAAAGCTGCTGATACGGGAGCTAAGGTCACGCCATAGCGTGTGCGTAAGGCAGCGTGTTCCGCCTTGGCAATCGCCTTTGCCCTGACACTTGGTCGCATCTACCGATTCATCAACAGCGGCAATCACCATGCCGACTGCAATTTCATTTGCATTAACACCGAGTCGATAACCGCCACCTGGACCACGTACACTAGACACCAAGCCTGCTTTACGAAGGCGGGAGAAAAGTTGCTCCAGATATGACAGAGAGATCCCTTGACGCTCTGAAATATCGGCGAGAGGCACAGGCCCCATCTCGGAGTGTAGCGCGACATCGAGCATCGCTGTGACGGCATATCTGCCTTTCGAAGTCAGTCTCATAACATCCTACCTGTGAGCGAGTAATGAAATGAGTCTGACATACCCGACTAAAGTGGTCAAGTATTTAACCTACCATTTTAGTCAGGCTTTTAACCACAATTTTAAAGTGGTCATCTTTGCTTATCTTTGTGTTGTTTTTCAACTGATGACAGCACACCGCGAAGAATATTCAGTTCCTGACTTTCCGGTCTTGCACGGTTGAACAGGCGGCGTAATTTGGTCATCACCATGCCTGGGTGGGATTTATTGATAAAGCCCGTCGTCTCTAAAACCTGTTCAAGGTGAGCGTAAAAGCGCTCTAGATCTTCAGCCAATGGATAAGGTTGTTCTTTCACTTCCCCTTTATAAGCCTGACTATCAAGCCAAGCCATACGCGCTTCGTAACAAAGGGTCTGTACCGCCATAGCAAGGTTCAGCGAGCTGTAATCCGGATTAGCAGGAATAGCCACATGGAAGTGACACGCCTGAAGCTCATCGTTTGTCAGGCCGGTTCGTTCACGGCCAAAGACAAATGCCACTGGGTATTGGGCTGCTTCTTCAATCGCTTTTACGCCACACTCGCGGGAGTCCAGCATTGGCCATTCTAGCGAACGGTTACGGGCGCTGGTTCCGATCACCAGACCACAATCGGCAACCGCCTCTTCAACGGAATCAACGATACGTGCGTTGTTAGCAATATCACTGGCACCGGCTGCAAGCGCTATCGCTTGCCCATCGACTGTACATTCAGGAGCGACCAGTATCATGTGTTTCAGACCCATCACTTTCATTGCGCGAGCCGCCGAACCAATGTTGCCTGAATGCGTGGTACCCACCAGCACAATTCGAATATTTTCTAACATTTCGCTATCACTGAATTATTTTAGGAAGAAAAACCGCCGGATTCTAACACAACCGCTTTTGTTTTACCCTTTTTACGACCTTCCAGAAAAGGCGAGTGAGCAAAAAATAACCGCTTCCCTTTTGGTCCAGCTCTGATATACTCGCCGCCGCTTTTCGTTCTTTAACATCCGTTGGGAAAATCGTATGCATCCTATGCTAAATATCGCCATTCGCGCTGCGCGAAAGGCGGGCGACTTCATCGCTAAATCTGCAGAGAACTCTGATAACGTTGAAACCACTCAGAAAGGTTCTAACGACTTTGTTACTAATATCGACAAAGCAGCTGAGCAAATCATTATCGACGTAATCAAGAAGTCTTACCCTGAACACAACATCGTGACTGAAGAAGCCGGTGTGGTTGCAGGTAAAGACACTGATTACCAATGGATCATCGACCCACTGGATGGCACCACTAACTTCGTTAAAAGTTTCCCGCACTTCTCTGTGTCTATTGCCCTGCGCATTAAAGGCCGTACCGAAGTTGCGTGTGTTTACGATCCAATCCGTAACGAGCTTTTCTCTGCTCAGCGTGGCGCAGGCGCGCAGCTGAACAGTAAGCGTATCCGTGTAGGCGTTGCGAAAGATCTGAACGGTACCGTTCTGGCAACTGGCTTCCCGTTCAAAGCTAAACAACACTCTGAAGGCTTCATCAAAGTCGTTAGTGCACTGTTTGTTGAGTGTGCTGACTTCCGCCGCACTGGCTCTGCTGCTCTTGACCTTTGCTACGTAGCTGCTGGCCGCGTTGATGGTTTCTTTGAGCTGGGCCTGAAACCTTGGGATATCGCTGCAGGTGAATTGATTGCCCGTGAAGCTGGTGCAATTTGCACTGACTTCGCTGGCGGTACTGACTACGTTCAGTCAGGCAACATCGTGACCTCAAACCCGAAAGTACTGAAAGGTATTTTGGCGAAAATTCGCGACAACGCGAACGAAGCGATGAAAAAATAAGATTCGTTAGAATCAATAAAACGGCGTCCCTCGGGACGCCGTTTTTGTTTGTTGGCTGCGCAGTTTAAGCTGTTAGAACCATATATCTAGTGCTATTGCTCTTCCTAGGATCTGCTTTTCCTAGGCTCTAGGACTTTTAATAAAAAAACGGAGCCAATCGGCTCCGTTTTTCGTTAAGGCATAGCGTCGAATTCTTCGCCTTCTTTTTCCACCGGAGGCGGTGGAAGCAGGTGCTCGCGGGTAATACCCAACTTGAGCGCCAGCGCAGAAGCAACATAGATAGACGAGTAAGTACCGATGGTAATACCAATCAACAACGCGGTCGCAAAGCCGTGGATCATGGCACCGCCCTGAAGGAACAATGCGATAACCACAAACAATGTCGTACCAGATGTGATCAAGGTACGGCTCAGAGTCTGGGACACTGAGGCATTAACGACCTCATCCGCATCACCTTTACGCATCTTACGGAAGTTCTCACGGATACGGTCGTATACAACGATGGTATCGTTGAGCGAGTAACCGACAACCGTCAACAGTGCTGCCACAATAGTCAGGTCAACTTCAATCTGCAGGAACGAGAAGATACCCAGCGTGATAATCACGTCGTGTGCGAGAGAAACAACTGCACCCGCCGCCAGACGCCATTCGAACCGCAAAGAGACATACAGCAGAATACAGATTAGCGATACCAGTATCGCCAGACCACCCGCTTCTGTCAGTTCGTCACCCACGTTAGGGCCAACAAACTCGATACGGCGCATTTCTACTGCCTGACCCGTGCCTTCTTTAATGGCATCCAGAATCTGGTTACCCAGCAACTCACCCTGCGCATCTTCGCGTGGACGAAGGCGAACCATCACGTCACGTGCAGTACCGAAGTTCTGAACGATAGCATCACCAAAGCCTTTTGCTTCCAGTGACTCACGAATCAGTGGCAGGTTTGCAGGCTGCTCAAAGCCCACTTCAATCAACGTACCGCCAGTGAAGTCCAGCCCCCAGTTCAGCCACTTGGTAGACAGACTAAAAATTGACGCGCCAATCATTAGAAGTGACAGGAAAAACGCCGGCTTCGACCAACGCATAAAGTCGATGCTAAAGTCAGGCCTTAATAGTTGAAACATCTTAATGCCTCCTTAAATCGACAGCTTGTTAATGCGCTTACCGCCGTAAACCAGGTTGACCAGGCAACGGGTACCGATAATTGCAGTAAACATAGATGTCAGAATACCGATCGACAGTGTCACAGCGAAGCCTTTCACCGCGCCTGTACCCACAGCAAACAGAATGATTGCTGTGATCAGTGTGGTGATGTTCGCATCGGCAATGGTACTGAATGCGTTCGCATAGCCCTGATGGATCGCTTGCTGAGGATTACGCCCTTCATTGAGCTCCTCACGGATACGCTCAAAGATAAGGACGTTGGCATCAACTGCCATACCGACCGTCAGAACGATACCTGCGATACCCGGCAGGGTCATGGTTGCGCCCGGAATCATCGACATCACACCGATAATCAGGATGATGTTTGCCGCCAGCGCACAGTTCGCAAACAGGCCAAAACGACGGTAGTAAACCAGCGTGAACAACATGACCGCCAGCAGACCCCAGATACAGGCTTTAATACCCATATCGATGTTCTGTTGACCCATAGATGGACCGATAGTGCGCTCTTCAACAATGGAGATTGGCGCGATCAAAGCACCTGCGCGCAGCAGCAGTGCAAGGTTATGCGCTTCTGCCTGAGAGTCGATACCCGTGATACGGAAGTTACGGCCCAGTGCAGTTTGAATCGTCGCTTGGTTGATCACTTCCTCATGCTTGGAAAGGATAACCTTTCCGTTTTCATCGCGCTTGCCACTGTCTTTGTATTCTGCAAACACAGTAGCCATCAGCTTGCCGACATTGTTCTTACTGAACGCTGCCATTTTGCTGCCACCGTCGCTATCGAGCGAGATATTTACCTGCGGACGGCTGTATTCATCGAAGCTTGAGCTCGCATCAGTAATGCTTGAACCGCCCAGAATCACACGTTTTTTCAGCACGACCGGACGACCGTCTCGGGTGTATTTGATTTCGCTACCCGGTGGTACACGGCCTGCGGCCGCAGCAGCCAGATCGGCGCTGTCATCCACTTCACGGAATTCCAGGGTTGCAGTCGCACCCAAGATTTCTTTCGCACGTGCCGTGTCCTGAACACCCGGTAACTCAACCACGATGCGGCTTGCGCCTTGGCGTTGCACCAATGGCTCGGCAACACCCAGCTCGTTAACACGGTTACGCAGGATAGTAATGTTCTGCTCAACCGCGTAGTTACGGATTTCCTGAAGGCGCTCTTCAGTGAACTTCGCAGAAACAGCAAAACGGGCACTATCGGTGGTGAACACCATATCTGGGTGCAGTCTTGCGAGTTCACTTTCTGCAGCATCCATGTCCGCTTCATTACGCAGCATGACTTCAATGTTGTCCTCACCACCCACGCGGATACCGCGATAGCGGATTTTGGCTTCACGAAGTTCAGTACGGAAGGTGTCTTCCTGCTGGGTAAGCAGTTTTTCCATTGCCGCGTCCATGTCCACTTCCATCAGGAAATGCACACCACCACGGAGGTCCAGACCCAATTTCATTGGATTGGCACCAATGGCTTCCAGCCAATCAGGCGTTGCAGGAGCAAGGTTAAGCGCAACAATCAGACCGTCTTCTTTGAGTTCGCTGTTTAGAGCGTCACGAGCTTCAATCTGATTATCAGTGTCGGAGAAACGAACCAGTACAGTGCCGTTTTCTAGCGCAATGGATTTATAAGAGATTTTATCTTTTTCGAGGGAAGATTTGACGGTGTCCAGTGTGGAGAGATCAACCGAGGCGCCACGCGCCCCGGTGATTTGAACCGCTGGATCTTCACCGTAGATATTGGGAAGTGCATAAAGGGCGCCGACAAAAATGACCAACACCACCATAATGTACTTCCACAAAGGATAACGGTTTAGCACTGCTAGGATCCTTTATGGCTAGGGGGTTACAGCGACTGAATAGTGCCTTTTGGCAGAACAGCAGTCACAAAATCCTTTTTGATGGTCACTTCGTTGTTGTCGCTCAGTGCGATAACGATGAAGTCGTTTTCATCAGAAATCTTGGTAATTTTACCCACCAGGCCGCCACCGGTCAGAACTTCATCGCCCTTGCCCATTGATGCCATCAGGTTCTTGTGTTCTTTCACACGTTTAGCCTGTGGACGGTAAATCATGAAGTAGAAAATAACGGCAAACAGGCCAAGCATGATAAATAGCTGCATACCGCCGCCTTGTGGTGCGCCTTCTGCTGCTGCATGAGCTTGAGAAATAAACATTCAGTAACGTCCTCGTATCAATATGAACATTTTCTAGACTTTCGCCTCACCGAAAGCACTCTTCCGGCAAGGCGAGAATTCCTAGTCTTCTTTCAGCGGTGGCACTTCACGGCCACGGCGTTCGTAGAATTCCTTAACAAAGGCCTCTAATCTACCTTCGTCAATAGCGTTACGCAAACTCTCCATCAGACGCTGGTAGTAACGCAGGTTGTGGATAGTATTCAGGCGAGCGCCCAGAATTTCGTTACAGCGATCAAGATGATGCAAATACGCCTTGCTGTAGTTGCAGCAAGTGTAACAGTCGCACTCTGGATCCAGTGCAGTTGTGTCACTTTTATGCTTCGCATTACGGATCTTGATCACACCGCCAGTCACAAACAGGTGGCCGTTACGCGCGTTACGCGTTGGCATCACACAGTCGAACATGTCGATACCACGGCGAACACCTTCCACCAAGTCTTCCGGTTTACCTACGCCCATGAGGTAACGTGGCTTATCTTCAGGCAGTTTTGGACAGGTATGTTCCAGAACGCGATGCATGTCTTCTTTTGGCTCACCCACCGCCAGACCACCCACCGCATAGCCATCAAAACCAATATTGGTCAGGCCTTCGACGGACACATCGCGCAGGTCTTCGTAAACAGACCCTTGAACGATGCCAAACAGTGCATTTTTATTACCCATTTTGTCGAAATGGTTGCGGCTGCGTTGTGCCCAACGCAGGCTCATTTCCATCGATTTCTTTGCTTCTTCGTGTGTCGCCGGGTATGGCGTACATTCGTCGAAGATCATTACAATGTCAGAACCCAAATCGTATTGGATTTCCATCGACTTCTCTGCGTCCATGAAAATCTTGTCGCCATTCACTGGGTTACGGAAATGCACACCTTCTTCGGTGATTTTACGCATTGCACCCAAGCTGAATACCTGGAAACCGCCTGAATCGGTCAGAATTGGACCCTGCCAGTTCATGAAATCGTGCAAGTCACCGTGGGCACGCATGATTTCCTGACCGGGGCGAAGCCACAGGTGGAAAGTATTACCCAGAAGAATTTGTGCGCCAGTATCAGCCACTTCTTCCGGTGTCATCCCTTTTACGGTGCCGTAAGTACCCACTGGCATAAATGCCGGGGTTTCAACAGTGCCGCGTTCAAAAACCAGACGACCACGACGCGCGCGGCCTTCTTTCTTAATCAGTTCGTATTTCACAATACCTCCGAAATGCCAGAGAAACAGTCTGGCGCTAATGTGCCTGTCGCACAGAGACAAAACTGGCTGTCGCAAAATTGCTGACAGCCAGTTGAATTTGGAGTCGCCACATCACAGAAAGCAATGCGGCATAATAGCCAGCGTCTGATTATACCTCAGTCTGGCGGGTGACAAACATCGCATCTCCGTAACTGAAGAAACGATATTCATTGTTCACGGCTTCTTTATAAGCATTCATCACGTGCTCATAGCCTGCAAAAGAAGACACCAGCATGATAAGGGTTGATTCCGGCAAGTGGAAGTTGGTCACCAATGCATCCACCAATTGCCATTCGTAACCCGGATAGATAAAGATTTGGGTATCATTGAAGAAAGGCTCTAGGTCAGTGCCTTCATTCTTTGAATGCTGAGCCGCACTTTCCAGCGAACGCACAGACGTGGTACCTACCGCAATCACGCGGTTTCCGCGCGCTTTGGTTGCCAGAACCGCATCCACCACTTCTTGTGGCACTTCAGCATATTCAGAGTGCATCACGTGATCATTGATATCATCAACACGCACTGGCTGGAAGGTACCGGCACCAACGTGAAGGGTCACAAATACCGTTTCTACGCCTTTCTCTTTGAGTGCCGCAAGAATATTTTCATCAAAGTGCAGACCTGCTGTTGGTGCTGCGACTGCCCCCGGTTTTTCATTGTAAACCGTTTGGTAACGCTCTTTGTCCGATTCTTCATCAGGGCGATCGATATAAGGTGGCAACGGCATGTGACCAACCTGATTTAATATATCAAGTACAGCTTGCTCGCCGCTGAAGTGAATTTCAAAAAGGGCATCGTGACGGGCAACCATTTCCGCTTCGAACTCATCGTTCTCACCCAGGAACAATTGTGTACCCGGTTTTGGCGGCTTAGAAGCGCGGACATGCGCAAGGATCGATTTTTCATCCAGCATACGCTCCACCAGCACTTCAATCTTGCCACCGGACGCTTTGCGGCCGAAGACACGCGCAGGGATCACCCGGGTGTTATTAAACACCATCAAGTCACCTGGCTCGACAAGATCAAGAATGTCAGTGAATTGCTTATGACTCAGCTCACCGGTATTGCCGTTTAATTGCAGCAAACGGCTCGCGGTACGATCAGCTTGCGGATAACGTGCGATCAGTGAGTCAGGAAGGTCAAAATGAAAATCGGATACTTGCATTGAAAAAGCCCCATTCTACAGCAGCCCGCTAGTATAGGCCGCTGTGCTGCAATATCAAGCAGGATGGGGCTTACCCACTGTAAATTCAGCGGGCAATTTGTGAGGAGTTATGACAAGTTAAAAGAGCAATCTAGTCTTCGTTGAATGCTCTGAGTATATGATTTGTTAAAGGTTTGGTTAAATAGCCAATTATCGTTCTTTTGGTTGTTTGAATATACGCTTCTACTGGCATACCCGGAAGGAGTTCTAAACTACCTAGCTTTCTCAATTCCTGCTCTGGAACTTCAACCCTGACAGAGTAGTAAGTCTGGCCGGATGACTCATCCAACGATGTATCTGCAGAAATATATTCAACACGGCCCTCAAGTTCAGGAACAACATTCTGGTTAAAAGATGAAAACCTAACTTTAACCCTCTGATCTTTATATATCTGATCGATGGAAACGGGATCGACCCTGACTATGACTTCTTTCTTTGCATTTATCGGAATTACTTGAAGTATGATTTCACCAGAACGAACAACACCACCTATTGTGGTTATAGCTAACTCATGAACAATACCTTCGATAGGAGACTTGATCTCGACACGATTGAGTTTGTTTGTTGTTGATACAATTTGCTGGGTCAATTCATGAATAGTGCTGTTCGATTCTCTCAACTGATTGACGATTTCTTCCGTACGAGTTCTCTCTTCCTGTAATAGCTCTATTTCAGCATCATTGATAGAGTTCCTAATTCGTGACAGCTCTGCTCTTCTCTCTGCCAGATCCCCTTGAACTACAGCCAAACTTCTCTTGACGCTCAATAACTGATTTTCGGGAATCAGTCCCTTATTTTCAAGGATATTAAGAGAAGACACCTCTTGTTTGATAAGTTTTTCTTGTAGTAAAAGAGAGGTTATTTGCCCCGAAATACCATTAACTTGGTTTTGGAATTGATTTATTTTCTCTTGGATTCGTTGCTTTTTACCTATATTTAACTCTCTTCTGGCATTGAAAATTTCCAACTGCCCTTTCTTGTCTAATGTGTCATCAAAGCCATAAAGTAGATTATTGTCATTTTGAAATTCAATGTTATCATCACCTACTTGCTCTGCGATCAATCGACTCTTTGTTGCGAGAGCCGCAGAAAGACGAGATCTATAGATTTCCAAGTTCGCTTCCAATAAGGAAGAGTCTAATACTGCTAATATGCTATCTGAATTCACATGTTGTCCGTCCTGAACAAAAATGTCGTCGATAACTCCACCATCAATATGCTGAACAACTTTTGGCTTCCCATTTATGCCAATATTGCCAACTGCAACAACCGCTCCATTAATTGCAATAAACCATGAAAGAGAAACTAGAGAAAAAAACAAAGCAGCAATAGATAGAGCCCCTAGCCTCATCGTTTTTGTTAACTCTGTTTTTACAAATTTATCAAGCATCTTATTGACTCACCATCTTAAGTGTTTTTTTCAATACCAACTCTTTTTCACCAAACTCAACCACTTTACCATTACTCAGAATCAATATCTTATCAACGGCTGCTATGGCACTTGGTCTATGCGTCAAAACTAATATTGTGTGTCCCATCGACTTTAAACTTGAAATGGCATTTTTAAGAGCTTCATCTCCTTCAGAGTCAAGATTTGAATTCGGCTCGTCTAAAACTAAATATTTAGGAAGTTTATATACTGCGCGAGCAAGCGCTATTCGCTGAATTTGCCCACCGGAAAAATTTACTGAGTCAGAGTCAATTCTTGCATTATATCCGTCACTGAAGCCCACGATCATATCATGCACACCAGCAATCACGGCTGCAGAGATAACATCTTCGTCAGTTTCTGCTTGATCAAAGCCAGAGATGTTATCTCTTATTGTTCCCGGAAAAAGCTCAACTTTTTGAGGAAGATAGCCAACTAACCTTCTCTCCGGATCAAATTGTAAGCTGTTGGTGCTGTCAAACTTAACCTCTCCAAGTTCAGGAGCTAGCGCATTACATACAATGCTTGCAAGTGTGGACTTTCCAGAAGCTGAAGGACCTATAACGCCTACAGCTTCTCCCGGATTCACCTTAAAACTAACCTTGTCTAATATTGGCGGCTTATCCCTCGAGTCACGAAACTTAGTCACCCCCAAAACTTCCAAGATACCTTCAGGGCTAGGAAGGTCCATGTAGTCTTCTTGTATCATTGACTGGGAAGAGTAAATGCTTGTTAATCTTTTGTGTGCTTCTTTCGATTTAACAATCACTTTCCATTGAGAGATAACTTGATCAATCGGTGTCAGAGCACGACCAGCAATAATTGAGGCCGCAACAATCATTCCAGGAGAGATTTCTTGTACCAAAGCCAAGTAAGCACCAAGTGCAAGTATCGAAGACTGAAGTAGAAGCCGGAGCGACTTTGATATTGAGGTGAATACTTCATTCCTTTCAATACCACTTTGTAGAACAATTAGCCCCTCATTGCGTAGTTCTTTCCACTTACTACGAATATTACCGACTAAGCCCAGCGAGGAAATCGTCTGCTTGTTCTTAAAACATTGGTCTAAAAGGCTGCTTTCAACACTGTCTGCTTGAATAGATTTTAAGTTACTCTTTTTTGTCAACCATTGGTTAGTAAAAGCCAATAAAGAGATCAACAAAGAACCAATCATAGCTAGTCCCCCTAAATAGGGGTGAATGAGAAACACGACGAGTAAATAGAATGGAACCCAGGGCAGATCGTAAAGGTTTGCCATTGTTGGACTAGAGATAAAACTCCTAATTGTAGATATATCATTAATAGGTTTGTATGAGTGAAACATCTTTGAAGTGTTATTCATCCACAAAGAGAAAGATGCTTCGCTAAGCTCTAAATCAAATTTAAATGATATTCTTGAAAGCATACGGCTTCGAATAAAATCGAATGCAGCCATAAATGAATAAAGAACCACAACAATTAAGAACAGGCCCAATAAGGTGGAAAAAGAGCCACTCGTCAACACCCTATCATAAACTTGTAGCATAAAAATTGGGCCAGTTAACATCAAAATATTAACTAAAGCACCAAACAGCGCAACATAAACTAAAGAACGTTTAGTTTCCGCCGTAACCTTTTCATATTTATTTCTGCTTTCCATAGCAACACCGAATACAACATTCCAAATAAAACAGAGCGCCTGTCCAGGCGCTCTGTCTCAGCAAGGTTAACTAAAAGTGAAAGTATCATTATCTAGAGAGGCAAGTTGTGTCTCTGATAAGAAATCTTCCTCAGTTAGTCCCAACAATGCCCCATCTTGGCTTTCTTCAGTGTGTTGCGGGTCTGTTGAAATTGCTTCCACATTGCTTTCAGTTGAACTTTCTACCGATTGATAAGCGGTTGAGTCTGCATCTTCAGTAGTCATTGGCTTCAATACTTCATCTGAGAACTCAAAGCTCTCAAGCATCGAATAGTCAGTCTGCGTTGGCTCATCAAGATATTTATCAGATAGTGAATCATCGGACAAATTGCTCTCGGTGCTACTCTCTGGTGACACTGATGAGCTCAGCCCTCCGACAGAAGACAGCGGCTCTATATCACTTCCAACGAAAGATATTCTTTCGGCATCAGTCCAAACTGTAATGTATGTGTCTGAATTCAAATGCCTAAAGCTATAAGCCCCAAGTAGCTCTACCTGTTCGAGGGTGATACCCAATGTCTCAGCCATATCTGCGGTAAATTCGGCCGCTGGCATTGCATCCGCAACGTAGTTCCAACCCGCACCTTCAAGATTGAATGTATCTTCACCACCACCAAGAATTGCAACAAAACCTTGCCAATCTCCGCCGATGGTATCGTCAGACTGAGCATTTATTGCAAAAGCGTTGATCGTCACATTCTGGTCATACTCATCACCTACGATCGCTTCAATACCAGAAATAACATTACCTGTTACTCCTGCTTCAGGTTGATAGCTAACACCAGTGAAGTCAGCATGCCAACTACCTTTGATAGAGAGCACATCAAAGCCCGAGCCAGCATTGTATACATTTTCGTTGATAACCTTACCGCTACTAAGAGTAGTGGTGCTTCCAGAGAAATCCTCCCTATCAAAGGCAATAATGTCAGTACCAGTACCGCCCGTTATGCGGTCTTCACCTGCTTGCCCATCTAGGTAGTTATCAAAGCTATTAACGCCAGAATCAAGCACATCGTTTCCAGCTCCTCCTAAAAGTACATTGCTGCCTGATATGCCATAAATCAGATCGTCACCTGCGCCTCCATCAAGATAGTCATCGCCGAGTTGGCCATATAAGGTATCGTTGCCGCCCAAGCCATAGATAATATCAGGCTCCCCAGTCCCCGAAATTATATCGTCGCTATCAGCACCCCATATCGCATTTTGAGGCACAAAGTTAACAATGAACTGGTCCGAGATAATCTCAATACCATCTGTTGCAAATAGCTCCAGAGCAACTGACTCACGTACATTTGCTGGCGAATAACCACTCAGAGTTTGACCGTCAAACTCCATCCAACTAGGTAAAGGTGCTCCAGAAGCCAATTGGACAGTGTATGCCAAGCTATCGCCGTCAATGTCTGAGAACTTGTCAATTTCCACATTGAAAGAGAAAGCCTCGCCTGCAGAAATTGCACTGCCATCAGAGTTTTCAAATATATCGTTTAGCGGAGAGACTAAAGTTGGCGCATCATTAACAGAAACAACTGAGAAAACAAAATCATCTGCTACTGTCGTAACACCATCTGACGCATGTAATCTGAGAAGAAATTCGCCTACAAAGTCCGTTGGAGGTGTTCCCGATAGACTTAAATCTTGGTCATTGAACAACAACCAATCAGGCAACGGTTCTCCATCAACACGGCTGAGGTCAAATGTAAGCACCGCACCTTGAGTGCTAACAAACAAATCTCGCTGAAGTTGAATATTGAACGCTTTTTCTTCTACCGCATAGCGATCAGATAGAGGAGCCTTTAGCGTTATGGTCGTCTCAGAAGGGAGAACATCAACTGACACATAACCCGTTGTTACCTCCTGTCCATCCGTGACTTGATATGTGAATCCAGCATTACCAAAGTAATGTGCATTAGGTGTGAAAGTAATGATCCCATTGTCGACAGAAACATTACCATTGTCTCCGTCGAATGCATTGACCAGAGTAATGGTATCCCCTTCGACGTCGAAATCGTTATCAATGAGATCAGCAGTCGTAATTTGCAGCGTCGTATCCCGAGAAATAACGAAATAATCATCCTCGACATGGGGAGCGTCATTCTTCGCAACAAACTCGACATCAATGTAACCAAAGTCTGTTTGTCTCCCATCACTCAAAGTATATCGAAACTCAATGACACCTGTAACATCATGATTTGGTACCAGTTGAATCTTACCTTGCTCAGACAGCACAAAACCTTGGCCATTATTGTCGTCTTGATAAACCGCCACCACATCCAATGTATCTTCAGCGTTCGGGTCGGTGTCATTGACCAGTAAACTAGCAATATCAATGACAAGTGGTTCGTCTTCTACGCCAACAAAAGAGTCTCTATTAGCCTCAGGGGCTAAATTGACTTCTTCAAGGTCGATGTAAACTATCGCTGTCGCCTCTCCATGGAGATTATCAGTGATGGTGTAGGTGAAACTATCATCACCATAGTGATTAACATTAGGCGTATAAGTGAGTACTCCATCCGATAAACTAACAGTGCCATGGTCGGGTTGGGTGAATTCAGTCAGAACGAATAAATCGTCATCATAATCTTCATCATTGGCCAAAAGATCAGAAACACTGATAAGGATCGGCTGGTCTTCCTGTCCCTTAAACTCATCGTTAAATGCTAAAGGGGCAACTTGCTGTGGGAGCACATCAACCACTGCAACACCTATAACCTCACCATCCACAGCATCTGTCAATGTATAATTGACGTTGAAATGACCAGTTGTATCCAAAGGAGGAGTAAAAGTAACTACAGCACCTTCATTACCATTGATAGTCACCACTTCGGTGTGGCTCTCTATTGTCTCTCCATTATCAATAACCCAAACGATGGTGTCTTGGAAGTAATACCCTAACGGTATCAAACCTGAAAGTACCCCGGTTTCTGTATTTACAGAGAGCCACTCAGGTAATACCTCGCCACTTTCAAACGATGCCGTCACGGCACTTCCTGAAGCTATCGATACGCTTGGCGAGAATGATAAAGTACCAAGTGTAATATCTAACTGACCATTGAGATCATCACCTGAAGTATTCGTTTCACCACTAATTTCTATGTCTTCCTCGTACTCCGACACTTCCGCACCATCAGTCATTCGCCAGGTAATTGAGTAGACACTAGTTTCTAGGTCAGATGGCGGATACCCTATGATTTCCCCAGTAACTTCATTCAAAGACATCCAATCTGGTAACTCACCACCATCAGACAATTTCGCAGAAAATGAACGTTCGACTATCACGCCCTTGTCGGTCGTTACCAATGGAGGTACCGTTGGGACTATAGATATTCTATTGGTCAGTGGGAGTTTGATATCAGTAATCTGGATAGAGTCTCCATCCAAATCCTTGTCATTTTCCAACAAAGACATCACCGAAATCTCCAACGGTGTGTTTTCTTTTGCCCGCAAGAAATCAGTTTCTGCTATTGGAAGATCACGTTCCGGTTGGATATTCAAGACGATCAACGCACCCTGAACCGAGACGGCTCCCTTCTCATCCTCTGCTTTGTAAGCAAGAACAAGATTCCCATGATAGTGTTCGGGAACATCTACAGATATTGATTCACCATTCCAGTCAGCTGTGACATCTGGCACAGCTTTAAACCCAACATCATCGATAACGACTTCAGCGAATAAACGATAGGTCGGTTGAGTATTGGAAGATGGGATGCTCAAGCGCACAGGAATAGAACCAACGAGATGCTCCGGTGGCACACCATCAAATGTTAGAGTCATTGGATCAAATGACAACCATTCGGGTAGGCTATCGCCGCCTGACAAAGTGGCGGTAATCCCTTCCATCGGCTTAATAAAAGAAGAAAGGAGCACTCCATCAATTGAAGGAGGCATGCTGGAAACCAAACCTTCCAACAAGCCTAAATGCTCCGTCACCAAGGTGTTAATTAGAGCTTCATCACTCTGCGGAGATATCTCCAGTTCAATGGTGTAGGTGTTGTCTCTTGCCTCAAAAGCAGGTTCTATACCGCTAGTTTTTAACTCTATGTTTAAATGAACAGTTTTTGGTTCATTTCCATCAGCTAGTTCTGAGTAAATAGAGAAAGCACCAGCCTCTTCATCATAGTCAATCCATTCAGGCAACAGCGCGCCAGATGCTAGCTTTACATCAACAGAGTAAGCAATGGCATCATCTAAACGTTGCAGGTGAAAAGTGCCAGAGGTGCCATCTCTCACCAGGTCAACCGCCTCACCAAGCAAGACAACATCATTTAGGAAAATGACATCTCCTTGGCGGTCCGAATCATTGCCAAATATTTCACCCGCGAGAATCGTGATTGGCGACTGTTCATCTTCTTGTCTAATAACAAGATCATTAACCAGAACTGGTGCATCATTTTGCGGCTTCACAACCACATTTACGTATGCTTGGCTTAAGCCGCCTCTACCATCTGAAACCGTGTAAGAAAAACCAGCCTCGCCGTTAAAATCAGCCTTAGGAGTAAATTGAATAGTTCCAGAGTCCAGGATTTCAACCTTGCCGTTGTTCGCGAACTCATTCACATCAGAAATAAGCAATACGTCATCATCATGATCGATATCATTTTCCAGAAGCATAGAAGCATCTATCAGTAATACCTCATCTTCAACAATCTCAAACTCATCTACTTTGGCGATTGGCTTACTATTCAATGGCTTAACATCGACATTCACTGTGATGGTATTGGTAGCGCCGTGCTCATCCGTAACGAGATATTGGAAAGTTGCATCGCCTAAGGAATTGGCGACAAAGGTAACAATAGGCTCTTCATAGACGACACCATCGATTTCAACTGGCAACCCTGTATCAATAAGCTCAACAATGCCATTTTCAGCAGCGCCGGTTAATCCGTCAAAATAGTAATCATCACCTTCAGGATCGTGGACGCTGTTAAGTAAGTCACTGGCAATGTATACATTTGTCTTATCAAGTCTGGCACCTCTATATGAGAGGTTATTACCACCACTCTTAGGCGCATCATTCACGGACTCATAAAACAGCTCTACTTTCGCGGTATCTACACCGCCCAAGTTATCGCTTACCTCGTAGGTAAATTCCGCATAGCCATAGTGATCGATTGGAGGCTTAATGTGAACGTCACCATCTCTGATGAATACCCCGCCCCCCAGCATTGACTGCGATATCCCAGAGAAGTAAGCATCACTGATTGTCAATTGATCCCCATCAATATCCGTGTCGTTACCCAACAAATCTGCAAAAGGTATCACTAACACGTTATCTTCAACGCCAACAAACACACCATCATCGTTAGCATTAGGCGCATCGTTCACAGGAGCGAGATTCAATTCAACTTTTGCACTGGACTCGCGGCCAAATTGATCTTGAATGGTATAGCTGAAATAGGCATCTCCATGGTAGTTCTCGGTTCCTGTAAACTCGATGGCACCGCCTATGATAGCGACATCACCACCGCTCACAGCAACAGCATTGACTAAGGTAACGACTTCACCTTCGGCGAACTGATCATTATCGGTCAACCAATCCAGAGTAAATGTTGTGGTCTCATCTTCGTTAGCAAGGAGGTAGGTATCATCATTTGCAGAGAAAGAACCGTCCCGCAGCATGCTTTGGATTCCGTCTCTATCCCACGACATGCCTGACGCAAAACTGATGACTTCAATACCTGTCGATGTAGAAAGGAAATGGTCAGCAACGGTAATGACATGGAGCACAACATCAGTGGATTTTTCCACCTCAATAATCAAATCGTTCCCCTGCTGAATCAGAGAAATATCCTTTGGAAGTATAGAAGTATCAAACCGCACTTCATCGACAGCATCGAAATCTTCGCCTTCTTCGATACGATCAAGGCCAATGAATTGAGTAAAGTGGTAGTTGTCACTGCCTAAACCGCCACTTAGAACATCATCCCCAAACCCACCTTCAAAAGTATCCTCGCCTTCACTCCCTTCGAGAACATCATTGAATGCAGAACCAACAATAGACTCTATCCCTGCTAATACGTCCCCCTGGGCATCGCCATGTAAGCCTTGCCCAGATAGTAGATTTACATGGACCCCTTCGTTTGATTCCGAGTAGTCAGCAGTGTCAAAACCTATACCGCCATGCAATTTATCAGCGCCTTGACCACCACGGAATATGTTGTCGGCATCATCTCCAATGATAATGTCATCATGATACGACCCCTGAATGACTTCGATACCGACAAGGCTATCGCCTTCAGCATCCCCTCCAGTTTGAGTGTCATTATTTAAGTCAATTACGATACGTTCAGAGGAGATCGAGTAGTCCGCCGTATCAATACCAAGCCCACCAACAAGCACATCAGCACCGCGACCACCATTCAAGGTGTCATCACCTTCTCCACCGCTTAGCAGATCGTTGCCTCGTCCTCCCGATAGGTGATTACTTTCGGTATTACCACGAATCACATCATCGAAGTCTGTGCCTATAATACCTTCAATGTTAGAGAGTCGGTCACCTTCGGCAGCCCCACCATTGATGTGGGAATCCAAGGACAAATCTAGGTTGAGAGCAAGCTCTGCATCGCTGTAGTCAGCTGTGTCCTTCCCATCGCCGCCATCCAGAAAATCAGATCCCAAACCACCACGTAAGATATCATCGCCTTTGTCACCATAGAGCCAGTCGTTGCCTTGCTCTCCACTCAACAGATCATGTCCAGCATTTCCGCGCAATGTATTCCCAGCAAAATCACCGTAAATTTGGTCGCTGTAATCAGAGCCTTCTACTGATTCAATGTTGTAGTAGCGATCGCCTTGCGCCCACCCGCCCTGACCAAGGCCAAGATTTAAATCAACGCGAACACCAACGTTTGACCCAACAAGCGTAACCGTATCAAAACCGCTGCCACCGTCGATATAATCGGAACCATCACCACCATTAATCGTGTCGTCACCGGCTTCACCATAAATATCGTCGCGTCCTGCAAGCCCACCAATAACATCGCTTTGCTCTGAACCAATCAATAGATCGCGTTCAATTGCTCCATTTAGCTGGCCGTCGTATTGGCCAGATACCAGAGCAAATTCTGAGTAACCCTCGTCCTGTAACCCTGACGGATCAGCCACATGATACTTAAACTGCACAACACTGTTGGCTGAAGTGGTCGGATAAAAAATCAGGAAATCTTCGTCGTAGCGTTCGAAATAACCAGTTTCCGGATCTTCGGCACTGACAAAAGCCAATGTGTCGCCATCGACATCTTCATCATTGGAAAGTAAGTCAGTGATTCGGATAACAACTGGCGCTTCGAGGTGGTATTCACCCAAATCATCCCCAACCACAACTGGCTCATCATTGACAGGGATTATATTGAGATCGATATAAGCGTTGCTTGTGTTACCAGTGCCGTCCGACACGACATAATAAAAGCCAAATGTTTCAGTCACGTTAGCATCTGGGGTGAACAGAAAACCTTCAGCCAACATGCTAACAACGCCTTCGGGTGCAACATTGGAGTGAAGTACAAACCAGTCGATAATTTGTAGTTGATCGCCATCTACATCGTAGTCGTTTGCTAGTAGGTCATTGAAAGCTATAAAGGTTGGCGTGTCCTCATAAACATCAACTGAGTCTTTCACAGCAAATGGGGCGACATCGCCAGTATTCGTAAACATCATCAAGACTTGGGCATCATCCACTGCCCCTGTATTGTCTTTGACGTTGTAGTAAAATGAAGCTTCGCCAAAGTAACCTGGATTTGGAGTGAAACGGATTGTTTCAGCATCTACCCACTCCACAACACCATTTTCTGCAGCAAAAATATCAACAAACTCGAAAGTATCTCCGTCTACATCAAAATCATTCGCTAACAACGTAGATACCGAGACTTCAATGAATT
Source organism: Grimontia marina (assembly GCF_900060185.1). Classification (GTDB taxonomy): domain Bacteria; phylum Pseudomonadota; class Gammaproteobacteria; order Enterobacterales; family Vibrionaceae; genus Enterovibrio; species Enterovibrio marinus. Next base: position 5,399 of record NZ_FIZY01000014.1, on the reverse strand, counting down.
GGTTTTCACTACTCGTCAACAAAGCATAATCAATGTAAGTGTCATCTTGAGCCTCTGGGTTGTCCTCTATTGCTTCGACAGCAACATTAACATACCCAAAAGATGTGCCTCCTTGACCATCATCCGCCTTGTACTGGAACTGCGCAGTGCCTGAGAAATTCTCTTCTGGCGTAAATAGAATGGTGCCATTATCCCTTAGAGAAACCGTTCCATTTTTAGCGCCAAATACAGAAGAGATAGAAAGTGAATCTCCATCAGCATCACTGTCGTTAAGAAGTAACGCATCCACCAGTATCAATATTGGTGAATCTTCTAACGTGGAGATATCATCAGCCTGAGTAACAGGAGCATCATTAACTGGCTTAACGGAGAATTTCACACTCGCCGATGCACTAACCCCACTGTTGTCTTCAATCGAGTATTGGAAATCGCCATAACCAAAGAAATCTGGTGAGAGACGAACTTCAATTGTATTGTCATCAATGAGAGAAACATTGGCGTTATCACTACTTGTAACGTCAATAAGACTGATGTCATCTCCATCAATATCCCTATCGTTGCTTAGCAGCTCCGCAATATTGACTAGGAATACATCACCTTCATTAACCGAAGCAAGATAGTCACGAAACGCCACAGGAGCATCATTAACAGGCAGCACGTCTATTGTCACAGTAGCTTCAGCACGACCACCTTCTGGCGTATTTGCCGCGTAATCAAAATAAGCCTTCCCGACAAAATCTGTGTCAGGTGTAAACAACATCTGTCCACTACTGGAGAGCGTCACAGACCCATTTACCGCATTAAATACTTCACCGATGACCATACGGTCACCATCAGCATCGTTAGACAATAATTGCAATGCATCAATGGCGACTTCAGAATCTTCACTAACAGATATTCCCATATCATCATTAGCCTGGGCAAAAGGTCTCACACGAACATTGACTGAGGCAGTTGAGAATCCATTTTGTTCATCAGAAACCGTATACTGAAATTGGGTTGCACCACTGAAAAATCCAATAGAGTAGAAAACAACATCTCCGTCGGCATTTATTTCTGCTACCCCATTACCGTCGCTCTGTACGCTAACAATAGATAAGTCTTCACCATCCGGGTCGTAATCATTCTTAAGTAACTCTTCAGCCTGTATAATCAGAGGGGTTTCGGTCGTCACTGTAAAGAAACCATCGTCTTGAGCAACGGGAGTATTATTATTTAGCAGAGACTTAATATTTTCTTTTGACCAGATAACACCGTCATTGAACTCATAATATTCGATACCCTCTTCAGTAGCTGAGATAGCATTGGTAACAGTTATTGTTTCTTCACTACCAATATAAGAGAAAATAACTGTTTCACTCCCCTTAAATAGGCGAGATGCTTGCACCTCACTAGAAATAATGTCTATAAATTTAAGTTTATCGATATCACCAGCATTAGTACCGCTGTCATTGATACTGTCACTACCTTCGTAGCGGGAAATAATATAAGAGTCTCCTCCCTCTCGACCATCTAAAAGATCATCGCCGGTACCACCCTGTAGAATATCTGCGCCAAAGTATCCATAAATTGAGTCGTTATCATCTGTAGCGCTGTATTGTATAACTTTCTCCGTGAGCTTAGAGCGATCCCACTCTACTCCATCAGAAAAAACAAGTTTTTCTATGCCAAGGTTTCGAACTGACCAAGAAGAGTCATCTCGGTCAAATGCATTGTAGAGTGTTACGCGATCACTACCTTCTGAAAAACGTATAATCGCGTCTCTTCCTTCCTCTCCAGAAGCGGCGATGTAAGTAATATCTGAAGACAAATAATCCACAAACTGGATAGTATCAGCAGTATCATGTCTTCCTGAGTCTATGACGGTGTCGTCACCGTCACCTTTGTGATAGAGGTATATATCATCCCCTTCACCACCGATTAAACGGTCGCTACCCAAACCACCAGTTAAAGTATTGCCAAACCTATTCCCTCTTATTTCATCATTAAATTCACTTGGAGATGTTAAGACAACATCACCCAGAATCTCTGATAGACGAACAGATTCATCTGTGTCTACAAACTTTAGAAACTCGATCTGATTCCAATACGATGAAAAAAAGTTAGAACTCGCCCCATTAACAATTTTAATACTGTCATTATTATCATAAAAAGAAAGCAACAAGTCGTTTGTATTACGACTTACTTTAGTAATCTTAAGGTCAGATAAGATATATCCGGATAGCTCAATGGTGTCATTCCAGCCCTCACTATCACGAATAATGTCATGGCCATCACCCTTAGTGAACACATAGGTGTCATTACCACCGTTACCAATCAGAGTATCTCTTCCTAGACCACCTTCTAAGATATCATCACCTGAAGAGCCTTCGATGTAGTTGTCACCATCAGTTGAAGTATCCGACACATCAGAAGATGTTCGTTCAATATTGACTAATTTAGAGATTTCATCATTATTTAGAGATTCACCGCTAGAGAACTCAATTTCTTCCACCCAATAATTATTGCCTAAAAAATAGTTTTGAATTCTAACCTGCTCATTCGTATTTGTAGAAATTAGTAAATTTTCACCCTCTTTTATAAAGGTTACCTGACTCAAACCTAAGTCCGTAAAAACTAACTGGTCGTTACGTGACTCGTTGAATTTATAGTAATCTAAAATGTCAAGGTTTCCCTGACCAGAAGTGAAAGTATAAATATCATTTTCTCGTGTCCCTTTAACATAACCAGTATCAGATGCATCATTAATATAACGTTCAATTATATCCGTATATGTCCACAGCACACCGTCTGAAAATTCGACTAATTCGATGGCATAACGACTAGAATAAAAAAAGTTATCTATGATAATTTTGCCACCATCCGCCTCCATGAAAGCTAAATCATCTTCTATTCTTATCAAAGTAAAATCGTCTTCAAAGCTATCAGAAAAAACCACCTTATCCATATGTTTTTTATAATTATACCTATTATTATAATCTTTGATTACCACATCATTTCTAAGGTCTGATATTATGTAGTCTTCTGAATCCTCAGTTCCTCTAATTAACCCCATTTCAAGGGAATCAGTAACATATTTTACCCATATCTCACTTTCATCAATAACTAATCCATCAGCAAATTCTATACCTTCAACTCGATAGCTATTTGAATAGAAATACCGATGAATCGTAACCTCACTCGTAGCAGATGTAAGTATTAAATCATCCTCTACTCTTGAGAACTTAAAATCAGAGAGAAGTGAGTCAGAAAATATTAGATGGTCGTTTTCACTCTGATCATAATCATAATCCTCAATCTCTAGTGAGGTAAAATCACTATCTATGATATACGTTTCACCCACATGACTACCAGCGACATAACCCAGCTCTTGCGCTGTATTAACATAGGTATTGAAAATATCTCCTTTGGTCCAAACGTCATTATTATCAAACTTTATAGATTCTATTTTATAGTGATCACTTGAGAAGTAGTCAGCAAAAACAATATGCTCTTCACCAGAAAGGAGTATAACTAGCGAATCACTTGAACGTAGTAACGCTACATCTGAAGGATCAACACCATGTAGATAGAGTGCATCTTGACGGTTAGCGTATCTATCATAGTCATAGTCTTCTATAACAATAGAACCAGTTCCATAAGTATGATGATATTCATCTACATCCGAAGTCCCAATATAGACTGACTCATCATCAATGATATAATTTGACAACACATAGTTATCACTAACAACCACCCCGTCACTAAAGTGAAACTCTTCAATTCGATGGTTGCTATCTGTAAAAAAGTTGAGTATAGAGATAATGTCATAGTCATCTGACCTGATGATCAAATCACTTTTTCTCCTAATGTAGGAAATATTAATAGATGAAATGTCAGAAAATATAATCTTATCAGTAGCAATGGAATGATATGGGCTAGATTCTTCTATTATTACGATCTTATCTAAATCAGTTGAATAGTTATAAGTATTGCCAGTGTAATGTCCTAAACCAACATAAATTTCACTATTGGCAATTTTATTGGAAGAAAGTCTATTTATATCTTCCAAATCCCAGGAAACACCATCACTAAAATTTATCTCCTCAATTCTAAAGTCAGTTCCCTTGTAATGATTATCGACTTCAACTAAAGAGTCATTCCCAGCATCAATAAATAGAGAGAAGCCTTTACGATATAAATTCACTTCAGAAGAAGAAATATCAAAAAAGTTAATTGAATCATTATATCTAGAATCTATGAAGTCGATATAGGCCTTATCAATAATTTTTACACGTCCATCAGATCTAAAAATATTTATTGAGTCTTTATACTTAGTTCCGACTATAACCCCATTACTTGCCTTTGAATCAGAATAGTATTTCTGTAATATCTCTTTACCTGAAAGTGTTTCACCATCAGAGAATTCCAAATATTCAAATCCATAGTCATCTGAATCAAATGCATTATATATTTTTAGCTCATGCCCATTATCAGTTTTATAGATAAAGTGATCACCGACACTAGAAATAGCTATTTGAGACTTAACAAGATCTTTGAAAATCAATCTATCATCGTATGTTGATGATATCCCTGAGTACCGTGAGTAATCTAAGAGAGTGTAGCTTCCATCGCTAGAATAGTGCTCATGGATATTTCCCAATGGAGAAGAAAAAACGAGACCACTACTTTTTCTTAAGTTTTGCATTTCAACAAGAAACGCTTGAAAATCCCACACCTGACCATCAGAAAAAACTAAATTTTCAATTTGATAATAGTCATCAATTAAAAATGCATTAACTATCCTAATTTTTTCATCATTAGGCGTAATAAGAACAGCATCATCACCATACCGTCGTATTTCAATGTCACCAGATAATAAATCTTCAAAGATCAGAGTATCATTGCTACTCGAGTAGTAGCTATGATCGTAAATAGAATAACCTTTACCTCCTAAAGAGTATGAGTAAGTATCATCTTCTGAAGATCCAGTAACAACCCCACTCTCTAATTGATGAGTCCTTAAATTAGAAAGTAAATCCTCTCTATCCCACTCAACACCATTAGCAAACTCAAAACTCTCAATGTAATACCAATAGTATTCAGATAGCTGCTTCTTAACTGTAAGACTACCACCAAACGAAAAGTCAAAGTAAATGTGATTCCCATCGGTACTCAAAACGATGTCTTCAGGTGAAGCATCTATAAACCTTATAAGATCATTCCCACCGCTCTCATAAAGCGTGTCGTGACCATCTTCATATCTAATAATATAAACATCATCTCCTCGCTTAGAAGTGGCCCCCAATTTTCGGACATGACTTTAAGTGATTGATCTGTTTTGATAGTCCCCAGAAAGACTGGAGCAGATGATGACAAGAAAACGTAGAAACCACTCACCCGAATTTAAAGCGAAGGTG
>NZ_FIZY01000013.1 GCF_900060185.1 Grimontia marina | reverse complement strand
GAACTGAGTGCCGTCGACTGAAAGTAAACTTAGGCCAAACCATTTGTCATCGCTATCTTCCTGCTGGGTCCAATGGGCTGCTGTCAGTTTAAAAAGCGCTTCCAAAGGTTGGGCGGTGAGGCGCTTTCTCGCTTGAGGGATAGCACTTGGTGCAACAGAATCCCCTAAGTGGTTGGAAAGCTTGAGGTCTAATTTATCTAAAACTTCCGTGATGGGTTTATCCCGATACAAGCCAATACCGACAATCAACCAAACGACAAGTTCGGCGGGTAACTTACGCCGTCTCATACTGGCTTTGTTGGTCGAATCAAGGGCTTGCTCTATCCATTCGAGCGGGAGTTCTTTTTGGAAGAGGGCCATTGATTCGGGTGCAGCAAACGTATCGACATCAATCAGCCAGTGAGCCAACATAAAAAATACCCTCAGCAATTAGTGTACTGAGGGTATTGTTAACCATCTGTAGGATCGTTCAACTGATCAATGCCTTAACTGATCGGTGTTAGCTCAAAGGCGGGTTGTTTCATCAGTATCCCATCACGCGATTACTTAATCTCAATACGTGGTGAGCGCATGACAACTTCATCGTTCAACTCAATGCCGATACCCGGCTCTTCCGAGACCTCAAAAAAGCCATTCACCGGCTGAGGGTCCTGAATACACAGTTCGCGGTTCCACGACTTAATCGCATATGTATGATGCTCGTGGATCAGGAAGTTAGGAATGGCGGTTTCCAGGTGCAAAGACGCTGCAGTCGCCACAGGGCCACCACAAACGTGCGCCTGAATGCGAACATCAAAGATGTCTGCGTAATCACAGACTTTCTTCGTTTCAGTAAAGCCGCCACACAGGCCGATATCTGGCTGCAGCACGTCAACACTTTGGTCTTCCAGATACGGGCGCACACCCCAACGGTTATACAAACGCTCACCACCGGCAATGGGCACGTTAACGCGGTCAGCCACCTTTTTATGCAGGGAATGGTTGAGGTAGTTCACCGGCTCTTCGTAATACATGCAGTCGAACTCTTCAGCGATCTCACCCAGCTGAATCGCCGTTGTTGCACCCGGCAAGCTGTGGCATTCAAAAATTATATCCACTTCGTCACCTACCGCTTCACGAATGGCTTTCATACGCGCGCGGTACAGCTTCATTTCTGCGCGGGAAATGATTTTGGTGCGCTCGTAGTAGGTGTTCCCATCTTTGTCGTACATGATGGGGTCAACCTTGACCGCATCATAACCTTCGGCAATCGCTTTAAGCGCCGCTTCTGCATACTCTTCCGGCTGAGACAGTGCTTTGAACTCTTTGTCCCAATCAAACTGAAGCTGAGAAGCATAGGTACGCAGCTTGTCATTTACCTTACCACCCAGCAGTTGGTAGACAGGGAGTCCAAGCGCCTTGCCTTTGATATCCCAAAGCGCCGTATCAATCGCACTCATCGCGGCGTAGACAACAGGACCACCACCTAATCCCCAGAAACTCTCTCGCAACATACGCGACCACAACATTTCTGTCTGGAATGGGTCATGACCAATTAAGAATGCCTCGGCCATTTCTTTAATCATGTTTGCGGCTGCGCTATGCCCCAAATCGTAAGCAAGACCTGCCTCACCGACACCACTGATCCCTTCATCAGTGTTGATACGCACAAATACCGGGTTCCAAGGTGGTCTTTCCGGGCAATGAATATCGAAAACTTCGACTGACGTGACTTTCATCCATGTACTCCAAATCGTCTTTTTATTTTGTCTTTATTCCATAAAGCTTGGGTCAAGGCGCCAAGCTTTCCGAAGAAGTGATGGCCAAGCAAGCTGTCCACCCGTCGCCCCAGAATGAACAACATTTGCCTGCGCAAAAATATTATCCTGAATAGGCTGAGGCACAGAAACGGCCTCTTTGCCTGCTGCCTGCAACATTAACTGAACTTCACAAGCACGCTGCATATCGTAAAAACGCATGAAGGCGTCGCCCACGGTTGGGCCTAATGTTAAACCACCATGGTTGACCAACAACATATGATTGGTGTTACCAAGATCTTCCTGCAATCGCTTTCGCTCATCTGCATTTACCGCAAGACCTTCGTAGCCATGATAAGAAAGCGAGGGCAGTGAGAACATCGAATACTGGCTAAGTGGAAGTAAACCCTCTTTTTGACTCGCGACTGCAATGGTTTCATTGGTGTGCAGGTGGATTACACAGTGCGCATCAGAACGTACTTCATGGATCGCACTGTGAATGGTGAAACCGGCAGGGTTAATCGTGAAAGGGGTGTCGTCGAGGATATTTCCATCCAAATCAACTTTTACCAGATTTGACGCGGTGACTTCGTCAAATGCCACACCAAAGGCATTCACCAGATAGGTATCGGTATCAGGAATGCGTAGAGAGAGGTGGGTATAGATAAGGTCATCCCAGCCCATATGGGCGACGAGACGATAGCAAGCCGCTAGGTCGACTCGACGTTGCCATTCAATCTCGCTGATTTTTCCTTTGAGGTTCAGTTTGGGTAGCGCTTCCACTATTTATTCCTTTTTTGCTTGTTCCCTGCCCTTTCAGCTTGTCTTATTTGTGCTCGACAGGCAAATAACTGGCGAATTTGTGCGGCCTTGGGAAGAAAATAATTAACACAGGCAATGTGCACAACTCGAAATTATCATTTACCGACGATCGACTGGACAAAAATCACTCAATCACTTTGTATTTAAAGCTTTTCGTACTAAAGCGTTCAATTCTTCTTCTACTCAGCATACTCAACAATGAGATCTGATGGGGATAAAAGTGTTGATTAACACACTTATCCACAGATTTTGTGGGTAACCCTCGCGAAGGCAAACCAGAAAAGTGTTCCAAAATGTCAAACCCTTTTTCTTATATTCAACAGTAAATCGACTGATCGCACATGAAAAGCACTTATGAGAGGTATATCACACTGTTAATTTACCTCATCCCAATGCTATTTAGCGCATTTGAGCCACCGAGCAAACACATCTGACTCCAACACTGTTTAAGTTTTGTCCAATCTAGGTTAGACCCGTTTTAGAAACGTAAAGACATACGCAAACACATAGACTTTTAGGGATGTGGTGATGGCGATTGAAATTTTTTAAATAGACAGAGAACCAAGCCTTTATTTGCAGCATACAAAGCCCACAGAACAAAAAATCAGCCAATCTTGATCGTACATTAAGCAGATGATTTAAATTCCTCAAAATGTGCGTTTTCGGTGGTTGACAGCCTACAGGGCGATAGCTAAGATTCGCCCCGCTTTGAGCGATTCCCCCTTAGTTCAGTCGGTAGAACGGCGGACTGTTAATCCGTATGTCGCTGGTTCAAGTCCAGCAGGGGGAGCCACTTTTCGTTAGCTTGTTTAAGAACAAGTTGACCGTCAGGATTGTCGCTTCGCGATATGTCGCTGACCTAGGCGGCCCCGTTGCAAGTCCAGCAGGGGGAGCCACTTTTCGTTAACTTGTTTAAGAACGAGTTAGCCGTCAGGATTGTCGCTTCGCGATATGTCGCTGACCTAGGCAGCCCCGTCGCAAGTCCAGCAGGGGGAGCCACTTTCGAAAACCCAGCCTAGTACTGGGTTTTTCTGTATTTGTGTTGTAGATATGACGCACACAAATTGTTACCACCTATTATATAGACGGTATGTTACCGCCCAGATCCGGACAAAGTTTGTCCAGTATGGCAATTTTAGTGAAAAACCCTTTCCCCAATCTGTTGTTATAGCGGCTTCAAAGGCCGATAATACAAAGATCTCTTTAGAATTTTCGAAGAATGGCATGACTGAGTATTTACTGCTTCTTGTCGGCACCGTCCTGGTGAACAACTTTGTGCTGGTTAAGTTCCTCGGCCTTTGCCCATTTATGGGCGTGTCCAAAAAGCTTGAAACCGCCATTGGGATGGGGCTTGCGACCACGTTCGTACTGACACTCGCATCAGTGAGTGCTTACCTGGTCGAGACTTACATTTTGGCTCCATTGGGCCTCGAGTACCTGCGAACACTGAGTTTTATATTAGTGATTGCGGTCGTCGTGCAATTCACTGAAATGGTCGTACATAAAACCAGTCCAACGCTTTACCGTTTGTTGGGTATCTTTCTACCGCTAATCACAACAAACTGCGCCGTGTTGGGTGTCGCATTGCTGAATATCAATGAACGCCACAACTTTATCGAATCTATCATTTATGGCTTTGGCGCGGCAGCTGGCTTCTCCCTCGTATTGATTTTGTTTGCGGCGATGCGTGAGCGTATTGCTGCGGCTGATGTTCCTCAGCCATTCCGTGGTGCGTCGATTGCTATGATCACAGCTGGACTGATGTCATTGGCATTTATGGGCTTTACAGGGTTGGTGAAACTGTAATGACTGGAATTTTGATTGCGATTATTGCTATCGCTGTCCTCGCAGCTGTATTCGGTATTTTGCTGGGCTTTGCTTCTGTGCGTTTTAAAGTCGAGGCGGATCCGATCGTCGATCAGATTGACTCCATCCTTCCGCAAACACAGTGCGGACAATGTGGTTACCCTGGTTGTCGACCTTATGCAGAAGCTATTGCCAATGGTGACGCCATTAATAAATGCCCTCCAGGTGGTCAGCCGACTATCGAGAAGCTTGCTGACCTGATGGGGGTGGAAGCCACAGAATCTGCGCACGATGAAGAAAAGAGCGTAAAAAAAGTCGCCTTCATTCACGAAGACGATTGTATTGGCTGTACCAAGTGTATTCAGGCTTGCCCGGTCGACGCCATCATTGGCAGTACCAAAGCCATGCACACCATTATCAAAGATGAATGTACTGGATGCGACCTTTGTGTCGCCCCCTGCCCCACTGACTGTATTGAAATGATCCCTGTCCAAACCACGCCTGAAACCTGGAAATGGCAACTTGACCAAATTCCGGTTGTTCAACTTTCTGTCGATGAAGATAAAGGGGTCAAACAAGCATGATCACCCTAATCGAAGAAATCAAACAGGGACATGTCTGGGATTTTCACGGTGGTATTCACCCACCAGAAAACAAACGCCAGTCGAGCGAAACTTCCATCTTGCCTGCCGATATCCCAAATGAAATTGTGTTGCCAACCAAACAGCACATTGGCACAGCAGGCCAACTGTTGGTCAATGTTGGCGATAAGGTACTGAAAGGGCAACCACTGACCAAGTCAGACGTTCTGCAATGCTGTCCAGTTCATGCACCAACTTCCGGTGAAGTGGTTGCTATTGAGCCTCGCACTATCGCCCATGCCTCTGGCCTGACCGATAACTGCATTGTGATCAAACCGGATTTCGAAGACGCCTGGGGCGAGAAAAACGCACTGGCTGATTTCCGCGAAGTCTCTGACGAGGCTTTGATCGATCATGTCCGCATGATGGGTATCGCGGGCATGGGTGGCGCAGGTTTCCCAGCAGCCCGCAAGCTGCAAACTGGCCATGCACGCACAGAAATTCTTATCATCAACGGTGCTGAATGTGAGCCTTATATCACCGCTGATGACCGTTTGATGCAAGAGCGCGCAGATGAAATTGTTCAAGGTATTGAGATCCTTCAGCATATCGTGAGCCCGAAGCTCACCGTCATGGCACTGGAAGACAACAAGCCAGAAGCGATTGACGCCCTGAAATTGGCGACACAGGGTAAACCTGACATTGTCGTTCAGGTAGTTCCGACCAAATACCCGTCTGGCGGTGAAAAGCAGCTCATCAAACTCATCACGGGTAAAGAAGTACCTGCAAAAGCCATCCCTGCCGCAATCGGCGTGATGATGCAAAACGTCGGTACAGTCTTCGCCATTAAACGCGCTGTCATTGATGGCGAGCCGCTGATTGAACGTGTCGTCACCCTGACAGGTACCACGTTGAAAGAACAACGCAACCGTTGGGCGCTGCTTGGCACGCCTGTCAGTTTCTTGCTCGATAAGCACGGCTATGAAGCAGACAAAAAAGTAGAGCGCGTGATCATTGGCGGTCCGATGATGGGTTACACCATTCCGCATCCGAACGTGCCCGTCACCAAAGTCACCAACTGCGTGTTAGTGCCTTCGCGTCGCGAAATTGCGCCGTCAGAGGGCGAGATGGCCTGCATCCGATGCAGCGCCTGTGCAGAAGCCTGTCCTGCTTCGCTGCTGCCACAACAACTTCAGTGGTACGCCAAAGATCAAGATTACGACAAGTGCGAAGAGTACAACCTATTCGATTGTATCGAATGTGGTGCCTGTGCCTTCGTCTGCCCAAGTGAAATCCCACTGGTGCAATACTACCGTCAGGCTAAATCTCAAATCCGCGCGCGCGATGCGGAGCAGCAAGCCGCCGAGCGCGCTAAAGAGCGTTTCGAAGCCAAAAAAGCGCGTATGGAACGTGACAAAAAAGCACGTGAAGAACGCCATAAGCAAGCCGCGGAAAACCGTCGTAAAGCGATGGAGAAGTCCGGTGATGGTGATGCGATTGCTGCTGCCATCGCACGCGTGAAAGCCAAATCAGAAAACGAATCTGCAGCTACGGCAATGAAACCAGCGGTGGCTGCAGCTATTGCCAAAGCAAAAGCCAAACAGGCAGAGGCCGCCGCACAAGGTCAGGCAGAGCCAGATAACAGTGAAATGGCGAAGCTGCGCGAAGAACGCAAGCGTCAGGCTCGTGAACGTAAAGCACAAAAGGCGTCGGAATCAGAAACTGAAAACGCAACAGACGACAAGAAAGACGCTGTTGCGGCAGCGATAGCCCGCGCTAAAGCACGTAATGCTGCTCAGCAAAGCGAGTCTGAATCCACTTCTGATAACAACGCCACAGGAGAAGATCCGAAGAAAGCCGCTGTTGCTGCTGCCATTGCCCGAGCCAAAGCTCGCAAAGAAGCGCAACAAGCTGATGCGGTTACCCCTGCTGCTGAATCTGAATCAGCAGAAAAAGCACCTGTTGAAGACGATCCAAAGAAAGCTGCTGTCGCTGCTGCCGTTGCCCGTGCCAAAGCACGCAAAGCCGCACAACAGGCAGAAGCTGAAACGCCTGCTGTTGATGCTAATCCGGCAGAAGAAGCTCCCGCTGAAGACGATCCAAAGAAAGCTGCTGTCGCTGCTGCCGTTGCCCGCCCCAAAGCACGCAAAGCCGCACAACAGGCGGAAGCTGAAACGCCTGCTGTTGAGGCTATTCCGGTAGAAGAAGCTCCTGCTGAAGACGATCCTAAGAAAGCCGCTGTCGCTGCTGCTATCGCCCGTGCCAAAGCGCGCAAAGCCGCACAACAGGCAGAAGCTGAAACGCCTGCTGTTGAGGCTGATCCGGTAGAAGAAGCTCCCGCTGAAGACGATCCGAAGAAAGCCGCTGTCGCTGCTGCCGTTGCCCGTGCAAAAGCACGCAAAGCCGCACAACAGGCAGAGGCGGAAACACTCGCAGATGAGCCAGCACCTTCGGAAGACACTCCCGTTGAAGAAGATCCCAAGAAAGCAGCGGTTGCTGCTGCCATTGCACGCGCTAAAGCGAGAAAGGCAGTGCAAATGAAGAATAAGAATGAGGAAGAGTAATCGTGGCCTTTTTTATCGCCAGTAGCCCGCATAGCCACAGTCGCAAGAGCACCAGCGACATCATGATGATAGTGATACTGTGTACTTTGCCCGGCATCGCTGCGCTTTGTTACTTTTTCGGTTGGGGTGTTTTACTGCAGGTAGCCATGGCAGCACTGACTGCGGTGGCTGCAGAGGCGGCTGTTGTGGCTCTGCGCGGCCGTCCTGTTAAACGCTATCTTAAAGACCACTCAGCACTGCTGACGGGTGTGCTTCTGGGTATCGCCATTCCACCGTTCGCACCATGGTGGATTGTGATTATCGGTATACTTTTCGCCATCGTCATTGCTAAACATCTCTATGGTGGGCTGGGCCAGAACCTGTTCAACCCTGCCATGGTCGCTTATGTCGTACTGCTGATTTCGTTCCCGGTTCAAATGACCACCTGGCTGCCACCAACTGAATTGTTGGTTCAGCCACTTGGCTTTACTGACAGCTTCGCCGCTATCTTTACTGGCCTCACCACTGATGGCTTTAGCGTGAACCAACTGCGTATTGCTGTAGATGGCTCAACCATGGCGACGCCGCTGGATACCATTAAGACCTCTTTGCTGGTCGGTGAAACCGTCTTTGAGGCGGTTGAGAAGTCAGTGTTTGGTAGCTTTGCAGGTATCGGTTGGGGCTGGGTGAATGTCGCCTTCCTTGTTGGCGGTCTTATTCTGCTGAAGAAGAAGATTATCCAGTGGCAAATCCCCGTTGCTATGCTGGCATCTCTTTTTGTGTTCAGCTTGGTAGGCTATGCAATCAGCCCAGATGGCGTGGCTTCGCCATTAATGCATCTTTTCTCGGGTGCCACCATGTTGGGTGCGTTCTTCATTGCCACAGACCCAGTTTCCGCTTCAACCACTACGCGAGGCCGACTGATCTTTGGTGCAATGATCGGCGCGTTGGTTTATCTGATCCGTACCTTTGGCGGCTTCCCAGATGGCGTAGCGTTTGCCGTGCTTATCGCAAACATGTGCGTACCGTTGATTGACTACTACACCAAACCAACCACTTACGGTTACAGGAAGGAAAGCAAATGATCCGCGCGATGCGAAATAATGGCGCAATCCTTGCGCTGGCGGCACTGCTTTCAACAGGCTTAGTCGCCGTCACCAATACACTGACGAAAGATACCATCGCAGAGCAGCAACGTATCCAGCTTTTACGGGTGCTAAATCAAGTAATCCCAGAGGACATGCATGACAATGCGTTGGCAAAAACCTGTACTTTGGTGACCAGCCCAAACCTTGGCACCAGTGAACCAATGCCAATCTACATTGCCACCAAAAACGGTGAGCCAACAGCCATGGCAGTCGAAGCCATTGCACCGGACGGTTATAACGGCGCCATCAAAGTCTTGGTGGGCGTCGATACCAACAACACTGTGCTCGGCGTTCGCGTGCTGAGCCACAACGAAACCCCGGGTCTTGGCGATAAAATCGACCTGAATGTCTCTGATTGGGTGCTGTCTTTCAGTGGTAAAAATATCGAAAGTGAAGACGATAAACGATGGGCGGTTTACAAAGATGGCGGTCAGTTTGACCAGTTCACCGGTGCCACCATCACACCACGTGCCGTCGTTAGCGCAGCGAAAAATGCTGCTTGGTATGCCATGCAGAACAAAGACACTATTGTCCGCCAACCTCTGAATTGTGGAGCTGCATCATGAGTCAGAATAAAGAGTTAATGACAAACGGAATGTGGGCCAACAACCCTGCGCTAGTGCAGCTTCTGGGTCTTTGTCCACTGCTTGCAGTTTCCGCGACAGTGACCAACGCATTAGGGCTTGGCATCGCAACGCTGCTGGTTCTGGTGGGCTCGAACCTGACTGTTTCACTGGTGCGCGAATATGTACCAAAAGAAGTGCGTATTCCTATCTTCGTGATGATCATTGCGTCACTGGTAACCTGTGTCCAGCTGCTGATGAACGCCTATGCATTCGGCCTTTATCAGTCACTGGGTATCTTTATTCCCCTGATCGTGACCAACTGCATCATTATCGGCCGCGCAGAGGCGTTCGCCTCCAAGAATACGCCATTACCTTCGGTGTTAGATGGCTTCTGGATGGGCATGGGCATGACTGCAGCGCTGGTCGTACTGGGTGCCATTCGCGAAGTACTGGGTAACGGTACTTTGTTTGACGGTGCTGACCGACTGCTTGGTGATTGGGCTGCAGGACTTCGTATAGAAGTGTTCCATTTTGATAGTCCATTCCTGTTGGCGATGCTACCGCCGGGCGCTTTCCTGGCTGTGGGTTTCCTCATCGCTATAAAGAACGTGATTGACGAAAAGCAAGCGAAGAAACAACCAAAAGAGAAAGCCGTGATCGAACGTGTTCGAATCACGTCCACTGATTAAAAGTTAAGCATTCAATGGATGAGCAATGAATAATGAAAAACGTGTTCAGATACTGGAGCGATTAAGAGCAGAAAACCCTCACCCGGAAACTGAACTAAACTGGAGCACACCGTTTGAGTTGCTAATTGCGGTATTGCTCTCGGCGCAGGCAACGGATGTAAGCGTGAACAAGGCGACGGATAAACTCTATCCGGTGGCTAATACGCCGCAGGCGTTGTTAGACCTTGGGGTTGATGGCGTAAAGGAATACATCAAAACCATTGGCCTGTTTAATTCCAAGGCAGAAAATGTCATCAAGACCTGTCGCATCATCGTTGAACAACACGGTGGTGAAGTGCCTGAAAACCGCGAAGCGCTGGAAGCTCTACCAGGCGTGGGTAGAAAGACTGCCAATGTCGTGCTCAACACCGCCTTTGGTTGGCCAAC
Organism: Grimontia marina; assembly: GCF_900060185.1. Classification (GTDB taxonomy): domain Bacteria; phylum Pseudomonadota; class Gammaproteobacteria; order Enterobacterales; family Vibrionaceae; genus Enterovibrio; species Enterovibrio marinus. The sequence goes on along the minus strand of NZ_FIZY01000013.1, from coordinate 104,876 downwards.
CATTGCGGTAGACACCCATATTTTTCGCGTATCAAACCGTACCAAGTTCGCAATGGGTAAAAACGTCGATCAGGTAGAAGAAAAGCTACTGAAAGTCGTCCCAAAGGAGTTCAAGGTCGATGTCCACCACTGGCTTATTCTGCACGGCCGCTACACCTGTGTGGCTCGGAAACCGCGTTGTGGCAGTTGTATCATTGAAGACCTCTGCGACTTCAAAGAAAAGATTTACCCAGATGAATAAAAAGAAGGCTGCCATTGGCAGCCTTCTTTATAAATATTTCTGATAGTTTTGGTTGTTACCGTGACCGCATTGCGGATCATGGATTCCAATATCTTTCTTCAAGTGGCAGTTCATTCCGTCGCTCTTAATCACGACTTTACGCTCCCTAAAACCACTTCCTAACCCAATTATTTTAAGCATTTTTTCTATAATCATATTTCTAGCCCTCCTTGCTGACGGTCGCATCATTTGTTCTCTGTTGTTATGGTTTAATGTCATTTTGTTAGTATTTTGTACTCAACACGAACGATGAAATCTGACAACAGATATAAGCTGAACTTATGGACAAGCAACTTCGCTATCTCAGTGCACTCCGTTACTTTGAAGCTGCCGCGAGACTAAAAAGCTACAGCGCAGCAGCAAAAGAGTTGAATGTGACCCAGGCAGCCGTCAGCCAACAATTAAGGGGGCTGGAAGATAACCTTGGCTGTAAGCTGTTTTTTAGAAATGGGCGGGAAATGCAGCTCACCGATAAAGGCCACCAGCTGCTTGCACCTATTACCGAAGGGTTTGAAAGGATTATCGTCGGTTTAAACCGTATTCAGACCGAACCTCTGGAAGGCGTGTTGACCGTTACCGTCCCACCCTCGTTCGCTTCATTGTGGTTAATGCCGAGACTATGGCGATTTACGTTGAAAAACCCCACCATAACGATTCACATACATAGCGATATCAAACGGGTGGCGATCCTACACAGCGATATTGATCTAGCCATTCGGCAGGGCAAAATCACAGAGAGTGACACAGCGGGGAGCATTCGTTGCGAACACCTATATCAAGAGGAGGTTTACCCACTTTGCTCCGCTGAGCTTGCCCGTTCTATACAGTTTGATTCCCCGGAAAAACTCAAGCGGTGTTGGTTGATACATGGCGTGAATTCTAAAGAGATAGTTTGGTCAAAGTGGTTTGAAAAAGCCGGTGTGAAGTTCGATAACAGCGCACTGCGATGGATGGAAGTACCTACATTCGATATGGCGCTCAATGCAGTGATTGCGGGTCACGGTGTATGTTTGGGAACGGAAAGCCTGTCGAAAGCACTTATCGATCAGGGTCTTCTGGTCAAACCCTTTGATATCGGGCTGACGCCCGGCATGCAGTTTAGTTTGTTGTATGACGGCGCATCTTCAAGGCTTCCGCGCATTGAAGCATTTCGAAACTGGCTGTTCCGTGAGTTGGAACAGTCACAATATCGCTGAAACCTTCAGAGGATCTGTTTACTTAAGGCTCTTGGGGTTACGAAAATTTTGTTGGTAAACTGGGCGCGACAATACAATTAAGGAGAATGTCATGAGCACTGGTCGTATTCTGCATACCATGATCCGCGTTGGCGATTTGGATCGTTCAATTGCCTTCTATACCGACGTGATGGGCATGCAGCTTTTGCGTAAAAGCGAAAATGAGCAGTACGAGTACACACTGGCTTTTGTTGGCTACGGTGATGAATCACAGGGCGCAGTGATTGAGCTGACCTATAACTGGGGCACGTCTGAGTATGAGCACGGCTCTGCTTTTGGCCACATTGCAATTGGTGTAGACGATATCTACGCGACTTGTGACAAACTGCGTGAAGCAGGTGCCAACATCACCCGTGAGCCAGGCCCAGTAAAAGGCGGCACCACTGAAATCGCCTTTGTAGAAGATCCAGATGGCTACAAAATCGAGCTGGTCCAAAACAAGAGCGCTTCTGCAGGCCTAGGTAACTAGCAAGCTTCCTCTTCACTGCACCTCTCATTGGGAGGTGTAGTCTTCCTCGCCCACATTTAAGCTTAAAAATAAACATACTTATCCATGCATTAAAAACCGAACCCATCATCTACCCAAACATTTGACAGTGGGAAAAGCGTATAAACAATAACCGCTTGATGTGATGGCAACGTTTTTAGTTGCGATATACCCAAGCAACCTGAATCCTGCTTCTTCAGGTTGTTTAGTTATAAATATTCGTGACTTAATTCAAAGGCCTCATCAAAAAAATTTGTAACCGGATACTGTCTGGTAGTCTTAACCGATTGTCTCATAAATAAGATGATGGACTATCATGGCTAAGCGCCGTTACACCCTTCAAATACATATCGCGGGCATCTTTTTTATTGTTGTATCCCTGCTTTCTGCACTACTCATTGTGTTGAGTTACCAAAACTCAAAAGAACTCAATCAACAATTGGCAGCAGAGCGCACTGCGCAAAATGCAGAACGTATAAAGCTTTCCTTTCAAAAGCTGACCTCACCCGTGGTTACCGCCATGGATGCGCTAGCCAACTCAGATTTCGGCCATAGCTTATATGCCTCTTATGACGATGGCTGGCTATCCAGTATCAATGCTATTCTTGAGCGCAACCCTGACGTGTTATCAGTCTATGTCGGCTATCCCAACGAAAGTTCAGCATTCATCCGATCGACCAAACTCGACTTTATGAAAGAACAATTTTCCACCCCAGAAAACAGTCATATCATGGTGGATATCAACAGCAAAGTCGGTCACCAGATCCGGACGCAATACGACGGAAATCTTAAAACTATCCGAATTGATACTGACCTTATCAGTTACAAGCCAACTCAACGCCCGTGGTACAAAGCCGCACCTGAAGATGGAAGCATTCATGTCACTGACCCATATTTTTACCTGTTTATCCAGCGTATGGGGATCACACTGACACGGAAATTTGCCAAGATTAACGGCGTTCTCGCGGTAGATATCACACTCGATTCGCTGAACAAGTTTCTCTACTCCCTGGTTGACACTGAAGAGACCCAACTCATGCTTTTGGACGACCACAAAAGCGTTTTCGCCCACACAGGATTTCTCCCTGATTCATCTTCAGGTATGAACCAGCGCATATATCTAGAAGCAATGTCTGCTTCGCCGTTTTACCACCTTTTTAAAACCAGCGATTGGGAGGAATCAAATACCACGATTCATCACAATGGAGAAAAGTGGGCACTAAACTTGGTCAGGATAAGTTTTGGCGGCGAACGAGGTTTGTGGCTGGCAAAAACTATTCCAGAACGATTGATGATTAAGAGCGCGCTTGAGGCGAGAAACAACCAAATTACTATTAGTATGTTCGGTCTCTTAATCGGTACCTTCATGGTACTTTGGGCATCTAAACGTATCGCTAATCCTCTGAAAGTTCTGGTTGACGAAACCCAGAAGATTCGCCGACTTGACTTCTCTAGTGTTTCCACCCCAACCTCAAAGATTGTGGAAGTCCGTGAGCTTTCTGAATCCGTTCACATGATGTCTGAAACCATTCAGAACTTCCTTCAAACCCTGCACCGTGTCTCCAACAGCTCTAACTTCGATTCGTTGATGGCAGACATCGCGCTTCATTGTCAGCAAACTTCAGGTGCAGATTACGTCATGCTCTGGACCCATTCTTCTGAAAGCCACGATAAACTGACATTGACAGCCCAGTATCCTTGCCAGACAGAAGCAAACCAGATTGACTTACTGAAGCTACTTGCTGACTCGCCAGATATGGAAAAAGCACTGCAGGGACAACACTTCTTAAGCTTTAAACCGTCTTCCTCAGATATTGAACGCGGACTACTGCCTGATTCGCTGAAACACGCATGGCTGGTTCCATTGTACAATCGCGATAAAGACTGTGTCGGTTATGTCTTGATGGGCTTCAATGGCTGCCCAGGAAACGATCAGGATGATAAGCTTCAATTCATCCGCCAATTCTTGGGCTTCGCTTCCCTAATCAAAGAGAACTGGGATCGTGTGGCTGCGCAAAAACAACTGTTCAAATCCTTTATTGAAATGATGGCATCGGCTATCGATACCAAATCGCCTTATACGGGCGGTCACTGTCAGCGTGTACCTGAGCTGACCTTTATGCTCGCCGAGGCAGCCAGCAAAGATAAGAAACGCTTCCCAGATTTCACATTGAACGAACAGTCACGCGAAGCACTCTACTTCGCGGCCTGGCTTCACGATTGTGGTAAGGTCACCACACCAGAGTTTGTCGTGGACAAAGCCACCAAGCTTGAGACCATGTACAACCGTATCCACGAAGTCCGTACTCGTTTCGAAGTACTAAAGCGCGATGCCGAAATCACATATTGGCAAAAACGTTTGGAAGGTCAAAGCTCAGAAATACTGGATGCTTGGTTAGCAGAAGAACATAAAACCCTCGACGAAGAGTTTGCTTTCATCGCCAAGTGCAACGTCGGCGGAGAGTTTATGGATAAGAGTAACATCGCCAAACTCGAGAAAATTGCTGAACGCACTTGGATGCGTACCATCGACGATATTCAAGGACTTTCATGGGAAGAGGAAGCAAGACGTTCTGCCCGCGGAAGCTTAATGCTGCCATGTAAAGAGTATGTCCTCTCGGATACTGTTGACCAAAAAATCCCATGGCTGCCGCAGCAGCTCGATACGTTCAAGGATTGGGAGTTCAAACTGCCGGTGCCACAGCTTCAGTACAATCGTGGTGAACTCTATAACCTCTCTATACAGCGTGGCACCTTGACCGAAGAGGAACGCTTTATCATCAACGATCACATTATCCAGACTATCAATATGCTTCGGAAACTGCCTTATCCTAAGCACCTTGAACGAGTTCCGGAAATAGCAGGCGGGCATCATGAGAAGCTGGATGGTAAAGGTTACCCTTACGGACTAGATGAAAGCTCGCTGTCAGTCGATGCACGTATCATGGCAGTGGCCGATATCTTTGAAGCCCTTACCGCGAGTGATCGTCCTTACAAGAAGGCCAAAACACTTAGCGAGGCTCTTAAAATCCTGGCCTTTATGGCTAAAGACAAACATATCGATGAGCAACTTTTCCGACTATTTATTGAAGAGAAAATCTATATCCACTATGCAGAGCAGTACCTCCCAATAGAGCAGCATGATGAGGTCAATGAAGAAGCCTTGATGGCTATCATCACTCCAAAGCCGGAAAAAGAAACTGAAACTGCATAAAAGAAAAAGCCCCGCTGCAATCAGCGGGGCTTTTTCTTAATAATGAGGTTTTAGGTATTCACTCTAGATAATTGTTCGACCCAGCGAGATCACTACACGACGGTTTTTGTTTCGGCCGATTGGACTTTCATTTTCGGCAATTGGGCGACGCTCACCATAAGCTTCTACCTGAATCCTGTCTTTAGGCAATCCCAATGACATAAAGTACTGCTCCAGTTTTTCAGCGCGGATTTCAGACATTCTCTGGTTAGCTGCTTTCGCCCCGCGGCCATCGGTATAGGTCGCCATCAACACTAAGTCGATATCCGGACTGTAACGGACAAACTCTGCAATTTGCGCGAGTCGCGACATAGAGGCTTTGTTCAGCTCATCACCGTTCTCATTGTAATGAAGTACGGTGAATGCAATGTCTTCAAAAGAATAAGGCAGTAGACGCGCCACACAGCTACTGAATTCGTTGTACGGTTGCTGAAAGGAGACTGAGGATAAAGCAATATCGACCCGCTTCCCCTTACTTTGCCACTCTTTAAAGCTAAAGGTCGGGTAACGGCCATTTTCTAGTTCAGACAACATACTCCAGGCTGTCTGCCCATCTACGTAGCCATTAAACTGCTTATAGAAACGCAAGCGATCGATATATTCCGCAGGCTCACCAGCAAACCAAACCGGAGGCATTGATACTAAGGAGACATTTTGCGTTTGTCCCATTGCCAGGCGCATCTCCAACTCAAAATCCAGATTGATTTTCTTGCTGGCGCGCGAAGTAAATGTCGCCATACCGTAGTTTGGGATCATATGCTCAATACGGCACTCGATCGGTGTATCTACCTTCACCTTCCAGACGGATTCCGTAGGCTTCGCTCCGTAATACTTGCTCGCAGACGCCGATAGCGGCGCAAAGCTTGCGGCAATGCATAATGTCAAAAGCGATGCTTTCTTCATACTGGGGCTGTTCCTGTGACTAAGTGGGACGGTATTGCTTACCTTATCGGAAGGCGAGCCCGTATCTTTAGCCTTATTTTAATCGCTCGCGTCAAAACTAGAAAATGAAAATCCAGTCAGCTTCTGACATAATGCACGCCTCATTTTCACAAGTTATCCGAAGCATGACCCAAGAAACCAACCTGAACACGCTAAAAGCAAGATTTCGTGGCTATTTTCCCGTTGTTATTGATGTTGAAACCGCTGGATTTAATTCCCAAACAGACGCTCTGCTGGAAATCTGCGCTGTCACATTGAAAATGGACGAAGACGGTTGGCTCTCTCCTGATAAAACCATTCACTTTCATGTTTCTCCGTTCGAAGGTGCAAACCTCGTCAAAGAGGCGCTGGAGTTCAACGGAATTAAGGATCCTTTCAGCCCGCTACGCGGCGCCGTTGAAGAAGAGCATGCGTTGAAAGAAATCTTCAAACTGATCCGCAAAGAGCAGAAAGCGGCAGGTTGTCAGCGCTCCATCATGGTCGCGCACAATGCAAACTTCGACCACAGCTTCGTGATGGCCGCTTCGGAGCGCAGCCACCTAAAACGCAATCCATTCCACCCATTTGCTACTTTTGACACTGCCGCACTAAGCGGATTGGCATTTGGACAAACCGTGCTGGCAAAAGCCTGTCAAACCGCAGCTATCCCTTTTGATAACCGTGAAGCGCACTCAGCACTTTACGATACAGAACGTACTGCCGAACTTTTCTGTGAGATCGTTAACAAATGGAAGAAATTAGGCGGCTGGCCAATTTTTTCAGCGGACGAAGAATCCGAACAAAGCGCAGACGAATAGCAGTTCAGTGAAACTCGAGAAAAATGGCGGAATAGCATAAATTTAAAGGTGTTTTGCCGTTTTTTTTACCAGTCAAATCAATCGTTTTAAACAAAAGTCTGAAATTATTCTCAACAACTGCTCTTTTAGCGCCTAGATCTCGCGCAAACTATTGATAACAAAACTACAACATTTGGTAAATTGCTACGTATACTGTCTTAGAACGATTCGACACCTGCGCTGAAAAGTTTTGAGCGGCTAATGTCGAAGACGACAAAAATAAAAAAGGCAGTGACAGAGAGGCAATTCCAAATGAAACGTGTAACGCAACGTACCCTACTTTCAACAGCCATTGCGCTGGCCACATTTCAGGCCCATGGCGCTGGCTTCCAAATCAGTGAACATTCCGCCAGCGGTTTAGGTCGCGCATTTGCCGGTGAAGCAGCAATCGCTGACAATGCCGCAGTCGCTGTCCGAAACCCTGCAGCAATGACTATGTTCGATGCCGCACAAGTGTCGGGTGGTCTTTCGTTTATCCAGCCGGATGTGGATGCCAAAGTTAGCGACGCTTCTTTAAACGGAACCACTCTAGGAGCCGACGAGCATAGTGACGTTGCTCCAGACGCTCTGGTTCCAAACTTTCACTACGTTCGTCCGCTGAATGATAAAATGGCGGTTGGTTTTTCAACTTTTTCCAACTTTGGTCTATCCACAGAATACCCAACAGATTCACCAGCTGGTGCAATCGGGGGGCAAACTGAATTATTGACAGTAGACTTCAATGCCAACCTTGCTTACGAAGTTAGCGATCAGTTGAGCCTTGGTGTTGGCCTCAACGCAGTATATGCAGATGCTGAGTTAAAACGTCAAAAAGGTATCCTTAGTAGCGGCTTTGTTTTAGGGGGGTCAGCAACTGATGAGATTTCATATTTGGCTGGCGACGGTTGGGGCTTTGGTTGGAATGCAGGTGCACTTTGGCAATTTAATGAAAACAACCGAGTAGGCGCTAGCTACCGCTCAAAAGTTGATATAACCCTTGAGGGTGATTACAGAGGGACTTCCGCAACAGGAACCGTAGCAGGTGAATTAGAGCTTAACCTTCCGGATATTTTCGAATTCTCTGGCTTCCACAAGCTTGGGGAACAATGGGCGGTTCACTACAGTGCAATGCGTATTGGCTGGAGTAGCTTCCAAGAACTCAGAGCAACAAGCTCTCAATGTCTCAGTTTGTCAGGGCAAGGAGTATGCCTCCAGAAAGACGAAAAATGGGAAAACACTTGGCGCTATTCCTTGGGAGCAACCTACTACCTAAATGATAAATGGGAACTAAGAGCGGGCTATGCAAAAGATGAAAGTCCAGTTCCAGATGCCCATAGAACGCTTAGCATTCCAGATACAGAGCGTGATTGGTACAGCTTAGGTGCAACTTATTATGCCACAGACAACCTAAGTATTGATGCTGGTTTCGCTTATTTGAGTGGCGACGACGTAAATGGTACGGAAAGCGAAAACCTACCTGGAGGTGCCGTCGCAAGCTATGACTTTACCGCTGGCGGTGATGCTTACATTTACGCTCTTAGCGCAAACTACACCTTCTAAGTAACTGTTTCACAAACGAGAAAAGCCGATTCTTTGCAATCGGCTTTTTTGTTTTTAGTCACAAAAGTGAAATTCACCGGTAACAGCCGTGAATTGATTTTCTTCAGTTTTCACGTCAAATTCAAACGCACGCTTAGAATCCAACCACTTTGTTTCTATTCATTAACGCGTTAATACAAGCACTTCAGAAAAACCCAGCCTGTTTTAGTGTATTTACTTAAAACTCAAGTTTTAAAAATAGGCATAAAATACCGAAAATTCAGGCACTCATGTCGTATTTAACACCTATTTAACATCAATGCATGTCATGACATATTAAGCATCGTAAAGATCCGACCAGTAATCATAACAAATTGCTATAGGTTGCAACGTTTTTCCAACTTATTGAAAATATTGGATTTTGGTTAATTATTGACCGATAACTCAATTTGGACGAGAGGCTGTATGTCAAAAAAACTATCAAGAAGCGCCCTAGCGGTCGCCATTGCTCTCACCGCCCCAAGTGCTTGGAGTGCGGGTTTTCAGGTATCAGAACATTCTGCCAGCGGATTAGGTAGGGCTTATGCCGGTGAGGCTGCTATTGCCGATAATGCATCGGTCATGGCACGCAACCCGGCTTCGATGTCACAGTTTGAAGTTGCACAAGCTTCGGGGGCTCTTCACATCGTAAACCCGGAAATAGACATTACCGAAACATCAACTGGCCAGAAGGCTTCAGACGTCGCTCCAATTCAATTCGTACCTGCAAGCTTTTACGTCAGCCCTATTGATGAAAAACTCGCATGGGGTGTTGGGCTGTACACTGTTTACGGGGTCGGAACAGATTACCCTGATGAATTTTTGGCCGGGGATCTGGCTGGTGACACAGCGTTAGTCTCTGTAAACCTAAACCCGGCGGTATCCTATAAACTCAATGATCAATTCAGCATCGGTGCTGGTCTTAATATTGTTTATGCTATTGCGGAGCTTAATCGTCATTTTGGTTTCCCTGCACCTACAAACGCTAGCGACAAGCTAATCAGTATGGAAGGCACCACTTGGGGCTTTGGTTGGAATGTTGGTGCGCTATACGAACTCAATAATAACAATCGATTTGGTATTGCTTACCGTTCAGAGATCGGCCTCGATTTTGAAGGCGACTTTAAGGATTACTCTGGAAACATCGTGCCAGGAGATGGTAAAGCTACAGGTGACTTGAGCGTGCCACTACCTGCCATACTTGAAGTATCCGGTTTTCATCAACTAAATGACACTTGGGCAGTGCATTATAGTGTCATGTGGTCCGAATGGAGCAGTTTCACTGAACTAAAAGCAACAGGTAGTGGTTGCTCTAAAACGAATGGCATCTGCTTCTACAAGAATGAGAAATATGATGACTCGTTGCGTTACTCCATTGGTACAACATACTCACTCAATGAAGATTGGACGATGCGAACTGGTTTCGCATTTGACGAGCAAGCAGGTAAGTCCACACTGAGTATCCCTGATACAGACCGTTACTGGTTTTCGGGCGGTGCCACATATCAATACTCACCGAAACTTTCTATAGATGCTGGCCTCACCTACATCCACAGTAAATCCTCTTCATTCAAAGAAACCAGCAGTGTTTCGGGAAGAGAGTTTACTTTCGATGGTAAGGGATCTGCTTATATCGCAGCCATCCAAGCTAACTATACGTTTTAATGTTGGTGAGGGAGATAAATTAATGAATATTACAATGCTAAACAAAACTAAACTCTCGGTAGCCCTCTCACTAGCTATTGGTTTGACTGGCTGTGGCGAATCAGAACTAAGTGGTTCACCGAACAGTATTTTTGAAGAAAAACATATCCAAGACAGCTTGAACGCCCCAACAAAAGTAAAATTCCATCTATCAGGAGACAGCGCCAATATTCCGGGTCCAAGCTTTGCCCTGATGGACACCAACGACGGTACCTTAAAAATCCCTACTGACTCCGCAAGCCTTTCCGATCCTCGCGCAGCTATGAATACTATGGACGGATGGTCGGTTTCAATGCCAATTGCGATGCAGTTTGAAGGGGCCGGACTTGGAGATAGGCAGATAACTGAAGGGGTAATTGTTGCCCAACTCACCGATAAGTTGACTGGTTCACCATCACTTAAGAAACTTCTTGTTAATGGCACTGACTATCAAGTAAGCAGTAGGGCGAGTGATGACCAACTGTTTATTCAGTTTGCTAACTCCCTCGAAGAAAAAAGCGAATACATCATTGCTTTGACTAATGACCTTAAAGATGTAAACGGTGATGCTGTTGGTATGTCCACTGCGTACGCAATGTTAGTAACAGAGACGGACAACATTACCACCAGCGATATCATCCCTACTGTGGCTGCTGTAACTAAAGGCGTTAACAGCATATTCAGGCTTTTGGGTCAATCCAGTGAGTCGATTATTTACAGCACATGGTTTACGACTCAATCCGTAGGTGATGTTGTATATGCTACTAAAGGAGCAGTTGCTAAAGGCTCTGATCCTGCTGGTGCAAACGGAAACTACAATCTCGTTTGGAAAGGGTCTGCAAATCCTAATAATGTTGACTTAAGCACCGCCTATACACTCTCTTTTTCCGACTCAGGTATTGATTATGCAACGGCTTTAGTAGCGGATAGCAATTTCTCAAACTACATTGACCCCAACAATGAGAGTGCAGCGTTACTTTTAGGCGCATATCAAAACGGTACTCCAAACACCGTGACTGTCAGTAAGGGCACCGTTAAATTACCTTATTTCCTTGAGAAAGATTCTACAAACTGGAATACGACACCATTTGAAGCTGGTATGCCAAGTTTAGCCATCGTCTCTAATGTACTTAACGGTGATGATCAGGATGATGCTGCTGCTGTCGCTCAACAACTTGTCGCTGCTGGTATTGACCTATCGAAGCTTGCTGATGACGTGGACGAACAGCTCAAGCTTGTCGGTTTGACGCTCACGAAAGCCGATGGTTCACAACTTGATGCAGAGCGCATTATCACCCGCTACAACCCAGTACCACAGGTTAAATCACTTGAAGATGTCCCATTCATTTTGTTCACTCCAACTGGAGCGACTGGCCCTATAGAGCTGGTGATTTACCAACATGGTATTACCTCTGCAAAAGAAAATGCATATGCATTTGCCAGCAACATTATCAACGGCTCGCCTAAAGATATCGCTATCATGGCAATTGATCAGCCACTTCACGGAGCAAGAAGCTTAGATGCAACACGTTCAGCAAATGCTGACGCCACGGCATTTTTAAATCTCACATATCTCCCTGTTGGACGTGACAATCTGCGCCAAAGTATGATTGATAACCTAGGCTTACGAGCGTCGTTGACGCGTATGCAGTTAGAAGGAGCACTAGCTGGAACACCGTTAGCACTGCTTGATAATACTGCCACCACACCACCATCATTGTTTGGACATTCATTAGGTGGGATTACAGGGTTTGGTACTGTGGTATCGGCAAACAATACGCTTGATGACGCAAACGGCGACGCCCTATTTAAGTTTTCTCGTATCGCAGCCGCAAACACTGGGGGACAAATAGCCAATTTACTGTTGGGCTCTAATACATTCGGACCTGATATTATTGAACAGGTCTCCACTGCCGCACCTGATATCGATGCGCAAACTGCAGTTAGCCAATTTGCTTATGCCGCGCAAACGGTTATCGATACAGTCGATCCATATAACATGATCGGAGAGCTAGATCTCAATGGCAGCAGCGTGTTAAACGCACTCCCTGTCTACATGCAGCAGGTAAAGAATGACGACACTGTGCCTAATAGCGTAGAAAATGCTCCCTTCGCCGGTACTGAACCTCTTGCCACCAAACAACAGTTGAATATTGTGAATGTTACATCGCCTGCTGCGTCAGGAACACGTAACTTCACCAAGTTCAATGACGTTGCGAAACACAGCACGGTCATTGAGTTCCAAAATGATGACCAGACTGATTTGCCTCACATGACAGAAATGCACAGCCAGTTGGCTCAATTCCTGAGTGGTACCTCTACCTACGGCGTTAGCGACCAGAACGTGCTTGAATAACGGCAATATATTCACCCCAAAAGGCCAGCATCCGCTGGCCTTTCTTCGCCGCACACCAATTCCTTTCAAATTCCCCTCGACAATGTAAAAAATATCAGCAAACTGTGATCTTCGTCTTTTTGGGATAGATTTTGCCCCGTTGGGTGTTTGTAGGGATAGGAAGTAATGAATCCAGTTGTTATTGCTGTTTGCGTGATGCTGCCGTTGGCACTTTTAAGAGTCAACGTGGTGGTTGCGCTAACATTTAGTGCCGTCTTGGGCGGTATGGTCAGTGGTCTAACACTGCCCGAAACCATTTCTGCGTTTGAAGGTGGCTTAGGTGGTGGTGCAACCATCGCGCTGAGTTATGCCATGTTGGGTACCTTTGCAGTAGCGATTAGCCGCTCAGGTATCACGGATCTTTTGGCGCAATCCGTTGTGAAGAAACTGAATGGTAAAGAAAGCCAAAATGCCTCTGCGGCGTTGAAGTACATGGTGCTTGTGGCTCTTGGCCTATTAGCAATCTCGTCTCAGAACGTGATTCCGGTACACATCGCATTTATCCCTATTGTGATTCCACCTTTGCTGCATGTGTTTGCCAAGCTCAACCTTGACCGCCGTTTGGTAGCTTGTGTCCTGACCTTTGGCTTGATCACCCCTTATATGGTGTTGCCTGTGGGTTTTGGCGGCATTTTCTTGAATAATATTCTGTTGAAGAATTTGCACGACAACGGCCTGGATGTCGTCGGCAGTCAGGTTCCTCAAGCCATGTTGCTACCAGCGGCTGGAATGTTGTTTGGTGTGTTGGTTGCGGCCTTTATCAGCTACCGCAAGCCTCGCCACTATTCGGAAGAAAAGATCCTAGCTGCAGAGCCGGAAAAAGCTGAGTTCAAACCGCAGAATATTGCGGTTGCTGTGATCGCTATTGCCGCCGCACTGGGTGTTCAGCTCACCACAGGCTCTATGATTGTCGGTGCACTGGCTGGCTTTATGGTATTTACCTTTGGCGGTGTCATTAAGTGGAAAGATACGCAAGATGTGTTTACCCGCGGCGTTCACATGATGGCGATGATTGGCTTTATCATGATTTCCGCAGCTGGCTTTGCGGCAGTGATGAAAGCAACAGGCGGTGTTGAAACATTGGTCGCTTCATTGGCTTCAGCTATCGGCGACAACAAACCGCTGGCTGCACTATTGATGCTGGTCGTGGGCCTTCTGGTGACTATGGGCATCGGTTCTTCGTTCTCAACGATTCCAATTATTGCAACCATTTACGTGCCACTGGCACTCGCATTTGGCTTCTCACCGATGGCGACCATTGCCTTGGTAGGTACTGCGGCGGCGTTGGGTGACGCTGGCTCTCCCGCTTCCGATTCAACCTTGGGCCCAACTTCAGGTCTGAACGCCGATGGTCAGCACGAGCACATCTGGGATACCGTGGTGCCAACCTTTATCCACTACAACCTGGCGCTGATTGCGTTTGGTTGGATTGCAGCGATGACGCTGTAACCAGAACGACAGATACAAAAAAGCCGCGATTTTGTCAGCGGCTTTTTTTTATGAGAAGGAAAACGCTTAGCTGTTTTCTTCTGCGTCGCGGCGTGTCGCTGCGTTTTTGATCAAAGGCTGAAGCTCACCCTTCTGGAACATTTCCAGGATGATGTCGCAACCGCCGATCAGCTCACCATCAATCCACAGCTGTGGGAAAGTTGGCCACTGCGCGTAGATTGGCAGCTCAGCACGGATATCCGGGTTTTGCAGGATATCGACGTATGCAAATTTCTCACCACACGCCATCAGCGCTTGGCTTGCCTGAGAAGAAAAGCCACAGCTAGGCAGCTTCGGCGAGCCTTTCATGTAAAGCAGGATTGCGTTCTCTTCAATCTGCTGTTTGATTTTATCAATAGTTTCCATTACTTCCTCGAACACCAAGTGTGATGATGACAACGATTCTAACTGTGTTAGCGATGGAAAAAAACGCCTAAAATCTTTAGGGTCAAAATCCGCCGCTTTTTTTAAAATTATTCTTTTAATAAAGTAACAACTTGCTAAACTGTCTCGCAGTCGGTCTATAAGTAGATCCGTCCACTTATGGGTACAACCTAGAGTGTACGATAAATCTACAGGAAGCAATAATGTCAGGGGGCGACCCCGCCTATCATGGAGAATCGAGTAATGGCATTTCAACTACCAGCTCTTCCTTACGAGAAAAACGCGCTTGAGCCACATATCTCTCAAGAAACTCTGGAATTCCACCACGGTAAACACCACAACACTTACGTTGTTAAGCTGAACGGCCTGATCGAAGGTACTGAGCTTGAGAACAAATCTCTGGAAGAGATCGTTAAGACTTCTACTGGCGGTGTTTTCAACAACGCAGCGCAAATCTGGAACCACACTTTCTACTGGCACTGCCTGAGCCCAAATGGTGGCAGCGAGCCTACTGGTGATGTTGCAGATGCAATCGCTAAATCTTTCGGTTCTTTCGAAGAGTTCAAAGCGAAGTTCACTGATTCAGCAATCAACAACTTCGGTTCTTCTTGGACTTGGCTGGTGAAGAAAGCTGATGGCTCTCTGGACATCGTGAACACGTCAAACGCAGCAACTCCACTGACTGAAGACGGTGTAACTCCTCTGCTGACTGTTGACCTTTGGGAACACGCTTACTACATCGATTACCGCAACCTGCGTCCAGACTACATGAATGCGTTCTGGGCTCTGGTTAACTGGGAATTCGTGGCACAGAATCTGGCTGCTTAATTCCAAGCGTAACGCTTAAGACTTGATAGATACCTCGCCTCGGTGGGGTATTTTTTTGCGGTTTACCAAAGTTCGGGCACAAAAAAGCCGCTGTAGTCAGCGGCTTTTGTTCAATCTGAAGGTAACGTTTAAACGTTTAGGCCACTTCAGAAAGGATGATGCGCAGTGTACGACGCAGAGGCTCTGCTGCCCCCCAAAGCAATTGATCACCTACGGTGAATGCATTGAGGAAGTCGTTACCCATTGCCATCTTGCGCAGACGGCCAACAGGAACAGACAGTGTACCGGTCACTTTGGTTGGAGAAAGCTCTTGCACAGTGATGTCACGCTCGTTCGGGATCACTTTCACCCAATCGTTGTGTGATGCAATGATGCTTTCAACTTCGTCCATTGGTACGTCTTTTTTCAGCTTCAACGTCAGAGCCTGGCTGTGACAGCGCATCGCACCGATACGCACACAAGTACCGTCGATAGGTACTGGGCTGTCTTGAATGCCAAGGATCTTGTTGGTCTCAACCGTACCTTTCCATTCTTCTTTGCTCTGACCGTTCTCACGTTTCACATCAATCCAAGGGATCAGTGAGCCTGCCAGCGGTGCACCGAACTCAGACGTTGGAAAATCACCAGAACGCATGGTTTCTGCAACCTTACGATCAATGTCCAGAATAGACGTGGCAGGGTTTGCTAGGTCCATGCTCACAGCGTCGTTGATGGTACCCATTTGGGAAATCAGCTCTCGCATGTTTTTCGCGCCTGCACCAGATGCAGCTTGATACGTTTGCGCTGTCATCCACTCAACCAGACCTTCTTGGTAAAGTCCACCCACTGCCATGAGCATCAGGCTTACGGTACAGTTACCACCCACATAAGCTTTAGTGCCTTTGTGAATGCCTTCTTGAATTTGTTTGAAGTTCACTGGATCCAGCGTGATGATCGCGTCATCTTTCATGCGTAACGTAGAGGCTGCATCAATCCAGAAACCTTTCCAGCCAGCAGCCAGCAGTTTTGGATATACCGCTTCGGTATAGCTGCCGCCCTGACAGGTGATCACGATATCCAGCGTTTTCAGGCTTTCAATATCAAATGCATCTTGCAGCATACCTGCATCTTTGCCGTAGTTCGGCGCAGGGATGCCTACTTGAGAGGTACTGTAGAATACCGGCTCGATGACATCGAAATCCCCTTCTTCTACCATGCGCTGCATCAGTACAGACCCAACCATACCGCGCCAGCCGACTAAACCTACTCTTTTCATTCCCACTCACACTCCATGTTATTAAAGCTTTGCCTCTATCTTGAAAATTAACGACTCAAATAACAAGCAAAAACTGCATCTTTTTGCCCATAAGCTGGGCACATATCAAGGCGTTTGTGCCACACATCATGACTTTGTCAGAAAAATAGAAATGAGGGGGTAATGAGAGCGTATTACCCAGATAAAACACAATCCCTTAAAAGCCCTATGATCGAATATGGATATATAAACCATAATTTTGCCACTTTATCAGATTTAAATATCACCAAATAATAAAAAATCAAAATTAAAACTAGGATTAAAACATTTATTCACATCTCAAATAAACAGTAGCACAACATAAAATCCATACTTTTTATAACATCATAAGCACAAAAATCACCATTTAAACCAGTAAAAATAGCCTATTCAGCTCAAAGCTCACATAAAACGAAATACTTGTTCACCTATTCCTAGCTGATTAGATAAAGTAGGCGCCGCCAACAGGAAGGCAGCATTGATCAGCCCAATATGGATATCGAGCAACAGTGACAGTTGACGGGCTAAATACAAAACAAAAGGTTTGAACTATGCAAAGACATCTGGTGCGACTTCCTTCTATATTCCAAGTATTCGCAGCGTTAGGTCTGTTCCTGTTAATGGCGTTTTCTTTTACCGCCCAACTGGACCTCCCTATCCAGCTTGCTCTTTACATCGGCTGGTTTGTTATCATCGCTCTCGGCATCAAGCTGGGACATAACTATAAAGAACTTGAACAAGCAGCCACACAAGGCATTTCAAATGGTTTGGGTGCAGTATTGATCCTGCTGGCAGTTGGTGCTTTGGTTGGTACATGGATAGCTGGCGGTATCGTACCTACTATCATTTATTACGGTTTAAAAGCGATTCACCCTTCTATCTTCCTCGCGGCCACCATGATTATCTGTTCACTAACCGCACTGGCAACAGGCACATCCTGGGGCGCAGCTGGCACGGCAGGTATTGCCATGATGGGTATTGGTCAGGGTCTTGGTGTTCCTGCGCCAGTCACCGCAGGCGCAGTACTTTCCGGCTGTTACTTTGGTGACAAACTCTCTCCGCTTTCTGATTCCGTGATTCTCGCTTCTTCAATGTCTGGCGTGGAAATCGTCGAACACATTAAGGGCATGCTCCCTATTGCCCTTATCAGCTACATCATCACTGGTATTCTCTTTACGGTATTGGGCCTGCACTATGCGGGCAATGTTGAATTGGCTCAGGTGAACAACGTGATTCGGGCGATGGAGCAGCAGTTTGTTATCACACCGTTGAGCTTTGTACCTGTAGCTATTGTGTTGTTGCTGCTGGCGATGCGCCTGCCCTCTTTCCCAGTGATTTCCCTTGGTTCGGTGCTTGGTATCATCTGGGCGATAATCGTCCAGAATATGGCCCCTCTGGCAGCAATAAACACCGCGTGGGCACCTTTTTCGATTGAATCCGGCGTTTCTTTCATCGATGCGATTCTCAACCGTGGAGGCATGGAATCCATGCTGGGTTCCGTTGCAGTTATCGTCTTCGGTCTTGGCTTTGGCGGTCTTCTCGATAAAGTGGGCGTGTTGGAAACCATCGCCAAACTGTTCGAGCGAAAGGTTGAATCTGCAGGAACCCTAGCGACTTCCACCATCGGTACCGCGTTCCTGGGTAACGTCTTTGGCTCTGCTATGTATGTGTCTCTGATCTTAACCCCTAAAATCTGTGCCAAGAACTATGACCGCCTGGGCTACCAGCGTAAAAACCTCTCCCGTAATGCCGAATTCGGTGGCACGCTAACCTCTGGCATGGTGCCTTGGAGTGACAACGGTATCTACATGGCGAGTATCTTGGGAGTAGCAACGCTCTCCTACGCACCTTTCATGTGGCTGAGCTTCGTTTGTATTATCGTCACTATTCTGACCTCATACATGGGTTGGTTCGTCGACCGTTGCCCACCAACAACTGAAGCGTCAGAAGTAGCACAAACTGTCACTCGCGACACGGTTGCGCAGAAAGCCTGATGGCATTGATTGAAAAAATATGCCGTGGGCAGCAGTTCAGATGCCAACCTGACGAATTTACTGGGTTTACCGACGCTGGGCGTATTAGGTCAAATCGGAGCAGGCTTTCACGCTGCTGAAGAATATTTGGTATCGGATTTTATTTAGCCACGCATCGAGCTTCTTAAACACTGATTCCCAAGCTAACATGCTGACAAGCCCTTAAGATCAAAACAAGGGGCCTTTAAATACCCCTTGTTTTACCTATCAATGGCCGGGGTCTCTTGACCCTAAGATTTATAGCCCCTGAGTGAGTCGAGATAATCTGGCAGGAAAAGTGAGATCTGAGGAATGTAGGTAATCAATATCAGGAAGAAAAGAAGCAGAGTCAGCCATGGTAATGCCGCCTTAATTGCCCATCCCATACTCTCCCCGGTAATACCCGCGGTCACAAACAAGTTCAAACCGACTGGTGGTGTCAACATCCCAATTTCCATGTTCACCACCATGATGATACCCAGGTGAATAGGATCGATACCCAACTGGGTCGCTATGGGGAACAGAATCGGTGCCATGATCAGCAAAATAGCAGATGGTTCCATAAAGTTGCCCGCGATCAGCAGCAGGATATTCACCACGATCAGAAAACCCCAAGCCGGTAAGCCCCATGCCACGATGGTTTCCGCAATAGTATGTGGGATACGTTCGGTCGTCAGTACATGGGCAAATAACATGGCATTGGCGATGATAAACAGCAGCATAATGCTGACTTTAGAAGCATCGCGCACCACGTGGTTCACTTCTTTGTCTGTGAACGATTTCACCATCACCACTTGCAATGCAGCGAAGTTACGCAGCAGCATTGAGAGAGTGCCTTCGCCTTCTTTGCGCCAAGGTGTGTTCTTCAGCGGACCAATATCACGATAACCCCAAACGCTCACCAGCCAGGCATACACAGCAGCAACCGACGCCGCTTCTGTCGGACTGGCGACACCACCGTAAATCGAACCGAGTACGATGATGATCAGCATCAAACCACCCAACGCGTGCAAACCAGAGCGGGTTAGCGCGCCAACACCGGGAAATGGCTGCGAAGGAAGCCCTTTGATGCGAGCGACGATATAAATCGCGATCATCAAAATACCGCCCATCATCAGGCCAGGAATGAAGCCCGCCATAAACATCCGAGACGCTGATACTTCAGTCGCTGCCGCATATACCAGCATGACGATGGACGGAGGGATCAGAATACCGAGTGTTCCAGCATTGGCGATAACCCCCGCCGCAAACGCCTTCGGGTAACCCGCTTTCACCATGCCCACAATAACAATAGAGCCAATGGCCGCCACCGTAGCCGGAGAGCTGCCAGACACCGCAGCAAATAGCATACAGGCCATGACAGATGCCATCGCCAAACCGCCTCTGATGTGGCCGACAGAATCAATCGCAAAGTTAATCAACCTGCGCGCCACACCACCTGTCGACAAAAAAGCAGATGAAAGAATGAAAAACGGGATTGCCAAAAGAGTGTAGTGTTCACTGGTTGCCTCAAAAAGTTTGAGCGCGATGGATGCCAGTGAATCATTGGAAAACATCAGAATAGTGGCAACGCTCGACAGACCCAACGCAATTGCAATAGGCATTCCCATGAACATGCAAAGGAACAAGAGTCCAAAAAGTACGGCAATGGTCATTTGTTTTGCTCCTCCCGGCTTTCCATTTCCTTCGTGACTTCTTCAGCGAGATGCATGCTCTCTTTGGCTTCGTCGACCAGCCCAAAGCCTGAACGTGTACCTTTCAGCACTTCGTAGCCAATGGTGAGTACACGCAACGTCAACAGACCAAATCCCAATATCAAACAGGACATGGCTTTCCATTTCTCAATCGGCAAGTCCTCCATTTCAATGCCAATCATTTTCATTTTGCTGAGATAAACCCAAGAGCCATAAATAAATAGGCCGCAATAGACAAGACAGAGCGCAAGCGCTAGCAAGGTCACCGCTTTCTGGGCATGAGGAGATAGATGTTTGATGGCTGCATCAACACCAATATGTGCGCCTTCTCGTAACCCCCAGGATGTTCCCATCAAAACCAGCCATGCAGAGAGATAAAGCGTCAGCTCCTGTGCCCAGAGCAAACCTTCGTTGAAAAAGAAGCGAAGAATCACCTCAAAAAACACCAGCAGTGTCATTGTCACCAGTAGAAGGCCAATTGCGCCTTCTTCGAAACGGTGTAACAACTTGACCATTTGTAACTCCAAAAATAAAAAGCCCGGAACATGTTCATGTCCGGGCTACAACATTTACTGGTTTGAAGCGACTGCAGCTTCAATGACTTCCTCGCCGATTTCACCTTGGAACTGATTCCATACTGGCTTCATCACTTCTACCCATTGCTGACGCTCAACATCAGTAAGGGTAATGATTTCGCTGCGACCTGAATCCAAAATGTTCTGGCGGTCTTTCATCGCCTTCTCATTGGCAATCGCATTACCGTAAGCCACCGCTTCATTCAATGCGTTTTTCAATACTTCGCGGTCTTCATCCGGCAGTGTCATCCAGAACTCAGTCGATGTGGTAATCATGTAATCCAGTACGCCGTGGTTAGATTCAGTAATATAAGGCTGAACCTCGAAAAACTTCTTGGAGTAGATGTTTGACCAGGTATTTTCCTGACCATCAATTGCACGGGTTTGAAGCAGCGTAAACACTTCAGAGAACGGTTTTTTGAGCGGTACAGCATCCACTGCTTCAAACTGCGCAGCCAGCACATCAGAACTCATGATGCGAAATTTCTTCCCGTCTGCATCACTTGGCACACGCAATGGGTCGTTAGCAGAAAGCTGCTTCAAACCGTTGTGCAAATAGCCAAGGCCAATCAAACCTTTACTGTTCACCGAATCAAGTAGCGCCTGACCCGCAGGGCTTTGCTGAAAACGGTCGACCGCTTTCATGTCCTTAAACAGGAATGGCAGATCATATACCTGCAGTTTTTTAGTGTATTTCGAGAACTTGGAGAGAGAAGGGGCAATAAACTGAACATCTCCAAGCAGCAACGCTTCCATTTCCTTACCATCGCCGAAAAGCTGAGAGTTTGGATAAACCTCAACCACATATTTGTCACCGATGCGCTCTTCAACCAGATCACGGAACTTCAGCGCCATTTGGCCTTTGGGCGTATTTTCAGCCACCACATGTGAAAACTTGATGGTATCCGGTGCTGCTTGAACGCCAGCGCTCATACCCGCGTAAAGCGCCAACACTGAAAACATCGTCGTTAGCTTTTTCATAGCTTTTCCTCTCATTCCTTGTGTCGTTATGTCCCAAACACAACATTGGGAACATTTGCCGTTTAAGGTCTAGTAGAGGAAAAAGAAAAGCATCAGGAGCCAAACAAATTATTAACAAAAATAAAACAAAAGTGGGATGTGCAGGGGAGCAAATGGGTCGAATTCTACCCATTTGCTGTTTGAAACGACTAAGGTGGTAGCCTTAAGGCAATGCGAGGAAATATTGCATAACCATTTAAGTGGAAGATAGCATGTCAAAGACCACCGCCAAACGTTCATATTCGTTTGGTAATATTAAAAGCTGTGCATTGAATTCAGCAATGAGCCCATATAGCGTTTCGCTATCCAAATTGGTTTTCGCCATCTAGCTTTGGGTTCTGCCCATCGGATGATGTGATTAATCTCCAGGCGCTTAGCATCTGGGTAACACTACCTCAGGCACTCACGACATGACAAAGTGCCACTGTCGCGACAACACAGCTCTGACCGCTGAGTTTCTAACACAATCAAGTCTGAACATTGCTGGCAAAGCTTGCTGCCGCGGTGAATGTGCTTGCAATAAAGCGTTGTCATCGCGCGAACTAGCCATAAAGGCTGGCGTTTAGGCGCGTACGTTGTCGGTTGAATTTTCATAGCCGCGCTATTTTGCTCAGCCGCATTTAAATTCCTTTGACAAAGATCAAGCTTTGGTGAAGAAGTCGCCGGCTTACATTTGTGCTTCAAACTTCAATTTCTGCCGATAACACTTTCGCGCAGGCGACATAAATATCATTTTCACGCAGCGGCTTACCAATATGTCCTTGCATACCGTTACTGATGCAACGCCAGATATCATCTTTCAATACATTCGCAGTCATCGCTACGATCGGGGTGTATTGATTGAAGTTATTCGTTGAACGGATTTGTCGTGTTGCTTCAAGGCCATCCATCATCGGCATCTGAATGTCCATAAATATGATGTCATAACCCTGAATTCTGGCTTTATCGACGGCAGCAACGCCATCTGTGGCCTTATCAACCGTGAAACCGAATTTAGCCAACATCTTTTCTGCAATCATCAGATTAATTGCATTGTCCTCAACCAGCAGGCAATGTTTGCCCCTAAACGCCCCGTTATGTTGTTTAAGGATCTCCTTACCCTTAGCATCACAGCCATTTTTCTCAATTTGCAGAGGGAGGAAGACTTCAAACTCGGTACCACGTCCCAGCTTACTGTCAACACCAATGGTACCGCTCATCAGATCAATCAGCTGCTTGGTGATAGCAAGTCCTAACCCTGAACCGCCAAATTTGCGCGTTGTAGAAGCATCTGCTTGCTGGAATTCATCGAAAATCACCTGGTGCTTTTCGGGAGGGATCCCAACACCCGTATCCTTAACCCGAATGCATACCCCTGTGTATCCTCCAATTTCCTGCTGCATAGATATACTCAGGCTAACCACGCCGTTTTCAGTGAATTTCAATGCATTGGAAACCAAGTTCAACATCACTTGCTCAATACGGTGCGCATCGCCTAGAAAACGTCGGGGGCAAGCATCCTGATAACTGAACTCAAACGCGAGCTGGGGCTTGTCATTGATAGTGGGAAGCATCAAATCACGAACGTATCGACCCAGCTTTTCCAGATCAAAAGGCGCTTCTTCAAGTTTAAGATGATTCGACTCTATCTTGCTGAAGTCGAGAATATTGTTGATGAGCGACATCAAGCCACGGGATGAGTGAGCAATCACTGACAAGTATTCAGCCTGTTT
Organism: Grimontia marina; assembly: GCF_900060185.1. Classification (GTDB taxonomy): domain Bacteria; phylum Pseudomonadota; class Gammaproteobacteria; order Enterobacterales; family Vibrionaceae; genus Enterovibrio; species Enterovibrio marinus. The sequence goes on along the minus strand of NZ_FIZY01000013.1, from coordinate 81,222 downwards.
GCCAGACATAGGCTCATCCTGCATCAGGGAAGCGGCACCTAGAATGCCATTCATTGGTGTGCGGATTTCATGGCTGATATTGGCAAGAAATAGCTGCTTTGCTCGCGCGGCTCCAATTGCACGCTCCCTTGTCTCAACAAGGTTCGAACTGAGTTGATTGAACTCAGATACCAGCATACCAAGCTCGTCTTTCTCAGGGTAATCAATCGGCGAAAATGGGGCATCGCCCTTCTGTTGGATAAGTGCATTCCGCACCTTCGCCATGGGGCGCACAATTTGGAAATGAATCGAGACATAAGTAATACACATCAACACAACAGCAACGAGTGCCATTGCGAAGAAAAGGTCATTCTTAAGCTTGGTCGCTTCAACCAGCAACAGGCGCTCTGGTAGAGCTCCCACCAAGGTCCAGTTGGTGTCAGGTAAGGTACGACCAAACACTAAGGTCGTTTCATCCAAAATAGGATCAGTTTCCAGCTTATGGATGAACAGACGCTCCGTACTCTTGAACACCGACAGGTTAGGCATCAGATCAGACGCTACAGAAACTGCGTAGCCCAAATCAATTTCAGGTGATGACGCCACCATCGCTTTTGCCAATTCCATGACATTCTGGTCGTTCTGTCGAAGTAATCGCTCACCTTGTGTTGCCTGACTGATTACTAGCGCTAGCTCTGCAAAATCAGGCTCAGAAGCAGCAATTTCTTTCACACCAGGCAAAGGCGTTAGGGAAGGGTCATCGGAATACTTGGCTTCGGGGAAAGACATCATCGCGCCGCCCCGATCAAACATTAACATGTAGCCGCCGAGCTTCTCTCCACTGCGTGTCAAAAACGCCTGGAGTCGCTCCAGTTTGACATCAATAGTCACCGCACCGACAAACTGTTTTTCCCTGAACATAGGCACGGTGCAGGTAACCATAGGCTCATTGGTGTAAGGGTCAATATATGCGCGGGACCAATAAACCTTATCTCTGGCATATCTTGCTGGTGCGTACCATTCAGACAATTGATAAGGTGTCGCATCAACTTTGTTGTAATCATTGATACGATGATAAGAACCATCGTCATTGATAGCGATGAAGACCGAAGACTTCACGGCGTCAGCTTTGTAGAGGTAAGGTTCAGGCCAGAATCCACCACTGGCAACCATATCGCGGATATTAGGGTTTCGGAACATGCTCGCCAGTTGCTTCTCAATCTCGGCGTCCGTATCTTCAAGTGAGAGCGAATTAGCAAGAGAAAGAGCGATAGTGCCCACACTGTTGGAAAGCTGTCCAAGGCTCTGCGCGACAGTTTCAACCTGCGCTTCAACACGCTGGTTGGTGCTGTCCCGTACCATGCTGTTTCCGGTAGTATCAAGTACATAAACGATGGTCACCACAACCACCGCAAGCATCATTCCCAAAATCCCCTGAGCTTTGAAGCTCATTGTTTTGTACCAAGGAACGTCCTTTGTAAACACAATGATTCCTTAAGATGCCGTGACTTGGTGAGTTTTTTCTATCTCTTTCAAAACAGCCTGAATACTAACACTCAGAAGTCTTTCAAACTGCTTCACTTCATTCTCATCAATCGACACACCATTTCTCAACTGAGAATCTGCAGAGGTGCAAAACTGCTGTAATGCAGACGCACCAATGTTACCGGATACACCTTTAAGGTTGTGGATCAGCGTGCGTGCGCGCGCCCACTCCCCCACCTCTACATGTTTCCTCAGTGTTTTTCCATCATTTTGATGCTCAGCCACAAACATAGTCAGCACAGATTCTATCGCGTCTTCGTCATCCTCGAGTTGTTCTTTCAGTATTGACGGTTCGAAAAGAGGCTCATCCGGCTCAGTAAACCTGAACGCCCCACCCCCTTCGTTGAGCTTTTTATCTGCCTTTAACTTATTTGTCTTCGGCTCTATCGCCAAAGCTTCATCATCATTTTCTTTTCTGAAACTGAGAGCGAGCAAGCCAACGAGAAAACCAAAGCTAATAAACATAGCTGTCATTGTGTTATCGAGAAGCAGCAGCGTCCGCGTTGTCCAATAGCTCTGCAGTTGGGTAATTGAGCGCACAAACTTATGGTTGATGACCGCATCAACACTTCTAAGCTGACGGTTTAGCCGCTCCAAGCCGGAATAAAGCGCAAACAGTTCACTACGCGTCATACCATTGGGCATTTTGGAAAACTCAGACTCCAGTTTCGTTACATAGCTGTTAAATCGCGCTATTCGACTGCGGTGAGGTGAATCATTAAGACCATGTAATTCAAACAATAGATAGCTACTGACCTCTTGCAGCAAGCTCTTCAGTTCAGGATCTCTCGTACTATCATGTAGTTTCTTCAGTTGTTTGGTTACAGATGAGATGGAATAAATTGAGGCAAGGAGATTATCAACATCTTCAACAAAGGTATCAGCCTCCAACAAAGTGCGTTGAATGTCGTCCCAGCGGTCTTCAACAGTATGTGACTTGGTGCGGAGCAAAAGGTAACGGAAATGCTGGACTTCTTTTTCCAACTGAACCAGTTGGGTTTTCTGGTTGATCATCGAAGCCGATACGGTTTGCCTTAACTGTTGAGCCGCATTATTCAGTTTTACGACATGTCCCGCATGGTCTCTCGTGTGGTTCATATCTGAATAAGAAATCAGCGCGTAAGTCACTGAAATGCCGAATCCAGCCCATAAAAAAAGAAACAGCAATTTTTGGCCGACGCAAGAATTGCCTGAAAACATTGAGAGTTTTTTTAATCGAAGCATTTCGGACAGTGATGTCACAATCAATCCTTTGTGTAGCAATTCTGTTCCCAAACAGGAACGGAGATACGTTGTTTTAAATATTTTTGGTTGTTTCTTATAAGTTAGGCAATTTGTCTTTTTTTGCAAACAATGGCTTACAAACATGTATGACCAAGAAGACGCCATAGAGTAACGTTTGTCATCCCATGGCGTAACTCTAAATTTATTCGTCGACGTTCAAGCGCCGAGTCAGTTGTTCACGAAGGTTAGGAGGCGTGCCTTTGATTGTCAGCGTGTCAGTATTCTGATCATAGAAAATGCGCTCTCCTAGCAGCATGCTATCAAAGTTAATCGATAGGCCACCGCCACCGCCAACAAACTTTGTCAGCTTACGCATGGAAGTGCGATCTGCTGGGAAACTTTCTTCCAATTCATAGCCTTGTTCAGAAGCAAACTGGTAGAAGTCCACACCTTGATCGTTTTGGGGTAATTCGCCCGCCAGTTCTTTTACAACCACTTCATCGCCCGATTGCAACTGACCGTTGCAGTAGTCGTAAACCTGCTTACGGTATTGCTGCTTCTCTTCTTTATCCAGGCGAGAATCGGCACAGTAATCTTCCACAGCCTGCATCAGCACCAGATTTTGCTGTTTGGAATCCATGCCCACTTCTGCTTGCATAAAATCAAGGAAGAAGTCTGCGACTTTGCGGCCTACGCGACCTTTAACATAGGTCAGGTATCGGTTGGATTCCGCGTCGCTCTCCCATGTAGAGAGGTCAATACGCGCAGCGATGTCCATCTTGGCAACATCAAGATAATCCGTGCTACTGATTTCAAGGTCATCCGTGACTTTCATGCTCGATTTGGATTCTAACAATCCAATGAAGAGATATTCTGTTGCCAGCGAGCGGTACTCAGCGATGACCAGAACACCTTCATCAGCAAAAGGATACTTCGACAACTCGGTCTTAAGACGCTCGGCAGAGTGCGAAGAGAACGTCAAAAACTCCATTTCTTGCTTGCGGCTGGCCTTCAACCACCCACAAAACTCACTATCTTCAGCAAACTGGCCAAAACCTTTACCCGCTTTCGCGTTATATATACGATGGATTTCACTGATAAGATTTTCCGTCGAAGGTGAGTGGTTTAATGGTTGATCTCTCAGTTGAACAACCAGTGTGTCTTCACCCTCTTTTTTGATTTGATGAAGAATAACGTTTGAAAGCGTGAGGCTCATAATTGAAAACATTTTTCGTCGGACTAGAGTGTGAGGTATTATACGCGGCTTCTCCTGATACAAGACAAGAGTTTCTATGCCTGTTACTTCTAAATATCAAGATAAAAACGTTGAACAGATCCTGAGCGATGTGGTCAATGTTCTTGAAAAGCACAAGGTATCTACTGACCTGTCGTTGATGGTTGTTGGTAATATTGCAACAAACATCATTAACAACAATTTGCCAGCAGCTCAGCGTAAAGTTATCGCTGAAAAATTTGCTCAAGCTCTGCTGTCTTCTATCGATACAGAGTAATAAGCCGCGTCAAAAAACGACACGCAAAAGAATAAAGAGAAGAATAGACCTTATATGGTAGACAGTGGAAACACCTACAGGGATAAAGTATCCCAGCTCGTGAGCTGGGGGCACTGGTTCAGCTTTTTCAACATTATCGCAGCCATGTTGCTGGGCACTCGCTATATCGCTCAGTCTGGTTGGCCAGAAACATTGCTAGGTCAGACCTATCAATTGCTGACATGGATTGGTCACTTCGGTTTTCTGGTTTTCGCTGTCTATATTCTGGTTATCTTCCCAGCAAGCTTCATTATCCCTTCACAACGGTTAATGAGGCTATTTGCTGTTCTGGTTGCCACTGCAGGCATGACTGTCCTGCTGTTGGATATCTACGCCTACGAGACCATGCATCTCCACCTCAATCCTTTGGTTTGGGAATTGCTGCTCAGTGGCGAAAAGACGGACATGAATGCCCACTGGCAATACCTGTTTGTTGTCGTACCCGCTATCTTCTTGCTAGAGCTCATTATTTCGGAATGGGTCTGGCGTAAACTCCGTAAACTTTCACGTAAACGAGTCGGTGTGCCCATTGCCACCGTGTTCGCGTTCTGCTTTATCGGTAGCCATCTGATCCACATTTGGGCAGATGCTTTCCTTTACAGCCCGGTTACCGCACAGCGCTCTAACTTCCCAGTTTCTTATCCCATGACGGCAAAAACCTTCATGGAAAAATACGGTCTGCTTGATCGCCAGGAATACCAGCGTAGGAAAGATGCCATTGGCGATCAGGAAAGTGACGTCATCCGCTACCCTCTGGAAAAACTGTCTTTTGCTTCAGACGCACAGAGCTTTAATCCGAACCTATTGGTAGTGATGGTCGAAAGCTTACGCGCGGACATGCTTGACCCTGTGGTAATGCCAAACCTTAATCACTTTGCTAACAGCAACCTCAAGTTCTCGCACCATTACAGTTCGAGCAACGACGCTATGGCAGGGGTTTTCGGCCTCTTCTACGGCCTACCAGGAAGCTACGCACAAAGTGCACGCACCGAGGGTTTGAGTCCGCTAATTATCGATACATTAGCAAAGCGTAACTACCGCTTTGGCCTGTTTAGCGCTGACAACTTTGAAAATCCAATTTATTACCAGAGCATTTTTGGTAAGCATTTAGAGCAAGCCTCAAATGTCCAAGCCTCAGAAGCCTGGGTCGCAGACCATATTTCCACTGACAATCTCGATAATTGGATCAAAGAAGGTGATGTGAAGAAGCCATGGTTTGCTTACCTTGAGCTGAAAAGCGTCACAGAGTTTGAACAAGGCGGGGATTACGAACGTCCATTCCAGCCCTCACTCGACAATGACATGGCAAGTGTTGGCGAACAGACGTCGTTAGTGCTTAAAAACAGCTATAACAACGCGGCGTACTATGTGGACACTCTGCTAGGTGAAATGCTTGACACACTGGAAGAAAATGGTCAACTCGACAACACGGTGGTTATCATTACTTCTAACCACGGTACTGAATTCAACGAAACTGGATCTAACAGTTGGGGTGCAAACACTAACTACAGCAAATACCAACTTCAGGTTCCACTCGTCATGCATTGGCCAAATCAAGAAGCGCGTGACGTCGACGTTTATAGTTCGCACCTTGATATTGTTCCGACACTGATGGAATCCATGTTGGCGGTAGACAGTCCATCGACCAATTACACCAGCGGCCGTAACTTGTTCGAGCTTTCAGAAAAGCCAAGAAAGTGGGTGATAGCAGGTGATAGCCGTGACATCGTTGTGGTTCAGCCAGACAAAACTACTGTGGTGGATAAATTTGGCAACTACCGCGTGTATGACAGCAATTACAAACTGCAACCTGAAGGAAAGCCCCAACTATCTGTGCTGATGCAAGTGATGCACGAGTTGAAGCGCTTTTATCACCCGGAAGAAAATTAATTGAAGTAGTCACCGTCAAGGTGGCTTCTTTTTATCCAAATGATTGAAATTCGCGGATTTAACAAAGAAAGACGATTGACAGTCTCATACTGTGTTCGTACCATGAACCAATTGTCGGTCTGTAGCGCAGCTTGGTAGCGCACTGTCATGGGGTGTCAGGGGTCGGAGGTTCAAATCCTCTCAGACCGACCATCTATTTAAGCCCACAGCTTTTTAGCTGTGGGCTTTTTCGTTTCTGCTTTCTTGGTTAGTATTCATTTCCTCATTTAAATTATTTGGATAGCGAAATGGACGTCTCTATCGAGTTTGGCGCCTTACTGATTGTGCTTGGCTTTGTCGCAGGCATTATCAATACCCTTGCAGGTGGCGGCTCAAACCTCACCATACCGGCACTAATTGTGTTGGGTATGCCTGCTGAAGTAGCGAACGCTACCAACCGTGTTGGTGTATTTATGCAGAGCGTCTCCGGCGTAGCTGGGTTTCGCCACCACAAGCGTCTGGATAGCCAAGACTTACTGCCTATCCTTATTCCGACTCTGATCGGCGGCGCAGTTGGAGCAGGAGCTGCGGCCTGGCTTCCTTCTTCCATCATCAAACCTCTTCTACTCGGCACCATGCTATTAATGGCTTTTATCATGCTGGTAAAGCCCCAGGCAGTCATGCCCGAAGAGGGTGAGCTCTCTAGAAAGGTCAAAGACACGCCTGCATCCTGGATTGGACTTGGCATTGCAGGTTTTTATGGCGGATTTGTACAGGCAGGTGTGGGGTTTGTATTGATAGCTGCGCTCTGCGGCACCTTACGATACGATCTCGTACGCGGCAATGCCCTAAAATTGGTCTGTACCCTCGCTTTTACTTCTGTGTCTCTCGCCATTTTCATTTGGCACGATTTGATTCTTTGGTTGCCCGGTTTACTGTTGGCGTTCGGCTCTATGTTTGGCGCGTGGCTAGCCGTGAAGTTCGCCATCAAAGCAGATCCTAAGCTCCTTAAGTGGTTCCTGTTTTTGATGACACTCGCGGGCGTTATCTTTGCGTATACAAGCTAACAAGATGCATAGATTTTTACCGATATATCAATAGAATAACCTTAAAAAGGACAAACTCATTACCTAGATCACACGCCAGTGAACTCCGCTGTGAAGTCTGTCGAATATGAAGGGAAATTAGACATTGCTAAAAAGAATTGCTGTCATACTGTTCATTTAAAGATTAGAACTAAAATCACATTTTTCGTCAGTAGTCAGTAAAGGGAGTCGTGGGCATGATCGCTTTGGATTACGCATTCTGCCTGAAAACAGGCGAAGCGATTTGTCCGCAAGAAAACCTGAATGCATTCTGTTTGGCTTTGGGTCAAACGTTCAGCACTCTTGCTGGAGATAGCCACTGCCAAATATTACTCAAGTCTGAGCGTAGCTCAGACTGGAAGCAACTTGCTGATATTCAGCCTGATAATCTAAATGTCGCCTTGCCTACCGTTGAGCTAAATGAATCAAATCAAGCTTTGCTTTTGAATCTTCTCGCCGCTGACGATCATAAGCTTCGGAATAACCTGTACCATCTGTTGCTCCCACTAAATATGCGTGGTGAGTTATTAGGTTGTCTGGTGATTTCAACAAGCCAAGAAATTAGCGTCGATGCCCATGCGAAAAGTATGCTGGCATTACTGCTTTCTGGCGCACTGGACAGCCACCTACAACACCAGTTATTAGCTTGTGAACAAGCCAAGCACAAAAATACCGAAAAGAAACTGGTGCAAGAAGTCTGCTCACAAAAGGGGCTCTTAGAACAACTCCATATTCTACACAAAATCTCGTTGAGACTCTGGCATGCACACTCCATGGACAACATGCTTCATACAGCCGTCTATGAATGTATTCATGCACTCGATTTTGACCGCATGGCGATATTCCTGCTTAACAGCCACACCGGCTTGATGCGGGGCACGTATGGAACAGATATCGAAGGCAAAGTCACCAACGAGCAATGGTACTGTACAGCGATTCATGAGCATCACCACGCCAAGACAACGCTGGACAAGAAGCGCCACATCACTATTAACGAGGACTCTGAGCTTTATCATGACAGCAAGGAAGTTGGCACTGGGTGGAATGCCACTATCTCGCTTTGGGATGGTGATGAACCGATTGGTTGGATAGCCTGTGACAACCTAATCACTGGGACTCCGTTAAAAAGCTACCACAGTGAGCTGTTGAAGCTATTAGGTGTCACCATGTCGCAACATCTTATTCAACGTCGCGCTCAGGACGACCTCAAAGCCTTGAACCTCTCATTAGAACACCGCGTCGCAGAAAGAACTTCTCAGCTAGAGGATGCCAATAAGCGCTTAAACCAGATTTCCCGTGAAGACAGCCTGACCCATGTGCCGAACCGCCGAATGTTGGATGAAAGGCTGGAAGAAGAATGGCGTCGTGCTCTGAGATACCAAACACCACTAACGATACTGATTGTCGATATCGATCATTTCAAACAGTACAACGACAAATACGGCCATGCTTTGGGCGATCAATGCCTGACCCAAGTTGCTGAAGCGCTTAGTCAGGTTGAGAGGCGCGCAGGCGCCCTGTTGGCACGATTCGGCGGAGAAGAGTTTGTTTTCCTACTACCGGGCAGTAACCGAGAGAATGCGATATCTGTGGCTAACCGCGCGCTAGAAGCCGTTCGCAAACTAGAAATCCCTCACGGTGATTCGCCAGTTGCGCCGTTCGTAACCATCAGTGCGGGCGGTAAAACCACCATTCCAGAAAAACCAAACAATCAACAACAACTGTTTATTGATGCAGATGTCGCGCTCTACGAGGCGAAGAGCGCGGGAAAGAATCAGGCTTTCGTTTTATAGCGGCGCTTCTTATTAGGCGCTCTTCCCTTACCTTTCTTAAAACGGTTAGGTTGTGCTGGCAGCGAGCGCAAGCTGTCAGGCACAAGACCTTGTCTGACGGTTTGCATCAACACATTCAGCTCTGATTCCAATGCTGTCATAAAGGGCTGGTAAGCGCCTTTCTTCTCTGCCATATCATGCAACTGACGCTCCCATTGCGCCGTCATATCCGGATAAGCTGCTTTCTCTGGCAACGCATCAATCAAACCTTTGCCAGAAGCAGTAGAACGGATCTGCTTTCCTTCCCGGGACAGAAGACTTCGCTTGAACAACAAATCTAAAATTCCAGCCCGGGTTGCTTCTGTGCCTAGCCCGTCTGTATCGCGCAGAATTTTCTTTAACGAAGAATCTTTCACGAATCGGGCAATCCCTGTCATTGCCTGCAGCAACGTCGCTTCTGTGAAATAGCGCGGAGGCTCTGTCATGCAATCTTTGATGTTGCCACGGGCGCAAGTCAACACAGTGCCTTTATCCAGTGGAGGTACCAGACTTTCGATATCTTCATTTTGCGCTGATTTATCTCGGGACATCAGCGCTCGCCACCCCGGAGACATCAACTTTTTCCCTTTTGCGATGAAAAGACCACCCGCTATTTCAAAATCCAGTTTGGCTTCTGCATACTCCGCTGCAGGGTAGAACTGCATCAGATACTGACGGGCGATCAACTCATACACATCACGTTCACGTCCACTCAATGCACTACTGCTTTTCGAAGTAGGAATAATCGCGTGGTGAGCTTCGACTTTGCTGTCGTTCCAAGCTTTCGATTTGAGGGAGAGGTTGGCATTGCTGACCGCAGTCGATAAAGCCTCAGACGTGTTTGCTATTGCTGAGGAGACACTTTTCGCCTCACTGAAATGACCTTTTGGTAAGTAGCGGCAATCTGAACGTGGATAAGTGATCACCTTGTGCTTTTCATACAACGCCTGACAACAGGCCAGCACATCAGCGGCGCTCATATTAAAACGCTTGGCCGCATCAATCTGCAATGCAGACAGGCTGTAAGGTAACGGCGGCGTTTGCTTGGTGGATTTACGCTCTGATTTGGTCACTGTCGCTGGCTGACTTTCAATACGACGCGCAACGTTTTCGACAAGGTTTCTCGCTAATACCCGCCCTTCTTCATCCTGCCAGGGTTGGCAGGCTTCACTCGGCTGCCAACGTGCAAGAATATCACTACCTTGGTACGGAATAACCGCATCCAATTGATAGAAAGGCTTTGGGATAAAGGCTTCGATTTCCCTGTCTCGACGAACCACTAGCCCCAACACTGGCGTTTGCACGCGACCGACGGAAAGCACACCCTGATATCCCGCCTGCTTTCCAAGCAAGGTATAAGCGCGGGACATGTTCATGCCGTAGAGCCAATCCGCTCTTGAGCGCGCCAGTGCTGACACTGAAAGCGGCACAAAGTCCATGTTGCTACGTAGGGATGACAACGCCTTTTTAACCGCCGAGGTGTTCAGGTCATTGATCAGTAGACGCTTGATTCGTTTTTTCTTGGCTTCAGAAAGCTTGGCGTGACTGAACACTTCATCCACCAGCAACTGACCTTCACGATCCGGGTCGCCTGCATGCACGATATCATCAAACTGCTTGAGCAGTTTTTTCACCACGCCTAATTGTTTAGCGGCAGATTTGCGCGGTTTTAAGATCCATTGCTGCGGAAGAATAGGAAGATCGTCGAGTCGCCAGGTTTTATATTTTTCGTCATAAGCTTCTGGCTCTGCCTGCTCCAGCAAATGGCCGATACACCATGTCACCGTGTCACCGTTTCCAGCAACAACATAGCCTTCATGATTTTTGTGGGGCTTGGGAAGTGCTGCGACAATCGCGCGGCCTAGGCTGGGTTTTTCGGCGATAAAAAGTCTGGTCATATCGTTGGAGGTCTCGGACGATGAACCCACAATTTATCGAAATTCAGACAAGTTAACAAGAATTAACTGGATATACATCCAGTTAATTCTTCAATAGTGCGAAGGCCGATTTTACAAGTACGTCACGTACTTTGCGGTATCACGCTTTGGTGCGCTAGCGGGTGTGCAATCCGGTGTACCCACGTAAAGGAACCCCACGATCTCGTCGTCACCTGACACGTTAAACGCTTCTCGAACAACAGGGTGATAGGCCCATTTCCCGGTGCGCCAAAAACCCTGAAAACCCTGTGCAACCGCTGCCATCTGCATTGCCTGTGCCGCACAGCCTGCAGAGATGTACTGCTCAATCACAGGCACTTTATCATGTTGCTTGGTGCGGGCAATCACAGTGATGACCATGGGGGCGCGATAAGGTGACTTGGTCGCTTTCTCCACTACCGCGTCCTCTTCATTGTCGGCTTCTGCCGCACTTTTCAAAATGGCAGATAGCTTATCCAGCCCATCTCTGGTCGCAACGACAAACTCCCAAGGCGTCAACGCGCCATGATCCGGTGCCCTGAGGCCTGCTGCCAACATGTTATCTAATGCTTCGCCAGTTGGGGCTGGAGCCAGTAAACGAGGAATTGAGCGGCGCTGGGTAAGAAGAGTTATCGCGTCCATATATCGTCCTGATAAGAATTAAACATTACTTCCCCAAAATAACACAAAACCCGAGAGGCGAATCCACTCGGGTTTTGTGGTTTTTCAGACTATTGGCTTAAAGCGATATTGCTAACTTAACGCCTTGTCGAATCGCGCGTTTAGCATCAAGCTCGCCGGCATGTTCTGCACCGCCAATCACATGGGCTTTGATGCCTTGCGCTTCGAGTGTAGAAACCAGACCATTCACTGATTCCTGTCCGGCACAAACGATCACATGATCTGCCGGCAGAATGTGGTGTTGGCCTTCAAGAGTGATATGCAAACCTGCGTCATCGATCTTCTCGTACGCCACACCGCCAAGTAATTCCACGCCTCGTTTTTCCAGCGTTTTCTTATGGATCCAACCTGTGGTTTTACCTGGCCCTTTGCCGACGCGACCAGCCTTACGTTGCAGTAACCATACCTGACGCTGCGCGACATAGTGAGGTTGTGGGTGTAAGCCGCCTTCATACGAAATGGTTTTATCGATACCCCAATCTTTCAACCAGTCATCCAGCGTGTGGTTTTCTGGCTCAGTAATCATGGTGGCGACATCAATGCCGATACCACCAGCACCAATAACAGCCACTCGGCCGCCAAGCTCGGGCTGCTCACGGATAAAGGTCTGATAGTCGACCGCTTTCGGATGGTCGATACCCGGAATGGATGGAATGCGAGGTTTCACACCCGTTGCCACCACCACTTCATCAAATTCTTTCAGGGCATCCGCATCAACTTCGGTGTTCAAACGGACTTCAATGCCGGATTGCTCAACCTTCCGGGTGAAGTAACGGATAGATTCTTTGAATTCTTCCTTACCGGGAATTTGCATAGCAAGATTGAACTGGCCACCGAGGGTGTCTCGCTTCTCAAACAAAACGACATAAAAACCGCGCTCTGCGGCTGTGGTCGCGAAAGACATACCCGCCATTCCGCCACCTATCACGGCAACGCGACGTTTATTGGAAGCAGGTGTGACTACCAGTTCTGTTTCATAACACGCCTGTGGGTTAACAAGGCAGCTTGCGCGTTTACCTTTGAACACATGGTCAAGACACGCTTGGTTACAGGCGATACAGGTATTGATGTCATCTGAGCGATCTTGCTCAGCCTTTGCCACAAACTCTGCATCTGCCAAAAATGGGCGCGCCATAGAAACCATATCAGCCTGACCCGACGCCAGAATATTTTCAGCGACTTCCGGCGTATTAATACGGTTACAGGTCACCAAGGGGACGTTTACCTCACCTTTTAGACGCTCGGTAACCCACGCGAATGCTGCGCGCGGAACCTGAGTGGCGATGGTCGGAATACGGGCTTCATGCCAGCCAATACCAGTATTAATGATCGTCACACCGGCTTGTTCCAGTGCTTTCGCAAGCTCGACAACTTCATCATGCGTGCTGCCCTGCTCCACCAGATCCAACATCGACAGTCGGAAAATGATGATGAAATCTTGACCCGCACGTTCACGCACTGATTTAACAATTTCCACCGCCAAACGAGTGCGGTTTTCGTAGCTACCGCCCCAGCGGTCATAACGGGTATTAGAACGCGCACAGATAAACTGGTTAATCAGATAACCTTCTGACCCCATGATTTCCACGCCGTCGTATCCCGCTTCCCGGGCCAACTCCGCACTCTTCCCAAAATCTTTGATGGTATTCAGGATTTGGCGCTCACTCATTGCTGACGGCGCAAATTTGGAAATGGGCGAACGCATATCAGAAGCGCTCAGCGCAAAAGGATGCAATGCATAACGGCCTGCGTGCAAAAGCTGAAGGGCAATTTTACCGCCGTTTTCGTGCACTGCATCGGTAATAGTGCGGTGTGCCCGCGCAGCACGGCCGCTACTAAACTGGGCACTCAGTGGATGAAGGCGACCACGGAAGTTCGGAGAAAAGCCACCGGTTACAATCAGGCCAACACCACCCTTTGCCCTTTCGGCGTAGAAAGCAGCGAGCTTCTTAAACCCGTCATTCGATTCTTCCAGTCCAGTATGCATAGACCCCATCAGTACGCGGTTTTTCAACTGCGTAAAGCCAAGATCCAACGGCGCGAGTAGGTGTGGGTAAGGCGAATTCATGATGCGCTTCCATGGTTATTATTAGTTCTGGTCAGACCAAGATAAGCCACTCAAACGAAAGTTTCAAACGTTTGTTTACATTTTTACAACATTAATCACCTCTATTCTAATCGGACAGGATTCGTTACGATTACCGGTAATAAAAGAAGCTGGATAACCAAATGAAAACGCTTTTTAAATTTATCGGCACCGTACTGAAGTGGTTTTGGAAAGCCCTCAGTTTTACCCGTCAGTTGATCCTGAATATTCTGTTTATCGCCGTGTTGGTGGGGATCTATTTTCTGTTTACGATGGAGCATGCCGCACCGACTAAACCGTTTGAGCAACCAGAGCGGGCGCTTCTGGTTGATATTTCTGGGCCAATCGTTGAAAAGCAGCGCCGCGTCGACCCTTATGATTTCGCGACACGTAATCTTTTCGGTCAGCAAATGCAGTTTGAAAACGTGCTTTACGATATCGTCGAGCAAATCCGAGCTGGCGCAAAAGACGACAAAATCAACGGCATGGTTCTCAGTCTGTCCGACATGTCGGAAACCAGCCTGACCAAGCTTCGCTACATCGCTAAAGCAATTAATGAATTCAAAGCCACTGGCAAACCTATTGTTGCTATTGGTGGGCACTACAACCAGAGCCAATATTACCTCGCCAGCTATGCCGATGAGATTTTCATGGCACCGGACGGCGCATTGCTGTTGCGTGGCTACGGAACCTATAACCTTTACTTCAAGGACCTGCTGGAAAACCTCGATATCACAACACACGTTTTCCGCGTTGGGACTTACAAATCATTTGTTGAACCGTACACCCGTACGGGCATGTCTGAAGAAGCGCGCGAAGCAAACTCTGTTTGGCTGAATCAGCTTTGGGGCGCTTTTGTCAATGACATTGCCACCAACCGTAACATTGAGGTTTCAACACTCTCACCAGATGCAGATACCCTGATTGCTAACCTCAAGGCAGCAAACGGTGATTTCGCGAAATTAGCCTACAACATGGGCTTGGTCGATGAACTGATGACCCGCCAACAAATCCGTACCCGTCTGGCAGAAGTATTTGGTAGCGATGGGGAAGACCGCTTCAACTATGTGAGCTTCTATGATTACGCGCCGCTGAACTTTGAATTGCCTAAGGCTGACCAAATTGCCGTGGTCGTTGCAAGCGGTGCCATCGTGGATGGATTTGAATCAGAAGGTACTATCGGTGGTGATACCACAGCTGGGCTTCTTCGTGATGCGCGCCTGAATGATGCGATTAAAGCGGTGGTTTTGCGTGTAGACAGCCCTGGCGGCAGCGCCTTTGCCTCTGAAGTGATCCGCAACGAAGTGGATGCGCTGAAACAAGCGGGCAAGCCTGTCGTTGTATCGATGTCTAGCGTGGCAGCATCCGGTGGTTACTGGATTTCCTCAAGTGCTGACCGCATTCTGGCGCAGCCAACTACCATCACAGGCTCTATCGGTATCTTCGGTATTCTGACCACCTTCGAAGATGTGCTGGCGAAATACGGTGTTTATAACGACGGTATCGGCACCACACCATTTGCGGGTGTAGGGGTCACACGAGCGTTGCCAGAAGAAATCAGCAACATCATGCAGCTTGGGACTGAAAATGGTTACCAGCGCTTTATCGGCCTGGTCGCCAGCCAACGTAACCTTTCTCTGGAAGACGTTGATCAAGTAGCTCAAGGCCGTGTATGGACGGGTTACGATGCGATGAAACGTGGCTTGGTTGACCAAATGGGCGACTTTGATGATGCGATTGTGGCAGCGGCCGAACTGGCTCAAGTGACGGATTACTCACTGAACTGGATGGAAGAACCTTTGACGCCAGCACAGCAATTCATCTATGAGTTCATGAACCAAGCAGTGGTAAAGCTGGGATTGAACGAAACCGTCAAACTGCCTGATGTAGTTCAACAGTTTGCCAACCACGCCGTAACTGAAATAAACAACCTGAATAACTTCAATGATCCAAACGGACAATACGCACTCTGTCCGAATTGTAGTTATTACGAAAACTGAGACCTCTCAACAACCCCCGGCGAAATCCGGGGTTTTTTTCGTGCATCCACTCCGTATAATGCGCGCACTACCTCGGCTACATTTAAGTTGTGAAGATGGAAAGAAAACACATTTATATCGCCTACACTGGCGGCACAATCGGCATGCTGAAATCAGAGCAGGGCTACATTCCTGTGTCTGGCTTCATGCAACAACAACTCCAACAAATGCCGGAATTCCATCGCCCTGAGATGCCTGAATTCACTATTCACGAATACAGCCCGCTGATCGACTCCGCCGACATGACCCCTGCAGAGTGGCAACGCATTGCTGACGATATTCGTGACAACTACGATAAGTACGATGGCTTCGTGATTCTCCATGGTACAGACACCATGGCATACACCGCCTCTGCGCTCTCCTTTATGCTGGAGAACCTGGATAAACCCGTCATCGTGACAGGATCACAAATCCCGTTGGCAGAACTGCGCTCTGACGGTCAAGCGAATCTGCTGAACGCACTGCATATCGCTGCGAATTACCCCATCAATGAAGTCACCTTGTTCTTCAACAACCAGCTTCTTCGCGGTAACCGAAGCACCAAATCCCATGCGGATGGCTTCAACGCCTTTACGTCGCCAAACCTGCCGCCTCTGTTGGAAGCGGGTATTAACATCCAGCTCCACGGTGCAGAAATCGATAAGAAGCCGGAAGGTACTTTCAAAGTTCACACGATTACCGAACAGCCTGTTGCCATTATCATGATGTATCCGGGGATTTCGCCGGAAGTTATCCGCAATGCGCTGAAGCAACCAGTGAATGCGATGATCCTGCTGACCTTTGGTGTGGGCAACGCACCTCAGAATCAAGAACTACTGAGCCTGCTTCGCGAAGCGACTGATCGCGGCGTTGTAGTGTTGAACCTGACTCAATGTCTGGCTGGTAAAGTGAACATGGGCGGTTATGCGACGGGCTGTGCGCTAGCAGAAGCAGGTGTTCTTAGCGGCTATGACATGACACCGGAAGCGGCATTGGCAAAGCTTCACTTCCTGCTGAACCAGGACCTACCTATGGATGCAATTCGCACCCAACTCCAGCAAGATTTGCGTGGCGAGCTTTCACACTGACATCCAGCAAGCAAAAAGGCCAGCATGATTGCTGGCCTTCTCAATAGTATTTTTTTAATCATTCGTCATTCAGCTTAGTCTGAACAATCGTTTCCTGGTCCGGAGCAAACTCCCGCTTGAGTTGTGCTTTGGATTTCATCGTAATATCACCACCAGCAGCAACTGTCATATGTTGCGGCTCAGTGTTATGACGCGATTGATAAAGCATAACTAGCTGCATGGCATTGTCGCGTTGATCCGCATTGAGCGGCGTACCTTCTGGCCATTTTCCGGTTTCTACCGCATAAAGCAAACGCTCATAAGCTTCCGGCGTAATGGTGGACAATAACTGCTCAATATCCATGATTTTTCCTTTTTCGTTTGCAACCAAAAGGCAGCACTGCACGTTTAGATAAGGTGAAAGTCAGCTGTTTTGGGGATCAAATCACCCAAGTAACTTACAAGTAAAGACTATTTGCCCAAAAGACAAACAAAACCTAATTCTAGTCATTGCCCATGCTGGAATTCAGTTTTTCATGGCACTTTAGTGCCAGTTTCTAATTTACTGCGTTCGTAATACTACTGATTTTAATCTGAATACGCACCTCGTGACTTGAGGGATTGCAGACCTTTTGCCATTCTACGTGACGACGCTCGGCCAGTAGAAACTGGTTTCACTAAAACAAATTGAACAAATAACCATACACCATGTCGTGAGATCTGTCCCGCCCGTTTAATACACTTGTACAACGATCATGTGCAGTGGTCTTTAGAATCATACTTTTCGAGCAAGGTACGCCTTATGGCATCCATTTCAGGCGATAACACAAACAATAACCTCGTTGGTACCACCGACGACGATGAAATATACGGTTTACTGGGAAACGACACGCTGGTGGTTATGAAGGTAACGACACCGCGTATGGCGATTCTTCTGAATCAGAAATTACGATCCTATCTCCAGATACTGATGATTCTTACACGCTACAAGAAGATACATTTGTCAGTGTCACCTTGTCACAGTTTAATTTTCCGTCTGGCGAAGAGAAAGGCCTTGGTTATGCCATTCTGAGCGCTTCAGGCGAGGTCCTGAGCCGCGACATTATCATTGATTACGTTAACCTCGCGGAACGAGGTTCTGCTATTGACATCAACGTCCCAGGTGGTGCCAAACTCGTGCTCTTTACTATGCCTTCTAGCGAGTTGGCTGGTTTCGAATGGCGTCCTCTCGATCTCAATGACGTTGACACCAACATCTCGTCAGCTGATGTCACCATCACCGTTGAAGAGATTAGCAGTGACACCAGTACACATGGTAACGACAACCTTTATGGATACGAAGGTGACGACCGCCTATACGGAGAAGGGGGTGATGACTCCCTCATTAGCGCAGATGGTAATGACATCCTCTCAGGCGGAGACGGAAAAGATAGCCTTTGGGGAGGTAATGACGAGGACCATCTTCATGGCGGAGCAGGTGATGACATTCTCCAAGGCCAAAACGGTACCGACAAACTGGAAGGTGGCGCGGGTGACGACAGACTTGGGAATGACTCGATAGCTGCTGGTGGCGATGATGACTTGGTCTTTGGTCAAGATGGCGATGATTACATCCGTGGCGGAAGCGGCAAAGATGAAATCTATGGTGCAATAGAGTAGGAAATGATGACCTTCGTGGTAACGCAGGTAACGACACCATTTATGGTGAGGCTGACGACGATTTTCTGAGAGGTAATGGCGGTAAAGATTTCCTTGATGGTGGCGATGGCAACGATACTATTTACGGTAACTTAGGTAGCAACACACTACTCGGCGGTGAAGGTAACGACTACATTGTGGCTGGCTGGAATAGTTTCGGCAATCTGCTTGATGGTCAATCTGGTGAAGATATCCTAAAAGGTGGAACAAATTCAGACACTCTGATTTTCGATAATGACGACTTTCAGGGTCAAACCTTCACTCTTCCGAGCGGCAGGGTAATAAATAAACAGATTTATGATGCTTCTACCGGTTTTGATGTTCTGAAAATCTCTGATACATCGCATGCCGACTTTACCGGTGCAGCCTATCAGACCATGCCAGGGGTTACTGGTAACATCGTTGCAGGTATAGAAGCAGCTATCGGTGGCAATGGTCATCAAACGGTCACTATTAACATTCATGCAATTGATGCGCAATCAGACACAGTAGAGAGACGATTGGCAAGGATTTATTGCTTGGCTCGGGAAAGGCGACGACACCTTGAACCTAACTGGAGTTCAATGGCAGCTCGACGCCACCGGCACATCAAATGCTGACATCACACCGGCAATGATTGAGAAAATGGGACTACCCTCTACCCAAGCGGCTGATTTGCAAGCCTATGTCTTCACTGACATCTACAGCGATGACCAAGCCACCGTTTGGACAGATGCTGAAAATTTTACTTATCTCGACACTGATATTGTCTGAGCCAGTCGGTCTCCAATAACAGACCAGCTAATGCGCTGGTCTTATTTATCTCTGTGGACTCACGCAAAACTCGCCAAATGAACATAAACTGTTAGATGCCGTTTATGTTATAAGTCATTTGCGTATCAATAGAGACAGAAAGAACCAAACATACGATGAAGAAAGGCTTACTGAATAATCCGATGAAGCTAGCAATCGGCGCTATTCCCACACTTTTCATTGCGGGCTGCTTTGAGAGCAACCGCAGCACCGCGCAGCTTTGTGAAAATTACCCTCAGATCTGCCAAAAGCTCAATGTTACCGATGGCCAGTGTCGTCATGAACGCACAGATCTGATCTGGAAGCGTTATGACGTCGTCAAAAAAGACTCTGATCTGAACAAATTTGATGAACTACTGCTAACTAAGAAATATGCCAAGTGTATGGAGCTAGCTGCGCAGATTGAAACCACCACGCTAAAGGGAAAGAAAACGCTTCGTACTGAAGCCCTTTTCCATGCTTACGACACAATCGAAAAGCTGGAGCAGAAACTAAAGTCGTCTTACCAACCATCCATCATTTACTACCGATGGACACAGGGAGACAACGAAGCATTGGAGCAATTCCTTAAACTAGAAGAAACCGAGTACCTGAATACACCGGAATTACAACTCGGCCTTGCCACCTACTATGTTGACAAAGATAAAGAACACACCATCAAACTGCTGGTAAAATCACTCACCTTGTACGATGGCCGAGCGGGAGAGACCAAGGATAAGGCGATTCCTGAAGTGATTAAATCACTGGCAACAGCCAACCACTCGATCGGAAAGCTTGACGATGCTTATCTTTGGGCCTTAGTCGGTGGAGAGCTAGGACTTCCGATCGCAAAGAAAGCACAGCTTAAGCTGTTGTATCCAATGACAGATTCTCGCCGTGAGACAATTGCAGACATCGCGAAAGACATTGCGTTAGAAATTGAGGACGGGGATTTCGATAAAGGGCTGCTGATACAACTCGCGGCACTGGCTGAGCCGAAATGAACTTCAAAT
The DNA here is from genome assembly GCF_900060185.1 of Grimontia marina. Taxonomy (GTDB): domain Bacteria; phylum Pseudomonadota; class Gammaproteobacteria; order Enterobacterales; family Vibrionaceae; genus Enterovibrio; species Enterovibrio marinus. Next base: position 60,909 of record NZ_FIZY01000013.1, on the reverse strand, counting down.
ACCAGTAAAAAAGTACAGCTGTTTTTGCGTTCAAACATAGAAAGCACTCAGTTGCGATTGTTATCATCCTGCTCTAAAAATGTCATCGAGACAGAGTTCACGCAATAGCGCTGTCCTGTCTCTGTCGGACCATCATCGAACACATGACCAAGATGGCTGTCGCATTGGGTGCAACGTGTTTCAGTTCTAACCATTCCGTGGCTTTGATCTTCTAGATAGTGAATTGCACCTTCTACAGCCAAATCAAAACTCGGCCAACCGCAGCCAGAATCAAATTTCGCACTCGAATCAAACAAAACGGCATTACAGCATACGCAGTGATATGTACCTTTTCTATGATTGTGTAATAAAGCACCAGTATATGGCGCTTCGGTTTGGCCTAACCGACAGACCTTATAAGCCTCTTCGGACAGCGTTGCTTTCCATTTCTTATCTGATGTCATGACTTCCTCTTTTACGGGAAATTTTGATTTCCGGTAAGCCGAAAATGTGCAAAAGAGTTTTTACCTGCTAATCCAATCTGGTTCCACCTTCTAACAAAAGCTTCGCCCGCCAGGTCACAGCATTCGGGGCTTGGACACTTTTATACCGCTAACAAAAGCTTACGTTCAGTAACGACAAACTCGTTTTTGATTCTCAGTTTTCGCACTTACCGAACGCCATATTGTCACCATACTTGGTTTAGTGACGCAGATATGCGCCTTAAAGAGTATGGTAGGTGGCATTGGACGAATTTCAAGCTAAGGTGTTTTATGAAATTATTTAAAATATTTTGTAGCACACTCAAATATTGTTTGGGCGATGTAAAAATAATCCGTACTAATTTTTGACTTTAAGCAATTTAGATAGGTTTTTTGCTTGCATGGGTGGTACCGATTCTGTAATTTTACTACCAATTTCCTTTCACTAGATATTAAGTTGTGGAGCAACATAATGACTATCAAAGTAGGTATTAACGGTTTTGGCCGTATCGGCCGTTTCGTTTTCCGTGCATCTGTTGAGCGTAACGACATCGAAGTTGTAGCAATCAACGACCTGATCGACGTTGATTACATGGCATACATGCTGAAGTACGATTCAACTCATGGTCGCTTCAACGGTACTGTTGAAGTTGTAGACGGTAATCTGGTTGTTAACGGTAAGACTGTGCGTGTTACTGCTGAGCGTAACCCAACTGAACTTCAGTGGGACGCAGTAGGCGTTGACGTTGTTGCTGAAGCAACTGGTATCTTCCTGACTGACGAAACTGCACGTCAGCACATCACAGCTGGTGCGAAGAAGGTTGTTCTGACTGGTCCATCTAAAGACGCAACTCCAATGTTCGTTATGGGTGTTAACCACGAGACTTACGCAGGTCAAGACATCGTTTCTAACGCTTCTTGTACGACTAACTGTCTTGCACCAATCGCGAAAGTACTGAACGACAAGTGGGGCATCGAGTCTGGCCTGATGACTACTGTTCACGCGACTACTGCAACTCAGAAAACTGTTGACGGTCCTTCTGCGAAAGACTGGCGTGGTGGTCGTGGTGCTTCTCAGAACATCATCCCATCATCAACGGGTGCAGCTAAAGCAGTTGGCGTAGTTCTTCCAGAACTGAACGGCAAACTGACTGGTATGGCTTTCCGCGTACCAACTGCAAACGTTTCTGTCGTTGACCTGACTGTTAACCTGAAAGAAGCGGCTTCTTACGCAGAAATCTGTGCGGCAATGAAAGCTGCTTCAGAAGGCGAGATGGCTGGCATTCTGGGTTACACTGAAGACGAAGTTGTTTCTCAAGACTTCATCGGTGAAGTTCAAACTTCAGTATTCGACGCGAAAGCGGGCGTTGCTCTGACTGACAAATTCGTTAAAGTTGTATCTTGGTACGACAACGAAATCGGTTACTCAAACAAAGTTCTGGACCTGATTGCTCACATCTCTAAGTAATCATTCCGGATTGCCGTTAAGGCATGAGTGACAAAAGGCGGCTGATGGCCGCCTTTTTTTTACCCGAATTTTTGTAGTTAATTTTCAAAAGGCACCTTCATGGACGTAAAACAGCTCCCTACCCTTGCTGTTCTCTCTGACTATGTCACTGTCTGCGAACTGGACGGTTTAAAAGTCGTTCGTGTTATTCATCCGAAAGCCACTGCTGCTATTTCCTTGTTTGGCGGCCAAGTGCTGAGCTTCATGCCAACCGGTAAAAAAGAAACTATCTGGATGAGCGAGAAAGCAGACTTTACCGGTAACAAAGCTATTCGCGGTGGCGTACCTGTATGCTGGCCTTGGTTTGGCAAAGCTGCGGAGCCTTCACATGGTTTTGCGCGCACCAGCGAGTGGACACTCAACGAGCATCGTGAAAATGATAAAGGTGTGATTGTTAGCCTGACGCTGTCAGACACCCCAGAAACCCGATCGATTTGGCCTCATGCATTCCATGCGGAGCTTCTTATTGAAATCAGTGACACACTCAAGGTTAGCCTGATATCGACCAATGCTGGCGAGAGTGAAATGCAAGTCGGTGGTGCACTACATACCTACTTCAACATTGGCGACATTCATCAAACCACGGTTACCGAACTCGGCAACGAGTACATTGAAGTGGGCGAGCGCAAGCCAAGCACAGGTAAAGCCACGTTCGAAGGTGAAGTCGACCGCATCTATACTCAGGCAGCTGAGACCGTGATTATCGAAGATGCAGCTAATCAGCGCCATATTGCAGTAGTGAATCAGGGTAACAATGGCGTAGTGATCTGGAACCCATGGCAAGCACTTGCCGAAGGCATGGCTGACATGGCAAACGACGGTTTTTTGACCATGGTTTGCGCAGAATCTGCGGTTTACGACAGAAGTGTGACGCTTCAATCTGGCGAAAGCCACACCCTATCTACTGAAGTGATTTGTAAATAAACCGCTAAACAACAGTGGTTTTACTCAAGCCGGCACCTTAGGGTTCCGGCTTTTTTATTTTCTGGCACGCGCAATGCAAGTTCGTTATCACGAGATGAGGTATTCACCGGACAAGTGCCAAAGTGAGCGTTTTGGGAAGTCCTAACTGTGATGGACGTTTGAAACCCAGCAAAAAGCGTCTCACTGGTGAGAATCCGCTATTGGGAGAAGATCGGTAGAACAATTCCCTGTGTATATACGGTTAAGTAGCGATATTCACACAACCCAATCCTGACAAGCTGAATACAAAGCCTTATCACAAAAGGGAAAAATATTGAAAAAACAAGTAATTCAACCAAGCAAATTGATCAGTTGCGACTAGTCTTAAAAGAGTGAGGATATGAAAGCAACTGCGCCGATATCCTTTCTAATTGATAACAGCACGATTTTAGGGGGCAGGACCATGAGTATTTTCGACCACTATCGTCAGCGCTACGAAGAAGCAAAAGACGAAGAGCTGAGCCTTCAAGAGTTTCTGGACCTTTGCCGGGAAGACCGCAGCGCATACGCTAATGCGGCTGAAAGGCTGTTAATGGCCATAGGCGAACCTGAAATGATCGACACCGCGCTCGATCCCCGCTTAAGCCGACTATTCTCAAACCGCGTGATCTCTCGCTACAAAACCTTTGAAGATTTTTATGGCATGGAGGATGCGATAGAGCAGATCGTCTCTTATCTCAAGCATGCCGCTCAAGGGTTGGAAGAACGCAAACAGATTCTTTATTTACTGGGTCCAGTGGGTGGCGGTAAGTCCTCTCTGGCTGAAAAACTCAAAAGCCTGATGCAGAAAGTCCCGATTTACGTGCTGACTGCTAACGGTGAGAGAAGCCCAACTAACGACCACCCTTTCTGCCTTTTTGATGCTGCGGAAGACGGCGCACTGCTGGAAAGCGAATACGGCGTTCCTCAACGCTACCTTCGTACCATCATGTCACCCTGGATTGCCAAACGTCTGCATGAATTTGGCGGTGACATTACCAAGTTCAAGGTCGTCAAAGTCCGTCCATCGATCCTCGACCAGGTAGCTGTTGCGAAAACAGAACCTGGCGATGAGAACAACCAGGATATTTCTTCACTGGTTGGTAAAGTCGACATCCGTCAGCTTGAGCATTTTGCACAAGATGATCCAGACGCTTACAGCTATTCAGGTGCGCTGTGTAAAGCCAATCAGGGTTTGATGGAATTCGTTGAGATGTTCAAAGCACCGATCAAAGTGCTTCACCCACTGCTGACTGCAACGCAGGAAGGTAACTACAACGGTACTGAAGGTCTCTCTGCCCTTCCGTTTGATGGCATGATCCTCGCTCACTCTAATGAATCTGAGTGGCAGACCTTCCGCAACAACAAAAACAACGAGGCGTTCCTTGACCGTGTTTACATCGTGAAAGTGCCTTATTGTCTGCGTGTCTCTGAGGAAATCAAAATCTACGACAAATTGTTGGAAGGCAGCGAACTGTCGAATGCGCCTTGTTCACCAAGTACGCTCGATATTCTTGCACGATTCAGTGTGCTGTCGCGCCTTAAAGAGCCGGAAAACTCCAGCATCTTCTCGAAAATGCGCGTCTATGATGGTGAAACGCTGAAAGACACGGACCCAAAAGCCAAGTCTTATCAGGAGTACCGAGACTACGCAGGCGTCGACGAGGGCATGAACGGCCTGTCTACCCGCTTCGCGTTCAAGATCCTCTCCCGCGTGTTTAACTTCGACCATTCCGAAGTGGCGGCAAACCCTGTTCATCTGTTCTATGTGCTTGAGCAACAAATCGAGCGTGAGCAGTTCCCACAGGAAATTGCCGAGAGGTACCTAGAAAACCTGAAAGGGTACCTGATTCCAAAATATGTCGAATTCATCGGCAAAGAAATCCAGACTGCCTACCTCGAATCATACTCAGAGTACGGCCAGAATATCTTTGACCGTTACGTGACCTATGCGGACTTCTGGATTCAAGATCAGGAATACCGCGACCCAGATACCGGCCAACTGTTTGACCGCTCTGCACTCAACAGTGAACTGGAGAAAATCGAGAAGCCCGCAGGTATCAGTAACCCTAAAGACTTTCGTAATGAAATCGTGAACTTCGTACTTAGAGCGCGAGCTAACAACGAAGGAAAGAACCCGGTTTGGACCAGCTACGAGAAACTTCGCACTGTTATAGAGAAGAAAATGTTCTCGAACACCGAAGAGCTGCTTCCGGTCATTTCCTTCAATGCGAAAACGTCGACTGAGGAACAGAAGAAACACGACGACTTCGTCGCCCGTATGATGGAAAAAGGATATACCCGCAAACAAGTTCGCTTGCTGTCTGAGTGGTACTTGCGTGTGCGTAAATCCTCGTAAGTCTGTCTAGGGATGTATTGAAATTACGGGGGGCTTATGGCGCATTTTATTGATCGAAGGCTCAACGGGAAAAACAAAAGCACGGTGAACCGTCAGCGTTTCCTGCGACGTCACAAGCGACAGATTAAAGAATCTATTGCTGATGCCGTGAACAAACGCTCCATCACTGATGTGGATAGTGGCGAAAGCGTCACTATCCCTTCCCGAGATATTCGAGAGCCAGTATTCCGACAGGGCAAAGGTGGACAGCGTGATGCTGTCCACCCTGGCAACGACCAATTTATCCCCGGCGACCGCATTGAACGTCCACCGGGCGGTGGACAAGGTGGCGGTGCAGGTGAAGGTCAAGCAAGTCCAGATGGCGAAGGCCAAGACGATTTCGTATTCCAGATTTCCAAAGATGAATATCTGGATTTACTGTTTGAAGATCTGGAACTACCAAACCTACAGAAGAACCAGATGAACAAACTGGTTGAATGGAAAACCCACCGCTCCGGCTTCAAAGCCACCGGTGTTCCGGCCAACATTGCGATTGTACGTTCGCTCCAGAACTCTTTGGCACGCCGCACTGCCATGTCAGCAGGAAAACGTCGCAAGCTTCGTGAACTCGAGGCAGAGCTTGAGGCGCTGAAAAGTACTGAGCCGGGACAGCCACTCGAAGAGAAACGTATCCAGGAAGAAATCGATGAGCTGAAGGCGAAGATCGCTGCAGTCCCTTTCATCGATACCTTCGACCTGCGCTACAAAAACTACGAGAAGCGTCCACAGCCAAGCAGCCAGGCGGTGATGTTCTGTCTGATGGATGTGTCAGGTTCGATGGACCAAGCCACAAAAGATATCGCCAAACGCTTTTATATTTTGCTTTATCTCTTCCTTACTCGAACCTACAAGAACGTGGAAGTGGTGTTTATCCGTCACCACACTCAGGCGAAGGAAGTGGATGAGCATGAGTTTTTCTACTCACAGGAAACAGGTGGCACCATAGTGTCCAGTGCGCTTCGACTCATGAACGACATCGTGAAAGAGCGTTATCCCTCCAATGAGTGGAATGTCTACGCCGCACAAGCATCAGATGGTGATAACTGGGCAGATGATTCACCAGGCTGTCGCGAGTTGTTGGAACGACAACTGCTGCCTGTTACGCGCTACTATGCGTACATTGAAATCACCCGTCGAGCCCACCAAACGTTGTGGCGCGAATACGAATCAGTGGCAGACAGCTACGAAAACTTTGCCATGCAAAACATTCGCTCTGCCGACGACATTTTCCCAGTCTTCCGGGAGTTGTTTAAGAAACAGGTGAGCTAACCCCTCACCTCTTTTTCCGGGATAGAGTTCCAAGGAGGACGCTATGGCAGTCGCAGCAAAAAAGAAAAAGAAGACGCTCAGTGATGGTCCTGACTGGACATTTGAGTTGCTAGAGAACTATCACACAGAAATTAAACGTGTGGCAGCACACTATCGCCTCGACACCTTTGTTAACCAAATTGAAATCATCACCGCCGAGCAAATGATGGACGCCTACTCAAGCGTAGGTATGCCAATCAACTACAACCATTGGTCTTTCGGCAAGAAATTCATCGAAACTGAACGCGGTTACAAGCATGGCCACATGGGCCTTGCCTATGAAATCGTGATTAACTCCGACCCTTGCATCGCCTATCTGATGGAAGAAAACACCATCACGATGCAAGCACTGGTGATGGCACATGCCTGTTATGGGCATAACTCTTTCTTTAAAGGCAATTACCTGTTCCAAACCTGGACAGATGCTGGATCAATTATTGATTACCTGCTCTTTGCCAAGAACTACATCAGTGAATGTGAAGAAAAATACGGCGTCGATGAAGTCGAGAAGCTACTCGATTCCTGCCATGCGCTGATGAGTTATGGTGTAGACCGCTATAAACGTCCACAGAAGATCTCGATTGCAGAGGAGGTAGCGCGTCAGAAGTCCCGTGAAGACTACCTGCAGAGTCAGGTGAATGCCCTTTGGCGCACGATTCCAACCAGCGAGAAGAAGCGTGAAGTGGAAGTCGATCGGTTCCCATCAGAGCCTCAGGAAAATATCCTCTACTTCTTTGAGAAACATGCACCATTGCTGGAGTCTTGGCAACGTGAGGTGATCCGTATCGTCAGAAAAGTCAGCCAGTATTTCTACCCGCAAAAGCAAACGCAGGTGATGAACGAAGGCTGGGCGACATTTTGGCACTACACTATCCTCAACCACCTTTATGATGAAGGCCTCGTGACTGACCGTTTCATTATGGAGTTCCTGCACAGCCACACCAATGTAGTTGCACAACCCCCTTATAACAGTCGTTTTTACAGTGGTATCAACCCGTACGCGCTAGGATTTGCGATGTTTCAGGATATCCGCCGTATTTGTGAAGAGCCAACCGATGAAGACAAGTACTGGTTCCCGGAAATTGCAGGCAGTGACTGGCTTGAGACTCTTCACTTTGCGATGCATAACTTTAAAGACGAGAGCTTTATCAGCCAGTTTCTGTCTCCAAAAGTGATGCGGGACATGAAGTTCTTTGCCATCAATGACGATGACAGACAAAACTTCATCGAAGTGACCAGCATTCACAATGAGGAAGGTTACCGCCAGATACGTGAGAAACTGTCAGCGCAATACAACCTCAGTAACCATGAACCCAACATTCAGGTGTTTGATGTGGATTTACGTGGCAACCGCTCGCTGACCCTGCGTTACGTACCACATAACCGTATCCCGCTAAACGATTCCTACGAAGAAGTGCTAAAGCATGTCCACTGTTTGTGGGGTTTTGAAGTCGTACTGGAAGAAGAATTACCGGACGGCAAGAGCAAGATTATTTCCACGTGCCCAAAGCGTCCCCAGTTTGATCCCGACTTGATACCGGGTAGCTAGCTAAGAGCACAGCTACAAAAAAACCGCCAGCGATGGCGGTTTTTCTTTTTAGAAAAAGCGCGATTACGCTTCTTCCTGCTCCATCAGTCTGGCAATTGTGTCGCGGTTAGAGAACCAAATTGCACCACTCTCACGGCCATATTGCTTAATGCGGTCAGCCACATCCAGATGACAGCCTTCATTCGTGATAACCAGCAAATCACGATAAAACTGAATCGCCAACTCACAGGCACGCTTGTCCATGAAGTAGTAGCCGCCAACGCGGGAGTAAATTTTACGCATACCGTTCATGGTCAGTACATAAACTTTGTTGCCTGAACGTTGGGCCATACCTTGGAACAGCATGTAATCGAAGTGATTGAATGCACGACCACGGCAAACAGCTTCACAGGTCTCTAGGTCAGTTTTGCCGAAGGTATCATAAATCTTCTTCACATCCTGCTGGATAGCATCTTTCTCTTCAGCAGTTTCAATGAAGCTCGAAAAGCTCTCGCTCGCCAGCAAAGCCTCACAGCGACCAATCACTTTCTCAATCAGGTCAGCACAGATTTGTGGGTCATTTTTCACGGCATAGCGCATAAAAACGCCGCTGATATCAGTACGTGCTGAGAGTAGGTTTTCCAACACACCATGCACGTCTTCACCTTCAAGGGTAACTAGCGTATCAAGGATGTTGAGACCAGAGGTATTCATATAGTCATTTACACGTGTTGGCTTACCGTGTTGGATCGTCAGCCAACCATCACGAGCCAGACGCTGAAGCACCTCTCGGAGGGTAGTACGTGTGACACCAATCAGTTCTGACAACTCGCGTTCTGCGGGAAGAATTGAGCCTTGAGGAAAATGATTATTCCAAATGCTCTCGATAATATATTTCTCAGCAAAAGTTGCCGGGCTATCCGCCTTAATAACCATTTAGTGTTGTTTCCAAGTTGCTTCTTACCTTGATTAATAACTCATCATACCACTTATCATCACAACCTAGAAACCTATGAAGAGGGTGCTTTGCGCCCATTTGACCATGATTTGACGGGCGTACATCACAGTTAATTAAATTTTCATCTGACTTGAACATAGGTGTTGTTTGCTTTCATAGCCACAACATGCACTTTTATGTGCGTTTTAAAACGCAAAAACTTGCCAGCTACCAATTTTACAACCTCATCACGCTCAGCAATGGGAAAAGGAAGAGCGATTGTTTTCTGCTAGTCGCTATCCTTTGATCGCCATCACTGTATACAACCAATCTCATGCATAGAATATCGGCGCCAAAATGTTACAGGACATTACAAAAGCTCAGGATTGGAGTCGCGTTTTTTCGTAACATACTCCAGTAATTTAATTAACATGCAAAGGATTGTTGACTGTTTGAAAAGTCGCTGTATTGTGTGCTCCAAGTTTGCCTAAGCGATAGGTTTCAGCGGTACTTTTCGTCGATTTATCGGCGTTTAGGGGTCAGATTCCAGTCATTTCAACAAAATTTGAAATTATGTAATTTTTCCGCCCCCTTTCGCAACAGAGCGTTTACATCTTCATTTCAAGCCCCCAAAGATACTTGCTTATATAAGAAACAGAGACATAAACATGGCCATTACGCTAAGGAATGCTTTCATCAAGAACTTTCTCGGTAAGGCGCCCAACTGGTACAAAGCGGCGATTATTGCGTTCTTGATTATCAACCCAATTGTTTTCGCTATTGATCCGTTCGTCGCGGGTTGGTTGCTTGTGGTGGAATTTATTTTCACTCTGGCGATGGCGCTTAAATGTTACCCACTCCAGCCAGGCGGCTTGCTGGCTATTGAAGCTGTAGCCATCGGCATGACAAGCCCGGCCACCGTCAAGCACGAACTGGTTGCGAACTTCGAAGTTCTGCTGCTGCTTATCTTTATGGTGGCGGGCATCTATTTCATGAAGCAGTTGCTGCTGTTCATCTTTACTAAGATTCTGCTAGGTATTCAGTCAAAAACCCTGTTATCTCTAGCTTTCTGTTCTGCAGCCGCATTACTTTCTGCATTCCTTGATGCGCTGACAGTGATCGCCGTAGTCATCAGCGTGGCAGTGGGCTTCTACTCCATCTACCATCGCGTTGCTTCAGGTAAAGATTTTCAGTCAAGCCATGACCACACCTCAGACGAATCCGTGCGTGATGATCTGAGCCGTGATGACCTTGAAAACTACCGAGCGTTCCTGCGTAGCCTGTTGATGCATGCTGGTGTAGGTACCGCCTTAGGTGGTGTAATGACCATGGTGGGTGAACCTCAGAACCTTATCATTGCTGAAAAAGCGGGCTGGCAGTTTGGTGAGTTCATTATCCGCATGTTGCCAGTTACCCTACCGGTATTATTCTGTGGCTTGGCAACCTGTGCATTTGTTGAGAAGTTTGGCCTGTTTGATTACGGTACAAAACTCCCTGAAAACGTCCGCCAGATCCTGGTTGAGTTCAACAATGCTGAACGTGCAAAGCGCACCAACTATGACGTTGCGAAGCTTGTCGTTCAGGCGATCATTGCAGTTTGGCTGGTGATTGCGCTGGCAATGCACCTGGCTGCGGTTGGCTTGATTGGCTTGAGCGTTATCATTCTGGCGACCTCTTTCACCGGCGTTATTGACGAACACCACATTGGTAAAGCTTTCGAAGAGGCTCTGCCATTTACTGCCCTGCTTGCGGTTTTCTTCTCAGTCGTTGCTGTTATCGTTGACCAAGGGCTTTTCACGCCTGTCATCAGCGCCGTACTGGAACTGGAGGGCGGTGCGCAGCTCACCATGTTCTATATTGCGAACGGCTTACTTTCCATGGTGTCAGATAACGTGTTCGTAGGGACGGTTTATATCAACGAAGTGAAAGCGGCACTGATGGATGGCATCATCACTCGTGAACAATTCGAACTTCTTGCTGTCGCAATTAATACCGGTACTAACCTTCCGTCGGTTGCAACACCGAACGGTCAGGCTGCATTCCTGTTCCTGCTGACATCAACGCTGGCTCCACTGCTGCGCTTGTCGTACGGCAAGATGGTTTATATGGCACTGCCATACACCATTGTGATGGGCCTAGTAGGTCTCGCAGGTATCGAACTGCTGCTGATTCCAATGACTGATTGGTTCTACGATGCTGGTTGGATCTCACTAGGCACCGTTGACGCAGCCGACGCAGTGAGTACTGGTCACTAAGGGTTGCTATTCAACCGATTACATCTTTGAATAACAAAGTCCCGCCTTCGGTGGGGCTTTGTCTTTTACAACGGATTCGTATTTTATGTTGTCGTATTTTAACGAAATATCCCGTGGGCGTGGCGCTTGGTTCTTGCTGATGCTGGCGGGTTTTATCCTCGAAGGCTGTGCGCTGTTTTTCCAACATGTGATGGAGTTGGCCCCTTGTGTCATGTGTATCTACGAGCGCGTGGCTATGCTCGGTGTGGTCGGTGCAGGTCTCATCGGTATGCTTGCGCCGCAAAACGGTCTAGTACGCTGGTCTGGGTTAATTGCCTGGGGCGTAGCTGCGGGCTGGGGTCTCAAGCTTTCCATCGAACATGTTGGCTACCAGTTCCCGGATCCTAACGACCTGTTTGGTGCGACCTGCGATATCTTTGTTTCTTTCCCATCATGGGCACCATTGAACCAGTGGGTTCCTTGGATGTTTGAAGCCAGCGGCGATTGCAGTAAGATTGTTTGGCAATTCCTTACACTGTCTATGCCTCAATGGCTGGTCGTGATTTTTGCAGCCATGCTGGTTGTGTTGGCTATTGTTGTGTTGTCCCAGCTATTCGGCAAGCGCGAGCGCCGCCTTTTCTAGTTGAAACCATCGCGTCGATAGAATTATTAAAAACCCCAGCCTTGGCTGGGATTTTTGTTATTTTCTTTTCAGTAGTTCAACCAACGGTTTGTCCGCATCACTGAAGAGATAGTCGTCCAATTCTGATTGAGTCACCCAAGCCTTAGCCTGATGGCAATGTAGGGTGATATCACCTTCCAACTGCTCGCATCGATAGCTTCTCAGTAGAATTGATTTGGTTGGGTAGTGATGGAGCGTTTCCGTCAGGTACACCCCAACCTTCACTCTTATTTCTAACTCCTCCCAAAGCTCTCTGGCCAAAGCATCAGGCTCCCTCTCACCCGACTCAACTTTGCCACCAGGAAACTCCCAAAGACCACCTTCACTATCAAAGCGCTGAGTAATGAGAATGCTATCACCGTCCGTGAGCACACCCGCGACGACCAATATTGGGGCTTTCGTCATCACTTACCGCAGCACTTTTTGAATTTCTTGCCGCTGCCGCAAGGACACGGATCGTTACGGCCAACGGATTTGTAAGGATTCACCGCGCGCGCCCCAGAGCCCTGCTGTACTTCATCAGCGGCGAGTGCCACTTCGTTAATCATCAACGGCAGTTGCTGGTAATACTTTTCTGGCGATGGAAGTGCCGCCAGTCCCGCCTCTTTCATTTGATCCAGCGTCCCTTGCTCATCATGCAGGAACAACATGGTGGTCATCAGCGCCGAAAGCATACGTCGGCTACCGTCGGATACTTTGATTTCCCGCCACGCTGGCTCGATGTGCGGCCAAACAGCGAGAAAGCCTTCGGCAAAAGCCTGATGATTTTCATTTCGTGATGCGTCGAGTGACAACGCTACAGGCAGTTCGTAGGTATGCTTCATCAGTGCCACATACTGCTGCTCAAATCGCAGCATCACTGCCTTTTTCTGCTCGGTGGTCATTGGCTCTACATCATCTTCGTCCATGCCACCGGTCACAAGGATTGGCAACCAGCTATTTTCTGGATCCAAAGGTGCAGGAGAAAGGTTCGCTGCCAAAAGCGCACCTTCAATAAAAGTGGCTGGCATGCCTTCCCAGTCACTTTGCAATTCGACCATCGATGTCATTGTGGTTCTCTAGTGATGTAAAAAGCGGATGATAACCCAAAACGTCCACCGTCGTTGATTTTCAACTACTCCTTATGAAAACAAGGTCACTTTTTAACCAACAGAACTACGCGACAAATCGAATAATTGGTCTAAGGCGTTGAATAGTTTTGCTCAAACAGTGGTAGTCTAGCCGCAATTGATTTAAGAGGACTTTCAGTCAGTGCCATCGTCTCGAAGTGTCATTATCGCCGGTGCAACCGGGCTGGTAGGTGACGAGTTATTACATCAATTACTGGGGGATCCTGATGTCTCCCATATCCACGTTGTCACGCGACGTCCTGTCGCTGTAGTTTCTGATAAAATCATCGTCCATCAAAGTCCAGACCTTTCAGTCACTCACTGGCAACCTCAGTGGCCAGTGCCACTTCAAGGCTATATTTCGCTGGGTACTACCAAAAAACAGGCAGGGTCAAAAGCCGCTCTGGAAGAGGTGGATTATCACCTTGTAGTCAAAGTGGCACGCATGATGGCCGTCGTCGGCGTAAAGCATCTGGCTGTGGTTTCCAGTTTGTTGGCTCACCCTTGGTCACCATCCCATTACCTGCGCTGCAAAGGTAAAATGGAACGCGCACTTTCAGAAATGGGATTCGAACGCCTTTTGGTTGCACGTCCTGGCCCTTTGGTTGGCGAGCGTGAAAAGCCAAGAAAGGATGAGCAATTCCTGCAGCGAGTCATGCCGCTGCTGAACCCATTCCTTGCGGGCCCTCTGGCAGATTTTGAGCCTGTAGAAGCCGTGCGTGTTGCGCGAGCCATGATCTCAGCACTGTCCGAACAGAACTGGCCTGGGCGCATCGACTACCGTATTTTGCCGGGCCGGGTGTTGAATCAGTACTAGATTTTGGAACAGAGAATCCAAAGAGAAAAGGCAGACCCAAGTCTGCCTTTTTCATGTTTCTTGAAATCAATTCTAGGCAAAGCTCTCAACAGCAGCCTGACGCTCCACATTGTTGAGCGTGCTGATGATTTCACCCAGAATTTGTTGTTTGTCTTTAAGCTGGCGAATACGCACAAACAGCTCTTTCGCTTGTGGGTATTCAGCCTGCAGATAACGGAACCATTGTTTTACTCGGTTCGGGTAGTACATACCCTTGTCACCACGAATTTCAAATTCTGAATAGCGAACCAAGAGCATCAGTACTTGATGCCATGACATGGGCGCAGCATCGGCTTTAATGTGTGCCGCAAGATTCGGCATGTTCAGAGCGCCACGGCAAACCATCAAGGTTTCACATCCCGACACTTCTGCACATTTTAGTGCGTCATCTCGACACCAAATATCACCATTGGCAATCACTGGAATCGACAAGCTCTTTGCCAAATCGCCAATCAAATCCCAGCGAATAGTTCCCGCCTTATAAGCATCTGCTTTGCTGCGACCATGAACGACAATTTCATTGGCGCCGCCAGATTGCACCGCATTGGCAATTTCACGATAGGCTGAGACATCATCAAAGCCCAGACGCACTTTGGCACTAACGACTTGATCGGAAGGCACAGCATCACGAACGGCTTTCACCACCTGATACATCAGCTCAGGTTCTTTCAGAAGAGCTGCCCCACCTTTGTTGCCGTTTACCGTCTTGGATGGGCAACCAAAGTTAATATCCACCCCAGACGAGCCAAGTTCCGCCACCAGTGCGGCGTTTTCACCCATGTATTGTGGAGACTGACCTAGCAGTTGCACACGCACAGGTGTGCCCGCTGGCGTTTTACCGCCGTTTTCCAGTTCAGGGCTTAGCTTGTAGTAGACACGGGGAGGCAGTTTCGCATCGACGACACGGACAAATTCGGTCACGCAAAGATCGTAAGGATTAATCTCTGTCAGCATTTGACGCATCAGAGGGTCAAGTACGCCCTCCATTGGACCAAGGGTCAACTTCACAGGAGTTAACCTCGACGGCTGGGATGATTGATGATGTGGTCTTCCCAATCAATCACGTCGATTTCGTAAACCACTTTCTCGCGTACTGATTCGTTCGCGGCATGCATGGCCTCTTTTGACCCGGTAATGAGTGGGTGCCAGGCTGGAAGCGGTTTATTCTCTGCCAGCAAACGGTAAGCACAGGTATCCGGCAGCCAGTAAAACTCTTCGATTTTCTCTCGGGAAAGTTTCAGACAGTCTTCGTCGTAGTTAAAGCGGTTAGGGTAGTCTTTACACGAGCAAGTTTTGTCATCCAGTAGGCTGCAAGCGATGTTGGTGTAGTACAACTCCTCGGTATCTTCATCAATCAGTTTGTGAAGACAGCACTTACCGCAACCGTCGCACAGTGACTCCCACTCTGCGTCAGTCATTTCAGTCAGTGTTTTTTGTTCCCAGAAAGGCGTTGTCATGCTTACCCGTTCCTGCCAGTCAATCTTGATAAAGGCGCTCGTTATACCACCCAGAGCAGAAACTGCAAGCGCAAGCCGAAATCCTTGCGTTCAGCGACTGTCAATCAAGGGCTTATGGGCGATTACTATCAACATTTTGCGTTTACTCAGCGTGAGTGATACTGTGCGCGCCCACGATTGGATTATAACCAAATACCCCGTTCATTGAGGCTGAGAGATGACTGATACCGCTGTAAGCTGTCGTTTAGGTTGTGGTGCTTGCTGCATCGCGCCAAGCATTTCTTCGCCTATTCCAGGTATGCCCAATGGCAAACCGGCCGGGGTTCGATGTATCCAATTGAATGAAGAGAATCTTTGTAAGATTTTCGGCCAGCCTGAACGTCCTGCCGTTTGCGGACAATTCAAAGCTGACCGGGATATTTGTGGCAGCACCAATCAATACGCGATTGACGTGCTCACAGAGTTGGAATCGTTAACTTAACCTCGCTCGGCGATTTCCTCAGCAATCAGTTCACGCACCACCTTGGCAGGGTTACCGACAGCGATGGTGTTATCAGGAATATCTTTGGTCACCACACTGCCCGCGCCAATGACACAGTTCTTGCCAATCGTCACACCCGGCAGAACAATCACACCGCCACCTAACCATGCATTGTCACCGATGGTAATGGGCAAGCCATATTCTTCCATATCATAAACGCGGCGCTGAACATCCAGTGGGTGTGTTGCTGTCAAAAGTTGCACGTTGTTCGCCATCATCACACGATGACCAATAGTCACTGGTGCAACATCCAAAATGGTGCAGTTGAAATTGATAAAAACATTGTCACCAAAGGTCACATGAATGCCGTAATCACAGAAAAATGGCGGCTCGATATACACTGAATTGGGCGCGTTTGGCAGCAAATCACGCTTGGCTGTTTTCCATTCCTCACTTTCTGGCAGGCTTTGGTTAAAACGACGCATCGCTTCCCGGCACCGCATTTTATCTGCCACCAGCTCGTCATCACTCGCGCAATAAAGCTCACCACTTAGCATTTTTTGCTTCTCGGTTTTCATTTTTTGTCCTTTGTACCGACACTGTTATATACCCAAACCGAACAGTAACTTATAGACAGGACACAATGCTGAGATCCCAGTTCTTTTTCTTGCTATTGATGACAACACTGGCAGGGTGTGCGACTGCACCTGAGCCAGTTTTGTTCAGTAACAGCGAAGCGGTTTGCGAAAGCCGCCTCTCCACTTATTTCGAGAAAGTAGAGCAAGAGCGCGATTTCAAACTGCCTTACCATCAAGATGGGCGCTTTCCCCATCTGGCCTTTGACCGTTTCAGCACATCCTTTGTCGATGAGTTAAACCATCCATCAGCTCAGGCGCAATGGCTCAACTACGTTGCCCAGAAAGGAAAGCTTCAACTCAAAACCGCATTGGCGTTAATGCCAGTCAGCCCCGCAGAGCATAAGCTAATGATGCAGTGTCAGGAGCGATTGGTTAAAGAGAGCCTCGATAATCCGCGATTCTGGAATGAACTGAAAAACACTCCCCAAACCGTCCCGACTTCATACGAGCACTGGAAGCGTGTGCTGGGTGCTTACCCTGTCGCCAGCCTTGTCGCTAAAGGACAAATTGAAGACGAACAGGACCGCATAAAGGCGGACTTTGGCAGAACGCTGACACAGCCTTTCCGTTATGGCGAAGCCTCCTCACCTATGGCACAGGGTGAAGTTGCCAAATTGCTATCAGAAGCGAGCAAATACTCATCTTTGAATTGGCCTTTGCTCAGTGACGGGGAGTCAGAGGTACTACTCGATCGCTTTTCGCCGCTTTTCTTGGTGGAGACGTTATCAGCAGACGATATTCCCGGTGCGCTGGCAATGAATGACAGCATAAACGTCTATATCGATAGTCGGAAACCGACCCTCTATCGTACGGTCACTTACACCCGCTTTCACGGGAAAGTATTGCCACAGCTCAACTATGTATTGTGGTTTCCAGCCAGAACGGCAAAAAGTCGTTTCGACCCTTATGCCGGAGAATTTGATGCTGTCATTATCCGGATTACCCTCGGCGAAGATGGGATGCCTTTGATACTGGACTCCATCCACCAGTGTGGCTGCTATCACATGGTGTATGCCTTAAACCCAACACTGCGCTTTTTAGAGCGTGATGATGAAAAACCGATCCAAAACTACTTGTTCCCAAACACTGAGGGTGGCCGTTTTGAAATCAGCCTCACTGGCAAAGAACATATGATCAATGCAATTCATGTTATGGGTAACATTTCACCTGATATCGAACTTGAATCAGCGGAACTCAGTGAAACACTGGTGATCTCAGACAATCAGGGAAACAAACACAGTCCATTTGATGAGTTCGGCATTTTAAATGAGAGCCTTCGCAGTGAGCGCTGGTTCCTTTGGCCTTTTGGCGTGCGCTCACCGGGCGCAATGCGACAACATGGTCAACACGCTATCGCCTTCATTGGCGAGCGCCACTTCGATGATGCTTTCATCCTTGAAACCCTACTAAGCCCTTAGGGGCTGTTGATTTTTGCAGCACAACAAAAAAGCGAGCTCAACAGCTCGCTTTTTATCTTCACTTTTCAGTAATTAGTGAACGTGACCGTGATCGATCTCTTCAGCAGTTGCTTCACGCACTTCGCGGATAACGCCTTCAAATTGGAGTACGACACCCGCCAATGGGTGGTTACCGTCGATCGTCACTTCGTCGCCATCAATCGCGATGATGGTGACCTGAATGTTGCCTTGTGGACCCTGAGCGTTGAAAACCATGCCCACATCCAGTTGATCAACACCTTGGAAAACGCCGCGCTCAACCACTTGAATCAACGCTTCATTGCGCTGGCCATATGCATCATCTGGTTGGATTTGAACAGAAAACTCTTCACCTTCTGCACGACCTGCCAATGCTTTTTCCAAACCAGGAATAATGTTTCCTGCACCGTGCAGATACGCCAAAGGATCTTTGCCTTCCGATGTATCAATCAGCTGTCCTTCTTCGTCTTTTACGGTGTAGTCGATTTTTACGACCTTGTTGTCTTCAATCATCTTGCCATCCTTTGTCGGCAGCGAATTTATGCTGATAACAGCGCACCCTTTGACTGTAACACAGTGAGCAATACACTAAAAAAATCGGCCCAGTTGCAACGTTTTGAATCCTAAAAACGTGAACCTAGGCCGATATCATTGATTTCAGTTGCTGAGATTTAACGCCACAGCGCTTTGATGGGGTAGTCACCACGAAAACGATGCGCTATCTGAGCCTGAAGCAATTCCGCAGTCGCAATCGCATCCGTCAGCGCGTTATGCCCTTGATAAAAAGGCAAATTATAACGACGACGGCTGTCCGCCAACCGAATAGATGTTAGCGGCTTTTTCATTAGGCAGGACCAGAACTTCTGGAAAGGTTTACGGTAATACCATGACTCTATTTCCAAGGTATCCACCACCGGAAACAACAAGGTTTCACCCAAACGGCTTTTGACCGCCGCCTCGATAAAATCACGCTCGATGCGACGGTAGTGCACCACCACAATCTTTCCTTCCAGAGAAGCCAACACCTCTTCCAGAATCCGGCGTAAATCCGGCGCATCACTGACATCAGAATGCGTGATGCCATGGAATACCACAGAGTCATCTTCCAGCGGTTTTCCTGGCTTCACAATCCAATGCTTGGCTTCGCGGCAATGGATACGGTTAAGCGTGAACGGCACCAAGCCAATGCTGACAATGTCGTTTTTGCCGGGATCTAACCCCGTGGTTTCCAGATCCAGCGCAACGAACTCAACCTCAGACACTGGGGTGTCACCATTTACAACACCCGCTTCGTAAAACCGCTTCAGCAACGGCACGTTGGCACGTTCTTTTAGCCGCTTATTCAGAGTTACCCAGTCAGGCCCTGCTTTAACATCTTTAGCGCCGTTTTTAGGTTCAAGAATTAACACTACACGCCCCTAATTACTGCGGTTTGGCTGGTAACGATACTTCAGGAACTTCTGCGCGTTACTCATGATCTGGAACGCATCTTTGAGGTTGCGGCGTTCGAATTCAGACAGGTTTTCCGGCTCGATGTTGTTATCAGGCTCAATCTCCTGTTCCACATCAATAGCCTGATGGCGTATGCGTACCATGGAGATAAACTCCATCGCATCACGGATATCCTCGCCACGGCCTTTCGGCAAAATGCCCGCTTCAATGATATCGTCCAAACGCTCAAATGAGTTCTGGGAGCGCGACCCAACCGCCAGCGCGTGAACACGGATGAGATCTGCCAGTGGTGCGGTACCACGGCGTTTCAGGTTCATCGAGTTCTTGTGGCGACCGTCCTGCTCCATCACAAAACTCTTGAAGAAGCCCAGCGGAGGTGTGCGGTTCAGCGCGTTGCGAGCCATGCACGCCAGAAAACGGTTGTTACGTCGCGCACGGCGACTGATAAATGCCTTCAGGTTTTCAGCCCAGTTTGTTGCCCCATAAACACCATCAAGGTCAAAGAAGATATTACTGTTTAGCAACGACTGAGGATTGGGCTGATCAATCCAGTCTGCAAAGGTCTCTTCCCATTCAGTGCGGGTCTTACGCCATTCCGGATTCGTCGCCATGATGTTACCGGTACAATAGCTGTATCCACAGCGTGCAAGGCCATCACTCACGAACTTAGCCAGATTCGAGAAATACGCTTCGTGTTCAGCAGGGTCGTACTTGTCATCCAGAATCAGGGCATTGTCCTGATCGGTCACAATCAGTTGTTCGTCTCGCGCCATTGACCCCAGCGCAAGGAAACAATATCCGATAGGTGGTGGGCCAAACTCTTCTTCAAACAGTTCAAGAAGACGCTGCTTGAAGCTTCTGCCGATCACCGCCATTGCTGACCCAATCATGTGTGAATTCGCGTCTTCAGAAACCATACGAGAGAAGCAAGCAGGCACGTCTTTCGAGAGGACTTCCAAATCATCAATGGTCTGCTGGCGGAAAATGCTGCTCACGATCACCAGACTGCTTTGCGATTCATAACGAACGATATCAGATAAGGCTACCACCCCCACTGGACTATGGTTTTTCAGAATGGGCAGATGGTGCAGGTTATTACGAAGCATGGTCAGCATGGCTTCGAACACATAAGCATTGTGATCGAGCGTGATAATTTGTGGCGTCAGAATATCAGCAATCGGCGTCTCATAGGACAAACCAGGAGCCACCACTCGGGAACGCAAATCCCTGTCGGTAATGATGCCTGCGATACGTTCCTGCTCCACGCCTTCATCATCGGCTTCTACCGTCATCACCAACAGCGAAGATACACCTTCGTCAGTCATGACTTGTGCGGCGTGGCGAACGGATGATTCACAATCTACGGTAACGGGATCGCGCAATATCAGGTTAGTGACTTTGGAGGTGGTGAGATCATTGCTGTCACGGTGGTTCTCCACCGCCTGACGCAAACGTAATCCGTCTTCCACCTCCATAAAGTCTGAGAAAGATTCAAAGCGTTCGTTGAGATCGTCAAAAACGGTATCAGAAATAAAGTAAACCAGACTGTCTTCAATCGCTTTGGCAGGGAAGCGAACACGGCGGTTCATCATCAATCCCCATTGGCCGAACGTGCCCCCTTCAGAGAGCCGGTTATAAAGCTCTCCTTTACGGCGATAGATTTCGACCACGCCACTGCGAACTAAACAAAGATCGTGGATTGGTTGTCCGTATTCAAAAATTTGCGTCCCTGCGCGGAAGTAGGAAATCTCGACCTGCTTGGCCACCTCCTCCACTTCTTCTTCCGGCAATTCATTGAAGGGCGCATGTTGTTTGAGAAACGCTGCGATTTCTATTTGTTCCGCTTCCATTACTTATCAATCTCTCAACGAGTTTACTTCCCACAGGAAATCAGACTCGGACTTCAAACCAGACGAAACAGGGCAGACGTCATGTCTGCCCCGCTGCGCTTACAAGGTTGGTCAACCTAGCCTCGCGGTTCAGACATCAGGCCCTTTATTACCGAGATACAGGCAACCAGCAACACTATGGTGAACGGGAATCCGGTTGATACTGCCATCGCCTGAAGGGCAACCAATCCGCCACCCAATACCAGTGCAATCGCAACTAATCCTTCAAACGTACACCAGAACACACGCTGTGGCACAGGTGCATCTACCTTACCACCTGCGGAAATCGTATCGATAACCAGAGATCCTGAATCTGATGAGGTCACAAAGAAAACCACCACCAGAATAATACCGATAAATGACGTGATTGAAGCCAATGGCAATGCATCCAGCATCGCGAAAAGTTTCAATGGCAGATCTGCCTCTGTCACTGCAGTGTAACCATCATTGACCACCTGGCTGATGGCTGTGCCACCAAACGCAGTCATCCACAATACACATGCCAGAGATGGGATCAGCAGAACACAGACGATGAATTCACGTACCGTGCGACCACGCGAAACACGTGCGATGAACATACCAACAAATGGCGACCAGGAAATCCACCAAGCCCAGTAGAATGCAGTCCAGCCAGCGGCAAAGTTAGAGTCTTCACGTCCGAATGGGCTGGAAAGCGCAGGCAGGTGTTCAACATAAGAGGCCAGATTGCCAAAGAAGCCGGTCAGAATCGCAATGGTTGGTCCCATCAAAATCACAAACAGCAGCAGAGCCAACGCCAGAATCATGTTGATTTCAGACAGACGTTTCACACCGGCATCCAGACCCGCCATGACTGACACAAGCGCCAGCGCAGTGATCAGAATAACCAGAATCACTTCTGTGGTTTCACCAAGCGGGATACCAAACAGATAATTCAGGCCCGAAGCAGCTTGTGAGGCACCAAGTCCCAACGAGGTCGCCAGACCGAATAAGGTGGCAACGACCGCAAGTATATCAATGATGTGGCCAACCCAGCCCCATACACGCTCACCGAAAAGTGGGTAAAACACAGAACGCATGGTGAGCGGCAAACCCTTGTTAAACGAAAACAGCGCCAGACCTAAAGCTAGCACCGCATAAATCGCCCAAGGATGGAGACCCCAGTGGTAAATCGTTGCGGCCATGGCCAAATCTGCCGCCGCTTCCGGATCTCCAGCTGCCGCGCCCAATGGTGCCCAGTCGGTACGCACGCCATTTTCAACAGACGTTCCGCCTAGCGCTGCACCATAATGGGATAATGGCTCAGCAACCCCCCAGAACATCAGACCAATACCCATACCTGCAGCAAATAACATCGAGAACCAGCCCGCGTAGGTATAGTCTGGCGTGGCTTCAGTACCGCCAAGACGGACTTTACCCAATGGGCTGACAACCAGCACCAGACAGGTGATCACGAAGATGTCGCCTGCGGAAAGGAAGAACCAATCCAGGTTAGTCGTCAGCCAGCCTCGTATCTCACCAAAAATAGGAGCAACGTCCTTTTGGAAGGCGAGTGTAACGAAGACGAAAAGAACAACGGCGAGGCCGGAAATGAGGAAAACACGGTTGTGAATATCAAGCCCAAACGGCCCAATCTTCATGGCAATGTTGTCCTGCCCGACCTGATAGTCTGTGTCTATGGGGTTGACGTCACCGTCGGGTTTCATCAACTCTTCATGACTTTTATCGCTCACAGTAAACTCCTTAATCCGTTTTGCGAGTTAAGCAGCTAATGGCGTTGAATATGCAGGGTGAAACAACAGAAACGCACGGCTTCTATCATCAGGCATATTAAACGCTCACTAACTTTAGGTTCTGGGTCTGTTACCCCGAGACCTAAACACTCTAACATATCCTTAGTGTTCAACGCTTCAATAGTGAGAATTGAGTCGAATTAATTGCTGTATTTGCACGAATTTTAATCAGTTTACGCATTTTCTGGGCATACAGTCAACGCAAATAACCATTGAGCTCTAAACATTCAGTTTGTGAAGTTGCCCAATAGTTCTATCCCTGCTCAGGATGAGTGATTTATATAAATGCGCCGTGGTTGATCCTTTTTCGACCAGTGTGTCATTGCTGATCGCATCGTTGCTGAAAACAAAAATCCGGACGACAAGGTCCGGATTTTTTTGTCCACCGCTTATTTGCGCGGTTCAGACATCAATCCTTTCACCAAGGAGAATGCGCAAAGCAACAGAACGATACAGAATGGCAGACCTGTCGACACCACCATTGCCTGCAGCGCACCAAGGCCACCACCCAGCAACAGAGAAATCGCTACCAGACCAACAAACGAACACCAGAAAATGCGCTGTGGTACGGGTGCATCCACCTTACCACCAGCAGAAATGGTATCGATCACCAGTGAACCTGAGTCTGAAGAGGTGACGAAGAAAACCACCACCAGAATGATACCCAGCAGAGAGGTAATGCTCGACAGAGGCAGGCCATCCAGCATGTTGAACAGCTGTAGCGGCAGATCTGCATCAACCACTGCGCGGTAACCATCCTGAAGCTGCTCAATCGCCGTGGTACCGAATGCTGTCATCCACAGCACACAGACAGACGTTGGGATCAGCAGTACACAAATGATGAATTCACTCACCGTACGTCCACGCGAAACACGCGCGATAAACATACCTACGAATGGCGACCAGGACATCCACCATGCCCAGTAGAACGCCGTCCACCCTTGTGAGTAGTTAGCGTCTTCGCGGCCAAATGGGTTCGACAGTGCAGGTAGGTTCTCGAAGTACGCCACCATATTGGTACCAAGGTTAGTGAAAATTGACAGGGTAGGACCTACCACAATCACAAATACCATCAGCAGGGTAGCCATCGCCATGTTGAACTCAGAAAGACGTTTCACACCAGAGTCCAGACCCGCCACCACCGACATCAGTGCCAGACCTGTGATGCCGATGATCAGAATAACCTGAGTGGTAATACCGCTTGGAATGTTGAACAAGAAGTCCAGACCTGCAGCCGCCTGCGAAGCACCAAAGCCCAGTGACGTAGCCAGACCAAACAAAGTCGCAACGACAGCCGTGATATCAATAATATGACCCGGCCAGCCCCAGATACGCTCACCGAAAATTGGGTAGAACACCGAGCGAATTGTCAGAGGCAAGCCTTTGTTAAACGAGAACAACGCCAAAGACAGAGCCAGCAACGCGTAGATTGCCCATGGGTGCAGGCCCCAGTGGTAAATCGTCGCGGCCATACCGAGATCTTTTGCAGCAACCATATCGCCCGCAGCACCCCCCAATGGTGCCCAGTCAGTACGAACGCCATTTGCCTCAACCACACCGCCAAAAGAAGATGCATAGTGTGAAAGTGGTTCAGACACGCCGTAGAACATCAGTCCGATACCCATACCTGCAGCAAACAGCATGGAGAACCAACCGACATAGGTGTAATCAGGGGTAGCTTCTGTGCCGCCGAGACGCACGCGTCCCAATGGGCTGAAGATAAGGATCAGACAGAGAATAACGAAAAGGTTACCTGCGCCGATGAAGAACCAGTCCATCTGGGCAGTAAGGGTGTTTCGCATTTCGTTGAACACAGGGCCAACTGAGTTGCGGAACAATAGAGTGACTAACACGAACAGTGCAATCATACCGCCTGAAACCAAGAACACGCGGTTATGGATATCCAGACCCAAAGGACCGATTTGCAGGGCGACATTATCCTGACCTACTTGGTAGTCAGTATCGATAGGCGTCACCGCACCATCCGGTGACATTAATTCATCGTGGCTTTTATCACTCACAACGACAACTCCATTTTACATTCACAACTTTCAGGCCAATTCGCCTGAATAAACGCAAACTATTCCGGTTTACGCCAGTGAGGTAAAACAAATAAAACTTGTCGTATTAGTATGATTTTTCGATATTAATTGCCGGGGCAATCTAAAAAAACAAACCCATTCATCGTAAAAATGCCAAAATTGCAAATATCACTATAAATTAAACAGTTAGAGATTATTGAGATCGCCTAAATAGTGCTCAGCTTTCTCTAGTACCGCATTACGCTCTTCGTCGGATTTTCCATCCCAGCCGCGATAAACCATACCGGCGCGCGGATTTAACGCAATTTTAGCGCGATGACGTTCCATAAAATGCCAGTAAAGGCTATTCAGAGGACAAGCGCCCTCGCCCACTTTTTCTTTGACTTTGTAGTGGCAATCCGAGCAGTAATCGCTCATCTTGTTGATGTAGTTACCGCTGGCACTGTAGGGCTTGGTGGCGAACAGACCGCCATCTGCAAATAGCGCCATTCCCCGAACGTTCGGTAACTCTACCCACTCAATGGCATCGACATAGATCCCCAGATACCAGGCATCGACTTCTTCCGGTGCAATGCCCGTGAGCAGGGTGAAGTTACCGATAACCATCAAGCGTTGGATGTGATGCGCATAGCCGCAATCGAGCGACTGCTGGATAGCCTGTTTCAGGCATTGCATCTTGGTCTCGCCCGCCCAAAAGAAATCAGGCAATGTCCGTGTGCCGCCCAACGCGTTCATCGTCGAATAGTCCGGCATGTTTGCCCAATAAAGCCCGCGGACAAACTCACGCCAGCCAAGAATCTGTCTGACAAAGCCCTCCACTTGATTGATGCTAATGCCGGAGTCAGGCTGGCGATACGCCTTTACCGCGGCTTGAATCACCTGCATTGGGTGAAGCATTTTGCTGTTGAGTGCAAAGGAAAGTCGGGAATGATAAAGGCTCCAGCGATGCGGGCTCTCGGATGTCATCGCGTCCTGAAAACTGCCGAATTTTGGCAACAGGTACTGGCAGAAGTAATCGAGCAATTCCAGCGATTGTTTACGTGTGACTGGCCAGAGAAGTTTCGAACTAGCAAGCCCGATGGTTTTCACACCATGACGCTCCAAACGTTCGAGAATAGCTGACACATCATTGGCAAACACCAAAGGCTCAGGGATGCATCCAAGCTCAGCTTTAGTCAGCTTGGCGCGGTTGTCTTTGTCGTAATTCCACTTTCCCCCTTCCGGTTTGTCGCCTTCCATCATCACGTCAAACTGCTTACGCATCTTGCGGTAAAAAGACTCCATCAGGTGATGTTTCCCAGCAGTGAAATGTTGGTTCAAGGCATCATCAGGTACCAGAAAATGCTCGCTGCCAGTCGCGCTGGTCTCAATATCTAAAGAATCGCTAAACAGACGAAGCTGTTCGCGCAAACGGTATTCATCCGGAAGTTGATATTCAAAACGCATGACACTGTGTTTATCAATCAATGCGTTTAGCAGTACGTTCAGCGAATCGAAGGATTGTGTTTCATCCAGCGTCATGTGCCTCACATGGTGACCTGCTTTCTCCAAGGCAGTCGCAAAACCTTTCATGGCAGCGAAAAACGCACAGACCTTCTGGACATGATGAGGGGCGTAGTCCGTTTCCTGACGCAGTTCTGCGATCAGGTACAACACACCATCGTCGTGTTCGCTGTACCACGAATGGCTGGCATTTAGCTGGTCGCCGAGAATCAGTCTGAGTGTGTGGAACCGGGTCATTGGAATCGCTACCGTTTCTTTTTTCAATCAACAGTATGCATTACGGCTCAAGGAGCTGAGAGATCAAAAAAACGCCAGACAAGCTGGCGTTTTTTATCGGGGGCTGTGAGTTACTGCGCGTGAGGTCGGAACACGATTTTCTCGTCTTCTTCCGCCGCTTTCATGTCGTTGAAGCGTTTCTCATCCAACGCGTCTTCGCTTTTCGCAACAATACAGGTTACCGCACAGTCACCGGTGATGTTCACCGCGGTACGAATCATGTCCAGCAGACGGTCAACACCCATGATCAGTGCAATACCTTCCAGCGGCAGGCCCACCTGATTCAATACCATCGCCAGCATCACCAGACCCACACCCGGTACACCCGCGGTACCGATGGACGCCAGCGTTGCCGTCAGGATAACCGTCATGTAGTCCATCATCGTCAGGTCAACATTGAACGCCTGCGCGATAAACACCGTTGCCACACCCTGCATCATCGCGGTGCCGTCCATGTTAATGGTCGCACCTAGCGGGATGGTGAAAGAAGCAATCTTGTTGTCAGCACCCATGCGGCGAGTGGTGGTTTCCATCGACACAGGAATGGTCGCATTCGACGACGCCGTCGAGAACGCAAACATGATGGCATCTTCCATTTTCTTGAGGAATGTTACCGGGCTCAGGCCGCTGAATACCTTAAGCAAGGTGGTGTAAGTCACCAGCGCATGCAGCACCAGACCACCCGCCAACACGAAGAAGTATTCCGCCAGACTGACAATCGCAGACAGACCCAGCGAGGTAAACAACTTCGCCATCAGACAGAACACACCAAACGGGGCCAGATTCATCAGCAGCGCAACCAGCTTGAGAATCACTTCGTTCAGATCGCGGAAGAAGGCCGCCACGCGCTCACCTGGCTTACCGGACGCACTGATAGCAATACCGAACAGCAGCGCAAAAATGATGATTTGCAGCGTGTTGCCTTCCGCCATTGAGCTAATTGGGTTCGTTGGGAACATGCCCACAATCACATCGCCCAGCGATGGCGCTTCAGAAGCTTGGAAAGACGACGCCGCAGAAAGGTCTGCACCTTTACCTGGGCCAAACAGCAGCGCAAGGCTCATTGCCAGGGTGATCGCCAGCGCCGTGGTGCCCAGATAGAACATCAGGGTTTTACCCCCCAAACGACCCAGCGTTGCGATATCTTTCAGTGCGCTGGTGCCACACACCAGTGAAACGAATACCAAAGGAACCACCAGCATCTTCAAGCTGGCTACAAAAATTTGGCCACCAACGTCAAACAAGCCATTGACGATATACTCGTTGACGAAACCTTGTTCGCCGAACAAAAACCGAATAGCAAAACCAGTCACAATACCCATCACCATGCCCAGCAGGACACGGGTGGTCAAAGACATCTTGTTAGCTTCCGCATTCATGATTGAAAACTCCTTTTCAAAACTCAACGCCAAGGAGATTAAACTGGTGATTTATATTGACCAGAAGAATACGAACTGCCCTCGGGCAAAGCATCGTTTCAACAGAACTAAATGAACCGAATTTTAATCTGATTGGTTAACTTGCTCTTCACAATCAAGCGCGATGAGATTAGCAGCGGAATCCCAACTAAATACATTCCCTTTTTACAACATCGAGTCACTTTTATGCGACACATCACACATCTGAAGCGAAATTTCCAACCTGATAAACATCTGATTAACAAAATAAAAAACTATTAGATGCCTTTTTGACCAACAGAAAAGACCTGACCTGTTCGAAAAACCATCAGTGCTATTAACAATAGTCAGGCCTATACCCAATCTGAAGGCTCAGCTTTCTACCAACCAGAAGAAGCTGTAAGCAGCGATCAATGCCGGCAAAGTTGAATAAAGGGTGGCGACAATGGCAGCCTTTGGTGCCAGCGCAATCGCAGGGA
The DNA here is from genome assembly GCF_900060185.1 of Grimontia marina. Classification (GTDB taxonomy): domain Bacteria; phylum Pseudomonadota; class Gammaproteobacteria; order Enterobacterales; family Vibrionaceae; genus Enterovibrio; species Enterovibrio marinus. Next base: position 32,125 of record NZ_FIZY01000013.1, on the reverse strand, counting down.
AAAGCGCATCACCATCATTGGAAATCGCATTGCCAATTTGGGCGGACATTGGCACAGCACCGCTGATGTACAAACTGGTAACGAGAATCTGAGGGCCGCAGCCGGGCAATATGCCCACAAGGACCCCCATTAACGGCACCAAAACGCCCCAGCCCGTAAAGAGTTCACTGAGATCCATCCCCAGCCAAAGCACGCAAAGCTCAAACACCAGAAACGCCGCAATCACCCAGACCATCACAAAGTTAGTGTCCTGAGCGACCCGCTCGAAAAGGTGCGATCCACTGTCTTTGGGATCTTCTCCCACCAAAGACTCATAATTTTCCGCTTCTCGTGCCAGCGCCCAGAAGGTCACCGTCGTTATCGCGAGAACCGCGCCAACCAGCTCGGAAGTACGAACAGGAAGATGGAACACCCCATCGGTATCAAACTGCATCGAGCCAAGCAGTGCCATCACCAGAGATGGAAGCAATACCCATTGCCAAAAGCGCCCCTGCACACCGATAACAGTCTGGCTGTCGGCTTGATTGGAACATGCATTAGGTTTTGCCGGAGAGTGTTTGGGTCGCATAAAGTCATCACGATGCAGCGCATCGACAATCTGTCCGGAAACCAGACCGACGGCAAAGCCTAACCCAATCATAAAGATGCCATCCGAAGGCCTGGTGGCTAACAACAAGAACGCAGCATCGCCCATCGTCGCAGTAAGCACAGCAACCACACTGCCAAAGCTAAGGTTGCCACGTACAAACTGGGTGATAACAACAATAGCGCCACCACATCCCGGTAAAGCGCCCATTGCCGCTGAAAACACCACCTGCAGATTTTTCTTTTTTGCTAACCGCGACACCCAAGCGCCATGACGCTCGAACTTGTTCGTCAAATAGTGAAAAAGCGCTAATGTCGCAGCCACATAAGCAGCCACTTGCCAGAAAGCATCAGACAGCACAGCGAGTGTCACCGCACGTGTTGGTTCAGCGAAAATCAGCGCAAGTAACAACACTGGTACTAAAAGGCGACGTTTTTTCATCGCCCATAAGTGCCGTTTTGAAACCGGTGCGAAGAGTCGGGAAAGTAATCCTGTCATTGCTTTTCTTTTGATAATGAGAATTATTATCAATAATAGATCGTGGATGACGAATTGCAACAGGAAGTTTGATAATACCAATCACAGTAGATAGGTGATCAGAAATAGCGCAGGAAAAATGCTCGAGAACAAGGCGAAAAATTTCGATAAGTAGTTATTCTACAATCAGATTTTTCAACGCAGTTATCGAGCATTTTGACAAGCTAGGATGAGCAGATATTTACTACGATTGGTATAAGCATGAAGTACGGGTGAGAGATAAAAGAAAACCGCCCCGAAAGGAGGTTTTGGTTGAAGCTTACATCTGGCAATTAAACGCGGAAGAAAGCAAGCTCCTGCTTCTGGCTTTCAGCCAGCTGAGACAGCTCCTGACTTGCGGACGCGCTTTGGCTGATACCTGTAACATTCTGGGTAATGATGCCAGACATATTGGTGATGTTACGGTTGATGTCCTGCGTCACTGCCGATTGCTGTTCAGCGGCGGTCGCCACCAGCGTATTCATGTCAGTGATTTGTGCGACAGACTGGGTGATGCCATTCAGGGCATCATTCGCCTGCTGGCTCAGCTCCTGAGTACGCGCAAGCACGTCCATACACATTCCCATGCTGTCACCCGCCTGAGAAGCCTGAAGCTGCAAGCCTTCGATGATTTGCTGGATCTCTTTGGTCGACTCTTCAGTACGCGCCGCCAGCATTCGCACTTCGTCCGCGACCACTGCAAAACCGCGGCCTGAGTGGCCTGCACGTGCCGCTTCAATTGCCGCATTCAATGCCAATAGATTCGTTTGCTCCGAAATGCCGCGGATCACTTCCACCACATGGCTGATGCGCTCAGATTGCTCGCGCAGGGTGCTCACCACACTTGCGGTGTTTTCAATCGACTCCGCCATTTGCACTGCGGCCTGTGTACTTTGCTCAAACACTGCAAGACCTTGAGCTGCCAGTTCATCGGTTTGACGAGCCGCATGGTCGGCATTCACTGCGTTGTCTGACACGTTATCTGCGGTACTTGAAAGTTCAGTCACCGCAGAAGCAACCTGCTCAATCTCAGCCTGCTCTTGCTGTGCGTTCACCGCTGACTGGTTCATCACTGCCGCAAGTTCCGTAGAAGCAGCTGCCACTTCATCACTGATACCGAACAGAGTTGTCACGGTGTGACGAAGTTGGTTGATCGTTTGATTGGTGTCACGCCCTAAACGCGCTAGTTCATTTTCACCGTTTTCATCCGCCTGAACATTCAGGTCACCCGTCGCCAAACGGCGCATCACATCCTGAAGTTCCTCCAATGGCTTCACGATGACACCTGATAGCCACCAGCCAAACAGCATCGCGAGAGTCAGTGCACCGCCCATCACTAAACCCACTGCCACCATCATCTGGTCAGCATCATGATCAGATTTCTTCAGATCCTGCTCTACCAACGGGTCAATGAATGAAGACATCGAAGTGATGTCTTCCATCAAATTTGCACCCAGTTCACGGTACTCATTCACCATTGTGTTGTAGCGTGGCATCGCAATTTGCTGGTTAAAATAGGCTTCTATAGTTGGTTGCGCTTGAGTCTCGGTATAGCGCACGTAGTCGCTCACACTTTCTTCGATGTTAAGCGCCAAATCGCGAAGGACGCTTGTTTTCGCCATTTCACGGGAAATCGTCAACGCTTCATTCCCCAACTTAGCAACGCTATCACTCATTTGCTTGGTACGCTGTTCGTCATAGATACCGTAAATCGCCTCAACACGCATCGCCCAAGCAATGTCTGCCAGTTTAGACGCCCGGTCTTTGTCACCTGCTGCCTGACGGGCAGTATTGCTGACGGAGTAAACCGCAGATTCGACTTCGCTTTTAGCAAAGAACATCACTGCGAAAGTGCCAAAAACCAAAATAAAGATGGGGATCAGAATTTGATATCGAATTGAGATATTTTTTAGTGACATTTGTCGCTTAAACCTAAGCCTGATTAATGAAATTGCGCGCATTATGAGACTTAGATCAATATTTGCCAACTATGAATCTTCTTTTAGAATCACTTATTTTGGTATTTTTTTAAGCGCCAAATTTACGTCAGAATCGTCAAATTTTTGAGGGAGGTTATTCAGATAAAGCAGGTGTTGTAACTAGTGGTACCTTTGGGCTAAAGGCACCACCAAATCTGGATTACTATACGATACCTCTAGAGACTCCTACGCGTCGCCCCTCCTCCATTTCCCACTGTATTCCGTAACGGTCAATCCAGTAGAAGAATGTTATGGGGAAACCATCTAACTCAACCGGATGATAATCTTCAGATGGGTTGATCATTCTAACGCCTTCCTGCTCCTTCAAGTAATGGAAGACCTCGTTGCAGTTAGCGACTTCCATCGCAATATGGCGCGGGCCACCAAGATCATACGTCTTTGGCTGAGGAGGTAATTCACTACTCCCCTGAGGCTTGCGGTAATGCATCAATTCAATATAAATACCTGCATTGGGGTGCTTGATAAAAAGTACATCCAACTCTACCTGCTGTTTTCCAAGACCCGCATCAAGCGCAAAGCTCTGCATGGTCACGCCAGGGTAATACATGGCATTACTTTGTTCATCTTGCGCCCGTTCAAAACCTAAAACCCGCTGGTAATAGTCAGCCGCTGCTTCGACATCGTCCACAATCACGTTGATATGAGACAGCCCGAGCACCTGTTGCGCGATGGTCTGCTTCGAAAGTCTCGCCAGCATGTCTGCTTTAACGCCGCTTTCGACATCAACGCAGTAGGATACCGGATAACCCGTCGCTTCTTCATTACAAACCAAATAAGGCTTGTTCACCCCTTTTTCTGTATCACTTGGGGCAGACACTATATGCGCAAACCGTGTCTCTTGGGTAAACCAAGACGGACTTAACACATAGGCTGCGGCCACCATATCGAATGGGTTAAAGCCTTGACGGGCACCAAAAATAATTTCCCACTCTGCCCACCACCCCATCGCATGTCTTGCAAGGAAACTTCCCATTGGCCCTTGTTTGCGAAGCTTCGCCAGATCTTCAAAATCCACCCAGACTTTCTTACACACGCCGAATGGCACGAGCACAACAGGTACGCCGCTTTTTAACACCGCTTCAAAGGCGGCAGTGTCAAACTCGAAATTCAAATCGCGAAAAGGTTTTAGCTGGAATGTGCCGGATTTGAATATTTCATCCACCGACTCTCTTCCTGCAACAGCAACAACTTTTTCTATCTTCCCAGCAAGATCTGGGCGGGCTTTCAACAAAAGCGCGATATTTGTCAGTGCACCGATCGCTAGGATGGTCATTGGCCCCTGTTCGAGTTGCTTAGCCAACTCCGACACAGCGTCAGGAATAGAGTCAGCATCTTGCTTAAAATCTGTCCCTGCCCCCTGATAAACCTTGTAGCTATTCGCCCCAAAGTCCTGAACAAACTGCTTAGCTATTTGAGTAGATTCGTTGATGTCATCAGTGTTTCCGCGGGTTGAGCTAATCCCAAGGATTTCGATTTCAGAGCTATGCATTAGACTGCCTAACGCGTAGCCGTCATCTACATCTTTGTATTGTAAAAACTTATGATGAGCACCAATAGTAATATCTGTGTCAATCCAAAGTCTTGATTGCTTGTTTATCACAATGTTCCTTCCCTGGGGTTTGTTGTTTATCTATTTCCTTAAAAATGACTCGGTTGCGTCCTGCCCGTTTAGCAACATATAGCTGCTTGTCAGCAAAATCGAACACATCTTGATAGCTCAAGGACGTCGCGCGCGGAGAAACCATCACAGCACCAACCGACAACGTGACAGCGCCATGTTCAGAGACATGATGAATACCCATCTCCTCCACCTCAGACCTCATTCGCTCCGCAATGCGTATCAGGCTTTCTGCTTCATACACCTTAAGCAGCACGACAAATTCCTCACCACCAATTCGAAAACAAAGATCGTTGTTGCGGGTAGCACTGAGCAAGACATCTGCGATCTTCTTTATCACCTCATCTCCTTTACCGTGACCAAAAGTGTCGTTGTAGAGTTTGAAGAAGTCGATATCACACACAATGACCCCAAAACTCGCTCCCTGGTTACGAGTGGTATTAAACAAGGCTTCCGCACGGTTTTCGTAGTTGTGCCTTCCGCTTAATCCGGTCAGGGCATCGGTATCAGACAAATGCTTCAGCAGCTTAAGCTGTGACTGTGTTTTACGAGTCAGACGGTGAAGACCACGAGCAAGGGTGCCAATTTCATCGCTACGGTTTATCTCGTCTAACGCCGCGATATTCAGTTGTTCAATATCTTTGTCCATCTGTTCCGCCAGTGTTCTAAGCGGCGCAACCAACCAATGGGTAACCCCTACAATAAGGAGAAGAGAAACCATCAAAGCAATCACGGCTTCGATAGCGATGGTGAGATAAATTTCATGTTTGAGGGAGAAGAGGTTTGAGGCATCAAATACAGCGTAAATATTGCCGCCATTTTTATTAAACAGCGGTAATTGCAGTGTCACAATACCGTATTCAGGTAGTAATTCGTACTTACCAGATTGCGGCTTCAAAGGCCAAGGCGCTGAAAACTCGCTGGTTCGCGCCACACCTAGTTCTAATGCAGCCAAATCATCGTCGGCTTTTTTCAAAAGAAAAGTCAGTTTCCTCTTAGTAACGTCATTCAGGTTGTGTCGCTGCAAATTTATCGCGAGGTCTTTACGGCGTTGTCGTGCGATAGACAGTTCTTCACTACTGACGTCAGTTCGCCAGATCTCGCCTCTCTCACGGAAATAGCGAACACAGACCTTATTGTCTTTGTAATCAGAAGTGCCTTGAATATCGAGGAACAACAATGCTTCGATATTAGTGAGAGATTCTTTTTGCGAAGGCATAGTAAGTGCCGCATAGTTGCGCCCAGCGACGGCTGACGATACTTCCCTCATCATTGGCAGGATGGCGCGCTCAATGAGCGCAGCTTCGTGGTTAACCCGTGTCGTCCATTCACTCTGATACCGTGAGTAGCTCATACCCGCGATCAAAATAACGACCAACATCAAATGAGAAACAAAGAGCAGCTGGTTAATCGTAAACCTGTTCAGCATTCAATGCTCCTCACTGGTAAACAGGGGCTTTACTCGTAAGAAGAGAGCACAGGTTCAGTGCACGTTCCATTGATACAGATATCCTTATAGGTATCATGACAACGCGCGCAAAATTCAGGCTCGAGTGAAGGATGCATATTTGAGATATCCTCGCCTTTACGGTTGTAGCTTCCATATAGAGGCAAGCCACTGAAGTGCTCTGTCACCCAGATAATTCCCTGAACTTCAGACACTGCTACCACAGTAGGGCCATCAGTGTATGGACCGTGTGTTTTGTATTGCTCAAGTTTTGCTGGATTGACGCGAATGGTAAGAGGGGAGCCCTGACCATCATTAATCCATGAATAGGAGCGGACGGCTTCCTGAATAAAAAGAGAGGTATCCGGTGGCAGGACTGTATCTGCTGGGAGATTCATTGATTCCTTTACTACGGGCCAGGTTTCCCAACCCTCGGGATAACTTGCAACAGAATCCGCATAAGAAACTGAATTAATTGAAAAAGTCAGCGCGAACACGATAGCCTGACATACTTTTTTTAAAACCACTTGTTTCTCCTAAACAAAACACTAGAGTCAGAAACTATCCAACTTAAGTATTTTAACGGTTAAAAAAAAGTATTTAAAACGCGGATCGTCAATAATCGAGCCCGCTAACATTAACGCGAGAAAAGCGCGTTAACTTTCCTTTTCAAGACTGGCAACAAGCAGTTCAATATCTTCATGTTTGTCGCTGATAGAAAGCCAAACCAGATAAAGTTCATTAGCCATGGCCGGGCTGTCTTTTACAACGTGCAGCGCGCCTGCTTCGATCCAAGGCTCAGCAACCGTAGAAGGCAAGTAACCAACGCCACCACGATTCAAAAGGAATTTCAGGGCAGGTTGACAGGCATGACTGTGCAGAATTGGCGTTCGCTGCAACGTCATGATGCGGCTGTGTTCCAGTCCAAAGCGGGTGCCCCAGTCGAGATACACCACCTGCAATTCGCCTATCGTATCCATGTCTTGATCCGGCTCGCTGGAAACCAGCAACAACTCGAACGATGTAATGCGATGCTGCTGCAAGTCAGCCAGTTTTGGAGGTTCGGTGGTCAAAACAACGTCTACTTGCTTCTCAAGCAGTGCCGTAGAAATTTGCTGGCGGTTGAGAGAGTCCGTGCGAAGTGCCCAGTCTGGTTGCCTGGCTTCCACTTGCTCCAACCAGTCGCTACAACTGTCCATTTCCCAGATCAGCGACGTCGCACCCACCGTGAGCTGCTGCTGATAGCTACCGGTCAGCGCAACATCCTGACGTGCCCTTCCCCACGTCTGCAAAATGCTCTCCGCGTAGGGAACAAAACGTTCACCTGCTGACGTTAAACGCAAATCGCGACGTTTACGCGTAAACACTGGCGTGCCCAGTTTGATTTCCAACTGGCGAATGCGGAAACTGACAGCAGACTGCGTCAAATATAGGTTGGTCGCCGCCTTACCAAAATGGCGAGTTTTGTTCACTTCCAGGAACGTGCGTAGTAGATCGGTATCCATAATCAGCAATAAATCAAAATAATGTCGTCTACTTGCGTTATCAGGGAAAAACCGTATTGGGTCAAGGTTAAAACGCACAAATCAGTGCGATTGCAGGTCAATTGAACGCGTTCTACAAATTGAGCAAGAGCACTGCGTGAAATTAGAGAGTATCATGCCGACGAGAAACGGGTTTTGGCATTGAGAAACAGAGCGCATACACAGCCATCCCTAAGCACCATGCCACAATGAAAAGGCCCCAGCTTTCTACCAAACTACCGATCAATGCAGACGCTGACAGCAGGAATACCACCACCAGCACTATATTGATGAAGGTTGACAGGTACCTGTTTGCCTTAAAACTCCTTCCCCAAAAAACAAACACGCACAGGTTAATCGCCATGACTTGTCGACGGTAAAACCTGTCGAGGTACATCACGAGCCAAAATCCCCACAGTGAACCCACTGCAATGTCAAACCAAGTCTCAAACATCGAGCCTCCAAGCCCTCTCCACCTTGCCCTTTGCAAACTGCCGCTTCTTCGTAAATTGCGTAAACAGTGTAAACCTTAAGCAACCAGTTACATGTCTCAATAAGGAGACCAAGGATGTCGAAATGCTTGCCATAAGTTACTGAATATAGCGACAACAGTAAGTGCACCAAATTGCGACGAGTTATCCCCCAATACACGTGGAAATCCCTGTTTCACTGTGCGACCATGCCCTCCTTCCCGAAAATGATGCAGAATTTCCGACAGGAAGTCGCCCAAGCACAGAACCAATACAGGAGCTATACGTGCACATATCTGCCCCCATCGTCGAATCACTGGATACCATCCTCCCCGAAGAACCGCTTTTGATGATGGGTGCTGGCCCGGTCCCAATTCCCGCCAAAGTCGTCGCCGCCAACGGTATTGTGATTAACCACCTTGGCGAAACCATGTCTCGCATCATCGAGCAGGTTAAATCTATGTCCCGCTATGTTTTCCAAACCGAGTCTTCACATATCCTCGGCGTGGCAGGCCCTGGTTCTGCAGCCATGGAAATGGCAGTAGCAAACCTTGTCGTGCCAAATGATAAAGTGCTGTCCGTCAGCAACGGATTTTTTAGCGGTCGATTGGCGGAAATGTCTGAACGTGTTGGTGGAGAAGTTATCCGTTACACCATCACCGAGGGACAAGCAGCGAACCCGGAAGAAATCGCTAAAGCAATTGTTGAAGTGCAGCCGAAAGTGCTCACTATCGTGCAGGGTGAAACCTCCAATACGGTTTATAACAGTGCGCTGCCTCAAATATGTCGCGCCGCCAAAGCAGCGGGATGCTTAGTGATTATTGATGCAGTCTGTACACTCAGTACCATGCCACTCAATATGGACGCGTGGGGGGTAGATGCAGTGATCACTGGCGGACAAAAAGGCCTCAGCTGCATTCCCGGCGTCTCTTTGGTCGCCTTTTCTGAGCAAGCTTGGGCTAAAATAACCACCCGGGAAGACACGCTTCGTCACTGGTGTCTGGATGCCAAACTGGCCGATAAATTCTGGTACCAAAGCTCGTACCATTACACAGCACCGGTTTCCGGCATCATGGCCATCCACGAAGCGCTGCGACTGATCTGTGAAGAAACCTTGGAAAAGCGCTTTGACCGCCACCTGAAATGCTCTCTAGCCCTGCAGGCAGGTATTGAAGGCCTGGGCCTCTCCCTTTATGCAGATAAAACATCGCGCCTGAATTCCGTCGTTGGCATCAATGTGCCGGAAGGATTGAACCAAAAAGAGATTCTGGCCGCCATCTCCCGCGATTTCAAAGTGGAGATTTCAGGCTCTTTCGGCCTGAATATTGTTCGTATCGGGCAAATGGGCGAGCAATGCCGCGTGCATAATATCTTCCGCACAATCCATGCTCTGGGATCAACGATTCAAAAGTTAGGTGGTGAAGCGAACTTGCCGCTGGGTGTAGCGATGTTGGAGAAAACCTTGCAGGAGTATCAACCGCAGTTTGCTAACAGTTAGCACGTTAAAGCTCTATACAGGCAAGGCTAAATGGCTCATCGTCGATATGTATCACGTCATCTCTAAAGGTGATCACAACTTCATGATTTAGTGAGTACTTGCTGCTAATTTAACTGAGATATCAAAACCCTATATCAAATGCGTGGCGCTGTAGTTTCAAGAAGCTCATCCATTGTCAGTGGCTTAGCATAAAAGTAACCTTGCTGATATTGGCATCCACGCTGATTAAGGAAATCAACCTGTTTGGCGCTCTCAACGCCTTCCGCAACGATAGTGATATTAAGACGATGCGCCAATTCGATAATAGATTCAAGCACCGGCGCATTCACCGAATCGATGCCAACGGTATCCACAAAACACTTATCGATTTTCAGGTAGTCGATATTAAGTCGCTGAAGCATAGATAGCGAAGTATGCCCGACGCCAAAATCATCAATCGCAATTTTCACACCAAGTCGGCGCGCCATATCTATCTGTTCAATGGCAGCTTCGTCCAGTAACTGGCGTTCAGTGACCTCAAGGGTGATAGCAACAGGCAAGCCGTCAAATGTCTTCATCAGGGTCGACAACGTGCTTTCAAAGTTTGAGCACATTATAAACTCTGGTGGAACATTAATGCCCAAGTGATAGTTTTTGCCAGGCTCTAGTAACGCCATATCCTGAGCGGCACGAGCAAAAACATAGTAGGTAAACGCAATGCCTAACTGGTTCTTCTCAATGGCGGGGATAAAAATGTCAGGCCCTACTACACCCATTTTTGGATGCTGCCAGCGCGCCAAAGCTTCAAAACCATAGAGCTCTCCCATCGCATCATAGACTGGCTGATAAACAAGATAAAACTCGCCACGTTTCACAGCAGATTTGATCTCTTCTACTAGTGAGCAACGCGGTTTCAAGCGAATGATTACCAAATGGATAAACAGCGAAATCAGCAGTCCAAGAGGAATACTCGACAAGGTGAACATCAACATGGAGTAGCAGATATAGTTTTCTGTCGGCTCTATGCCCAACTTAATGTGAAAACGCTCTGACTTGAAATAGTGCATGTTGTCAAAATCGTACTGACTTCTGTCAAACAGACAATTAGCGCCAATCCAGACCGCCAATTTCTCATATTGCAATGAATCAGAGATGTCCATATAGCTGATAAATTCATCCAACGACACGATTGCCATACCAAGCGATGCTGGATTCAAGTTGTCCTGCGACACGATTACCAATACGCGCTCTTTATTGGCAGAGCCTGCTTTCGGGTAGCTATGGATACCTGGCGTTAGACCTGCCGTCACCAACAAAGGATCAACCCAATCAAACACGCTATCTGATTGACACATAATCTGGCCATTTTTCACAGTCAGATATCCATGAACACTCGGCCAGACCTTCAGCCGACGCCTGATGGAATCACAGTTAGAGGTATCGCTCATGAGCACCCTCGCCTGGTTGGTCAGAGAGTCAATTTTCCGCTCAAGGGTTTTCAGATAAATCGACCCAAAGCTATCAACGTGCTTATCAATGGATAATTTGGAGAGATAAAGCCCCAGCAACACAGCAAAAAACATCGGCACACATACCAGTGTTAGGTAGTAAACCAAATCTCGCCCATTGCGTTTCATGCTCGAAAACCTTGTAGATTGAAGATGATAGACCCCATAAATGCGGGGAGGCCTGCCCACTTTGCCGCGCATCATGCGCTTTAAAAGCGTATTTCGATTTATTTATAGCAACTCACCAACAGCTATCAAGTCAAAAAAGGTGGACATTAAAAATTGGTTGCGATGTATATCACATCGAAAAGTGAAGTGTTATAGATATTCTAGGGTTAGTACTCATATTTTGATGTGAAGCAGGAGTTTATAAAAAGGGAGAAACCAATAAAGCCTTTATGATCAGGCCTCACCGGCCAGGTGTTTTAAAAATTGAAGTTGCTGACGTTCTTGCTCCGAGGGTTGATATGGCAGATCACTCAACGCATCCACGTCCAACTCGCCAAGTTCAATTTGTCCAACTTTACTGACACCATACTGTGTTTCCTCTCCGGGACGTCCAGACATTCGTTCGAGCTGTAAGTCCTTTAGCGAATACACACCATTTTTTCCAGATAGAACCGATTGATGCGCCTTCAACACAATCTCACCTTGTCCTTCAGATAGCTTCTGTTTTTCAGTCAGAACGGCAATCGGTGTGCCATCTTCACGATACAAATTGGCACGCAGACGATAAAGACCCGCTTTTTTGGCATCGATAGTGACAGGTATCATCCAGTCAGCTTGTTGGGTATAAGCGGGTTGGGCTCCCATCACAAAAGCCACGGGATTGGCATAGTTGATGTCTGCAGTTAACACATCACTACCCCCTTCAAAACGTACCGTGACTTTCAACCTTAGTTGGGTAGACGATGATTCATCCGGCTGCATTTCACCGCTCGCCCAGTCACTATTGCCTCTGGCTACTTCTTCACGGCTAGCGATATCAAACAATGAATAGCGCATGCCCAAGATGGGAAGCGAGCTTTTCACTTTAAAAGGCACTGGTTCTGGATAGAAGAAGCGGTATTTATCAAGAAACAAGACTGCCGATTCCTTCCCATCCAGCACAGGCATTTCCACTTCAGCAAAACGGTTCGGTGTAAGATACGGGCTGTCGGCTGATAAGATAGGCTGGGAATAAGGTGGGTAATGCAGCTCTTGTTCAAACGTTTGCGCCACCATAGAAAATTGCGCCGTCATGGCTTCGGGGATCTCCACCACAGGTAAGGTTTCATTTGTCTTCGGTTCAGTTGCGCTCTGCTTAGCGAGTGGCAAAGGCTGAGGCTCAGAAGCGGCTTTCCTTTGATTGTCTGAGGCCATGACTGCAGACTCCTGCAAGGGTACTTCTGCTTCGGTATCTTCAAGTAACCAAACACCCAATCCAGCAAGTACCATAGTTATCAGCACCGTCCCCGCTTTCATCATTGAGTCATCCTTGTATTTGAGCGCGCTTTGGCGCAGAAACCAGTAACGGAGGAGCCATACCCCTCCGTTGTCTGCTATCGCAGGTTCGACACCAGCTCTGACATGGTTTGGCTATCAGAACCGTTTACATAACGGTAGTATGTCCAGCTCCACCAAGACCAAGAATCAGATGTGTTGACAGAAACCTGCGAGCCGTCCCCTAAAGACACGCGATTGTTCGCTGCAGTCACTTTTCCTTGGTGAATATTGCCAATCACCCCATCATGGGTATAACCCTTGCCCATCAACATAGGGTAATGCTGTGGCATAAAGCTCGAGACGCCGCCCGATTGATAGCTCAGTTTGCCGTCGTATGCGACAGAACGTGAACAACTGCTGAACCTGCCAACAGTGCTTGAACCACAAGTGGAGTGAGAAGCCACAACTCCATCGTCATGACCAGGCAAGAAAGACGAGGTGATGCCCAGATACTCGCTTGAATCCCCAGTAAAACGGATGCGAGGAACCCTACCGTCAGGGAAAGGGGCAATTTGTCGAGCATTAGATACTTTGAGATCATTTAATACGCCAGTATTACTACTATTTGGTATTTCGCCGAGCCAAAGCGCTATTGCAAGTCGTAGTGTTGTGTTTAAAACACCACCACCTTCGATAATATTTACCGCTAAATCAGCAAGCTCGGATCCTCCTCCTGCGCCAGCAAAATCAAACGTAGATATAATATTTAATGGAGGTAAGCCTTCGTTTAAAAGCCAGTTTTCTTGGTTATCTAAAATATAGCGTGTCACCAAGTCACCCGTGGAATGCGTAACAAATATACATCCGTTAGAACAAGTATTACTTTGCGCAAGTTGTTTTAATTTCGGCCACGCATAATCACTAGCGATCTTACCTGCTACCCGCTCGTGGGCTGGCCAGTCAATGCGGACATCTGCGTGGGTATTCCAAAACTGTTTCCAGTATTGTTCACCGTCGGCAGAAACCTCGGATGGACCAGGCCTTTCAGCCAGTTGAGAGGCTTGCAAGCCATGAACCAGCACCACAGGATGCTGGCCAATGGCGGCAGTTGCTGAAAAAGAAAGAGCTGCTGTTGAAAGTGAGAGCATTGCTATCGTTTTTTTCATTTTTAACCACCCTTTTTTATTGGTCTCGCTCAGCGTAGGGCAGATCTGAAAATATAACAATTTCTTAACATAGATCTTCCTCTCGTTATTTAATAAACGATATGGAAATTTAATTTTCGTGTAATACGAAGCGACATAACTTGTATAAATGCGACAATAAAATCGGGTTTCATAACACCCACCCCTAAGTTTCATTGTAATAAAAATGACTTTACCAAACCATGAAAATATAAAAAATCAATTGCATACAACTTCTCTATTAATATTTCAATCATAAAGAAATGCATTATACCCAAATAACCTGAAGATGCCTGATTCAGTGAGTTTGACTGGCGTTGTCACCACGGCGTTCCTTTGTAGGTGTACTCATCAGCGACTAAACCAATTCTCGTTCCAAACTACCGCAGCAAAGTCCATGATGCCGAGGGCTCTATCTTCTTGGTCGTATACAAGCAATCCCGAAGTCGTAATTAAATAATTTTCTACCGAGAAACAAAGCCATTATGCAGTTAGACCCAAGCAGCCCAAGAGCCGTTTGGGGACGCAGACGGCCCCGCGTTTGGATGAACGTTCTGATGAACTTAAACGACCGGTACTTCACTAGGGAAAGAAGATGACTAAAGTGCCTACACAACGCATAGATAATGCACTCATAGACCGCAATGCAGTTAAAACCATGCTCGAAAGACGCATCCCGGACCATACGCTGGAACAGCCGTTCTATAACAGTGAGGCACTTTTCCAGATCGATATGGAAGAGATTTTCCATAAAGAGTGGATATTTGCTGGCGTGAGCTGTGACCTACCTAAACGTGGTAGTTTCATCACTGCCGACATTGGCCTGAGCTCCGTCATCATTCTTCGCGACAATCAGGACCAAATCAGGGCTTTCCACAACACATGCCGTCACCGTGGTTCCAAGATCTGCCTGACGGCAAAAGGGAAGTCTCCAAAACTTGTCTGTCCTTACCATCAATGGGCCTATGACCTTGACGGCTCTCTTGTATTTCACGGGCAAGACATGGATGAGAGCTTCGATCGCTCGACCCATGGGTTGTCATCTGTGCATTGTCAGGTCGCTGGCGGATACATTTTCGTTTGTCTGGCTGACAACCCACCACCTATCGAAGACTTCGTTCAGGACATGGAGTACTACCTGGAACCACATGATCTCTACAACGCCAAAGTGGCAGTACAGAGTGAAATCATCGAAAAAGCCAACTGGAAACTGGTGGTTGAAAACAACCGCGAATGCTATCACTGCGACAGCTCCCATCCCGAACTACTGAATTCCCTTCTGGAATGGGACGACAACAACGACCCCCGCGCCACACCGGAATTTATCGCACTGGTTGAAAAGCAACAAACCTTCTGGTCTGGTATGGATATCCCTTACCAATACCAAATGCGTTACAACAATCGAAACCGTATAGTCAGGACACCGCTGAAGGAAGGGACACATTCAATGACAATGGATGGTCAAGCTGCCAGTAAGAAATTGCTGGGACGTATTACCTCTCCAGACCTTGGTGCCCTGCGTATCCTTCACCTTCCAAACTCCTGGAACCACGGAATGGGTGACCACCACATTGCTTTCCAAATCCTTCCTATCAGCCCGCAGGAAACTAAAGTCATCACCCGCTGGTTGGTGCACAAGGATGCTGTTGAAGGTGTTGATTACGACCCGGAAAACTTGCGACGTGTTTGGGACGCCACCAATGATCAGGACAGAACCCTGTCGGAAAACAACCAACTTGGTGTGAATTCGATAGGCTATCGTCCAGGTCCTTATTCCAAGACCTATGAATTTGGCGTGATCAACTTCGTCAATTGGTATTGTGAAAGGCTGAAGGACAATCTGGGCTGAGGTCTTTGACTTAAGCGAACGAATAAAACCAACAAAAGAGCGCAGTGGATTCAGGTAAGTCTGTGTCGTGCCTGTGTAATTTAAATCACTGAATCCACCACACAATCGCTTCAAGAAACCATGAAAAATCTTGGGGAAATCAATATGAACGAACTGGAAGCCTTACCCGAAGACAGCCTCAACCCGGTCAACACACAGACCTGGGCAAATGGGCGTCATGTGGTGCGCTGCGTAAAGGTGATTCAGGAAACACATGATGTAAAAACCTTTTGCTTTATGAGCCAGACGCCCATCATGTTTTTCTTCAAGCCGGGCCAGTTCGTGACGCTAGAGCTGGAGATTGGTGGTGAGCAGGTGATGCGCAGCTACACCATGTCTTCTTCTCCTTCTGTACCCTACAGTTTCTCCATCACGGTCAAGCGGGTGAAAAACGGTTTGGTCTCCAACTGGCTGCACGACAATCTTCGTGTAGAGGACGAAATCGCCGTACATGGTCCAGTTGGCAACTTCAACTGCATGGACTTCACCACGGATAAAGCACTATTCCTATCTGGCGGTGTTGGCATTACACCAGTGATGTCGATGGCAAGATGGTGGTATGACACCAATAGCGCCGTCGACATGAAGTTTGTTCACAGTGCCCAAACCCCGAAAGATATCATCTTCAAAAAAGAGCTTGAGTTGATGGCGTCCCGTATCGACAACTTCGAACTCAGCATCATCTGTGAACGCTATGACACAGGCGAAAGCTGGCATGGGTACCGCGGGTTCCTGAACCAGCAACTTTTGGAGCTAATGGCACCAGATGTTCTCCAGCGGGAGGTTTACTGTTGTGGGCCAGAACCCTATATGAGAGCCGTTCGCGCCATGCTGACCGACATGGGTTACGACATGTCGCGCTACCATGAAGAAAGCTTCGGCGAGACCCCTCCGGAAGCGATTGAAGATGCAGAAGAATCCGCAGAGCTGGCGCAGATCGCCGACGAACTGCCGCAAGCAGGGTTTTGCGTGGAATTTATCGATGAAGGCATGTCAGTCACAGTCACTGAGAATGAAACCGTGCATGCCGCAAGCACCAAATTGGGTATTCACGTTCCCAAGGCCTGTGGTATGGGGATTTGCGGTTCATGCAAAGTGAAGCTGCTGACCGGTAACGTTAACATGGAACACAATGGCGGGATCAGTGAGGAAGAGATTGAGGAAGGTTATATCCTCAGTTGCTGTAGTAAACCATTGGATGACGTGTCGATAGAAACCTAACCTGTTTCTGTCCAACTGACTGAAACCAAAGAAGCTACTTTACGGGGCTTCTTTATTTTTATCACCAAGCGTATAAGTTTTCAGACACAAAGTCTGCCTAACACAACCATTACCAAACGCTAACAAAACTCAGTAGGTTATGAACCAAAGTGTACGTGCTGCAGCAAATACACAGATAGCAATTATTAACTCCAATGGAAACAGGAGAATCGAAATGACGATGTTCAAAACACTGATGTTAACCTTTGCCGTACTTTTTTCAGGCTTGGCACTCGCCAGCGAAACCACCACTGATTGCACGGATGGCTCTGAAGCACCGGAATGTCAGGTAAAGGATGACAGCAGCACTAACTAATCGTATTTAATCGCGCCTTGTACTGACGCTTACTGTTCAAAGCGCTTTGATGCCTTAGCATGAAAGAAAGGCCAGTGATCACTCACTGGCCTTTTTGTCTTTCCTGCCTTGGCTTAGTCGCGTAGGTAAATCATCCAATACCACATACCAACAAACAGACCACCACCGATGATATTACCCAAAGTCACTGGTACCAGATTGTTGAAAAAGAAATTGGTGAACGTCAGATCAGCAAAATCTGCCACGTTCATACCTGTTGTCGCCCAAAAAGACTCCGGGGCAAAGTATTTGATACCAATCGCCATTGGCACCTGGAACATGTTAGCAATGCAGTGCTCAAAGCCTGATGAAACAAACATCGCCACTGGAAGAATCATGACCAGAATCTTGTCAGTCAGTGTACGACCCGAATAGGTCATCCATACCGCAATACACACCAGCACATTACACATAATGCCAAGCGCCACAGCCTGCAGGAAACCATGGTGTAGTTTATGCTGGGCAATATTCATGGCGTTGATACCCACCTGACCATTGCCAAACATGTACTGCTGGGCAATCAACATGCAGATCACCAGCAGAATCGCACCAATCAAGTTACCGCCATAAACAACCAGCCAATTCTTAAACAATGCGCCCCAGGTAATCTTACCACTGGCTCGCGCCACCAAAGTGAGTACCGAACTCGTGAATAGCTCGCCACCGGTAATGATCACTAGGATTAAACCCAGACTGAAGGCCAGACCACCGACGAAACGGGTCATACCCCAAGGCATGTCGCCAGCACCTGTCGTCACAGTTGTATAGAAAATAAATGCAATACCGATATGAATACCGGCTGATATCGCCAGAAGGAATGATTTGAATGGGTCTTTGGTTGCTTTCGCTACACCAATTTCCGCAGCACGCTCCGCGATCTGCGGCGGTGGCAGAGAGTCAAACTGAGTAAAGTTCATGGTTAATAGCACATAGTGTGAACAGGAGGGCGCGGATAATCTCTCCATTTCTTGATTTTTTCAAGGGCTAATTTTGTCAAGGTTCATATAAAAAAACTTGAACTTTGATCGGTTAAAGACGTTCGAAACGCGTTAGCTGGAATTGGCACCAACTTGCTGCGATTTCTCGCGCATTTGGCTTGCGAATAAAAAGAAAGTACGAATCAATGATGACAAACCTGAGGGTACACACATTTATTGATCTGGGGGGTTGAGATGTTTCTCCAACTACCACATTACTTTAGTTAGCCAACTTCTACTGTTCCGCACATAGACAAGGAGAGAGTCTTTCGGTGCTAGCCTATTTACTACGACGGTTGTTACTCGTCGTTCCCACATTTCTTGGCATCACATTAGTGATCTTTGCCATCACCCGCTTTGTACCGGGTGGCCCGGTTGAGCGCATGCTCGCCCAATCCCAATTTATGCAGGAAGGCGCGGCACAGACCCAGAGCTTTCAGGACAACTCCTCGTTGGATGAATATCAGCTCGAAGAACTGAACGCTTTCTACGGTCTCGACAAGCCCGTAATGGAGGCATATTGGGAATGGCTGAACCGCCTTCTGGTTCTCGATTTTGGTGAGTCGACCCGCTACTACGAGCCCGTATTGGATATGATTATCGAGCGGCTCCCTGTCTCTATGTTCTACGGTGGCATGACTTTCCTGATTGCCTATTTGGTCTCGATCCCTCTCGGCTACTACAAAGCCGTTAAGCACAATACTGCCTTTGATAACGCCTCTTCCGTGCTTATCTTTGTGGGTTATGCCCTTCCAGGTTATGTGGTCGGCATCCTGCTATTGAGTGTTTTCTCCTTCCACCTCGATTGGTTCCCCATGGGAGGGTTTACCTCTGACGACTTTGACGATTTAGAGTCCAAAGGCGAGATGATCAAAGACGTGCTCTGGCATGCCGTGCTGCCGCTGATTTGTTACATCATCGGGGATTTTGCCACCCTGACCATCACCATGAAGAACAACCTGATGGAGAACCTCTCCGCGGATTACATCCGAACGGCAATCGCCAAAGGTCTACCATTCAAAGACGCCGTGCGTAAACACGCAATGCAGAACAGTTTGATTCCTCTGGCGAGCCATTTCGGTAACTCGCTGTTGTTCTTCCTGACGGGCTCCTTCCTCATCGAAGTGGTGTTCAACATCGATGGCATTGGCCTGCTTGGCTATGAAGCCATTATGGAAAGGGATTATCCGGTCGTCATGGCCATTGTGGCACTGAATGCCGCCATGCTGCTGGTGGGTAACATCGTTTCAGATATCTGTGTGGCGCTCGTGGATCCGCGGGTAAGGTTTGGTGAATGATGATGACTCTCAGCCCACTGACGCAAAAGAAGATAAAACGCTTCAAAGAGATCAAACCAGGTTACTGGTCTTTCATTGTCCTCTCTATCTTGCTGGTCCTTTCCCTATTTGCAGAATTTTTCATTAACAGCAAAGCCTTGATGGTGCGCTACAACGGAGAGTTATTCTTCCCTGTGGTAAGTGATGTGCGCCTCGGCACCGAGTTTGGACAGGGTTACCAAAGCGAAGCCAACTATCGCGAACTACAAGCCCAGTTTGAGAAAGAAGACAATAGCAACTTCGTTATCATGCCTTTGGTGCCTTGGAACCCGTATGAGCAAGACTTCATCGAAGGGGAGTTCCCTCCTTATGCGCCGAGCATTGAATCTAAGCACTACCTCGGTACCGATGTCATTGGCCGTGATGTACTGGCGCGCCTATTCTATGGGTTCCGCATCGCCATGATGTACGCCCTTACCACCATGACCATCTGTTTTGCGATTGGTACCGTGATTGGCTGCGCCATGGGCTTTTTCGGTGGCAAGTTCGACCTCATCAGCCAGCGCTTTATTGAAGTCTGGTCGATGATCCCTTTCCTTTACGTCATCATGATACTGGTGTCGATCACCAAGCCCACCTTCACCCTTTTTGTTGCCATCAACGTCATATTCGGCTGGATGGGGATAACCTGGTACATGCGGACCATGACCTACAAAGAATCCGCACGGGAATACGTGATGGCTGCGAGAGCACTCGGCGCTTCTACTTCGCGTATCCTGCTGAAACATATTCTGCCCAACACCATGGTCATGGTGATCACTCTGGCACCCTTCACCATTGTGGCTAACATTACCGCGTTGACCGCGCTAGATTATCTAGGCCTTGGTCTTGCGCCACCAACACCGAGTTGGGGCGAGTTATTGCAGCAAGGTAAGTCTAACCTCGACAGCCCTTGGATTGTCACCTCGGTGGTGACCGCCACCGTGTTGGTGCTCACCATGGTGACCTTTATTGGCGATGCGGTTCGCGCTGCATTCGACCCGAAAAAATTCACCCGTTATGTCTGACAAGGAAGTGACCATGTTTAAATTGACCACACTTGCCGCTTTAAGCGCACTCGCCTTCACCGCGCAAGCCGCTGAACTTCCTGCCAACCTTAACTGGCAGACAAACTGGGACGATCCGGTTTTTGCGTCTGATAAAGCCAAACGCGGCGGCACATTACGTACCCATTTATCCAGCTTCCCACTGACGCTGCGAAGCGTAGGGCCTGATTCCAATTCAGGCCTCCGTGGTTATTTTCTCGATGAAGTACCCGGACTGGTGACACGTCATCCCGATACACTCAATTGGATACCAGCTATCGCGACAGATTGGGCTTACGCTGGCGACAACAAAACCATCTACTTTAAGCTCAACCCAAAGGCAAAATGGAATGACGGCAAGCCTCTGACTGCTGATGATTTTGTGTTTATGCTTCAGTTCTACCGCTCGAAGGATATCGTCGCCCCTTGGTACAACGATTACTACACCAAGACTATCGCCAATGTAGTGAAAATTGATGACCATACAATTGCCGCTAGTACAGTGGATGAGAAGAACCCAGAGGAGTTGATGCGAACGGTCGGTGGGCTCGTTCCTCGCCCACAGCATTTTTATGCATCCGGCAAGGACAAGAATGGCGATGGTGTTGACGACAACTTTGTCCGTAAATACAACTTCAAGCCCGAACCCAGCACGGGGCCATATTTTGTAGATGATATTAAGAAAGGCAAAAGTGTAACCTTTAAGCACGTAGGCGAAGATTGGTGGGGTTACGACAACCGTTATTACCAAAACCGCTACAATGTCGACAAAATCCGCATGACCGTGATTCGCGATACGGATGTGTCCAGACAGCATTTTGAAAAGGGAAAACTGGATATCTACGATCTCACACTCCCGGAAATCTGGCATGAGAAAACTGACGGGGACGCATACAAAAAAGGGTATATCCAGAAATTCTGGGGCTTCAATGAAACACCACAAGGCGGCGGTGGCCTTTGGCTGAACACAGCCATGCCAATACTGGATAACATCAACGTACGTCGCGGTATTATGCATGCCACTGACTTTGATGGCCTGATTGAAAAGCTAATTCGAGGAGATTACCAACGCAAACCCCATGCCATGGGCTCAGGACACGGTGAATACTCCTGGCCTGATGCCAAAGCGCCTGACTTCAACATCGATAAAGCAACAGAGTACTTTATCAAAGCTGGCTTCGACAAAATCGGCTCAGACGGAATTCGTGTCAATGATAAGGGCGAGCGCCTATCATTTGAGCTGGTATACCCCCTAGCCTTTTTCACTCCTCGAATGGCCTACCTCAAAGAGCAGTCAAAGCTGGCAGGCTTGGAATTCTCTCTAAAGCTCATTGATGGTGCCACAGGCTTTAAATATGTGTCGGAGAAAAAACACCAGATTGCATTCATCAACATGGGTGCCAGTGAAACCCCAGGTTATTGGCAGTACTTTCATTCCGACAACGCCAACAAGCCACAAACCAACAACTTTACCAACTTCAGCACCCCCGAACTGGATAAGCTGATTGAACAATATCGGGTTGAATTCGACATCAGCAAAAAACACCAGCAGTCAAAGGAGATGCAACGCATCATTCAAGAAGCTGCTGTTGTCTCACCAAGTTATATCGTTCCATGGACACGACAGGGTCATTGGCGTTGGGTTAAGTACCCAGAGAACCCAATGCAAAAGTGGACAGATACCCTGTTCACAATTGGCGGTGCGATGGGCTATAGCACCTTCTGGCTTGATGCAGACGTAAAAAAAGAAACCCTCGACGCCATGGACGATGATAAGACGTTTGAACCGGTGACTGTGATTGATGATCGCTACAAGTGATAAGGTAGGAAAGATGACGGCACCGGTTCTCAGCGTCCGCGGATTGGAAACCGAATTCACCACCGATGACGGTGTGGTGAAAATCCTCCACGGCGTGAATTTTGATGTCATGGCAGGCCGAACGCTGGGTTTAGTTGGCGAATCAGGCAGTGGTAAAAGCGTGACTGCTATGTCTATCATGGGCTTGCTACCCAAGCCTTATGGGCAGGTCACCGCAGGTGAGATCCTCTATCGCGGCACGAATTTGATCAGCCTGCCGCCGGAAGAAATGTACCAAATGCGCGGCAACCGGATTTCCATGATTTTTCAGGATCCGATGACCGCGCTGAATCCGGTGCATTCGATTGGCAAACAGCTCACCGAAGTGCTCGCTCTCCATCACCCAGAGATGAACAAAAAAGAACGGCAGGCTGCCGCCCTTGAAATGCTGGAAAAAGTAAAAATTCCGATGCCGGAAAAACGGTTCAATGAATACCCGCATAACCTTTCAGGTGGCATGCGACAACGCGTGATGATTGCGATGGCATTGGCCTGCAGGCCCGATATTCTGATCTGTGACGAACCCACCACCGCATTAGATGTCACCGTTCAAGCCTCCATTCTCGACCTGATGAATGACCTACAGGAAGAAACTGGTATGGGGATGATTTTCATCACTCACGATTTGGGCGTAGTCGCGGAAATCTGTGACGACGTGGCGGTCATGTATGGCGGGAAAATCGTCGAGAATGCCGACGTGTTCAATCTGTTTGACTACCCTCAGCACCCTTATACCAAGCGCTTGCTCGGCCTGATACCCGATCTTACCACCGAACCCAAGCAGTTGATCGATATCCCTGAGATCGACCCTGCGCTGTTTCCGGAATTTCGAGGTTAACCATGGAAGAGTTGCTAAGAATCGACAACCTTTGCAAACACTTCGTTTCCGGCAAAGGCATTTTCAAAAAGGGCTACACCATCAAAGCAGTGGATGGCGTTTCTTTCAGCGTGGAACGTGGCGAAACCTTAGGTCTAGTGGGCGAATCCGGCTGCGGAAAAAGCACCCTTGGGCGCACCATTCTTAAGCTTTATGAGCCAACCGGTGGCAAGATTTTCTTTGAAGGTAAAGATATCACCGACCTCAGCCCGCGTGCTATGCGTCCGCTTCGTAAAGACATGCAAATCGTGTTTCAGGATCCGCTGGAATCACTTAATCAGCGCCACACCGTGGGCATGATTCTGGAAGAGCCCTTCGAGATCCACAACATCGGCACCCGCGCAGAACGCAAACTGTGGGCAGAGGAACTCTTAGTAAAAGTTGGCTTACCCGTGGAAGCCGCCAGCCGTTATCCCCATGAGTTTTCCGGCGGTCAGCGTCAGCGCATCGGCATAGCACGAGCGATTGCGCTCAAACCTAAGCTGCTGATTTGTGATGAGTCCGTCTCCGCACTGGATGTATCTGTGCAGGCGCAAATCCTGAACTTGCTGATAAAGCTGCAACAGGAAATGAACCTGGCGATGATTTTCATCTCCCACGACCTTTCTGTGGTGCGTCAGGTCTCGGATAACGTCGCGGTGATGTATTTTGGCAACATGGTGGAATACGGTAACGCAAAAGCCCTGTATGCCGACCCGCAACATGAATACACCCAAACACTGCTGTCGGCAGTGCCGGTGAATCACCCGAGAAACCGCAAGAAAAAACGGCCTGCGGAAGCCACCAGCTAATACCAATCGTAGTAAGTATCTGCTCATCCTAGCTTGTTAAAATGCTCGATAACTGCGTTGAAAAATTTTATTGTAGAATAACTACTTATCGAAATTTTTCGCCTTGTTCTCGAGCATTTTTCCTGCGCTATTTCTGATCAGCTAACTACTGTGATTGGTATAAAAGCAAAAAGCCCTGTCCGGAGACAGGGCTTTTTCTTATTCATCAACAGGCTGTGCTTACCACATCAGATCATCAGGGATCTTGAAGTCTGCGTATGGATCGTCCTCGTCCATCGCCTGCTCATCCACCGTGTTGTTCAGTACGATGGTGTTTTCATCTCGCTGAACAATTTTGTCCGCCACCACGCCAGGAACAATCGCATAACCTTCACCGTCGCGGGCAATCGCCAAACGGCCATTCACCAACTGGTCTTGCGTCGCTTTGTCGACGTAAATCTTTTTCACCAGCGTACCGTCAGTGAAGTTGTAGCCAATATCACCGTCTTTACGGTCAATCTTGTTCATCTCAACCAGTTGCTTCACCTGCGCTGTAATGGCCTTTTTCTCAGCTTCCTGCTGCTTCTGGCGGTTCAGCTCCTGATCCTGAGCTACTTGCGCGGCGCGTTTTTCTTCGACTGCCGCTTTGGCTTCTTTTGCCAGCGTGCGCGATTTCTTCGAGCTCTTACCGGCCTTCTTCATTTTCTTTTTGTCGATAAGACCAGCTTGAAGCATCTGCTCTTGTAAGGATAGTTTTGCCATGTTAACTCCGTAGCGGGCGCTATTTTCCCGAATTAATGGCCGAATAATACCATTTAAGCCAGATTGGGCGCACTCCCACAAACAGCTTAAAGACGCAATGCCACCACTTGCGCTTTCACCTGAGCAAACGGATAGGCAGCCAGCTTGCCGAACCCTTCCATTTTACCAGCGCGTAAACGTCCGGTCAGCGGCGTTGCAATGCCGCAAAGGAACCTTGTCACCGCTTCTGCCGAGACTTGCGTGCGGTCTTTCGCGGCGGCTTCAAGTAAAGGCTGGATCAGACGCTGCAACTCAGCAGCATCCACCTCCGCCTGAGCACTGGCTTTCGGCAACAGCGCGATATTACCGCGACACACCGAGCAATGACCACACTGCGCAGGCGCATGCTGATCAGCGAAATATGTCGCTAATCGGTGACTCAAACAGGTGTCGGTTTCAAACAGCGACAGCATGGCTTCTACACGTTGAATTTCCGACGCTTCTTTGGTGAGGAAGAGTTGATGCATCTGCTCGCTCAATGGTGCCGCGTGCTCGCCCTGACACGCCTGAAGCTGGATGACGCGGTAAACGTCCATCATCTGCTTGCTTTCAAGCTCAATCCAGCCTTTATCAGCAAAGTAATCCAATGCGGTGACAGCTCGCTTTCTTTCCGCACTGTAGCCTTGCCAAAGCGCATCAAAGTCCACGCTATGCCAGGTGCGCGATTTTGGCGAGCATTGGAAAATCGCCTCCACAAATTGCCTTCTCTCCCCCTCAAACTGGCTCAATATCTGTTCTGCACCCACCAGCATTTTAAAACGGTAATCGGCAAAATAACTGAATTGAGGCTCAATGATTCCTGCAAGCTCCAGGTAAACCAATAAGGTTTTGAGCGGCAATTGGCGCACATTGGATTCTTTGGAAAGGCGGGTCAGCATCACTTCCCACGGTTTGCCTGCAGGCGTCGAACCGATGTCATCAATCACGGCACGAATGGCAATCAAATCTGGCGTGTCACCATAAACAAAGTTTTCCAGCACACTGACCGATTCGCGGTTGGCAAGTACCGAACAGACCGATGGCAAACCATCACGCCCAGCGCGTCCAATTTCCTGACTGTAGTTTTCCACTGATTTGGGCAAATTGTAGTGGATGACAGCGCGAATATCGGCTTTATCCACACCCATGCCGAAAGCAATCGTCGCCACAATGCAGTTGATTTCCCCACGCATAAAGGCGTTTTGAATCTGCTGGCGATCGTCGCTTGCCATACCCGCGTGGTAAGCCTGTACGGTAACGCCAGCTGCTCTCAGCTTGCCCGCCACACTCTCTGCAGTTTGCTGCAAGGTGACATAAATAATGGTTGATTGATGGAGGGGTACCGTCTTCATCAAGTTCAGTAGGGCCTCGTCTTTGTCTTCTTCGCTGCAAGGAAGCACATTGAGATCCAAGTTCTGACGATAAAAACCCGTTACCTCGACGTTTTCAGAGGTGATCCCGAACTTATTGCGCATGTCTTCGATAACCTGCGGTGTTGCAGTCGCGGTGAGAAGCAACACTTGAGGGATATTGAGCTGAGTGCGGTAAGCCGGCAGCTTCAGATAATCAGGACGGAAGTTATGCCCCCACTCTGAAATACAGTGCGCTTCGTCCACCACCAGTAAGGAAATTGGCACCGAGGAAATAAACTGACGGAAGCGTTCATTCTTCAAACGCTCAACGGAAATCATCAGGATTTTGGTTTCGCCTGCTTTCACCGAGCGCATCACTTCGCGCGATTCATCATAGGTCAGGGAAGAATCAATCGAGGCAGCAGCAATGCCCTTTCCACGCAGAAAATCGAGCTGGTCTTTCATCAGTGCGAGCAACGGAGAAATCACCAAGGTCAGATGCGGCAAGTGCAATGCGGGAAGTTGATAGCAGAGTGATTTGCCCGAACCTGTCGGAAAGATGGCCGCCGAGGAATGCCCTGACAGCACCCTTTCGATCACATTCTGCTGACCACCGCGTAAGCCCTCAAAGCCAAAAACTGTTTGGAGTGTGTTCAAGTACGCACCCTTTGCTTGCATCTTTCCTTGAATAGTTCCTTGCATAGTTTCCTGCGAAGATGCTTGCGTAGTTGGCTGCATCATTTGCCTCATGTTATTGGGTCAGTTCTGCCAGCAGTCTACACTGCGCAACCTAATGCTTCGAGTGCAAACACCTTCAAGGCGGAGCGCGCTCCGGTTTCCAGTGAAACCCAGCTAAACGGCGACATTCGCGCCACAGAAAAACGCAGAAAATTCATGCTCTGTCCGAGCGATTTATCACCAGAACTTCCACCACGGCTTTTTAATTTCAAGGGTAAATGTCGTTTCTGGTGCTTGGCTAACTGAAAGCTTCAAAGGGAGGCCATTAGCTAGCACATCACTACAATCTTCATCATGCTTAAAACCCACCAAGGCACTGGCAAGTATCAGCGGAATGTCGAAGATAAGATCGATGTCAGTAGACTCACCAGCTTCAGCTTTCTGCTCTGTCATATACTGCGCTTTCAACGTCTCAAACCTCGCTGGCAATTGCCCCTCAGCAGTCAAGTTCAAGCGGTCTTTCTGCCCGTCGTGAGTTACCTGCCAGCGGCGCTGCCCGAAAAACCAACACTCAGCAGAAGAGGTCATCACGTGCTCTTCCACCGCACAGGCGATGACCATTCCGACTTGGGAAAGCGCAGTCAGCGATCCCTCGGAAATCAATTGGTTATCCGCTTTCTTTGCGACCACCAGATACCAATCATCCAGCAAGGCCGCACCCGCAAAATCAGATTCAAAATACTCGTCAGTTTCTGTCGTTGCGGTTAACCCTAAGGATTTCAACACTGCGCTTTGATCGTCGGTTTTGACTGCCACCCAAGAAAGTGAAAAGCCCATTATCTCGTCCCTTAGAATATTTGATCAGAGTGATACCCAAGCAACCTTAAGATGCTCCCATTCAGAGGTCATCAATACATTCAATTCGTGGCAAATATTGCGAGGAATATTCGCTCTACTTATTTGAAATTAAAATAAAAAGTGGGCGCATTAAGGCCCTCCCTTCGGGCGAGTTGAACCACGCATCTTCAGATTGTTTGGGCACAGACTCAATACGATAGCGATATGCCATGTCAGGTTTTGTCTTTTGTTTTTGATAATGGGTAAAAAACTATGACTAGTTTCTAGGGTCTGCTGACCTTTGGTGATGATTTTTGCAGCAGTTTGTGGGGATTTTATGCAAGGCAGAGGCTTCGATGTGTAGCTGGCCTACATGAGAAGCTGATAACGCAGCAGAAATTCCCCACAAACGCTGCCCGAAGGGTTCTGCTCTAAGCGTTTTATGCTTTGTTGAGGTGTATTTGCTTAGAATGACTAGGCAGCACACACCTCGCCGCGCCTAAAACGCTTATAGCGAGAACAAAATTTAACCACCAAAGGTCAACAGACCCTAGGGTCTGTTGACCTTTGGTGATGATTTTTGCAGCAGTTTGTGGGGATTTTATGCAAGGCAGAGGCTTCGATGTGTAATTGGCCTACATGATAAGCCGATAACCACACACTCTATCCGTATTTAGCCGTTTCCTGCTTCGCTATACTTCAACCGCTCAACTAAGGAAGCTCTGGATTTACGCTCCAGCCCGCTAAATGGAAAATAAAATGAATCAATACGTTGTATGCGCGCTCTACAAATTTGTGCGCCTTGAAGATTATGTGGAACTCCGTGAGCCATTGAAGGCGCTAATGGAGAAGAATGAAATTCGCGGCACCTTGCTGCTGGCGAATGAAGGGATTAACGGCACCGTCGCCTCCACGCGCGAAGGCATCGACACCCTATTGGCATGGCTTAAGAAAGACCCTCGCCTTGCTGATACCGTCTATAAAGAGTCATTCGACGAAAACCAGCCATTCAACCGCACCAAAGTGAAACTCAAGAAGGAGATCGTCACCTTGGGTGTAGAAGGCATCGACCCGCGTCATGTGGTCGGAACCTATGTGAAGCCTGAAGACTGGAACGACCTGATTTCCGACCCGGAAGTGTTTGTGGTGGATACCCGCAACGATTATGAAATCGAAATCGGCACCTTCAAGAATGCGGTTAACCCAAAAACCGACACTTTCCGCGAGTTCCCGGAATACGTCGCCCAGAATATGGACCCGGCCAAACATAAGAAAGTCGCGATGTTCTGTACGGGCGGTATTCGTTGTGAAAAGTCGACTGCCTATATGAAAGAGCAAGGTTTTGACGAGGTTTACCACCTGGAAGGCGGCATTCTGAAATACCTAGAAGAAGTGCCTCAGGAAGAGAGTCTCTGGGAGGGGGATTGCTATGTGTTTGATGGCCGAGTGGCAGTAAACCACCAGCTTGAAAAGAGCGGCTACGCCATGTGTAACGCCTGCCGCCTGCCTATCACTGAAGAAGACATACAGTCAGAAGCGTTCGAGCAAGGCGTCAGCTGCCCTAAGTGCATAGACAAACACACCGACGAGCAAAAAGCCCGTTTCCGTGAGCGTGAAAAGCAAGTGCAGCTCTCAAGGGCACGCGGCGAAATTCACGTTGGCGGTGAAGCAGACCAAATCATTACCCAGCGGAGAAATGAAAAGCTGGCTAAGAAGGCAGAGCAGCGAAAAGCGAAGTAAGGCTGTTTGATTACCCTATGATAAAAATCCCCCTCTGCGGAAACGCGAGGGGATTTTTTGTTCAAGGATTGAAGTCATTATCCCTAAATGAGCTTTATGCGGAAACACAATGACACAAAACGTTCTAATTAAGGGCGTTTCTAGGGCAAACTGATTGAAACACCTGAATCACTGTGTGTCAGTAAAAAAGTGCGCTTCGAGTAAACATCTTTCGTCCACATTCTTAAAACAATAGAGGGATTTTGTCATCTGTAGTCACTCACACTCGCTCTTACATATCTTCTGGCCAGTTAAGACTACCAAACAATCTGGAGATGCTCGCTGAATCCTGCATCTTCAGGCTGTTTGGGTATATCCCGCGAATGGGTAGTTATTCAGACCTTGCATGCTGAGTGAGCCCGAGTTGGCGCGCATACAAGGTTGAAACCGATAATTGTGTTTTTATGGCACTGTCTATTCTTCTAGTGGAGTCCGCTGGAAACGCCCTATGATTAGCGTGCGTTTTTCTGTTTGTACATTTCGTTGTCAGCTTGCATTATTCTTTCTTCTATCGACAACTGATTATCATGATCGTAATGGCCAAAACCAAAACTAAATTCAATATTGTAAGGTTTGTTACTGTTTCTATTTATTCTGGCCATATTATCAGTGAACCTAGATAAGCAATGTTTGACAATATCTGGAGTGGAGTCAGCTAGAAACACCACAAATTCATCTCCCCCCAAGCGACCAACAACATCAGATTCCCGAAACGAGTTAAATAACTCCATAGCAATGGTTTTCAACGCATGATCTCCTTCATGGTGACCATATTTGTCATTTATTGGCTTAAACTTATTGAGATCAATAACGATGATAGAACTACCGAGTTTCTTACGCCTACACAGTTTGAGAGAAAAGTTTGCGAGTGATAAGAAGCCACGTCTATTAGGAATCATTGTGAGTTCATCCAAATTAGCCATTTGTAGCGACTTAATGTCTTGCTCGATCATCGACCCCAAATCTTGAAGAAGCAAACGATCTTCCTCACCCATTTCCCTAGGTTCGATATCAAACAAACAGAATGTTCCAATGTGGACACCAGGCCTGAGTTTCAGAGGATATCCCGCATAAAAACGAATGTTAGGAGCATCAGTTACAAGAGGGTTATCACAAAACCTTTTATCATCTTTCGCATTTGGAATAACAAACAAGTTGTCATCATTGATCGCGTGACCACAGAACGAAATTTCTCTCGGTGTTTCTTTCACATCCAAGCCTTGAGCTGATTTAAACCATTGTCTGTTCTCGTCAACAAAGCTAACAAGTGAGATAGAAACACCAAATAAGCGTTTGGCCACTCTCGTTACCCTATCAAATCTCTCTTCCTGAGAGGTGTCTAAAATTTCGAGTGCCCTAAGCGCGTGTAAACGCTCTACTTCATTATCAGGTATCTTTGGAGATCTCATTGCTTTCCCTAATGTCATGAAAATTAGTCATCACACACAACAATTAGTCGAATGTTGTTAGATTAATACTTATAAAGAGTCTGAACGACAATGGTGGTAACACCCGGATGACTTTCTTAAATACATCATATGTCCTCAAACAACAGCTTCAAACGACTGCAAAACGTGTTAAACCTATGACCCCAATCAGTGCACCCTGAAAACGGCTACGGATAAATTTTTTCATCGAAAAATAAGCTAGTCGGAATATAGAAAAATTCAACATTGAGAATACCGGTTTACTCATGACGTCTAGAAGCTGAGAAAATAAATTTAATTTTTAAAGCAGACAGTTACCGACATATATTCGGTAAATGAACCAATGCCGTTTTACATATGAGACAGCCCTCGTCGTTAAAAAATGCGGCCGACTTCAACATAATGCCTTTTGTCTTGTTAATCATCGTATCAGTGCCATTACACTTCGGACAAACAAGAAAGGTATGACAATGGTGGTCATCCCGAACGTATTCTTTGTTTGCCCTTGGCATTGAAAACTAGAAGGACGTTACCCAGCGAAGAAATGAGTGGACAAAAGTGAGTTAGCGGGTTTATTCACAACCGCCTTTTTCGGATAACTTCAGTTTAGGAAGAACGATGGGAGCCACCCAGAGTTGGGTGGCTTTGAGTTACTATTTGAGCGCAGGGAATATACTCACATCAAATTCAGGAGGTGATGCTTTGAGCGCCTCCAGGCTTGGCCCTTCTCCTTTGATAAGCCACTGCGGCAGAAAGGGTGAGTCAAAGCTAACTGTTTCACCGAGTGTTTGGTATATGACACGCATGAACGCTAAATAACTGATCCGAATAGTGCTACATTTTCGCCGTGCCGTGGCAACCTCCCGGGTACGGCGATACGTTATCCATAAAGTGCTTCACCTTCCTGAGCAATTGCCACATATGTTTACACCTGTGATTCCGAGTAATTGTCTCATGGAGAGCATTCCACAATCGTTCTATGACGTTGACCCAAGGGCAATAAACGGGCTGGAACAGCAGCCTGAACTTTGGGTTCTTCTTGAGCCAAGCCTTCGTTTTTTTACTTTTGTGGATGATGTAGTTATCCAGTATCAAGGTGACACTTTTGGCTCGGCGGTAGTGCCACTTTAGCTTCTCCAGCATGGCAATGAATAGGTCTGAGTCTTTCTTT